>JBAZZC010000001.1:0-136682 GCA_041658985.1 Minisyncoccota bacterium
TTAGACAGCAATTAAGCTAAACTGGGAGGATAATCAATGACCCCTGAAAGAATCAAGCTTTTTACTGAGCTTGTTCAGGAAGTGCTAACCACCGACAGTGGTTTTATCCCAAAGCCCGTGTGGGTTCTTATTCAAAAATTGGTTCCACTTCCGGCTATCGAACTCATCCTCCAAAAAGGAAACCAATTCCTTCTGACCTACCGAAAGGATGAGTACTGGGACGGTTGGCACATTCCTGGTGGCTTCGTCATGAGAAAGGAGAGTCTGCACGAAGCAGCCAATAGAATTGCGAAAGGGGAACTCGGAATCGGAGGGGTACTCAACCTAAAACAGATCGCTGTGAAAAAGTTGAGAAACCACCCCTACGGCGGGTCCCCAGTGGCAATCGTGCTTGTCGGCCAACAAGTTGGAGAAATTGTGGAGACAGAGAAGATTCGCTTCTTTGATCATATTCCACAACCGATGGTTGCAGACCACGCTGAGTATCTTGAAATCTTCTTTGGCTACTTGAACAACCAAGAAGCCTTCTCAAGGGTATTGGCTTAAAAACCAAGATTCCAACTCCCGCCCCCCGAACGACAGAATCTGTCGGCATCGGGTCGGCGGGTTTTCTGTTTTTATTTTAATAAAATCCCTAAACTTTTCTAATATAAATACAAGCTTACTGAAAAGCGTTTCCACTTCCAACACCTCAACTCTGTACCTCTGAACTGGAGAAAAAATTTGAAAATTTGTACTCGCCTTGAATAATATATCTTTTCCTTTTGACACTAAATAAATCACTTTTAAAACATTAGCTCCCTCTTGGGAGCTTTTGTAACACATTATGTAGAATCACGGCTTAAATATAGGACAACCTACCATTCTTTTAGAGATATAGGTTGGGGTTCAGCCATGTCGGCTGGCCAGACAGTCAAGGAGATTCCGTGACCAAGTCAACGTTCGTTGCAATCGTGTTACTGCTCTGCCTCGCTGGTTTCACATCGGTTGCGTCAGCACAGGTGGAACAGGGTTGGTACGTCAACGTCGACCTACTGAGGCTGTCAACCTCGGGAAACAAGGTCGGCGACATCTTCGTCTACCATGAGTCGTTTTTTGAGACACCAGACGTCACCTTATTGAACAACTATGGGGTGGACTACAAACCTCTCGTCGTTCAGCCAACAGCGAACCTAGCCTACATGTTCGACGTGGGTTACCGCAAAGGTCGCTGGGGAGTCGGTGTCCAGGGGTGGAAAACCACTTTCCGTGGTGCTCTGGAGGGACGCGTCACGTCCTCCGATTTCGCCATGACCCCCACCTCGGTGGAAGTGAGGGGTGTGAGAATACTCGACCAGAGTATTCGCCCACTCATGAACGACCTAGAGGCGTCCGGAGTGTCACCGATTGACTACCACTTCTTCGACACCACCAAGGTCTGGAAGGTCGACCTCCTCCTCCAAAGGAACCTCGTCAGTTCCAAACACCTCCAGCTTGGACTCAATCTCGGCGTGGCAGTCGGGTATCTCGAGAACTCAAGGGTTGACGGAGAAGCCCAACACGCCCACCAAGAGATAACGGTCCGTGCTCAGGGACCAAATGGGCCAGCCACCATTCAAGGAACAACGGTGTTTGACAACAAGGTTTCGTTCGAAGGCGTAGGTGACTCCTGGACAACTTGGGTTGGACCAGTTGCTGGGGTCACCGCCGTGTACACATTCGGACGACTAGAAGTCGGTGGGCAGGTAGCCTCGACGCTCTTCTTCGGCAAAAACCAGAGCCAGAACATCTTCACAGATGACGACCACATCAATTTGACGATGAAGATGAGCAACACCATCGACACGGAAACTGTGTTCTTGCACGGAATCCTGCAAACTTCAGAGGAACAGAGAACCACAGTCCCCGTGCTGGAAATACGAGGAAAGGTGGGAGTTCGAATCACTCAACACCTGAGTCTGGGTGGAGGAGTCTTCACCTCGCAATGGCTCAGCGTACCGATGGCTCCATCGTGGTCATTCCCTGGACAGTGGACCGCACTGGGGGGAACCAATTCGAAGCCCAACGTCCGGAACCTCTCGTTCATGGGCTACTCGTTCTTCGTCAGAGCCTCGTTCTAATCACGTTTCCTGACGTCACAAGCGCGCCGTAATGGCGCACATGTTCTTTACGGAGTTGAGAATTACGGTCTCAACTCAAAACCCAAGCTCTTCGTGCTAGAACCACTGGGAGCTTGTTTCGGTTTAAAAAATTTCACTAACATTCGTCCAAATCTGAAATTTATAGAAGTGTTTCTTTGTATAAATTTATAAAAACATGTTGATAATAGAGTTAGTGTAGGGGTATACTTATACATATGTCGTTTATCTTTTCGTATCTATCTTGGCACTACTCAAAAGCTTTTTTGAATATCTACGGAATTTTTTCAAATTTTCTCTGGGTAATTTACAGATTTTTTTCCATTCCACTCTTACTTAAGACCTTTTTCTCCCCTTGGCGCCGTCTGGATAGTTCATACTCACAAAAAGTCAATCTCGGAGAATATTTTGGCACTTTTGTTGTCAACACATTAATGCGTTTAGTCGGTATGTTTGTAAGGCTAATTGTGATAGTTGTTGGTATTCTTTGTTTAATCTTTGTGTTTCTACTTGGAATTGTCTCTTTTCTCGCCTGGATTATTTTACCAGTTTTTATTGTTTGGATTCTTTATACTGGAATAATAAAAATACTCCAATAATATGAACAACACTATTTTGGAAAAAATCACAAAAAAATACGACCCAGCAAATACACTTGATGGTGTGATGCCTCTTAGGTGGCGAGAATTAATAAAAAATTTTTTTATTGATTTAACTATTTTTCTTTTTGTCTGGTTTGTTGCCTCTCCTACCGTTACTCCAGCATACACAACACTAATTCAAGGATTAACCTTGCTTTCTTTTGGTGTTGCATTTTTACTCTTTTGTTTAGACAGTTTCTGTCTTGATTTATATTTTGATGACCTACCGACAGTATTTACGGAACCACATTTTAAAAATCTTGAAATGACTGGGTCATATATTGTAGCGGGAATAATAAAAAGTACGAAAGAAGATGTTGCCTCTGGATTATTTCATTCTAGTATAGGTAGATTACTAAGCACCCGTCTGGATATTCCTCTAGAAGAAGTAAATTTATTTATAAAAAACAAGAAAGATAAAGTCGCCCTAAGTCAGATTGAAATGCAAACCGAAAACAGGAGTGACCTATTTGAGAGTTATGCAATATCTATATACAAACAGGACAAAGAATTTAAGGACTTTCTTTTCCGTTATTCCATCAAGGAAAAAGAGCTCGGTGGCACAGCCCAGTGGATTACCAAACAATATGAAAGAGAAAAAAGAAATAGGAGGTGGTGGGGACGGGACGGCTTAAGCAAAGTAGATGGTATTGGAAAAGATTGGTCTTACGGAAAGGCTTTTGTTCTTGAGAAATATGCCACAAAGATAGAGGATTTGTATAACTTTTCCTCAAGCGGATTGGGACATCACAAAGAAGAGGTTGAAAAAATAGAAAGCATTCTTTCTCGAAAAAATGAGGCCAATATTTTGCTTGTGGCAGATGATGACCTACAAATGATTGGTATTCTTATAGAATTTTCAAAAAAAGTCCTTGGTGAAAAATCACCTTCTCTAAAAAATAAAATTATATTAACTGTTGATATAAACGATGTCATAGTTAATAAAAAAACAAAAGCGGATTTTGAAGAAGAAATCGTTAATATGTTTAACGGAGCGGTTGGAGCCGGAAATATAATCTTAGTCATTAAAAATCTTCCAAGTAGTATTTTAAATAGCAACAGCATAGGAAGTGATTTTCTTGGACTGGTTGGCCCTTATTTAGACTCTCTTTCTCTCCAAATAATTGCCTTAAGCGATATTAAAAGTTTTCACCAGTATATTGAAAACAATATATCAATAATGGAAAAATTTGAGACCGTCCTTCTGAAAGAAGACTCCGAGGATAATCTCATTTATAATCTACAAAAAACCACGGCTGAATTGGAGCAAAAATATGGCGTATTTTTTACGTATCCATCTCTAGTAGCTGTGGCTGAAAATGCCTCACGATATTTTATGGGACAGATTATTTCTGACAAAGCCAAGGACATGCTGGTTGAGTTGCCACAACTGGTTTTAAGACAAAAAAGAAAGACTGTAACTAAACAGGATGTTTTGAACATAGTAGAAACAAAAACCGGTATTCCTGTCGGAGAAATAAAAGAAAAAGAGAAAAATAAACTTCTGAATTTAGAAAAGATTCTCCACGAACGAGTTATAAGTCAAAACGAAGCTATCATTGCTATTGGGAGCAGTTTAAGACGAGCAAGGTCTGGCATAGAATCAGGAAATAAGCCTTTGGGCTCTTTCTTATTCCTTGGCCCAACCGGTGTAGGAAAAACGGAAACCGCCAAAGCTCTGTCTGAAGTATTTTTTGATAGTGATAAAAAGATAATTCGCCTAGATATGTCGGAATACAGCGGACCAAATGCTCTGTCTCAGCTTTTGGGTTCATTTGAAACAGGTAAGCAGGGTGTCTTAACTTCACTTTTGCGAGAAAATCAATATGGAGTTCTGCTTTTGGATGAGTTTGAAAAAGCTAATAGTGAAGTACATAATTTGTTTCTCCAAATATTGGACGAGGGAATTTTTTCTGATATGGTTGGTAAAAAAGTAAATGCCCGTAATCTTATTATTATAGCCACATCAAACGCCGGAAGTTCTACTATCTGGGATTATGTTAAGGAATCAAAAAGTTTGGCCGACGGTAAACAAGAAATTATTGATGAAATTATTCATCAAGGACTTTTCAAGCCAGAGCTTATAAACCGCTTTGACGGAGTTATTCTTTTCCACCCATTAAGTGAAACTGATTTAAAACAAGTAGCCAACCTGATGCTAAAAAAACTAGCCAAAAGATTAGAAGAAAAAAGTCTGGAATTAGTTATTACAGATGATTTGATAGATTATTTAGTGGAGAAAGGTTCGGACCCTGCATTTGGAGCTAGACCAATCAACAGAGCCATCCAAGATAATGTCGAAGAGATAATCGCCCGCAAATTAATAAGTGGTGATGTTAAACCAGGGTCACAAATAACCATATCCAAAGAAGAACTGGTGTCAATAAAATGAGAAATTTTATAATAATTATCGTTTTGGTCTTGGTCGTCGGTGGAGTATGGTTTGCTAAAAGCAAAAACGTGGCGGTTGTTGATAAAACCTTAACGTCCTATAACAATTCAAGCTTAGGAATTTCTTTTACTTATCCAAAAATCCTAACAGCTAGTACAACGAGTGGTGTTATAACCCTCCATCACGAAGTTCCTTTTGTTCACCATGATTATTGTGATTTTAAAGGAGAAATAGATACAACAATTAACACATTAACTGATTTTGATGTTAAATTCTTCATTCAAAACAAAAACCTTGTCGAAACAATGAAAACCGTCAGCCCCTATATCCCCCAAGAAAACTTTATAGACAACACAGTAATAGAATCGCCCGGATTTATTGATAAATACTCGGTTGGTAAACTAGATGGATACAAAATATTTGAAGGGGCCGAAGGTTGTGGCCAAACAACATATTATTTTCCTGTTTCGGATACAAAAACAATTGTTGTACAGGAAGCACTGGTTACGGTGTTTACGGGAGTAATAGATGTTGAGAATATGGATAAAGCCCTAGCTGTTCCGGGGGTTATAAATAAAGAAAAATCTGCTGAAATATTTGAATCTATTTTGAAAACTTTGAAAATATAGAAAATTTGATTTCTTTCTCACTAAAATCAATTTTTCTTGTGTATTTACATAAAATATGCTATGTTTCTCCTATGTTTCTTAGGTTTTATTAATTAATCATATAATTTTTGTCTACATACGTTAGGATAAACAATCAAATCCAAGCTCCAGAATTAAGAGTAATTATGGAGGATGGTTCTAATTTGGGAGTATTATCTTTCAAAGAGGCCCTGGATAAGGCTAGAGAGGCCGGACTTGACCTCTTAGAGATATCACCAAATGCTGTCCCTCCTGTTGCAAAAATTATGGATTATGGTAAATTTCAGTATGCTGAAAACAAGAAGCAAAAGATAGCAAAAACCAAGGCCCATACGGTAGAAGTCAAAAATATACAAGTAAAAGTGGGTACTGGGGACCACGATTTAGAACTTAAAGCCAAGAAAGCTTCGGGTTGGTTAAAAGAAGGAAATCGTATAAAAATAGACCTTTTTCTCCCAGGTAGAACCAAATATATGGATATGAAGTTCCTACGTGAACGTATGGATAGAGTTTTGAAACTTATTACTGAAGAATATAAGATTGCTGATGAAGCCAAAAAGTCACCAAAAGGTCTTAGTATCATCATAGAAAAGGCATAAAAACAAGATATCATGTCAACAAAAACAAACAAAAGCTTCACAAAAAGATTAAAAGTTAGTAAAAACGGCAAAATTAGTGCACGTAAAACTGGCCAAAATCATTTTAATGTTAAAGAAAGCCGAAGAACACAGCTTGCAAAGAAAAGAGGTGTATCTTTTACAATAAGTAATAAAGACAGAGCACATTATATTAAGAACTAATTTTCAATTACTAATTTCTAAACAAATACAATGACACGGGTTAAAAAAGCGGTAAATGCCTTAAAATCAAGAAAAAATGTCCTCCGAAAGGTAAAGGGTTATAGACATGGAAGAAGCACAAAGGAGAGACAAGCAACTGAGGCCATATTTCATGCTGGAGCTTACGCTTTTGCCCACAGACGAGATAAAAAGAGTGATGCAAGAAAATTGTGGAACGTAAAAATTTCGTATGCATGTAAAGAACTTGGCACGTCTTACAGCAAACTCATCGGGGCCTTAACAAAGAAAAAAATTCTTATAGACAGAAAAATCCTGGCCACTCTTGTAGAGGAAAACCCTGAAATATTTAAAAAAATCGTTGAATTCGCTAATTCAACCACTCCACCTAAAACAGCAAAAGAAAAAGAAACATCAACAAAATAATATAATCTACTACAATATATCGTAGTAAATTAATACAAAAATTCCGGCTCTGGCCGGTTTTTTGTTTTATAAATAGCCTCTTTTCTTCAATTCGGCTTTTGTCTTTTCAACAATTTCTAACATTATTGCTCCACCACCAATTTCTTGGCTCGGTCTTGTGAGTGCATCACCACTTTTTCTAATTAGATAACCTTCAGAGTCAAGTTCACCCGTAAAATTCTCTATGAAATATTCTCTGTCCTTAGTCCTTAAAAATTCTAGAGCTAGTCGTTGTAAAATAGGTTCAGCTATTGAGTCTGTCTGCAATTGAACTATATCCATCGCTTCATAATTTTTTGGTTCTGAGTCTATTACCATATATTTTTGATTAAATTTTTAATCTATATATTTTACCACGTTCCGGATAAATAGCATCTACATCCAGTTCTTCACGTAAACGTTGAACTAAATATGTTGAAGCACTTGGCTCGCCCATTACCACAAAGACTCTCTTGACTGTACTTGCTGTATTAGAAACCATTTCAACAATCCCGTCTGAATCTTTGTGCGATGAGTAGCCAGATATCATTTCTATTCTTGCCCGCACGGGAATTACCTTGCCATTTATCTCTACTGATTTTGGTTTGTCTTGTATTCTCCTGCCTAGAGTTCCCACGGCTTGATACCCCATAAGAAGCACGGTGCTTTTTGGATCTGGTAGAAAATTCATTTCGTGCCATGTTACCCTTCCCCCAGTCGACATGCCTGAACCAGCAATAATAATTTTTGGGTTAGGAATATTTACAATTTCTTCAGAATCACGAGATCCATGAGTTATTTTGAGTTTTGGAAAATTAAAAATATCGTCCCCACCACTTATTTCTCGTTGGACTTCTGGATTAAAATCTTTTTTGAATTGTTTATATATATTTGTAACTTTTAATCCCAAAGGTGAATCGAGATAAACTGGCACTGATGGAATTTTTCCTTCCTCTACCAAATTATTTAATTCATACAATATGACTTGTGTTCTCTCTATAGAAAAGGCTGGCATAACTAGTGCACCCCTGTTATTGATTGTCTCCGTTACAATTTGTCGAAACCGAGTATCTCTTTCTGCTTTTGGCTCATGATTTCTGTCGCCATAGACACTGTCACAAATCAAATAATTGGCATCAGTAATTTTTTCCATATCTCTAAGAAGTGGTGCTGGTGAATTTCCAGAATCTCCAGTAAAAACAACTTTTTTGCCACCGTAACTAAACTCGTATATTGCTGAACCTAAAATATGCCCAGCATCTTTCAGATAAACCCCAAAATCTCCTATTTCTGTTTGTATGTGATAAGAAAGGGTCTCCCAGATAGAGAAGGTCTGTTCTAAATCAGCTATTTCATAAAGGGGCATCTCTTTTACTTCCTCTGTTAGACTTTGTTTCTTCATCTCCATAACCTTCAAAGCATCCAGAAGCATTACATGGGCCAGCTCCTTTGTCTCTGGTGTAGAATAAATTGTTCCCCTGAAACCGTCTCTGACTAGTTTGCACACCCTACCAATGTGGTCCATGTGAGCGTGGGTAATAAATAGATAATTAATTGATTTTACATCATAGGACCAAGGTTTATTATTTTCTTCGTATGAGTTCGGTGTACCTTGAACCAATCCACAGTCCACAAGTATTTTTGTCTTGTCACTTTCTAACAAAAAATTAGCACCAGTAACCGTGCCTATTCCGGAAAAAAAAGTTATATTAAGTTTTTTTACCATATTTTTTTGTATACAAACCAACAAAAAGACCTCCCAAGACATCAAAGACCAAATCTGAAGCTGTATCATTTATATACTCTGGTGTAGAAAAAGAAGAAACAAGACCAAAATATACTTCGTATATTTCCCAAAAAATACCCACCACTAGAGTTCCTAGTACAACAATTGCAACCGTTCTATAAATACTCCATACAGCCACATTAAAGATTTTCTGGAATAACAGCAATATTATTAATCCTACCGCCACCCCAGAAAGCAAATGAAGAACTATGTCATACCACCAAACCGTCCAAGTTAAATAAAACTTAGCGTCTAGAAGATATAAAACTAAAATCAAAACCAATAGACCAAAAAGAACTTTACGTAATTTTGTATACATTTAATTTATCCGCACACCAATTTTGGCATTGTGTTTTTGTTGCTTATTAAATATTTATCACAAAATATTATTCTGATACTTTATAAATCAAATCATCATTTGTGAAAACACGATGCAACGATGCCAAATTTGGTGTTCGGATTAATTGTATCAAAATTAAAATACCCACGCATTATCGTGAGTCTCTTAATGGGACTACATAGATATTCCCCTACTACAAAAGTAGGTGGGTGCTCGCAAATGCACTCGTCAGAATGACAAATAAATTTGTCGCTCATCGTGGTACAAAAATATAAAGCTCCCTAAAAATTGTTATCCGGAAAATATCAAATGTAGTCCTGTATGAATTATACCTCCACCACAAACCACTTCAATATTGCCCCAGGTAAATAAATGTGCTGTATAAAGAAAATTTTATTCGTCTACCCCAAAACGCTTATAATTATACACAGGAACATCCCCAAACCAGTGTTTAATCTCATGTGCCGATTCTTCGGGAGTTTCCGAACAATGGATGATGTTTGTTACGCAACGCTTTTCTTTGTTGGCTAGTGCAGGAGAATCAATAGAAAAATCACCCCTAATAGTTCCTACATCGGCCCTATATGGCAACGTATCTCCGGCAAGTTTACGAACAATATCAACCGAATGAATACCTTGGACTATCATTTTTACCAGCGGTGCAGATTCCATAAAATCAACAAGCCACTTTCTAATCTCTGGACCAATTTTGGCTGGATCGTTTGTACCAAAATCTGAAATCAGGTCATAACCATATTTTTCATAAGTAGATACAGTTTTACTTCCTAAACGAGTTATCCATTCTTCATTTTTTGGATAGTGATTATCCAATTGGTCGTGTGTTGGTTGAAACATTTCAAGAGCAACTATTTTCAGATCGCGTTGTTCAAAACGCCTAATAACTTCCCCAATCAGCCCTTTTCTAACCCCGTCTGGTTTTATCATTACAAATGTTTTTTCTTCTTTTGGATGCATAAATAATAAGTTAAAAGTTTATAAAGTCATAAAGTCCATAAAGACTTGCAAAGATAATACAGGAATTATTTTGTTAACACAATCGGGTCGCCATTAGTAATCGCAATGGTGTGTTCAAAATGAGCTGCTACAGAACCATCTGCTGTTTTGTATGTATAACCATCTTTAGCTAAAACAATCTTATCTCCACCCAATGTAAGCATCGGTTCAAGAGCAATGACCATTCCAGGCCGTAGAAGCTCACCCCCACCTCTTTGCCCCTCGTTGGGTACAAATGGGTCCTCATGGACCTTGTAGCCCACTCCATGGCCCGCCAAACCACTACAAATACCATATCCCAGGGCCCTGGCAAAGGATTCTATGGTAAAACCTATGTCTCCTATATAACCACCCCCTTTGGCAGCTTTTATACCTAAACCGAGAGCTTCTTTACAATGTTCTATTAGTTTTTTATTTTTTGGAGAAATTTTTCCAACCCCAACAGTAATAGCACTGTCCGTAATAAGTCCCCCATGAATCAAACCCATATCCAGAGAAACAACATCTCCTTCCTGTAAGATAAGTGGGTCTTCATTTGGAATGCCGTGAACGATTTCATTGTTTACTGAAACACACAAAGCAGAAGGGTAAGGTCTTTTTGCCCCGCGAGGAGTGTAGTTTAAAAAAGCCGGAGTGTCTCCCCCCTCTTTCACCAGTTGTCTAGTAAAATCCTCCAGCACCTCTGTAGAAATTCCAGCTTTAACTTTTTTTGAAACCTCCGACAAAATAAAAGCGAGGCGTTTGCCACCCTCTCTTAAAATTTCTATTTCCTTTTGGGTTTTAATCGTTACCATCCTAATTTCTGAAGAATTTCTTTGTGAACGTTTTCTATTGATTGTTCCCCATTAATTTCAGTAAATGTATATTTATCATCTTTTTTAAAATATTCAACAGCAGGATAAGTGTCTCTTTCAAACCAATCCAGTCTTTTTTCTATTCCATAACTGTTATCATCATCCCGACCACGAGCCAAAAGTCTCTCTCTAGACCATTGCCTAGAAACATTCATATAAACAACATTTATTTTTCTACTATAAAACTCTGAAATAGAACTAAACACAACCGCTTCTGGTAATGACCTACAGATACCATCAAGCATAATATGTTCACCATCTTTAATTGTCTCTATGAGCATATCCGCCCAAAATCTAACCGCTAAAAAGTCAGGCTGTCTTTCTCCTTTTTTATATATTTCTAGTGCCAGTTTATTTGAATATCCCTCTCCGGCAATAAACTCCCGAAATTTTGAACCTGTTTCCAGATGAATAATTTCTTTCCCGGGGTCTTTTTCTTTTAAGAGTTTTTCTAAAAGAGCAACTTGGGTACCCTTGCCACATCCAGAACGTCCTATAAATATAAATGTCTGAGGAGTCATAAACTAAATTATAGCAAAAATACTTTCATCCGAACACTAACTCTGGCATTGTCTCTGTGTTGCTATTCGGATAATAAAATAAATTATAGTAAGCTTGTCTAATTTACAAGTTAAGGTATAAATCGTGAGAGACGATGCAACGATGCCAGAGTTAGTGTGCGGATAAATAAACAGCGAACCGTGGAGCGAGAAGTCGCCCCACGGTGTAGTCGAAAGGTACAATGCCCTAGGGAGAGATGACTTCGAACGTGTCATCCCCCACACTCTTCACGTAGAGAGCGTTCGCCTCGGCTAGAAGCCGAGCGATGACCGGTGGGTGGTGAGCCATGTACACGTAACCCACTGGAGCACTCATGATGCACGAGCCAGTTCCTGGTGGTCTGTACAAACTCATGTCAATCGTCCCTTGCTGGCGAACGACTTGTAGAACCTTGTCCGCCCCGAAGCAGATTTGGTCCTGCGGGATAAGTCGTCGGCTTTCACCGACAACCGTCTCGAGAACGAAGCGCCGATGCGTCGGCCCCTCATCCTTGGGAACTGGAGTGTATCCGCAGGACATCGCGAGCATCTCCGCGAAGTCGCCCACCTCAGACCACGACCTGAGATATGGGGCGTAGAGACATCTCCCGCCGGCATCTCGCAACCACCCAGCTGGGGTCCATTTCAACAGGGCTTTGCCACGATACGCCGCCACACGAACCCCGTTGAGACAGGGTCCATCATCAATCATCCAATCAATGAGTAGGTAGTCCCTTTCACGAAGACCACCATTCATTATCTTGAATGAGTCAGGCTTTTCTGGACCTCTTCCAGCTCTGATTCTTTCAATCTCTTCCCTTGTAAAATGGGTCGTTTCGGGATAAACCTTGGGTTTTTGGTTCCAGTCCCTTTTCGGCTTTGGCCATTTTCCCATGGGTTTTCCTCCTTTCCTTGGGAATCCAATCAAAAACTACCACAAGATGTGGCTGTATGTCAATAGATTATATTAAATTTAAAAATCAAAATATTTAAACCACTAAAAACTTTCAAATTTGGATGAAATTCGACGTGAGAAATTAAAAAGATGAGGAGCCTTACTTAGTGGTAAGGTGATGAATATTTTTAATTTGGGAACGAGGATTTCGCCAAATTTGGAAGTTTTAATATTCCCTAATAGAAACCTGTGCATCAATCTTCTTAATCAAATCAATAACTACAGAAACTACGATGAGAAGTGACGTTCCACCAATAGATATCGCTGTGATACCAGTAAGACCGCTCATGGCCAAAGGAAGAACAGCAATAAAACCCAAAAAGAGTGCCCCAATTAGAGTTAGCCGAGTTAATATTCTCGAGATATGGTCCGATGTTGATTTGCCAGGTCTTACCCCTGGAATAAATGCTCCGTTTTTTTGAAGATTTGTTGATATTTGGTCTGGGTCAAATGTAACGGCAGTATAAAAATAAGTAAACACAAATACCAAAAAGAAATATGCTCCGGCATAAAACCAGCCATTCGCCAAAATATCCAACAAAAAGGTTGACACTGATTGTACTAAGGCGTTACTAGCACCCTGCAAAAATCTTAGTATCATTTGTGGAAATAGAAGTATTGAAAGGGCAAAGATAATTGGAATAACCCCCGCTTGATTTATTCTAAGTGGTAAATATGTTGATGTTCCCCCATAAACTTTATTTCCTCGAACTTGTTTTGCATAGGTTACTGGTATTGGTCTTTCCGCTTCGGTGATAATAACCACACCAACAATAACAAGAGCTGATATGACAAGAAAGACTAAGTAAAGTGGTAATTGTGAAGCCTCAAAAGAAAAAACCAGTTGACCGATTGTTGCCGGCAAAGATGCAACAATACCAGCAAAGATGATAAGTGAGACACCATTGCCAATACCATATTCAGAAATAAGTTCACCGACCCACATCAAAAGTACCGACCCAGCTGTTATAACCAAAAGATTCGTAACTAATTCAAGGGAAGTAAGATGGGCTAAGATTTGCTGATTTTCTAAGAGTTTTATAAAACTGAAAGCTTGAATAATAGCAAGTGGAATAGAAAGTATTCTGCTGTACTGAGCAAACTTTCGTCTACCAGCTTCTCCTTCTTCCTGATACATTTCCTTTAATTTGGGAAACATAATAGTTAGAAGTTGCATAATAATTGATGATGTGATGTACGGACCAACACCAAGCATCACAATAGAAAGTTGGGCCAACCCACCGCCAGAGAAAAGATTGAGAAGCCCAAAGAATTCATTGCCAGCAAAAAACTGAGCTAATTTAACATGGTCAACTCCAGCAATAGGGACAGCAGCAAAAACACGAAACAAGACAAGTGCAGAAAGTGTAAAGAATATTCTTTTTCGTAATATTCTGTCTTGAAAGATAAGGGTGAATTTATTAAAAAGGTCTTTCATGGTATTATTTTACCTCACCACCTGCTTTTTCGATAGCTAGTCGAGCTGAAGCTGAAACCTGACAACCTTTTACTTTTATTTTTCGGCTGAGCTGACCCCCTCCTAAAATTTTTACTCTTGGAAAAACCCCTGAAATTGTCCTGATGATTCCTTTTTTTACCAATGTCTGTGGTGAAACAACATCACCATCTTTAAATATGCTAAGTTTTTTTAGGTTTATAACCGTGGGCTTTAGTTCAATGCTTGTGTTTATGTTTTTTCCGCGACCGCGTAATTTTGGTACCCTTTTAATAAAATCTCTAATTTCTGGTCTCTTCTTGTGACCAGCTCTAGCATTTTGTCCTTTTGTTCCACGTCCCGATGTTTTTCCACGAGTTCCCCCACGACCGACAAGGCGTGTTTTTGTATTTGGATGTTGTCTTTTTAGGTTATGTGTTTGCATGGTTGATTTTTAATAACTGAAGTAGTTATTTTCTCGGTATTAATTGACTTAATGCTTTTACCGCTGCTTTGGCATTGTTGATTTTATTTTTGCTTCTGGAAAAGATTTTGCTACTTACTTCTTTTATTCCAGCAAATTCCAAAACGGTTCTAACAGATGAACCGGCCAAGATTCCTTTACCAGGAGCACGCATAATAAGTACTCTTGAACTAGAATACTTGGCGCTTACTTCGTGTGGAATAGAGCCGTTTTTTGTCATATTGACTTTAATCATGTTTTTTCTGGCATCTCTAACGGCCTTATCTATAGCCACCGGAGTATCTCCAGCTTTTCCAAGACCAACACCAACACGACCCCTTCTGTCCCCAATAACAATACCAACAGAAAAACTGAATCTTCGTCCACCAGTTACCACTCTCGTCACCCGACGAATACTTATAATCTTTTGGTCAAATTCTGGCTTAACCCGGGCTTCTCTTCTTGGAGAAGGTCTACGAGAATTTTTCCTAAATTCTTTTGGGGCCTGCGTTGAAACTACATCTTTTTGTAAGACGGTTGGTTCAATTTCTTCTTCAATTTTTATTTCTTCTGGATCCATAATATTTTTTAAACTAAAATTAAAACTGTAGTCCTCCCTTGCGAGCCCCATCTGCTATCGCCTTAACACTGCCCGTATAAATAAAACCTCCTCTGTCAAACACTACTTCTTTGATTTTTTTTACCTTAGCTTTCTCTGCAATACTCTCTCCAACAAGCAAAGCTTTTTCCATCATACTTTTGCCTTTTACTTCCCGAGAATGAGCTGATGCTAGAGTCTTTGTATTCTCATCATCAATGAGTTGGGCGGAAATGTGCTTGTTTGATTTGTAAACAGACAAACGAGGTTTTTCTTTTGTACCAGAAATCTTGGCACGAATTCTTGCGTGTCTTCTCGTTCTCTTCTCTAATTTTGCATTTAATGTTTTCATATCGATATATTACCTAAACTTTCAAATTTGACCTAGGTCGCGTATAAAATTTGAAAAATAATGGGAGCCTACCTGAGTGCGTAGGTGACCATTATTTTTCAGATTTTAGACGATGAGATTGGTCATAATTTGTAAGTTTAGGCTGTCTTCTTACCTTGTTTACGCTTAACTACTTCGCCTTCATATCTCATCCCCTTGCCTTTATATGGCTCTGGCTTCTTTAGGGACCTAACTTTTGCTACAAACTCCCCAACAACCTCCTTATCAATGCCCGTTGTTGTAATAATGTTTTTCTCTGCTGTAACTTTCAGAGTGTTTGGAATCGGAACAATAACTGGGTGAGAAAAACCAAGGGCTAAAACCAGGGTCTCTCCTTTGACTTCCGATTTATACCCAATACCCTCAAGTATTAATTTCTTGACGTATGGGGTTGTGACACCAGCTATCATATTCATGATGTGCGATGCATATGTTCCCCATAATGCTCGTGTTTCTAGTGTTTCAACCTTGGGAACAAGTGTAACTTTATTATCGGCGATAGTAACATTAATATCGTCCTTGAAAATCTTTGTAAGTGTTCCAAGTGGGCCTTTAACAGTCAAAATTCCTCCCGAAAGTGAGACTTCAGTTGTTTTTGGTATTTCTATTATTTTTTTTCCGATTCTACTCATGTTATTTTGTGTTTGAAAAACTTTCAAATTTGGCCAAGGTCGAGGCAAAACTGGAAACAGAGTCCGAGCCGTACAATAGTACGGTGAGGATTATGTTTTCAGTTTTAACGAAGAGATTGGTCATAATTTGAATGTTTTTTACCAGATTTTAAATAGTGCTTCACCTCCAACTCCTGCCTCTTTCGCCATCTTATCTGTCATAATTCCTTTTGGTGTTGAAAGAATAAGAGCGCCCATACCACCTTTAACCTTATTAATTTCTTTTGATTTTTGATAAATTCTTTTTGATGTTTTTGAAACTCTTTCTATGCCATGAATTTTTGGACCGTTTTCATCATAAACAAAAACTACTTCAATAAACTTTGCTATTTTCTTTCCTTTCTTTCCAAATGATTTTAGATAACCATCTTTAAAAAGAACATCACTAATTGCAAGTTTTAATTTTGAATATGGAAAAACAACAGATTCTTTTTTTGATTCTGTCGCATTCTTTATTCTAACTATCATATCTGATATTGGATCCATTTTGTTTATTATATTTTGGTGGTATCTCTGTGAGACCTACCAAAGATGTTATTTTAATTACCACGAAGATTTCTTGATACCTGGAATCTTTCCTTCATTAGCTAATTCCCTGAAACAAATTCGGCAGAGACCAAAATCTCTCATAAAAGCATGACCTCGCCCGCATTTGAAACATCGATTTGTAGCCCGAGTACTGAATTTCGGTTTTTTGAGAGCTCTTGCCTTTGTTGATGTTTTAGCCATTTTTTAAATAAAATGAGCTTTAAAGCTCGGGTCTATACTATCAGGGATAAATCGCACTGTCAATTAACTACTTTTTAATATTCCAACCCTTCTTTTTTGCCTTTGGAGCCTCCTTTTTGACTTCTGGGCCCCCAACCCCTGCCTTTCTGAATGGAAAACCTAGATGCTTTAGAAAAGCCAGTGTTTGCTTACCATCTTTAACTTTTGTGACAATTGTTACTGCCAAACCAAATACATCCTTCAAATCCTCATCTGATGATTCTGGAAATATGGTGTTCTCTCGAATGCCTAGAGTATAATTACCCATTTCGTCTACTCCTGTGGTTGGAATACCACGGAAGTCTTTTGTTCTTGGAAGGGCAATATTTACCAGTCTGTCTAGGAAATCATACATCCTCTCTCCTCGAAGGGTTACTTGCATACCAACCGTATCCCCCTCTCGTACCTTAAATGCAGCGACTGACAGTTTTGCTCCCTTTCTAGCTGGTAATTGTCCTGTGATTTTTGCTAATCTGTCCGCAACAAGCTCAATTTTCTTTTTATCCTTCATTGAACCAACACCACTAGAAATAACCACCTTCTGAATTCTCGGCGCTTGCATAGGATTTGTATATCCAAATTCGTCTTTTAGAGCTCTATAACCAGATTTTACTTTTTCTTTAATTGTTTGCATGATAGTTGAATTACTAATTGCTCTAATTTCTAATTGACCTAAATAATGACAAAATACCAAATCCCAATAGATTCATTCCGTTGTTCTTTTTTAATTGGTTCTTATTCATTGGGTTTTATTTAGGAATTAGGTCAATTAGGAATTAGAAATTATCTTTATTTCTTTTCTACCTTTTTAACATTTGAAACGTGAATTGGCATGGTCTTGTCTATAATCTGTCCTTTCTCACCACTCTTTCTTGCTTTCTGATGAACCTTCAAAACATTAACTCCAGAAACAATAACTTTATTTTCACTTGGTATTGATTTAGTAACGGTACCAGTTTTACCTTTATCTTTTCCAGTTAACACTATTACTTTGTCGTCCTTCTTGATGTGCATGTTTGTAAAATAATTTATACAACCTCTGGTGCTAATGAAATAATTTTCTGATATCCAACTTCACCAATTTCTCTTGGAATTGGTCCGAATATGCGTCCAGCGATTGGTTCTAGCTTTTTCTTATCTTTTATCACAAGAACAACTGCATTTTCATCAAATCTAATGTATGAACCGTCTTTTCGTCTAAAAGGTGCCTTCTGTCTTACCACAATAGCTCGATGCACATCTTTCTTTTTTGTTGTTTTTCGAGGCTCTGCTTTCTGTACTGAAATAATAACCAGCTCACCGATGCTTGCATATCTCTTTTTTGAACTACCTAATACCTTAAACACTCTTCCGATTTTTCCACCAGAGTTATCAGCTATTTTAACGATTGAACGTGGTTGAATCATATGTTTAGTTTATAAAGTTTGTAAAGTTTGTAAAGTTGAATTCATCTAATTTTTTGTTTTCTTTATGGACTTTATAACTTTATGAACTTTCGACTATTCTAAAGTGTTTATCCTTTGAAATTGGCGCGCATTCAATAATAGTAACCCTGTCCCCCACCTTCTTTGTATTTCCTTTGTCATCTGCTTTAAACTTTTTGTCGTGGGACACATATTTACCATATTTGGGATGTTTTACAAAACGAGAAACTTTTACAACAATCGTGTCCTTCATTTTGTCAGATGTAACAATTCCAACCAAAGTTTTCTTGAGTGATTGTTTTGTTAGGTTTTCGGTTGTTTTTTTCATGTTTTTATTTTACAGATTTATTGTTCAAAATTGTCAAAATCCGAGCGATATCTTTTTTGAGTGAATTTCCTTCTTTAACATTTCTGACATTACTTCCAGAAACAGCAAAACGGAAATTACGCAAAGCCAACCTTTTCTCAGAAAGAAGTGTTTTAAGTTCTACTGGTGTTTTCTTAATAAAATCTTTCATATTATTTTGAAATTATTTTGGTTTTAAGGGGAAGTTTTGTACCAGCTTTTCTCAAAGCTTCTTTAGCCACAGCGTCTGTAACCCCATCAACCTCAAAGATTATTCGTCCTGGTTTAACAGGGGCACAATATCCAAACAAATCCCCTTTTCCTTTTCCAAGTTTTACTTCAGCTGGCTTTTTTGTTAACGGCATATCGGGAAAAATACGAATCCAAATCCTACCAGTCTTTCCAACTGCTCTAGATAGTGCCTTTCTTGCTGCCTCTATCTGATTAGACATAACACGAGCTCCACTTAGGGCCTTCAGAGCATGAGAGCCAAAAGAAATAGTCGTACCACGAGTACTGACACCCACTTTTTCAGCGTTTTTTCGCATTGTTTGCCATTTTCTGTATTTAACTTTTTTTGGTAGCAACATGGTAGTATTTTATTTTTTAGCAAAAATCTCCCCTCTATAAATCCAAACTTTTATACCAATTCCACCATAAGGTAGCCGGGCTTCATGTTTAGCAAAGTCTACATCTGCTCTGAAAGTTTGAAGTGGAATTCGTCCTCTCTTTATTTTTTCCTGACGAGCCATTGATGCCCCGCCGAGTCGTCCCGATAGTTCTATTTTTACTCCCAAGACATCTCGATTGGCCATAACTTTTTCAACCATTTGTTTTGTAACTCGTCGAAAAGGCAATCTCTTTTCTAGTCCATCGGCAATCATTTGGCTAACTATGGTAGCATTTGATTCTGGTGATTTTACTTCTTTTATATCTACCCTAACCTCACCCCCAGAAGAAAGTTTTTTGTTTGATAAAAATTTTAAAATGTCATTCTTTAATTTGACCGCACCGTCTCCTGACCTGCCAATAATCATTCCAGGTCTTGATGTTTCAATAATAATTCGAAGAACTTTTTCTCCCCTTTCCATTTCTATATTACTCACATACATACCACGAAGCTTTTTCTCTAAATAAACACGAAGCAAGACATCACTTTTTAGAAACTCTTTGTATTTATTTTTTACCCCAAACCATCGAGATTTCCAGTCTCTTATGATTCCTAGTCTATGTGAATATGGGTGAACTACGTGGGTCATGATAATTAGTTAAAAGTCTTTAAAGTTCATAAAGTCTATAAAGTTAATCCTACTTTTTGGCACCAACTTTTTTGGTCTTTATTTTTATTGGTAATTTTTCAATTTTTACAACCTCCTTTACGACTTTTGACTTTCGACTTTCGACTGGAGTCGATAATTCGACGAACACAGCACATGTTCTTTTTCGCATTGGATGAGCAGAACCACGGGCGGCAGGAAGTCTTCTGTATAATATTTTTCCGCTATCTACTTTTATCACTTTTACAATTAAATTTTCAGTTGGAATATTTTGGGTCTTGGCGTTAGCCAGAGCTGACAGAATAAGTTTTTTTATTGGAAGAGAAGACTTCTTTGCAATAAAATCTAGGTTTACCAAAACATCTGATACCTTTTTACCTCTTACAGCATTCGCAACCATTCGCATTTTACGAGGAGCTTGTCTGAAATCAGATAATGTCGCAGTTGCTGTTGCCATAATGATTATTTTTTAGTTTCACCGACGGTGGCCTTGGCTGCTTGAGCAGAAGCAATCTCGCTTTCCTTTTGTTTTTGTTCCATTTCTTTCTGCATTTTACCTCCGTGTCTTATAAATTTCTTTGTAGGAGAAAACTCACCTAATCTGTGTCCAACCATATCCTCATTAACTAAGACATCAATATGGGTCTTGCCATTATGAACACCAAACGTAAAACCAACCATTTCAGGGGCGATGACACAGGCTCTTGACCAAGTCTTAATAACCCCAGTTTCAGTGGATTTTTTACCCTCGATTTTCTTTAGAACTCGCGGGTCAACGTATAGGCCTTTCTTGCTTGATCTTGTCATATTTTAATTTGTTCAAAACAAAAACCACATTGTTAGTGGTATTGACGCTTAACTTCATACCGCAAACAAAATTGTAAGTAGAGGTAATGGCTCTGACTTGGCGTTTATACTATACAAATCAAGGAAATAAGTCAACAGGCTTACAGGTAAGTTAAAGGGCGAGCCCGGCCGTTGCCGAGTCCGCCCTCTTTGGACGAGCTCCCACCCACCTACTGCGGGAGCTGGAGCCCCTTCACCTTGGCCGGATCGAGCTTGCTGCCACCCTTCGGGAAGATAACCCCAGCGCCGAGGAAGGGCATGGTGAACATGATCCTTCCATCACCAATGTCCTGCGGGGAAACCTCCGTGGGGTTGATGTAGAACGGGAAGATCTGCCACTTTTCCCATTCCGATCCCGGAACCAGCCGAGCGACCCACGGGGACTCGAAGAAGATCAGGCCATCACGAAGTTCGATCTTCGAGATCGGCCCTCGGTAGTACGTCCCATCCTCTTGAGTTTCGAGGTCGCCTCCGACGATGTCATCCCTCCGTAACACGTCTTCCCAGGTCATGTGAACCTCCCATCTGGCAAAATTGCCACCAGACAACACCTTACATCTTTTTACAAAAGTGTCAACGTCTTTGCTTGGTAAAAAATATCTTCGAGAAACATCCGCAGGCGCTGAGCTTGGTGTTGTCATAGACCCCGAGCTTTGCGAGGGGCTCTTGACAACGAAGCGCCGAGGACCGAACAAGGCTTCCGCAGGAGAAGCCTTGTGTTTTCGAGAAGATATTATTTACCAAGCAAAAACTTACTTCCTCTTGCCCACCTTCCTTCGTGAAACAATTAATCTGTTCGAGTATTTCTTTGGAGTTCTAGACTTCTGACCCTTTCCTGTTGGCTTACCATATACAGAGATTGCTCTCTTTCTCCCTCTACCTTGTCTGCCCTCTCCACCTCCGTATGGGTGGTCAACTGGGTTTTGAGCTGTACCACGAACTGTAGGACGAATACCAAGCCATCGTGAGCGACCAGCCTTTCCAAGGTTTGCTAACCTATTTTCATTATTTGAAACCTCACCAATACTTGCATAGGCAGTCTCCTTCACTTTTCGGACCTCAGATGAAGGCATCTTCAAGTCAACCATCCCAGCGTCTTTGGCTATAACTTCAATATAATTTCCGGCAGAACGAGCCAGTTTTGCTCCTCCTTGTGGCTTTACTTCAACATTATATACAAATGTTCCAATAACTATGTTTTTTAAAGGAAGTCTATTACCAGGCTTTTGTTCAACATTCTCTCCAGTGACACAGATATCACCAACTTTTACTGATTTAGGAAGTAAAACATATCTCTTTTCACCGTCCTTGTATTGAGCCAAACCAATAAAACCAGCCCGGTTTGGGTCATATTCTACGGTTTTGATTGTATAAGGAACGTCCATCTTGTCATATCTAAAATCAACCTCTCGAAAAAGTTTCTTATGACCACCACCTTTGTGACGAGTTGTAATCTTGCCGTGATGGTTTCTTCCAACTGACCGCTTAAAACCGCTTGTTAAAGATTTGAAAGGTTTACCGGTTGTCAAAAAATCACCGTAGGAAACAGTTGTGTGTTGGCGTTGGGATTTAGATGTCGGCTTGTATGATTTCATAAATTTGAATTTTCTTTATAACTTTCAACTTTTAACTTTCTAACTTCTGGCCTTTGGCCAGGTATATGTAAGCCTTTTTGTATCCTGATTTTGTACCCCTCTTGCCTCGTACAACCACATTTTTTGCTGGTATTGTAACTGTGTTTATTCTGATTGGGGTTATTTTGTATTTTTCAACAAAAGCTTTCTTAACATCATTAGATGTTGACTTTGGGTCTACTTCGTAAACATAGACCGAAGATTCAGCAGACATCGTAGCCTTTTCTGTAACATGAGGTCGTATTAAAATATGGTTTAGGTCTTTCTTCATTTTATTTACTTGCCCTGCGTAGCTTTACGCGAAGCGGGGGTTAATTTTTCAGTAATTTGTGGCAGACCTTTGTCTGGATTTGAAATAACGACATATTTGTATTTCATTAAATCAATTGGGTTTATATTGCGTATTTCATCAACAACTAAATTACCAAAATTTCTAAAACTTTTTTCTGTTGTTGTATCTTTCTCTGATAAAGCAATGTAGGCTGAATTTTTCTTTTTACTTAGTAAGTCCTTGTAACCATCTATTTTTGAGAGAGATGAGAGAACATTTTTTGCTTCGTTTGTTTTTATGGCTCGCATTCCTAAATCATCAACAAACAAAACCTGACCGTCTCTATATTTTGCAGAAAGTATCATATATAGGGCCTTTGCTTTCATTTTCTTGTTTACTTTTTTATCAAAAATTTTGTCATTTCTTGGCCCATGAGTCACGCCTCCACCAACCCATATAGGTGAACGAGTTGAGCCGTGCCTTGCGCGACCAGTTCCTTTTTGTTGCCACGGCTTCTTGCCTCCTCCCCTAACATCTCCCCGATTTTTTGTGTGGGCTACATTAGTTCTTGCACTTGATTCCATAGAAACAACAACTTGGTGAACCAAGTCAGCATTCCAAGGTAAAGCAAAAACTGATTCTGGTAGAGAAATCTTTCCAGCTTCTTTACCCTTCTGATTATAAACAGTAGCTTCCAAAGCAACAGGTGTGTCTGTTTTTATTTTAGTTTTTTTTGTTGTTTTAGATGTTTCCATGATTTTTCTTTATAGACTTTACAAACTTTATGGACTTTTTACTTTCCTATTACTTCTACTAGTGTTCCTCTGCGACCAGCGACTGTTCCTCGTATAAAAATTTCTCCAGTTTCTGGTTTTACACTAACAATTGTTAAATTCTTAGTTGTGATTCTGTCTCCACCCGTTCTGCCGGCCATTCTTTTGCCCTTTGCTACACGACCACCATCACGACCAGCACCACCGATAGAACCCGGCTCTCTTTCTGAATGTTTTTGCCCGTGTGAACGAGGACCTCCGTGGAATCCATGTCTTTTCACCACACCCTGAAAACCTTTTCCTTTTGATATGCTAGAAATGATAACCTCGTCCCCCTCTACAAATGTTGAGAGGTCAATTGTGTCTCCGACTTTCATTGCTGGGTCGCCGTCTGTTGTAAACTCTCGCAAATATCTAAAATTGCCACTTCCCATGTGGCCTTTTTCTGGTTTATTAATATTTTTTTCCGCTTTTTCGCCAAAACCAACTTGGATAGCATTATAACCATCTGTGGCAACAGTTTTAATTTGTGTGACAACCATTGGACCTGCTTTCAAAACAGTCACTGGATGTACCAGACCCTTATCATCAAAAATTTGGGTCATATTGATTTTTGTTCCCAATATGAACTTCATATTTTTATTTTATATTTGGAGACGTTTTGCGGACAGTAATGAGAAAAGGTTTTCCTCAACATTGCCCTTCGCTAGCCCCCATGAAAAAGTCGCTTAAAGCGATTTGGCTATGGTAACAGATATCAATTTTTTAATCAAGTCGCTCTGGCCTTTTTGTTTAATATTTTATACAGAAAGGACCTCACGACGAGCGGGGGCCGAGAGGCCCTTCCTTTGTCGTGAGGTCACTGGTTGTCGAACTCCGTCGACTCGCGACCCAAACCAAGTTGAACAGTCTCGGCGCAGGCCGACAACCTCTCAACCTGGAATCCAGTGTCAATCAACACTAAGATCTTGGTGATTTCAGCTGCCGGAACACCTGTTCTCTCAGCGAATCCGTCAATATCCTTCGTGACGGCTTGCATGAGACCAGGGGTCTGCCGAAACAATTGCTTCAGCAGTTTGTAGCTTACTATAGTTGAGTCCATCGATATCTCCCTCCAAAACAAATGGTATCCCAAATTATATAAATGTCAACGTAAACAAAAAACCGCTAAGATTAAGGGTGACTTATTATACAGAAAAGACCTCGCGACAGACGAGAGGCGCAAGGCCCTTCCGTTGTGCGAGGTCGTGTGTCAGCGAGTGGAGAAGCTACTTCTGCAACACTCCAGCGACATAAACTCTCGGGGGTGGCCAGCCACCCTTTGTACATCGTGTGATGATTAGCTTGTCGAAGTGCCCACCATTCGGGCCATCAACAAACTCCACCCACCCCTGGCAGAACATGGCTGTTGTCGGTTCGTACAACTGCACCTTCGCCCCTGACTTGGAAAGGTCGGCGAAGGCATTGAGTCTGAAATCGTCCTTGTCGACTTCACTTCCTTGCCGGTGAGGAATCGCCTTATTCAGACGATCCCTCAGCTCGTTCTCGACCCTCGTCACCTCAGCGCGACGCTGGTTTTGCCGCTCGATGGCCCCCTTTTTCAAATGAGACAACGACATGGTCCCGACCAACAGCAAAATACCCACAATCACGTAGGAGAGAAACGTACACGAAGCTTTTCCGAACATACCCCCTCCAATCCAGATGGTCAGTACTTGACCATACCCTTTCATATTATATCACCCTTTGTAATTAATGTCAATAATACAAAATAGCCCTAGTTAGGGCAATTTTGTTGAATTTATATTGTTTGAAATCATCCCAGCCTACATAATCTTTACATCGATGTTGACTCCCGAGGGTAAACTCATGTTAGTAAGTGCCTCCATAATCTTTGGTGTGGGATTGAGAATATCTATAAGTCTCTTGTGCACTCTCATTTCAAACTGCTCTCTAGCATTTTTGTAAACGAAAGATGAACGATTGACTGTGTACTTCTTGATCTCTGTAGGAAGTGGAACTGGCCCTTCTATTTTTGCGTCATAGCGAAGAGCTGTATCTATAATTTGTTTTACTGACAGGTCAAGTATTTTGTATTCGTAAGCTCTAACTCTGATTCGCAACTTAGAAATTACATCAGCCTTGGCAGGAATCTTGACTGCAGTTTTTTTAACTGCGGGTTTTTTTGCAACTTTTTCTACCATCTCTTTTTTTGTTGTTTTTGTAACCATTTTTTGTTTATTTAAGTACTTTTGAGGATAGTACATCTAAGAAATTTCATAATCTGGATGCAGTTCTAGGCGGAAAGTGAAAAAGAATTCGAGCCTGCCTGAGTGCGCAGGTGAGAATAATTTTTTGCTTTCCAACAACGAAATGCGCCAGATTTGGAATTTCTGTTAAGCCGTAATCGAGGTTACAACACCAGCACCCACAGTCTTCCCCCCCTCCCTAATAGCAAACCTCTGGTTCTGCTCTAGGGCAACTGGAGCAACTAATTTAATCTTGAATGTAACCGTATCTCCTGGCATGACCATTTCCACACCTTCATTTAGAGTTACATCTCCAGTAACATCTGTCGTTCTGATGTAAAACTGTGGTTTGTAACCAGAGAAGAATGGTGTGTGTCGTCCACCTTCCTCTTTCTTTAGAACATAAACTTCAGCTGTAAATTCTGTATGAGGAGTAACAGTACCTGGTTTTGCAAGAACTTGACCTCGATGAATTTCTTCTTTCTTTGCACCTCGAAGTAAGATTCCAGCATTATCCCCTGCAATACCCTCTTTAAGTGATTTGTTGAACATTTCGATACCTGTAACTGTATATTTCTGTGTATCTTTCAAGCCAATACATTCAATTTCTTCACCAACTTTAACAACCCCCCTTTCAATTCTTCCAGTAACCACCGTTCCTCGGCCCTCAATTGAGAAAATATCTTCAACTGGCATAAGAAATGGTTTTTCTAGGTCTCTTTGTGGAATTGGGAAATATGTATCTAGGGCATTAGCTAATTCTAATATCTTCATTGCCCATTCGTCTGTATTGTCCTTTGATTCAAGAGCTTTAAGGCCAGAACCCCTAATAACAGGAGCACCCGCACCATCAAAACCCTGTTTTGTAAGGAGTTCTCGAACTTCCTCCTCAACTAAATCAATAAGTTCCTTGTCAGGCACCATATCGCATTTATTTAGGAAAACAATAAGCTTCGGCACACCGACTTGTTTTGCCAAAAGCACGTGCTCTCTTGTTTGAGGCATCACGCCATCTGTTGCAGCAACTACCAATATCGCGCCATCCATTTGGGCGGCACCGGTAATCATGTTTTTAATATAGTCAGCGTGTCCAGGAGCATCCACGTGTGCATAGTGTCTCTGTGGTGTTTCGTATTCTGAGTGGTGAAGAGCAATGGTTATTCCTCTTGCTTTTTCTTCAGGAGCACTATCAATTTTGTCCACTCCTTCAACTCTAGCTGAATATCCTGCGCCTGCGCGAGAAAGCACAGCAAGAATTGCTGCTGTTAATGTTGTCTTCCCGTGGTCAACGTGGCCAACTGTACCGACGTTTACATGGGGCTTTGATCTATCAAAATCTGCCATTGTATTTATGTGTGTTATCTCACAGCGCTTCCAAATTTGGCGAACTTCTGCGTTGGACTTGTAAAATGTTCGTCGTCGTATGTCTATACGCCTCCTCACCTTTTACTTCGTCCGCCTTGAATTTCATCCAAATTTTAAAGCGTGTAATTAAACAAAGATTAAAACTAATAATGTTTTAGAAATTCCAACAACTCAATGTTCGAGAAATCTGAATTCTGGGAACTTCCAAAAATGGTCGCGTGAAGCGACACTGAGTATACTAGTCAAAATAACAAAAATAGTCAAGTTATTAAGCCGGTATCAGTAAATCCCTTTTAAGATTTTGGCGTTCTTCTGACACAAGTTGTCCAAATGTTGGGATTTTTGATTGTAAAAAGACCAAAACATCTTGTGGAGTAGTGGCATCTTCGTCTAAAAGTAAATCAAATTCGGTCTGTTCTTTTTCAGAGAGAATATCAAGAGCTCTTACTAGAAGAGCTTGATATATCATCTTTCCGACACGGTCAGCTATTTCAACCTGTTTTTCAGAAGTCAATGATTCAAGTCCCCACTCTTTTATTATATCTTTTGATAATGTATCGTCTGTTGTCATTAATTTAATTATATCCTTTATTTATTTGCTCTGCATCCACAGATGGTCACCAAATGTTCATATTATTTTTTAACAAACTCAAAACTTTTAATAACATCTTTTAACTCCTTAAATTTGAGTGCTTTTTCATAAGGGGTCTCAACGAGAAATCCGAATAATCCGCCTTTCAAATTGCTATCTAATTTTATATTTGAACCATTTTCTGTTATCCACCCTTTAGCAATTTCTTTACCGTTGAGTAAAACCCTAACTATGTTTGGGTCTTCCTCTACACCATGAAGCACAGATAATCTTCCACCATCAAAAACCACACCTTTCATTTCTTTATAACCACTAAACCATTCGTTTTTGTCAAATGCTTCAAGAAATGCCTCACGAATACTTCTGTTTTCTATGCCATTCTGAAATTTATCATCTAAGACTAATATTTTTCCACTACCAAATGGCCGTTCCTGGGCAATTTTTAAACCTTCAATTTCCATAGTTTTAACACCATTCCTGTCTAATATATCGACAAAAGTCTCTTTAAATGGAACACGTATTTGGGAAACTTCCACAGCTGATGGAGTTGTTTTTTTAACAGCAAAGACATCTCTTGATTCAAGTGGTTGCACTACTGGAATCACTTCTGGTTCAGGAGGCATTTCAACCTTAGTGATTTCTGCTTCTGAAACATCTGGCACATCTGGCACATCTGATGTTGCTTTTGGCATAACCGCTTGTGACTCATTAACTTTTGGTGTAAACATCTCTCCGCCAGTTTCTTCAAAGGTTACTACCTTTCCGGTTTTTGTATCAACCATGTCAATTGATTTTCCCCCACGCTCATAAACCAAGTGTCCATGATTATCAACACCAAGGTGTTCACCCTTAAACATCATTGCACTATCACCGCCAGTGTCGCCCGGCTTATAGAAACCATACTCTTTTGCAATTTCAACAGATGGTTTGTCCATAAAATTGGTTTTGATTTCTTGTGGAATGTGGTCGCCATATTTTCTTATAACCGCCGCTTTCAAATCAAGAATTGTTTGCCAACCTCCTTGGGAAGACGCCTCAACCCTCACTTGAGATACGTCTACAACTTTTGGACCTTCTGGTATTTGTGGTTTTGGAACAGCTGGCGTCTCTGGCGGTACCACTTTTGCAGATACGGGCGAAACGACAGCTTTTGGTCTGGCTATGCCGTCAAAAGATTTTGTGCCTTCAACTCTTGGCCTATCCATTATTTGACTCCCACCTAAACCCCCACCAGTACTGGCTAATAAAGGGGTTTCTAAAAGAGACTGAGTCAAACCAGCCAAGATACCAGTTCCTGCCCCCGCACCAACCATTATCATAGCTTTTTTAACCCTTTGTCCTTTCATTCTTCTTTTTTCTAATTCACGGGCCTCCATATATTTTTTTTCCTTTTGTTCAGATGTTACTGATGGGTCTCTGGAAATATAGGTTGCTTCATATTCTTTTCTTATTTCTTCATTTTCTCTTTCTGTTTTTTTGCCATACCGCTTACCAAAATATGTAGAACCTAGAGCCCCAGCGGCACCACGGACTATACGTGTCCCAGCAATTGATGCGCCAAAGGCAAGACCCCCAGCCACACCAGCACCAGTACCGATGAGTATTGGAACAAAAGCCAGACGAGCTGTTATCGGTACCTTTGACCACACTTTTAAGGCCCTACTCGCTCTTTCTTTTACCCATTCTGTTCTCTCGTTTTTTGGTAATGATTCCCTGATTTGTTCCTGTAATATGTTCCATTCTGCGTCAGCATTTTCTAAACGTCTTGATAATTTTTCAAATTCATCCCCTATTGATTCAGTATCTTTTTCCACCTTCGTTATTTTTGCCTCTATATAAGCATCCAAAGTTTGACCTATTCTTTCTTTTGCCTCTAATTCCAACCTTCTTGCATTTTCCACTGCGTCACTCATTGATATCCTGTCACTAGAAACTAGATTTCCCAAAAGACCAATAAATTTTTGTGTGTTTGATTTTCTCTTATCATAATCAGCCATAGCCCTTATATATTCCAAACGAGCTTGTTCTAATACTTTTTCAGGATTTTGCTCGAGTACCCCTGAATCTAAAACTACAGAAACCCCTTCTTCGGATTCACCAAGAATACTAAGTATTTCTTTGTGTTCTTCTTCAGTAAAAGCAAGTCCTGGTCGAGAATAATCAAATAGGATTTTCAAGACTTCTTGTTTTGTAATTCCACCCTGTTTTAAGGTATCAAGAACAAGTTTAGCTCCTATATCTACTTTATTTAAACCTTCTATATATAAAATTAGTTTTTCTGGAACGACAAACACTTTCTCACCTGTCATATTTTCATCCAAGATAATTTCGTGTCTAAGTAGTTCCGCAACTAATTTACGCAAACCCCTTGCTCTTGGTACATTTACAATATTTTGCAATGGATTTTCGCTTTTTCTGATTTCTTCTATTGCTTTTATTAAGCCGTCCGGAGAATAACTAATACCACTATCTTTATATACACCAAGATGACCCAGCTTCTCATATAAATCCTTAAAATCACTAGCTACAACATCTGGACCCCCTTCAGCTTCAATAAGATTTTTAACATCATCCGTCCTTTCTATGATAGGTTCAGGTTTTTCTAAATAACTTAAAACCATTGCGTACTGTTCTGGAGAGATATTACCAATATCACGAGCTTCATTTAAAATTTCTCTGACTCTCTCTTTTGAATTAGCATATTCCAGTTCCCATTGATAACGCCTGAAAGATTTAGCAGTCACGGGGTCACTCTCCGAGGCAACTAATCTAGTAAAAAACTCTAAAACACGTGAATCTACTCTAAAACTTTCTTTGGGCTCCGTTTCAATTTTTTCTGGAACAATGGGTGGCAACAGTGCATTAGAAATTTCTGGTTCTGGTGCTAAATCAGTTGGTCTTTGTTTTAAAACGTCAGCAAGGTCGTGCACCCCAGAAGGAACCTGTGGTTCTTCTTCTCGTTGCATATCATTTCTAGCTAAAATATCCAGAGGAGCTTTTCTTGGTGGGGTTAGACTAGAATCTAAATCCGTAGCTGGTTTTGTTTGATCAATAACACCATTCATGTGTGTATTGTATCCCGTTAGAGTTTTACAATCAACTAAAAATTTCAATTACTACGCTACTCATCCTGCATAATTTTACTTTATACAAAAAATGTAAAACTCTAACGGGACAGGTCGTTTTTACAACGTTGATGCAATGAAAAAACTCACTAAGAAGTGAGAATTTTCTGTATTAATAGAATAAAGAATCCTGGAGGATTTTTTTTCGAGTTCAAGGCGAAATGAAAAAATGCGAGGAGCCTTACTGTCGTAAGGTGACGAGGATTTTTGAAATTTCAACGCAGAAATCGGACAAAAAGACCCAGGCTATTTTCTAGACTCAATAATTGTCAAAGCGACGTTTGGTGGCACCACTTCATAATGATCAAACTCCATCATAACCGACCCTCTTCCTTGTGTCATTGAACGAATATCAGTTGTGTATCCAAACATTTCAGACAAAGGAACCTTAGCGTGAATTACTCGGAGCATTCCTCTCTCCTCCATTCCTTCTATCTGCCCTCGTTTACCTGAAAGTGAGCCTGTGATATCTCCCATAAATTGTTCTGGCATGATAGCATCAACTTTCATAATAGGTTCAAGTAAGACAGGTCTGGCTCTTTTGGCTGCATCTTGGAAAGCTTGAGAGGCTGCAATCTTGTAAGCAATTTCAGATGAGTCAACATCATGATAAGAACCGAATGTAAGTTCGCAGGAAATATTTACCATTTTGTATCCAGCAACAATTCCTCTATCCATTGCCTCATGAACACCTTTTTCACAGGCAGGAATAAATTCTTGTGGGATAACGCCCCCTTTGATTGAGTCAATAAATTCAAAGTCTTCATATCGTTTAACATTCTTAGGAATTTTTGCTCCCTCTTCAATTTTCTCAAGAGGTTTGATTGTGAGTTTTACGTGACCATACTGACCTTTTCCACCAGTCTGTTTGATATATTTGTGTTCCGCCTCGGCTGTCCCAAGAATTGTCTCTCTGTATGCTACTTGTGGTTTACCAACATTTACCTCAACACCAAATTCTCGTTTCATGCGGTCAACCATAATTTCTAGATGTAGCTCTCCCATACCAGAGACAATCGTCTCGGCTGTTTCGGAATTTGATGACACAATAAACGTTGGGTCCTCGTCAGAAAGTTTTTTGAGGGCCATACCCATTTTTTCCTGGTCAGCTTTTGTTTTTGGTTCAATACGAAGTGAGACGACAGGAGCAACGAATTTAATTGGGTCAAGAAGAATTGGTTGGTCCTCGTCACAAAGTGTGTGAGATGTTTTTGCAGACTTTAATCCCACCGCTGCTGCGATTTCTCCGGCAAAAACTTTTTTTACTTCCTCACGTTTGTCAGCCTGAAGTCGCACAATACGACCCAACCTTTCTTTCTCACCTGTGGTTGAGTTATAAATATATGTTCCAGACTCAATTGTCCCAGAATAGACACGAAAGAAAGTTAGCTGTCCAACGAATGGGTCGTTTTGAAGTTTGAAAGCAAGAGCAGAAAAAGGTTCTTCATCAGAAGGTTTCCTAAATATTTCATCACCTGTTTTTGGGTCTAAACCTCTGACGGGAGGGATGTCTAGTGGAGACGGGAGATATTCTACAACTGCGTCTAGAACAAGCTGGATACCTTTGTTTTTCAAAGCAGAACCCGCCATGACAGGAACAATTTTTACAGCAAGACAGGCCTTACGAAGAGTCTTTTTTAGCTCTTCTATTGTTGGTTCCTTACCATCTAGAAACATTTGCATTTGCTCATCATCTTGTTCAACAATTTTTTCTATAAGCTCTGCGCGATATTTTTTTGCTTCATCCAAATATTCGGCGGGAATTTCTGACTCACGAATATCCATACCCATATTTCCTTCAAAGTGATAAGCCTTCATTTTCAAAAGGTCAATCACCCCCTCAAATTTATCCTCTAGACCAATAGGAATTTGTAGGCGAACTGCGTTTTTTGTCAGTCTGTCTAAAATGGAGGCAAAAGAACGCTCAAAAGATGCACCCGTTCTATCAAGTTTGTTTATCAAACAAATTCTTGGCACAGCGCCATCATCAGCATATCTCCAGTTTGTTTCTGATTGTGGTTCAACTCCGGCAACTCCGTCAAAAACCACAACCGCACCGTCAAGAACACGAAGTGAACGTTTTACCTCAGCTGTGAAATCAATGTGTCCGGGAGTATCAATAATATTGAAACGATAGGTGGGTTTGTCTCCCTTTGGCATGTAGGTAGGATTCCAGAAACAAGTGATGGCTGCAGCAGTAATGGTAATACCTCTTTCACGCTCTTGTTCCATCCAGTCTGTCACCGTCTCCCCCTCGTGCACTTCACCAATCTTGTGAGTCATTCCTGTATAGAAAAGCACACGCTCTGATGTGGTTGTTTTACCAGCGTCAATGTGCGCTATTATACCAAAATTACGAACCTTATCTAGGGAATAGTCTCTATTCATAAGTTAAATTATTGTAAATAAAAATGCCCGGAGGCACACAGGAAACTATATACCAAAAACCATTTTTGAGCAATAATGCAAAACTCCCAGTTAAGGGTTTATATTACTCACGTATAAATCAATTTATTTTAAATTACTAATTACTTCATCTATAAGATCCTTTAATTGACCTCTGTTTGATATGACCCTTGCTTTATCAAGGTTAGTGAAGACAAGATTACCACCAATTTCACTCAATGTTGTCAAACCACTACCAAGAGAATCCTCGGCACCATATGATCCACCAACACCAAATTCTTGAGTTAATTCATATCTGTGGTCAGTTGGTGCATCTATTATTTGAGATACCTGATTTGGTTCTAGAACCATTTTGATAGTAAAAGTTATATTATCTCCTTGACCAGGAATTCTTTGAATTGATACTTCTAATGGGTTTCCAGTATTCATAAATCTATCTTCAATAGTAAAAATCCTCGGAGTCATGTTCCCTCTTGGAACTAATTCTCCTAATATCTTTATTTTAGGATTTATTTCTTCACTTAACGCAAATCCTTGCATTTGCTGTGCGTCTTCCTCTTTCCTTTTTTCAGCCATAAAAACGTCATACTCATTTGGTTTATCTTCACTCGCTGGTTGAACTCCTTCTTCACTCATAATTTTTTTATCCGAACACTAACTTTAGCATCGCTCCGCCGTGTTTCGATGAAACACAATGCCAAAGTTAGTGTGCGGATGAATTAAAATATTAATACCCTAATTTTACCCCGACCACAAGAATTTACAACCCTGTAATTAAATCCCTTCTTTTCCCCTAACAACTTAAACCAAACCCCCACTCAATCTACTACGATATATCGTAGTAGATTGATAATATTATTTTGAATATTTTCTCCAATATTTCTTTCCAACCGGTGGAGGCATTATTCCCCCAACAGTTAGTATTCCCCATATTATTTTTTCAAAATCCAATTTTTGTTTTTTTGAAATCTTGAGAAGAGTATCGTACTTTCCAATTTCAATACCCAGAGACATCATTGCAACCGTGGACGGACTCACCTTTAATATTTCCACAATCCTATGTTGTGGAGTTTTACTATCAAGCATGAGAATAATCGCCAGACGTTTAGCGAGCATGGTTCTTTCTGTATCCGAAAAAAGTTCATTTACTACCGAGGAGAGATATTTCTTGTTTTGTGCTTCCCCAAATGTTAAAAGAAGCTCACTTAATAATTTCTCCAATAATTCTGGGTTTAATTTTTTACTTGATACGTGTGGCATAGATTATATTTACAATTAATTTTAATATCTTTAATCTACTACGATATATCGTAGTAGATTAAGAACTGAGTGTCAACATCAAAAAGCATTTTTGAACAATGACAAAATAATTAAAGAGCTTCTCACAAACCAAGGGCAGTTATATTATTTTTCACCCAGTTCTTCTAGAAGCTTACCAAAGTGCTTATTGGTCCAGCCGTGGTAATGTATCTCCCTGATTCCACCAGCATCACCCCCACTCGCCATACCTCTTATTTCATTAATTACAGAACAATATTCTGACATTGAAATATTTCTCTCTTCTCTTAAACTACTTAGTCTGCTATCAAAATTATCAGGAAGACCGCCGGGTGCCCCTTCCTCGGAGCTACTCTTATCTGCACCGTCAAAATCACCGTATTCCGGCTCTTCGTTTGACATGTTATTAGACTAGAGTAATAACACACTAATTTTATTCCTCCCCCAGATAAATACAAGACATGGCAACCAGAATTTCTCTTTGGGAAGATTCTATGGCTTAAAGTCTACCTTTTAGGTTCCTTACTTCTTGTTCCAAATCTTCAAGCCTTTCATGGTCAGACTTGTGGTGAACAAGAGCTTTTTGAATAAATGGCCAGATAATAAGACCAATAATTACGTCAAAAATAACAATTAGAAGTATCTCAAACTCCCAATGTGCCGGGTCTCTTACTAAATCAAAAAATGATTCCATGAGGTTATTTAAGACAACCAGACAAACAAAATCCAAAACAAAAAACTTTACATTACTGGTTTATTTGGAAATAAGTGTTTTACCGCTATTAACAACATAACAGTAATTTGTGTAATAGTTGCAGTAATTAAAAGTCTAAAGCTCCACCCTTCAATCTCAAATCCACCAGTCTTAAAACCTTGGAAAAAAGCGATTACAAAAATAGCAACGGTTTCTGCTGCCAAAAACCAGAATAAGATAAAAAGTGTATTTTTCTTTAAACCTATATCTTGCTCAAATGCCCTGTTTTCTAACTGTCCTTTTTCTAGAGCAATTTTTTCCTGAATGCTTCTTTCGCCGAACGGTCTTATATTATATTGCAGAGGTCTCTTAATTCCCTGCTGATGAACTAGTGAAGCACGAATTTCTTTAAATCTTTCTGAAAGATCAGTATTTCTCTTAGAAAATGACTCGGGAATTTCTGTCATGGTAATAATTTTAATCGCTCGAGTCTTATGCTCATTGTGGAGACGGAAACATTAAAGACTTTAGCACATGATTCTACATCTCTTAAACTCTCCCAGGCCTGAACTATTAACTCTGAAGGCATTATTAAAGCATACGCAAAATTATTCGCTTCGATTTCCATTTGACTAATTTCTGCTTCATCCAGACTAAACAATGCTCTACCCCCGTCAAAAAAGTCACTGTCAACAATAATTCCCTCAATTTTTATCTTATCCTTATGTAAAAAATAATGACCCAATTCGTGAGCTAGTGTAAAGTTTTGTCTTTCTTGAGATTTACTACTATTAATTGCGATGTGAAATTCGTAAGTCTTCACACCACTAGAATCTTTCTCCTCATACGTTATCGCCCCTGATAAGTTTTTTATAGAATCCTCTGAAAATTCAAACGATTGTATTTTAAGTTCAAAGATTGAATCTGTTATGTTTTTATATGGAAATGGAGATAAATCCAGAGGATTATATTGTTTTCTTATTTCATTGGCCTTAGACTCACAATCAGCTCTGTTCATAGTTATGATTATACACCTTTCTAAATATTTGTTTCAATCTTAGTGTGATTGTGTAAAAATCTTAATTCTAAGTATTATATAAAATAAAAAGTAAACTTGTAGACGAAGATTTTTGTGAGGATTTTTGTTGAAGTTCGAAGCTCGCAGGTTTTTTCTGTGACCAAAACGTACAACAGTACGTTGCGTGGAACAGATAAAAACCGAGAGCAAAGAAATTCGGCAAAAAGACCACAAAAACTACCAAGCAAAATGGGCAAAGGCCTTGTTTGACTCCGCCATTTTATGCGTATCTTCTCTCTTCTTCACTGCCTTACCTTCATTTTTTGAAGCTAGTATAATTTCGTCAGCTAAGCGAGATGCCATAGGAGCACCTTTGCCTGAGCGAGCTGAATCAATAATCCATTTCATTGCGAGAAACGAACGTCTTTCTGGTCGAACTTCTCGAGGAATTTGGTAGTTAGCACCTCCGACTCGACGAGAGCGAACTTCTGTAAGAGGGCCTGTATTTTTTAATGCTGTATCAAAAACTTCCATTACATCCACTGTCGTAGCTGTGCCTAGTTTCTTAATAATCTGTTCAAATGCATCATAAACAATTTTTCGAGCTGTCGCTTTTTGTCCACGAATCATTATGTAATTGATAAATTTACCAACTTTCTCAGAATCATATTCGTGATCTTTACCTACTATATTTCTGTTTGTTATTTTTCTTCGCATTTTTGTGTTTGTATTTTACTTTATGGACTTTATGAACTTTATAGACTTTTTACTTCCCCTTAGGTTTCTTTACACCATATCTAGACCTACCCTGCATTCTTTTTTCTACTCCTGTTGCATCGAGCTTGCCTCGTACTATTGTATATCTGATACCAACATCCTTTACTTTTCCACCACGAAGCAAAACCACTGAGTGTTCCTGTAGTCCATGTCCCATTCCTGGAATATATGCCGTAACCTCCATACCATTTGTTAGTCTAACTCTAGCAATTTTTCGAATAGCAGAGTTTGGTTTCTTTGGTGTTTTTGTTGTTACTTTCGTACAAACTCCCCTTTTAAATGAAGATGGATAATAGACAGGTCTGTTTGTTAGAGTGTTGAATCCACGAGTTAAAGCAATGGCCTTTGATTTAGGTCTACCTTTTGAGCGTCTTTTTTTAATCAGCTGATTTATCGTTGACATTACTTCACTACTCTAATATATATGTATCAAAATTGCAAATACTTGTTTGTATAAACGAAATGGCCCGCCTCCGAAGAGAACGAGCCTTTGCCCCCGAGTTATTTTTATGTCTCGGTGGGAGGAGCGGAGGAGAGGGGGTGTGGCCAACCAGTTGATTGATTCGCTGTTGTCGCAAGTCGCTGAACGCCATTGTCGCCGATTGCAAATCTTCGCAACCGGCGAACTTCGCCAGACGCCGATGTCGCAGATCGCTAAACGCCAATTTCGCAAGATGTCGCAAGCCGCCAGACGCCGTTGTCGCAACGCCAGACCCCTCTCTCCAACAGAAAGCCTATCACACTAGCCGTATAATGTCAAGCAATTTTTGTATATGAAAAATAGCCTTACTCTAGGCCTTTATTTAAATTTTACTTACATAAATATGGAGATTACTGTACGAAAAAGATAAATACTAATTTCACTACGGGATTAATCCAGTTATGAGAGAAAATTCAAAAACAACTAGAGGTAAAACAAATTTCCAAAGGAAGAAAATGAAGAAAATTAAAACAAACAATCCGTTTCGTTCTAGAAAATCACGAACACCTTGCATACTATAAGGTAAAATGGAGAAAAGGATTTTTGAACCATCAAGAGGAGGAATGGGTATTAGATTAAACGTGGCCAGAATCAAGTTTATAAATACTATGGTAGAAGAAATATATGTAAATGCCTGTCCAAATTGAGAAGTTATCCCAAAACGAATAAGCAGACCAAAAAACAAGGCCACACAGATATTAGACGCTGGACCAGCAAGAGCCACCATGGCCTCTCCCCATCTTTGATTTCTTAGATTATATGGATTGAAAGGAACAGGTTTTGCCCAGCCAATTATAAAACCACCAAACATATATGACATTACAGGCAAGAGAAAAGAGCCAAACCATTCTAGGTGTTTCATTGGGTTAAGAGTCAACCTGCCCTGAAATCTTGCTGTATTATCCCCTTGTAGATAGGCAACGTAACCGTGAGAGACCTCATGGATGACGATAGAAAAAATTAGTATGAGAATTGAAAAAATAAAATCGAGAGACATGGGATAGTCTATAAAGTCGAAAGTTTATAAAGTCTATAAAGTAGATTCATTTGCTCCTTTTGACTTTATAGACTTTTGACTTCTGACTTTGTTATGATACCATACTTTCATTATGGCTAAAGTATGTCCAATATCAAAGAAAAGTTCCCAGCTTAGTGGTGGATATTCAAACCGCACTCGTGCTACGCAGTTTAATCCAACTGGTGTTACTCGAAAATATGCCAATCTTCAAAAAAAGAAGATATATATTCCTGAACTCAAAAAATCAATAACCCTAACTCTCTCAACCACAGCAATTAAAACTATTCAGAAAAATGGTGCTTACGCTACACTCAAAAAAGCAGGTTTGATTTAAGAAATAACAAAAAGTCCAGTTACCAAAAGACATCTTGATAGAGGATGTTTTTTTGACATTAATAAATATAAGGGTAATATTCGATATGGGGGTGCCCTATGAAATGGCGAATGTGCAAGGCCATCGTCAGAAACATAGGCTACCTACTTTCCTATGATTTCTGGCGACTCGCTCTCCGAGACAAGGAGTTTCCCGTAATCACGATCGTTCTCCTCATATTGTTTGCGGGGTGTTCCGACATCCTGCGGATGATATTCACTCCGGGTTACCCGGAGAAGGCCGCCGACTAGGCGGCCTCATCGTTTCAAAAGAAACCTTTTCCCATCTGATTCAAAAATCACTTGTCCTACATCATATGTTCCAATGATTGGGACTTTTAGTTTATTTAAAATATCCAAAACTTCTTTGTGTGGATGGCCATACGTATTGTTTTTTCCTGCAGATATAACAACCCATTCTGGATCAACTGCTTTTACATACTCTTCCGACGAACTTGTTCGTGAGCCGTGATGACCAGCTTTTAAAATTGTGCTTTTTAAGTTGTTTTCTAAACTAACAAGAAAATGTTCTATGTTTGTCGGCGAATCTCCTTGTAACATTACCGAGGTCTCACCATAAACCAATTGCATTACAATCGAACCGTCATTTGGATTTAGACCAGAAATATCTCTGTCTGGGAAAATTACTCGTAAATATGCACTCCCACCTAAATCAATTATTTGTCCTCGCCTTGCAATTATTTTTGGAATTTTTTTATTTATGATTTCGTCTTCTAATAGAGAATATGCCTCACTTTTATTTGTCGTGCCGGGCTCAAGCACTACATCGGTTTTGTATTTTTTCAGAAAAGGGATAAATCCTTCGTAGTGGTCCTTATCTGGATTTGTCACAACTAGCATATCAATTTTTCTGTCATACCAAGGTAAAATGGATGAGATTTCTTTCATTAGAGCGTTATTTGGGCCACCATCTATCAAAACCTGTATACCAGTTGGTGATTCAATAAAAATCGAGTCACCCTGACCAACATTCAGGAAGACAACAGTCAAAATCCCCTGACGATTTTCTCTAATTACAGTAGACCACAAAACGAAGCTTAAAATCAAAAGTAGTCCAAGAATATACCAGCGTAGATAAGCACGAATATGAGAAAATCTTTTCAACATATGTTATATTATACACACAAAATTAAGAGCTAAATCCGCACACCAACCCTGGTATTGTGTCTTCCGTTGATATTATATGTATAATAGATATATCAACTGGTGAATTTACTAGTAACTGAGCAATAATTTCCACACCACGACACAATATCAACGATACCAGAGTTGGTGTGCGGACAAATCAAAACAAAATGGAATTTAAAGAAAAAAAATTTAACATCGGTGAACTAAAGGGAATTTCAGCAAAAACGATTGAGGAACACCTAAAACTTTATGCTGGGTATGTAAAAAATACCAATAGTATCCTAGAAAAGATACCGGTATACGAAGGATATGTAAAAGAAGACGCTTTTGCTCCGTATGTAATAAGCGAACTAAATAGACGATTCAGTTTTGAATATAACGGCATGAGAAATCATGAGATTTACTTTGATTCACTATCAGATGGAGCAAAAGAAATTACACCAGACGGTGAACTAATAAAATGTATCGCCTACTTATGGGGTTCATTTGATAAATGGCTCGTACAATTTAAAACACTTGCTACAACTCGTGGTATTGGTTGGGCCATGCTTTATTTAGACAGAAAAGAACACCGGCTTTTAAATGCCTGGGTTGATGAGCAACATATTGGACAGCTCCAAGACTGCACTCCAATACTTGCCCTAGACATGTGGGAACACTCCTTCGTTGCCGACTATCAGCCAAGTGGTAAAAAACAATATATTGAAGACTTCTTTACTAGTCTTAATTGGCAGAATGTTGAGAAAAATTTTTCAGAAAGTATAAGCCCAGAAAAATAATTCCGTAAACAAAAATTAAAATAATAGGTGAAAAAGCTGGTAGATTTATTGAACCAAATGGAATACCTGCTCCAATATGTATCACTGTAAGTTGGTACCACAGCAAAATGTAGGTAAAAAAGGCTGGAATGTAAGATAGATAGAGAGAAACCAAGCCCACAATTCCAGTCACAAACCCAAAAAGCATGGCTATTGGTATCGTTCCAAGAATTAAAACATTCACAGGAAGAGAAACCAGAGACAAAATACCCATATTGTAAATTAGATATGGAAGAACCGTAATTTGTGTAGCGATTGTGCCTGAAACTATTTCTCGTAATCCAAATTTTTCTGTTATCCATAACAGATATGGGGTAATGTAAGGCGAAACAAAAATCAACCCTATTGTAGCCAAGATAGAGAGTTGAAAAGATGGGTCAAATGCGAGTAGAAGTGGGTTTGGAGCAAGCATCAAAACAATTGTAAAACCAAAAACACGACTGATTTTATAATCTCTGTTCATTCTCTTAGCAAACAAGGCAACCAAAACCATAATCGCTGCTCGCCAGGCTGATGCTCCCCCACCAGAAAGAATTGTAAACAAAATAATACCAACAACACCAAAACTGAAAGATAAATTTTTAGGCAAGAATTTGAAAAAGGCCATTATGCTCCCAGCAATAATAGCAATATTGTAGCCAGAGAGAACAACAATATGAGAAACTCCTGTTTTTTGAAATTCTGAAAGTAATTCTTTGCCTAATGATTGCTTTGTTCCAAGTAAAAGTCCCGCCAAAAGACTTGATTGCGGTTCTGGTAAAACCCCGTTGATTGAATCAGTAAAAACTTTCTTTGTGCTAAATAATAAATTTTTTATGACACTACCGTGCCCACTTGATACCAGATTTATTGTTGTGTAATTACTCGTATACCAAATTCCCCTAACTCTTAAATATCCCCTGTAATCAAACATTCGACCATCTGTTTCAATTTCTCCAGGTTCTTTCAGGGTAACTTTCATTTTTACCCTATCTCCATATTTGTATTCTGGATAGATTGGAACTGTAACTAATATCTTTTCTTTCACTGCAACAGTGGTCGTCCCAATATATATGTTACGCAAACTTACAGTTAATTTTGTATTATTTTCTCTAACGTCTGGCTCGTTTACTATTATTCCCTCGACAGAAATTTTTTGGTCAGCGTATCTATCTAGTTGTGACTCTTTATACAAGTTTGAGACATACATTCTTCCTACACCAAACAAAATACCAACCATGGCTACCACAATAAAGGTTAAAACTATGCGGTACTCCTGTGCAATAAAATATTTATATACAAAAAAAATCACTGTGACAAAAACTAAAGCAATAAAAAACCCGACACCAATCGGAACAAATGACCCTATTGCAATCCCACTGATGAAACCAAAAACAAAAGACAAAATCATATCATTCCGTAAATTCTTTTATGATTTCTTCCTCATTTTCGGGAGAAATACTTTTTTTATATTTTGCATTAACACCATGAACTCTCTTTTTGCATTCTTCCCAAGTCTTGTGAACTTCCACAACACCATCAACCATACTTATATAGGAATAGGCACGACTTTTTGATTTTGACTTCTTCGAAGTTTTTGTTTCTTTAATTGAAACATCAACTCCATACCTTTGGCGCGAACCACTGTATAGCACGACAGGAACCCTATCAGCAAAAGACGTGGCAATCACATCACATCTTTCATTTCCAGCTGTTCCACTGTGACCTTTTATAAGTTTCCAATCAATTATTTTGTGTTTTCTAGCATCATCAAGCCTCTTCCACAAGTCTTTATTCAAAACATCTTCCTTTTTTGATGTTTTCCATTTATTTTTATTCCAACCAATAACCCAGCGAGTGATTCCGTTTACAACATAGGCAGAATCAGTATATATAGTCATTTCCCTCTCTTGTAAAACAGAATCTAGAGCAGAAATAACTGCCAGAAGTTCCATACGATTGTTTGTAGTGTGGTCTTCTCTTCCACCAAGCTCAATTGCCTTATCATCTGTTAGAATAACAACCCCCCATCCACCAGGACCAGGGTTTCCTCTTGCCGAACCATCTGTAAAAATTGTAACCATTAAACAAGTATAACAAAATCTCGTTGTAGTCGTACATTGAAGAGAGACTAGTGAGGCTGTCGAGCCGAACTCAAGCAAAATTCTAGCAAGAATTTATGCGTGTCTCTCAGAAATGTACGACGAAAAAAGAGATTTTTTATCAAAAAATATCCACAATCCTCAGTCTTAATTCAGGAAAGTTGCGGAATGTTGATTTTTCCAATGTTGCGACAAGATTTATATTACTTCCCACTTTGATGGGTACTGGAAATTTATCTCCATTTGAGAAAAACGCAATCGCAGTTACATCTGAATTTTTTCCGCTAGAGGCGGATCCGCCTCTGGCGGAAAATTTTAGTTCTAAATGATTTTGTTCTTTGCCAAAAAGTTTCATTCCGACTACTGTAATATTTTCAAAAAGAAAAAGTGGTTTTGGATTGTTTAGCCCAAAAGGTGCAAATTTTTCCACAGAACTATATGTATCCCAATCCACATCATTGAGAGAAAGTTTTTTATCTATTAACGTATCCTCAGTTATTTTGTGTTCTTTTGTTAATTCTAAAAATGCTTCATTCAACCTACTCTCCAGTATATGAATATTTTCCTGTGCCACAGAAAAGCCCCCAGCTCCTTTGTGTCCTCCGTAGTCCACAAAAACATCTTTGGCTTTTTCCATGAGCGCCACAACATCTGTGTCTCCTCCAGCACGACAGGAACCTTTTATAATTGCGCTTCCGTTACTTCCTTCTCTCCCCCAAAAGAAAACCGGACGATTGTGCTCATCAGAGAAACTGTTTGCAACAAGTCCTAGAAGAGACGGTTTCCACTCTGGATTTCCAAAAACCAAAACGTGTTTTCCGCCCAAGGCGGATCCGCCTTGGGCGGACATGTCACCAAATCTTTCATCAATTCTTTTTTTTATTTCTTTTATCATACTTCCCACCACACCCTTTCTCTCATCATTTTTATTATTCAAATGCTGTGCCAATACTCCCGCTTCCACTTCATCGATTGTAGATAATAAAGTAAATGCATCTTTGGGAATTCCCATTCGTGAGGCAGCGTTGATTCGTGGAGTAATCATAAAAGCAACATCATCTTCCGTTGCTGTGTTTTGGTTTATCCTAAGTAGAGAAAATAATTTCTGGAGTCCTGCCCGTGGACTTTTTTGTAAAACCTTCATCCCATAATAAGAAAAAATCCTATTCTCACCTAAAAGCGGAACCATATCAGAAAGTGTGGCCAGTCCAACCATATCGAGCATCCACTTTTCTTGACCATCCTTCCATTCAAACTTTCTAGATTTAATTAGAGCTTGAATGACTTTAAATATCACCCCAGCACCACAAAGCATTTTTTCTGGATACTGACACCCCTTTTGTTTTGGGTTTATTATGGCGAATGCTTTTGGTAATTTTTTTCCTGGTATGTGATGGTCGGTAATAATTACGTCAATCCCGTGTTTCTCCGCGGTCTCTACTTGTTCAACGTCTGTAATTCCACAATCAATTGTGATGAGCAATTTCACACCTCCCTCCGCCAACAAGTCAATTGCTTCGTGATTAAGTCCGAATCCCTCCTCATTACGAAGCGGAATATAATTTACAAAATTGTTGTAGTTAATTTTTTTAAAAAAATCGTGCAAGATAACTGCCCCGGGAATACCATCTGCATCATAGTCACTATATATTCCAATTTTTTCATTATTCTTGATGGCTTTCAGAATTCTTTCCACCACCTTTTTCATATCTTTTAGTAGATAGGGGTCATGAACATGTTTATCGTAATCTGGGCTGAGGAACTGCTGTGAAGCTTCTACATCACTAATTCCCCTTGCATATAATAGAGCTCTAACGAGAGGGTGATAGATTTTTAATCTTTCATCTATGTCTTGTGGAATCGGGTCTCGTAGAGCATATTTTTTCATTTAACTAGTGTAACACAGCTAGACATAGCGTGAATAACAAAACAAATGTGGTAAAAATAAAAGCACACGGAGGCGTTGCCTCCAAAGTTGTTTGTGTTATACTTATGACATGGCCTTACGAAAACAAAATTTTGTTCCCGGGGAATTCTATCACCTATACAACCGCGGCACCGACAAAAGAATTATTTTTGCAGATAAAAAAGATTATGAACATTTTTTATTTTTGATGCACATCTGCAATACCACCAAGAATATAGAGTCAAGAAATATTAATGAAACCTTTAATCGTGAAGAAACTCTTGTTGACATAGGAGCATACTGCCTCATGCCAAATCATTTTCATTTTTTAGTATACGAAAAAACAGAAGGTGGGGTTTCTAAATATATGCTTAAACTAATGACCGGATATTCAATGTACTTTAATAAAAAATACGAGCGCACAGGAAAATTATATGAGGGGGTATTCAAATCAATTCATACACAAAACGACAACTATTTAAAATATCTATATTCATATATTCATTTAAATCCCGCCAAATTAATTGATAAGGATTGGAAAACGAGCAAGAATAGAAATGTTGTAAACTTATTAAAATATGTTTTTGATTATAAATATTCAAGTTTACAAGAATATGTGGGTTTAAAATTTAAAATTATAAATCCAATACCATTCCCTACTTATTTCAAAGAACCCGATGACCACAAAAAAGAGCTTTTTGAATGGCTCAGTCTCAAAGAAGATTAGCTGATACGGAGGCGTTGCCTCTGTATTGCCTCTGTAATTTAAAATTTGTGTTAAAATAATAAATGTGGAAAACTGTATATTTTGCAAAATAGTTAAAGGAGAAATTCCTTCACATAAAGTTTATGAGGATGAAAATTTCTTGGCTTTTTTAAGTATTGAACCGGAATCACCAGGACACACCCTGGTAATTCCAAAAGAACATTATAGATGGGTTTGGGGTGTGCCAAATGTCGGAGAATATTTTGAAGTAGCTAAAAAAATTGCACTTGCCCAACAAAAAGCATTTGATACCGACTGGATACTTTCAAAAATAGTTGGTGAAGAAATCCCCCACGCTCACATTTGGGTCTTTCCAAATGATAAAGTCAAAGGGGATAAAAAAGATTTTGAAACAAACGCCAAAAAAATTATAGAGAATCTACAAGTTTTATAATCTCAATAAAATCTTTTACTCGCAAGCTCTCTCGCCCAACCAGAAGTCCTGCAACATTTCCATCACGGACCAAAACATCGGCATTTACCCTGTCTGCATCACCACCATATATTATTTTTACACCTTCAGAAAAAGCCCCACACAAATCTTTTAAAACTTTTTTGATAAAAATAGACATCTCGTGGAGCTCTCCAGGACTAACTGGCTCTGGACCACCAACGGCCCATAATGGCTCGTAAGCAATGACCACTTGGTCCAATTGTTTTTTAGAAACATCTTTTAGGCTAGAGACAATTTGCTGTTTTATAAAATTATAGAAATCACCGTTTGCATCTCGGCTACTTTCTCCAACACAAATTATTGCAGTCATTCCCCCGCCAATTACAGCCCTAACTTTTTTATTTATAAGCTCATCACTCTCCCCTCCGCCAGTTGGCGGATATCTTCTTTCTGAGTGACCAACAATTACATAATCAACTTTAAATTGGGTAAGCTCGGCAAAACTAACTTCACCAGTGAAAGAACCAAGTGCTTCATAATTTGCATTTTGTGCACCAAGAGAAAGTGAACCAGCCATCAAATTAGATATAGAAGAAAGAAAAACAAAAGGTGGACAAAGAACGACCGTGGTATTTTTTACACCACGCATTGCTCTTTTTACATTTACCGCTATTTTCTTTGCTTCTTCTAAACTTTGTGGATTCATTTTCCAATTTCCCACCACAAGTCTTTTTGGTTTTTTCATAGTTGCTATTTTAACACAAAATCAAATTCTGGGGATTTTTAGGACTTTTAGATTTGGATGCAATTCGCGAAAGATGAGAAAAATGATTTGAGCTTGCCTGAGTGCGCAAGTGAAAATCATTTTTTGAAATCTGACAAAGAAGTGCGCCAAATATAAAAGTCCTATTCTACTTCCTCCCAAGAAGAGATTGACCACCCTCCACTAGGCCCACTTGAAAAATTCACGTCAGCTAAGCCACTTTCGTAATTTATAATAGCTCCACCAGAAGCTTTTATAAGATATGCCGTAGCGGCCTTCACACCAGAACCACCATTTAAGGTCATCGTTCCTCTTTGGGCACTTAAAATGACAGCCCCAGCACCTCCAGAGAGAGTCAGTGCATCAACCCCACCACAAGATGAGTCGATTGGACAATTGCTTGTGGTAAGAACCATTAAATAACTCCCAGCTTGACCCGAACCAGATAAATTTCCTCCACCCGCTAGAGATACTATATTATCAGAGAGAAGCACTCCACTTTTTGTTCCATATGATGCGGCAAGTTTTATTTTTCCTCCCCCACTTAAAGTAATAGTGCCTTGAACCCAGATTGTTCCTGAGAGGGTAAGAGTTCCACCACCATTTACAACAAGATTACCTGTGATTTTTGTCGGCCCCACTGTCGCTCCTGCCCAACCAACAGTATAGTTACCAGTTATCGTTCCACCAGCGGAGGCCTCACTTTTCCAGTCCGCTATGTTGCTGTCAGAGATTGGGTAACCGGTAGGTGATGGGTCTGGCCTTGATGTGTCGCATGATTTGTTGTTGTCATCTCCAGTCTGGCAATAAAGATTACCCGCGACTTGTGCACCAGTTACATTGTGGGCGTAAGCATCACCAACACCACCACTACCAATAACCACTGCACCAACATAAGTTCCACCACCGATAGTTGAGGTTAATCCACCCAAATAAATCCGAAAGTATCCATCTAGTCCAACTGGGTTGGTATTGTTCCAGGTTCCAGCATATTTTCCTAGTTTTGCTGAACCGTTGGTGTATGATGAATTTCCTCCAATGGTGTAATAGTTGGTGGAACTTTGGGTGCTATTGTCTAACACTAACCAATAGGTCGTCCCAGGAATAAGTTCTGGATTATCGGGAAACACAACATCAACCCAACCATAGTTTATAGACACGAGTGATGCCGAAAGCGTTCCTTGTGTTGTAAATAAATTAGTTGTACTTGGATTTCCAGAAGAATTGGTAACCATTCTCACTGTAATATCTGATGGGCTACCTGTCTTTTTTATATAAAGACTGACTTTGTTTATTGGGCCCTGATTTGTAACTTGAAAACTCTGGGCTAAATCTTGGGTGGTTGATGTATCTCTAAATTTAATATTATTTGTTGGTGGTGTTGGAGTATCGTTTAATTGGTCTGAACTTAATGCAGAACTATTTGCCGCAATGGCCGAACCAGTAATAGTTACACCATTTGTGGCAATAATATCTCCATTCGAATACACATTGCCGTTTACCCTAGACCCACCACTTAAATTAAAACCACCGGTTCCAGTTTGAATACCATAATTGAAGGCTGTGCCAACCCCAGTTGTTACACTCGATTGCATCTTCCTGATTATTCCAGCTCTATCAGAGACAGCATTAATAGTCTTTCCTTCTGATGTGGAGATAACATTAATCGTCGCCGTATAACCGTTTAGAACAACAGTGTCCCCGGAACTAACTGTTTTCCCAGTTTTTAGACGATACACAGCATCTTCGAGCGCTCCTTCAGCTAAATAATAACTTTCTTTTGAAAAAACCACCTCCTTCGAAATAGTAGCTTGTTTTAAAATTGGGCTAATAATTCCAAACACAATAGTCATAGACGTAAACAAGAAAAATATCACTGCGATAAGCATTGCTGCACCTTTATTATATTTATTTTTTTTGTCTTTTTTATTACTCATGTTCTTAGACTGCCCTTAAAACAACTGTCGAGTGGTAAGTTCTTGTTTCAGTCACAGTTCCAGCTGTTCCAGAAACAGTCATATCAATTTTAATTGCCGTAGAGATACCGCTCTCCAGTTTTGTAAAAACGAGACTGTTGATGACAGAATCAGAGGCAGATAATGGACCAAAATAACTTCCGTTAACATCAAGCCTTATTACTCCATTTTGAAAATAAAATTTTTCTGTTGTAGAAACACCATCAACGGTAGAGATAATTACCAACACCCCCAAGTTTGTGCCAAAAACGCTGTTTATGGAATCAACTTGATTTGCTGACCTTATATCTCGGGTGAGTCTCTCCATAACATCTACTGCCGAATGGTCTACTTTGCGTAAGGCGACAACATTTCTGTAGCTTCTAGTAAAAGATAGGGTTGTATTTATCATGAGAAGAGAGACAACAGACAAAATAGCTAAATAAATAATCATCTCTACCAAAGAATATCCAGATTTTTTTGTTTCCTTGTGTCTTATCATTTAATTGTAGAGATTTGTTATATAAGTTGATATTGCTCTGGTTGTTGTACCATGCCCCTGCCAATATTCAACGGTTGTTGTTATCTTTTTTGTGTTTGGATCATATGTGCCACTTGCTGAAATCTCATCCCCAGCATCTCGTTTAACATCAGTAATATTTATTTTTCTCAAAAAAATATTATCAATGTACTGAGGCGTGGTCGTAGTAGCCCAATCATTACTAAAAGATAAATAATATGTAGTCGAGGTTGATAAGGCGGAAATGTTTGTCCAACTTTTGTCACGAAAATAAGTCATTATCTCAAGTCCCTCCTCTAAAATATAGCTGGCACTGACATTTTGTTGGTTAGCAAAAGCATATTGGACATAGGTACTAAATACCGAGCTGACAGCAAGAATGCCAACTGAAATTATGGCTGAACCAATTAATATCTCCACTAATGCCATCCCTTTGTTATTCATTTTATTGATATTCCATTAAACCCGTTTTATATATTGTAACAGTTTTCGATTTTGATATCCCAGGAGAAGACACAACCACCGTGCCATAGTTAACGGTCTCACCTGTTAGACGATCAAAAACCACATCACTTCCACTTGGCGTAAGACTAATCGTCAAAATTGTGTCCGTAGAACTCAAAATAAAATCTTGGTTGGTTGGACTACCCGCAATGTAACTAGTCCCAACGAACAAGGTAACCTTAGTCGAAGAAAAGTGAACACCATAACTAGAGGAGTTTTTTGATGTCAGAGTTTGATTGCGTGCCTGTCTTAAAACTTCAACGACAGTGTCTGTATCCATATTAAGTGCCTGGTTTGTTTTAAAAGTTACAAATGTGTTAAAAATTATCATAGAGACGACTGACATAATAGCTACTACGACAAGCAATTCGACTAAGGTAAACCCATGTTTAAATGATAATTTCATTTTTTGAAAATTAAAAACCAGAAACTGAAAATCTAACTAATACTATTTAATACTGTCTCCTATTGAATATATAGGACTAATAATCGAGATAGCAAAAATTCCAACCGCCACACCTATAAAAACCATCAGCACCGGTTCAATAACCGACGACATATCTTTGGTTTTTTGGTCTATTTCTTCTTCATAAAACAAAGCAACGTTTAAAAGCATATCCCCCGTCTTACCTGTTTCCTCACCCACTGAAACCATTTCGGAAACAAAGATTGGATAAAGGTCGTGATGTGCAGAAAAAACCGATGACATTGTCGTGCCTTTTTGAACTGAAATCTGAATTTCATTTAAAACTTCTTTGTAGTATGAATTCTGCAACACATCTTTCGTTACCCCAGAGGCCACAACAATATCTACCCCAGAGGAAAGCAATGATGATAGAGTTCTAGCTGTGCGAGCGGCATTAATCTGTCTGGTAACACCACCAATTATTGGTAACTTTAACAAAACAAAATCTAGAAATCTTTGACCTCTCTTTGTTCTAATTGCAAAAATAAAAGCCAAGACTAACAAAATAAAACCAAATAAAACAAAAATAAAGTATGAAACAAGAAAATTGCTTGTACCAATAATCATCCGTGTAGAAAAGGGAAGGTCCAAACCCAACCCTGTAAATGTGGCGGTAAGAGTCGGCACCATATAAATCATCATGAGCACACCAATCGCTACCATTAAAACAAGGATAATAACTGGGTACATTAAAGCCCCCCTTATTTTTCTGTTTAACTGATAAGTTTTTTCCATCTGCAAAGCGACATTTTGTAAAGCAGAGGAGAGATTTCCAGATTCCTCCCCCGCTCTAACCATAGAGGTAAAAAGTGAAGAGAATACTTTTGGGTAAGCTTTCATAGAATCACTAAGTGTGGTTCCACGACTTAAGGATGCGTTAAATCGTTTAAAACTTTTTTGAAAAGATTTTTTGCTTCTCTTTCCATTATTGAAAGAGCTCTAGTTATGGGCAACCCAGCATCTATCATTTTCGATAAATTTCTAGCAAAAATAATTTTGTCGTGTGTTTTGATGTTATCAAGAAATGGCAAAAAATTTGAAATATTAAATGTTGATTTATTTTGTGCTTCTTCGGCAAAGACAACTGAGTTACCGTCAGTTTTAATTAAGTGGTACAAAGCAAATTTATCTTTTGCTTCCATTGTCCCTTCAGTTTGCTTACCTTCTTTATTTACTGTTTTGTAATGAAATAGTGGCATGGGTTTGAATGATTCAAAATCTCTTTCTCGTCATATCTCTCAGAGAGACACGCATAAATTTTTGCTAAAATTTTGCTTGAGTTCGCACCGTCGTGCTCACTAGTCTCTCTTCGAGATATGAGTCAACGAATTTTTCAAGTCATACTTTATATAATTGTATCAAAAATAAATTTTATTTACATAGAACTTGTGTATAAAAACTTTTATAAACATAAAGCCCCTCACCAATTTGCCAAATTGGTGAGGGACTAAGTGTTAGAGAGTCAAGGGGCCATGGGGACTAGGCCACCACGGGGGCGGTCAGTTGCGGGAAGACGAAGCGATGACGATCCTCGCCGTCCCAGACGTGGTCGAGCGACAGCCGGTGGGCGCGGACGTGGAGACCAAAGGGGCAGACGCGCACGCTCGCAACGAAGAACTCGTTGTCCTTCTTCACGAGGAAGAAGGTTCCGTAGCCATCCATTCTCAACCAGTCCTGGTGGGTCTCGCAGAATGAGATGACCTGACCCTGGGTCATGACCAGATTGTCCAGAGGGACGCCGACATTGGCGTAAATGTCAACGAACTTGCCATTGCGGACGAGCTCGTGAACTTCCACGTCCGTGTTGGGGGTTGCCACTCCTTCCACGTCGAGACCGTAGTTGACGAAGTCGGGGTCGATGTAACCCCGAAACACCGTCTTGGCCTTGGCGATAGTCCGCTTGCCCTTGCAGGCAGAGATGGTCAAAGTCTCCCCGCCCGAGACGAGACGGAGGTAGAAAGCGGACTTCTTGGTCGGCTTCACCACCTTCGGCATGATGTCGGCGTCGCCGTCGAGGTATGCCTTGATCATCCGAAGACGACCACCCGACCCAATGAGATTTACTTGTTCGGGGGTTAAGCCATCCTCTTCAAATCTGTCCGACAACCACTTCATCTGGTCAATCGTGTAGAGTAAGGACATCGTCCTACCCTTTCTGGCACATCGTGCCAATGCTGGCTCAGCGGGATGCTTTGCCACAGCAGAAAAGGTCATTGTTTTAGGGCACTTTCTGCTATGGCAAATCTTATTTTTGACTCTATAACACTTTTAAAGAACTGCTTAACTTATTATATTATACACCCCTAAACCACTTTAGTCAAGGTGTGAGATTTACACAAAAACTTTCAAATTTAGGCAAAACCTGAGGCGTAAGCCTCGGTTTGCGCTCGTCGTTCCAACGGTTGAACGTGGCGAAATGTACAGAATACCATCCAAACCACCTCCCCTAGAAATTCTTTTGAAGATTTCGGGGTTGAATATAATTTCGCATCATAATGCGTCAGTATTCTGCACCAAGTATCTTCATTTTTTTGAAGTGTCTACATAAGTCCTCCGTCTGAAACCGTGGTCGCAGACGCTCTCAACTTATCCCAACAAGTGAGGAGCGTGTAAGAATTTATTCTTACGACGTCCGAGTGCCGTCGAGACAAAGGGTACAACCCTTTATGGATACTGGATTCGGCCGCCAGAAACCTTAATCTCCAGCAAGATTCACCTACTACCATATTTAGTATAACAAATTTTTTTATCCGCACACCAACTTTGCCATCGTTTTTATGTTCTGTCTTGATAGGTTATAAGATAAAAAAAATTATGTATAAATATTAAAATATTATTGATTTGTTTTTGTAAAAACAGAGCTATGGCAAAGTTGGTGTGCGGATATATCAAAAAACCGGCCACAGAAACTGTGCCGGGGTGCAGGGCTGAGGTCAAAGGTTCAAGGAGAACCGAGACCCCAGCCCTTAGAACTTACTTGCGGACGCCAGCGAACCACCAGTAGGCGTCCCAGGCGTAGTCGTGGCGGTTTGACGTGCACGCGGCGCCCGCCGTGCCAACGGCGGAACGTGGCGAAACACCACTTGCCGTTCTCATCCTTCCAGTGCGTACCGTGAAGATGTGTGTCGGCGAAGGTGGGGTCCGCCTCGTTGACAGCAGCGACGGAGTACGGATCAGCGGGCTTGAGACCCGCAAACTCGTACTCCTTCTCCAAATCGTCGTCACTGATGACGCCGTTTTTGTAGGCCTCCGGACGAGGCTTGAAGAAAACGACCTCCGTCGGTCCGCCCGTACCTTTCGGCATGGTCGCGACGACGCCGGCGTCAACGTACTGTTTCCGGCCCGTCGCCTTGAGCGTCGCTTCCGGAGTGCGCGTGTTGTCCACGTCGACCAGTCGAATGATGAGGTTGGCCAACGATTCGACCAGCTCGCGGAACACCGCGAACATCCTCATGCCGAGATTGTCCACCCCCAGCGCCTGCTGGGCGCCATCCTTCGGAGTTTCCGCCTGATGCTTGCGCATGGCAGCACGGAGTTGGTCCACAACCGTGTCAATCTGTCCGTCGGTCATCGGAGATGCGGTCATGGTCTGTGCCATGGCGTCATCCTTTCGTGACTAGGCAACTGTATTGTCGCCATAGTTTTTAATTTACAAGATGTTTATGAACTAAAAACTATGGCGACTTGCAAGTAAGTATCAAAGAACTTAACTTTCTGTATTATACACCCTTAATCAGTTTCCGTCAAGGCGTGACATTTGACACAAAAACTTTCAAATTTAGGCAAAACCCGAGGCGTAGGCCTCAGTTTGTGCTCGTAGGATTTTTGCTCAAGGTTGTGTATTTGGGGGCTTTCATATTTGGATGCAGTTCGAGGCGGACGAAAAAAATAACCCGAGCCTTACTTGTCGTAAGGTGAGGGCTATTTTTTAAAGTCCAACAAAGAAATGCGCCAAATATGAAAGTCCCTATTCGGAGGTAGCGCGCAGTACCTCTTCTATGGTCGTAATCCCCTGCACTGCTTTAAATATACCATCTTCAAACATGGTCAGCATTCCTTCTTTTTCTGCCTGGGCCTGTATGGCATCTGACGTGCCAGATTTTAAAATAATTTCTTTAATGGTTGGGGTCATTTTTAAAATTTCATGTACTCCAACACGACCAGAATAACCATCGTCTCCCGAGACATCTTTCTTCATTCTCCAGAACGGTATTTTATCCCACGTTTCTGTCTTTCCCACGACTTTTTCGCTTCTTAGGGCTTCCAAAACTTTCGTCAAATTAACAGATTTGCCAAGTGTATCAAGTTCTCCCTTGGTCAAAATATATTTTTCTTTTTTATCTGTTAGTTTTCTCACTAACCTTTGAGCAATAATTACATTAATAGTGGAAACAAGAAGAAACGGCTCAACTTTCATATCAATAAGCCGAGGAATGGCTCCAGCTGCGGAGTTGGTGTGAAGAGTTGAAAGGACAACATGTCCAGTAAGAGAAGCGTTGATAGCTAGAGCCGCTGTTTCGTTATCGCGAATCTCACCGACCATAATAATATCTGGGTCTTGGCGAACAAGAGTGCGCAATCCATTGGCAAACGTCAGTCCAATTTCAGGACGAACTTGGGTTTGGTTGATTCTTTTCATTTGGTACTCAATTGGGTCTTCAACGGTAGAAATATTAACATCAGGAGTATTTAAAATATCGAGAATTGTATAAAGAGTTGTGGTTTTTCCTGAACCAGTCGGACCAGTGGTCAGAATCATCCCTGTAGTTGATTTTACTGCAGCATGGATTCTTTCTAACCCTTCACCATGAAAATGAAGTGACTCCAATGTAAATCCAGAAACATTTTCTCGCAAGAGTCTCATGACCACTTTTTCTCCATAATAAGTCGGTAAGGTCGAAACACGAAATGAAACTTTTTCGCCATCCGAATCAATTTTAAATCTTCCGTCTTGAGGAAGACGCTTTTCGTCCAACTTTAGACTTGATAATACTTTTATACGAGCAACAATACTTGGAGCCATGTTTTTTGGTAAAATCATGGCATCGTGTAAAAGACCGTCAAGACGATATCGAACCAATAGTTCTTTTTCCTGTGGTTCAATATGAATATCGGATGCATTTTGTAAAATGGCGTGTTTTAGTAAGGTGTCAACAATACGCACAACCGGAACATCATCCGCCAGTTTTCTTAAATCTTCTTCGCTGGTTGCTGCTTCTTCTTCATCAAAAATATTTTTTATTGAGTCAGCGTCTTTTTGAATCAAGTCGCCAAATTCTGCTTTTAGTGATTTTTGATACTGCAGAATAGCACTTTTCATCGACTCAGCATCAGTTAGACGAGGAAGGATTTTTAAACCAACTTTCTTTTTAACAAAATCAATTGCAGTGAGGTCTTCTGTATCAAGCATGGCCACTTCCAAAGCTGTATCAGTCTTCTTGAAAGCAACGATATTGTGATTACGAGCAATTGGCTCCGGAATAAGAGAAAGAACTTCAAAAGGTAGTTTTTCTTTTTTCAGGTCGACAAAAGGAATACCAAGAATGTAGGCCTGCATCCGACGAAAGTCGTCCTCTGTCATCTTTCCTTTACTTACCAAAATTTTTCCAAGACTTCCTCCAGTTTCTTTGCTTTCTTTTTCAGCGAGCTCCAAATCACTTCGTGAGACAAGACCTGAGTCTAGGATAAACTCTTTTAATTGTGCTTCTTCAATATGCATATGAGTAGTTGAAAGTTTATAAAGTCCATAAAATCAAAAGTGAACTAAAATTTACTTTATAGACTTTGGACTTCACGACTTTTGACTCATTCATTATATCAAAAAAATATCTTTTTACATAAAAAATGTGTATAAGAAAATAAAATTAAAAACGTATTATATCTATCCCTTAATACCACGGACTTCCATCTCTTTTTCAATAAGCCTGAGTGATATCATTTCACTAAGACGATGTGTAGAATCCCGAGACACATCTAAATCTTGAAATGCTACCCGAAGTTCTTCATCACTCAATTTTTTTATTCTTTGTTCCTCATTGTATTCAAACTGTGCTCTACCTTCTGCACCATCGGCATCTCTCTCAAGGTCTTTTATACCATCTTCAATACTATTCCGACGACTATAAGATTCTGTTCTCGGACCCATTGTTTCTAATAAGGCCGTATCCTCCTTTATCCTTTCACGAGATATTTTTCCAGCTTTAGCCATTACTTGAGCTTCTTCTATATTTACAACTCTTCCTGAAGCTTCATCTTCAGGGGTTGAAAAGAATCCTTTTAATTCTTCTTTAGACATAAAATTTTTGTTAGAGTAATAATTAAGTTACATACTAAGAATATCTCGTACCTATTTTTTTAACAAGCCCTACTTATAATCATTGACAAAAATATATCGTTTATGCTAATATAGCACTATTGAAGTTCGCCCACCCGGGCGGGCCATTTTTTTAGGGAAAATTCGTAGCCATTCGTAGATTCGCATTATTCGCATATTCGTATATAACAATAAATAACATGATGGATTTAAAGGTAATTAACTCAGTGCTAGCCCAGCTGGAGGAAGAGCGTGGTATCCCAAGAGAAAAAATCTTGGAGGCTATTGAACTTGCTTTGGCTACTGCATACAAAAGAGAGTACGGTAAAAAGGGCCAAATTATTCGGGCAAAATTTGATATAAACACAGGAAAAACTGAAATGTTTCAGGTTAAAATTGCTGTAGACGAAAGTACTGTTGCTATGAACGAAGATGAAATCCCTACTGATATAAAAGAGGGTGAAAAAGAAATGGATTTATACAATCCCGAACATCATATGATGCTCTCCGACGCTCGTCGCATAAAGAAAGACGTTGTGTTAGGTGAAGAAATGATATTTCCCCTTGAAGCCCAGGATGACTACAGCCGTATCGCTGCCCAAACAGCAAAACAAGTCATTATGCAAAAAATCCGTGAGGCAGAAAAAGTTTCTGTTATGTCAGAATATGGTAAAAGAGAGGGTGAGATTGTCACTGGCACGGTTCAAAGAATAGAGAGAGGTAATGTTTTTATTGATATGGGTCGAGCTACAGGCTTACTTCCCTATGAAGAACAGATTCCAGGTGAGAGATTTGGACAAGGAGAAAGAGTCCGAGCATATTTATATAGAGTGGAAGAGTCAGGAAAGGGTGTTTTCTTACGACTTTCTCGTTCACACCCAAAGCTGTTGGAAAAATTATTTGAAGCAGAAACTCCAGAAATAGCTAATGGCACAGTGATTATAAAATCAGTGGCTAGAGAGGCTGGTAGTCGTACTAAAATAGCTGTTAGCTCAACCGACCAGCACATTGACCCAGTTGGTTCAATGGTTGGACAGAGAGGAGTCCGAGTTTCGACGGTTATGTCAGAACTTGGTGGTGAAAAAATTGATATTATTGAGTGGTCAGAAGACCCAAAGAAGTTTATAGAAGACGCCCTCTCACCAGCAAAGGTTTTATCTGTAACACTAAACGAGGAAGAAAAGCAGGCCACAATCATGGTTTCGGAAGACCAACAATCTTTAGCAATTGGAAAAGGTGGTCAAAATGTTCGACTAGCAGCCAAACTGACTGGATGGAAGATTGACATACAATCAGCCACAAATAAACCCGACATATCAAGAGACATCTTGGCTCACGAGGAAGAAGAACCAGAAGAGAGTGTTGTCTAGTAGTAGAAGTTGATGTAGTATCTCTTATTATTAGTTAAAAACCCCGACGCTACGGTCGGGGAACCGACCGTAGCGTCGGCTTTAAAAATTATCATGAACACATACCTCGTATTTGCTCTACTAGCCTCTGTCGTTGCTATCGTCTATGGTCTTATTTTAGCAAAATCCATTCTAAAAAAGAGCCCTGGGAATGAGCGCATGCAGGAAATTGCCAAGGCCATTCAAGAGGGCGCCCAAGCATATTTAAATAAACAATATAAAACTATAGGAATGATCGCCGTAGTGCTTTTTCTAGTCATTGGTTTTATACCAAAACTTGGTTGGATTATGGCTCTCGGATTTTTAGTTGGAGCTATCTTCTCTGCCTTGGCTGGATATATAGGTATGAATGTGTCAGTTAGAGCAAATGTTAGGACAGCAGAAGCTGCTCGAGGAGGAATAGATGGTGCCCTTTCTTTAGCTTTTAAGGGCGGGACCGTTACGGGACTTTTGGTTGTTGGTCTTGCTCTTCTTGGTGTCACTGGTTTTTACGTAATCACAAAAGATGTTACCGCTTTGGTTGGTCTTGGTTTTGGGGCTTCTCTTATTTCGGTCTTTGCAAGATTGGGTGGTGGAATTTTTACAAAGGCAGCTGATGTAGGTGCTGACCTTGTTGGTAAACTTGAAGCTGGTATTCCAGAAGATGACCCAAGAAATCCTGGGGTTATTGCCGACAATGTTGGTGACAACGTTGGTGATTGTGCCGGTATGGCCGCTGACCTTTTTGAGACTTATGCTGTCACATCAGTGGCTACTATGCTTTTAGGCTCGCTTCTTTTTGCTGGATTCGAAAATGCAGTCATTTATCCGCTAGCTATTGGTGGAATGGCAATCTTTGCGTCAATTATAGGCACGTGGTTTGTGCGTCTCAGTAAATCAAAAAATATTATGGGGGCTTTGTACAAAGGCCTGATTGCTTCTGGAATTATTGCCGCTGTTACCTTCTATCCCATTACAAAGATGCTCATGTCTGGAAACGGTAAGTATGCAGTACTAGATTTGTTTCTTTGTTCTCTAGTTGGATTGTTGGTAACCGGAGCTTTAGTTGTCATTACAGAATATTTTACTTCAACAAAATATTCTCCAGTACAATCTATCGCCCTAGCTTCTGTTTCCGGTCACGGAACAAATGTTATCCAAGGTTTAGCTATCTCAATGAAATCTACCGCTTGGCCTTTAATTACTATTGTCCTAGGAATTCTTGCTTCTTATTATTTTGGTGGGCTTTATGGAATTGCTGTAGCCGCTATGTCCATGCTCTCAATGACAGGAATTATTGTGGCCATAGATGCATATGGTCCGATTACCGACAACGCTGGAGGAATCGCTGAAATGGCAAATCTTCCAGAAGAGGTTCGCAATGTTACAGACCCACTTGATGCGGTTGGAAACACCACAAAAGCTGTAACAAAGGGTTACGCTATTGGTTCTGCGGGGTTAGCTGCTTTGGTTTTGTTTGCATCTTATACAGAAGAAATCGTTAAAGCGGGCAAAAGCATAACTTTTGATTTAAGTAACCCATATGTAATCGTCGGTTTGTTTTTGGGTGGACTTCTTCCCTACTACTTCGGTGCGCTTTGTATGGAAGCCGTAGGAAAAACCGCAGGCAAGGTGGTAGAAGAAATCCGAAGACAGTTTAGAGAAATAAAAGGAATCATGGAGGGCACAGCCAAACCAGATTATGCTAAAGCCGTTTCAATTATCACGGGTAGTGCTATTAAACAGATGATTGTGCCAGCCCTAATACCAGTCTTGGCTCCAATTTTAGTGATGTTGGTTTTTGGAAAAGAAATTGGGCTTGTAGTACTCGGAGGCTTACTTGTTGGTTCTATTATTACTGGACTATTCGTAGCAATCTCAATGACCTCGGGTGGTGGAGCATGGGACAATGCCAAGAAACACATTGAGCAGGGTAATCATGGTGGTAAAGGTAGTGATGCTCACAAAGCAGCTGTGACTGGAGATACTGTCGGTGACCCATACAAAGATACAGCCGGACCAGCCATGAATCCAATGATTAAAATACTAAATATTGTAGCTCTTATTATTGTGACTCTTATGATTTAGCTAGAAGTAAATTATAAAACTCTTGGCTTGATATATATTTTTTGGGGCACGGATATTTTTCTGCTGAAAAATTCCTCGTGCTCCCTCCGTCGAGCGTCGCAAGTCCCCAAAAAATATACATCTGCGCCGTAGTTTTATAATTCTCATATAACCAACAAAAAACTCGGTTTGTTATCCGAGTTTTTTGTTATATAATAGATTGACTCGGATTTATCATTAACTTCATCCGCACACTAAGTCTGTCATCGTTTTATTTCATAAAACAAAACTGATTAAATAAAACATCAGTAAAAAATTGAAATAAAATGCGATGATAATAAAATAAAAGGAATAATGACAGACTTAGTGTGCGGATAAACTAAAAAATGAAAAAATTTATATTAAACACACTATTAATTACTCTTATTTTTGGTGCAAACATTGCTTTGGCGCAAACAGGAGCTATCTGTACCCAGGAGGCCAAACAGTGTCCTGACGGTTCGTACGTCGGAAGAACTGGACTAAACTGTGAATTTGCAAAATGTCCAAACTCTGTTTCTACTTCTACTTCAGCAACACCAAGACAAGGGTTAATGCAAAAATTAAAGAATGTGGTAGAAAATAAAAAAGAAGTCAGAGAAGAAGTAAAAAACAAGATTCAAGACAGAGTTTCTAGTACCACAGCGCAAAGAATTGAGAAGCGTTTTGAAAAAGTAGCAACAAAATACTTAAGAACAATTGAAAGAGAAGAAGCTATTATGGCAAAAATTGTTTCTAGAATTGAAAAGATAAAAGCTAATGGAGGAAATGTGATAGAAGCAGAAAAACTTGTGGCCACAGCAAAAATCTCACTAACTCAAGCAAGAACGATTTATGAAACATTAAAAATATCTGCCAACTCTGCTGATTCAGTCGAAAAAATAACCAAAGAAACATTAACCAACTTAAAAAATACAGCAAAAAATGTAGAAAAATACTTAAGAGAGGCTCACAAATCATTACAAAAAATAGTCGGTGTCTTAAGAGGTGTTTCAGGGTTGCGAAATGCCACTTCTACAAAAGAAGATTAATAATTATTATTAAACTAATTCATCCGCACACTAAGTCTATCATCGTTTTATTTCATAAAACATAAGGATAATCATAAAATATCTAGTAAAAATTCAGTTTAAACATGGAATTGCTAAAACAAGAGAAATAATGATAGACTTAGTGTGCGGATAAAAAACCATGGAAGGAGAAAATAAATCGTCAGTTGGCTCTATCATCGCAACAATTATAATTATTGCCATAATTATTTTGGGTGGACTATATTTTTGGGGAAAACGTCTAGAGGAAAACAAATCGAAAGAAGACTTAATAACAAGCTTTACTCCAGGAACAACAGAAACTAATGGAACAGAAGCAACAACCAGTGTTAGCAGTTCAGATGATTTAAATTCTATTGAAGCAGACCTCAACGCAACCGTCTTAGATGGTTTAGACGCTGATTTACAATAAAATTTACAAAAACGAAATCTGTAAAGACCACCTCAAGGTGGTTTTTACTTACCAAAATTGACTGGATTGCGCATATACGATAAAGTCTAAGAGCTATGTCACAACAAAAACACTACACGGATATAAAAATCAACTCGTTACCAGACAGAGAAATTGAAATTATTGGGACAATAACGGCCGAAAAAATGGCCCTCATGAGAGAGCGGGCTTTGGCTAAGATTAAAGCTGATTTAGAACTCCCGGGGTTTAGAAAAGGCAATGCTCCTGATAATATTGTTGCCCAAAAAGTTGGGGAAGGAAAATTGTTAGAAGAGGCAGCGGAAATTGCCTTGTCAGAGGAGTATCCAAATATTTTAGAAGAAAACAAGATTGATGCCATCGGCCGACCAGAGATTTCTATAACCAAAATAGGTTTAGGAAGCTCAATGGAATTTAAAGTTAAAACCTCTCTTATGCCCGAAGTTAAACTTGGAGATTATAAAAAATTAGCCTCATCGGCTAACTCGCCGAAGAGGCGAGATGAAATTCTCGTTTTGGACTCGGAAATTGAGGATGTAATAAAAGATATACAAAAAAACATTGCCCATCAGAAATTGCATAAATCCGCCGATGAGGCGGAACATAACCATGCAGAAATTAAAGACAGTGATTTACCAGAAGTTAATGATGAGTTTGCCAAAATGATTGGTGGGTTCAAAGATGTGGTAGAAATGAAAGAGAAAATTAAAGAGAACATTGCTTTGGAAAAAAGCCTGAAAGAAAAAGATAAAAGAAGAACGGTAATCCTTGAAGCAATAATGAAAAAATCTGCAATTGACTTACCAAAAATAATTGTTGATGGAGAATTAGAAAAAATGTTGGCTCAATTCAAGGATGATTTGGCCAGAGCCAGTATTACTTACGAAGATTATTTGAAACACATAAAAAAGACCGAGGAAGACTTAAAAACCGAGTGGAAAGATGTGGCTGTAAAACGTGCAAAATCACAAATCATCCTGAATAACATTGCAAAAGAGGAAGCTATCGCTCCAAAAGAAGAAGAGGTGAAGAAAGAAATGGAACATATTCTCTCACAATACAAAGACGCGGAACGTTTCCGTGTCCGAATGTATGTTGAAACATTTCTCACCAATGAACTTGTTTTTCAGTTTCTTGAATCACAGAAATAGAAAATATAAATTGTATTTGACTTTTTTCATATTTATTGGTAATATCCTATAGGATTTGGAAGAGATATTCCTTGCACTTAACCACAAGGGGGTGTCTGTGTTGTCTTGTTCTTTGCGTCCGACAACCCGATTGCGGGTAATACAATCACTCAAGCTTCTGGGTGGAATCACAAGCTCCATCTTCCCCGAAGTGGAAGCGGCTCTCCTTGGTAACCTCGATTATCAGAGAGCAATCGAGTTCATGATCCCCAACAAGACGATGGGGTGGTACAGATCAACGATGGACCTGTTGTTCTGTGAACTCCACCCGAAATACCGCGCGTCATGTCGCACGTACTATGTCAACAAGGGTCCGATGCTGAAGGACCTCATCACGGTGGATGAGTGGGTAGAGTACAACAGTCGCCTACTCAAAGCCCTAGAGGTTGCCCACGATCTGTTCTGCGAACAGCGCCAGATGTGGTGGGGCTGGTATCGTCGGCGAGTGGAGAGAGCATTTCGGGCAACCGCCTGATAACTGCAGGGTTTCAAACGCAGACCCCCACCCCCAGAGCGTCGTTGCTCTGGGGGTTTGTAATTTATAAAAATAACAAACTAGCTACAGCTATAGCTGCAGTTTCGGTACGGAGAATTTGAGTGAGATTATTTCTTTAACCACAAGACTACCGCCTGAGAAAGTTCTCTTTCGTATCCATTAAATCCGTGGTCGGCTCCTTTGATTATTTTATAATCAAAGTTCGGCTGTTTTGCCTTTAGGGTTTCCACAACTTCTTCTACATCATTTAAAAGATACTGGTCTTTTTCTCCATAAATAACAAATGATGGTTTCTTAATAAATTTAAAATACCTAAATAAAGGTTTCTTTGAAAGTTTATTTTTTCCGAGTGATTCATAAAACGGAAAAGTATTATAATCTCCATCTGGATTGGCTATATCATAAAAACCCTTATAGGAGAAAACAAAAGAAGGAAGCAGTTCGGGTATAATTTCGTTGCCTTTTTTGTTTTTAATCTTAGTTTTGGATTTAGATAAGAGTTTCCAAAATTTAATCTTGCCTAAATGGGTGTAATAACTGGCCGTATCATCTCCCCCGGACAGCAAGACATACTTCTCGATTTTATTTTTCGGCTTGTAAAAATTGTATACGCAAATTTTATTTGCCCCCGTTGACGCCCCAATAAGATAAAACTTTTTATAACCTCGAGTTTTTAGGAAAGAGACGGCTCCGTCTATATCATAAACGCATTCTTTGATTTTTTCGTGTGCCGTACCAAAATATTTGGGAGTTTCCTTGTTCTTCTTTATTACTTTTAATCTCTTAATGATGTGAGCACCACGATTATTGAAATACAAAATTGAAATTTTTTGTTTTTTGAGAGCTAAAGCCAAAGGGTGATTTTTCTCTTCATTATAAAACACAGATGCACTTCCGTTTCCGTGGAGAAATATAACCGCTGTTTTAGAGCCTTTGGACTCATAAAAAAGTCCGGGTAGATTTAGTCCATCTTCAGTTTTAAATTCTATAAATTCGGGTTTCATGTTTCTTTTGTGTTTTTTAAGCATACCAGTTTAGTAAATAAAAATCATTATAAAATCCGGCGAGGGTTTCCCCTCGCCGGACCGACACTACCACAGGAACAGGGGGAGCCCCCCGCAGGCACGGGTAATGCTCCTGTACATTCACCACCTCCTTTCGTCTTGAACTCCAAGTTCCCTCTGATTGTGAACCGGCATACCACCACATGGGCGATTAAGACTTCGGTATCTCACGTTCCCTCCATGGATGAATGATTGGGAGCGACTTTTTGCGCCTCAATCCGAGCAAATGGTCCGTTCTAGCATCAGCTGCCTGAAGGAAGATTGCGTTCGGATAAAGGAGCTCAAGGGCCTCCCCGATGAGAGCGTAGTCGGCAAGTCGCTTACGCGACGAGGGCTCAAGTTCTGCGCGACGGGTATACCTGAACTTGGGAATGCTCAGGCGATACCGAATGTCGGCGTCCAAGGCCAGAGATTGCTTCGACTCCCCGGCCCACCTGAGTGCACTTTCGTACGAGATACACCCGGCGGTGACCGCCTTCGGCTCAATGTCGGACCAGAAAAGAATATCGCCTGGAGGTGCTTTTCCTTCCTCCCTGGCAATTTCAATCTGAAGCCACGCCTCTTCCCGAAGCTCGGATTGCGGTTGGAACCACCCCCACGTCCTGACCCATTCCAAATCCTGGACAAAGAGCGTGAGGGTGACTTCTTTTCCCAGGTTTTGGAGGCGCTCAATCAACCCCTCGGTTTTTTGCCGAACACTCCGACTGAAAAACCCGACCGAGGCCACATTGAGGTCTCGTCCATCTTCGGTTCCCGTTGCACAGGAAATACCGACAAGATGGACGGTGGGGGTATTTAGAGCTTCGCACAGCTCCGGAACCGAAACGATATTTTCAGTCTCGGTTTCCTCAAGAAGAGCAAAGGTGCTCGCCTCAACCCCTCGAAGCTTAGAGACTGCCTGTCTCGCATCCCGGTTAGCCATCTCACTTCTCCTGTCTTTGTGATAGTGTGAAAGAACTTCGAAGAGTTATCTCCGACCAGACACCTGTCTGGGACCTGCTTGCAATATTTTGTAAACAGGTCCAAAACGAAAACGACCCTCGAGTGAGGATCGTTTCTTTGTGTCTTTTTTGGCCTATTACACTCTACAGAATAGAAAAAATCCTCACTTTATGGGCGTTAAAGTGTGCAAACCAAGTGGATTTTTTCTGTATGTTTGAAATCATATGCTTATTCACTATAGTACCACTTGCCTCAGTTTTTTGTCAAACCGATCTACAAGAGTAGCAAACTGGCCACAGCGATGGCGGCAGTTTCAGTGCGGAGAATTTGAGTGCCGAGAGAGACAATTGGCATATTGTAAGATTTGAATTGAGCGATTTCTTTGTCTGAAAACCCCCCTTCTGGACCAATAAAAGCAGCAAAAGATGCCTGGTTTGTACTATTTATGTATTGTTTGAAAGAAATTCCAGTTGGATGGAAAGCTATTTTCTCTTGAGGCAACATTCCCCCCTGAAATAAATCTTGAATTGTTGTTATTTCATGAATTTCCGGAATATCACTTCTCCCCGACTGTTCTGATGCCTCAATGGTAATTTTTTGCATTCTATCTAATTTTAATTTTCTTTTTTCAGAATGTTCACAAATTATTGGAACAATGTGATTTACTCCAAGCTCTGTCGCTTTTTGAACCAGTAACTCAAAATTATCTTTTTTTATTAAAGCAACACAAAGCCATACATTTTTTCTTAGTATCATTTCTTCTTTTTTTGTTTTTTTAATTATTGAAACAGTTGCACCTAAATTGCGCAAAGACGTAATCATGCAAAGATAGTCCGTTCCAGAACCATCAAATAAAATGACCTGCGAACCAACATTGTATCTAAAAACACTTCTCCATTGGTGCACTAAGTCTCTATCCGTTACATCAAACGTATCATGAAAAATCGTATTGTTTACATAAAATCGGTGAAACCGCATAATAAAACATTATACCAGACTTGACATTTTTGTCATTGTTGGCAATATGTTGAACAGATTAGTCCCCCAACAAGGAGAGCACACATGCCGGTAGTAAAAGTGTGGTGTCTTCCAGCAGATCTTTCGGAAGACACCCTGCGAGCAATCCACAAAAGCATCGTCACAGCCACCATGTCCGTGAAGGAGTTTGGGGTTACTGACGAGAAGTCAATGACCACACTGTTCCCGAAGGATATGATGGTCTACGGTCTTGGAACCGAAATCGTCATCGAGGTCCTGTCGAGAAGGTCCAGTAGGGTTCAATCGATAACGAGAGCCCGTCTGGCTATGGTTCTGGTATCGGCCGTGTGCGAGTTCTTCCCCAAGGCCATGGTGGAATGTCTCGTTCTTCCATTCAGTGAGGAAGACGGCTTCTACCACCTGGACGCACCGAGGTGTTGAGAATTCGCAACCCGCCCGTCACTGGAGACCGCCCCGTCTCGACGAGGCGGTTTTCCATATCAAAATTAAAATTTTACTATTTTTGAATATTTGTTATACTCAAAACAGTTATAGAATCTCGTTGAAGTCGTATCTTTTTTGGAGCATCCGCAGGGAGCAAGCCGGTCTTGTCAACAACCCGAGCACACAGCGAGGGCTCTTGACAAGTTGCGACTGAGGACTAGAACGAACTTTTCGCTGGAAAAGTGAGTGTCTCTAAAAAAGATACGACAAAAAAGAGACTTTATAATCTAACAAAAAATTTTATGCTTATACCTACAGTTATTGAAAAATCCCAATTCGGTGAACGGGCATACGACATATACTCGCGACTTTTGCGTGAAAATATTATTTTCCTGGGCGGACCGATAGATGACGACACAGCAAACATTGTTATTGCTCAAATGCTTTTTTTGCAATCAGAAAATCCTAAAAAAGATATTTCCATTTATATAAACTCTCCGGGTGGATACATTCATTCTGGTTTGGCTATTTTGGACACGATGAATATTTTGAAAAATGATATTTCAACAGTCTGTGTTGGTATCGCCGCTTCAATGGCCTCGGTAATTCTGTCAGCTGGAACAAAAGGCAAAAGATTTATTCTGCCAAACGCAGAAGTGATGATACATCAACCACATGGTGGAACAGAGGGCCAGGCATCTGATATTGAGATATCGGCAAAACATATTCTAAAACAACGTGACTTGCTTAATAAAATGCTTGCTAAAAATACGGGTAAGCCACTAGCTCAAATAGAAAAAGATGTTGACCGTGACTTTTTTATGACGTCTGAAGAGGCAAAACGATATGGAATAGTAGACAAAATCCTATAAAAGAGCTATAATACCAGTATTATTTATTTTAATTAGATAACTGGTTGTTTTTGTTTTTCTGTTAATATTTCCGTTCAAATCCAGATTCCTTAAAAAATTTTAGAGATACAAACTTACTTATGATTGATACAGACTACATATTGAAAGAACTCTATATTTAGAACCCGCCTGCCGGCGAGGCAGGAAACGAAAGCGACGGTTGTTTGCGAAACATGTCATTAAAAATAGTCCTGCTGTTACTTTCCGTAGCCTCACTTATATCAATAGTGATTGGCTATTACTTGCGTCTCATCGTTTCTCTTGGTCAAAAAGGTTCAATGGAACTAGACCTCAAGAAAATGATGCTTGAGGCAGAGAAGAAAGAAAAAGCAATCGTTGATGAAGCAGAAAAAAAAGCAGAAGAGTTACTGAAGGTAGCTAGGTTAGAAATAAAACAAAGAGAAGAAGACAATAAAAAAACAGAAGAAAGACTCATTAAAAAAGATGAGCTTCTTCTAGGTAGACAAACCGAAATAGATAAAGAGGTAGAAGAGATTAAGAAAAGGATTGAGGAAATAAAGATATTAAGAGACAAGGCGTTAGCTACGACAGAGCAAAAAAAAGAAGAGCTAAGTAAAATCGCCAAACTCACCCCCGAAGAAGCCAAACAAGAAATTTTAAAAACAGTTGAGAAAGAAAATGAGGAAGATATTTTAGTCCGAATGAAGAAACTGGAAATGGACGGCGAGGAAAGATTGGAAGAAAAAGCTAAAGGGATTTTAACTTCTTCAATTCAGCGTCTATCAAATTCAGTTTCATCGGACATGCTTACAACCCATGTCGTAATTCCAAATGACGAAATAAAAGGAAAAATTATTGGAAAAGAAGGTAGAAACATAAAAGCTTTTGAAAGATGTACTGGGGTTGAGGTTATCGTTGACGATACGCCCGGCTCTATTACCATCTCTTCTTTTGACCCCGTCCGTCGCCAAATAGCAAAATCAGCCTTAGAAAAACTTATTGTTGACGGTAGAATTCAACCAGCAAAAATTGAGGAAATGGTCCAAAAAGCAGAACAAGAAATCGCTAAAATTATAAAAGAAAAAGGTGAAGAAGCGGTGTATGAAACTGGAGTGTTGGGCCTCGACCCTCGTATTATTTCTATTCTCGGAAGACTCCACTTCAGAACAAGTTATGGGCAAAATGTTTTAGCCCACTCTATAGAAATGGCCCACATTGCCGGTATGCTTGCCGAGGAAATAGGTGCAAATGTCCAAGTGGCAAAAGCCGGGGCGTTGGTGCACGACATAGGAAAAGCCCTAGACCATGAGGTTGTTGGTACACACATTGAAATTGGTCGAAGAATTCTCCAAAAGTTCGGCGCAGATGAAAATATAATAAAAGCTATGCAAGCTCATCATGAGGAATATCCTTATGAAACACTTGAATCAATGATTGTTCAGTCAGCAGACGCTATATCAGGTGGCCGACCTGGAGCTCGTCGAGACAGTATAGAAAACTATCTAAAACGACTAAAAGACCTTGAGGCCGTGGCCAATTCATTTAAGGGTGTTGAGAAATCATATGCCCTACAGGCTGGTCGTGAAATAAGAATTTTTGTCACCCCTAGTGAAACCACGGACCTTGAAGCTAAAAAAATGGCTAGAGATATCGCCCTTCGCATAGAAAGTGAACTAAAATATCCGGGTGAAATAAAGGTGACAGTCATTCGCGAGTCTAGAACCATTGAGTTTGCAAGGTAAAAAGTACTCGAAACTTATTTTTTGAGACACGCATAAAGCCCTGCTGGGCTTTTGCTATGCTCGTCAATCAAGAAAACAATCTTTCTCAATACTGGCCCTTTCGCAAACTCGGGCTTCGCCCTCAAACAGTGCTTCGGGCTGGCGTACTTCGTCGTTGTTTTCTAATTGACTGTGCAATGTCTCAAAAAACAAGTTTCTCATTCTAACGAGAAAGAAATTTTGTATTTTATACACATCATCTTTAATCCACAGTCAATATGTTGCTTTAAAAAACCGTTGGTATATACTATTATTCATAGTAGATAGTTTGGACTTTCTGTTCGAAGGTTCCAAAAAATAAAATTATTATTAATTAATTACATTATTAATATGAATAAAGCATCTATCGTAGACGCAGTACACGACAAATTAGGTGGAACAAAAGTCCAAGCAGAAGAAGTCGTAGATTTAGTGATTGATTCAATCGTCGGAACACTCAAGAAAGGTGGTGAAGTTTCAATCGCTGGTCTTGGAATCTTCTCAACAAAGACACGAGCAGCACGACAGGCTCGAAACCCACGAACAGGAGAATCAATATCTGTTCCATCAATGAAAGTTCCAAAATTCCGTGCAGCTAAGGCCCTTAAAGAAGCTGTGAAATAGTCGCCTGGTCTTTTTGTCCGATTTTTTCGTTGCTCGTTTTGTTCGCTCCCGCAGAGTACTAAATGTACACTTTGGTCACAAACAAAACTCCGCACTTCAAACTCGAACAAAAATCCTCAGGCTTGCATTTAAAAAATTATTTGCGCGAATCAAAAAACACCCGCTTGGGTGTTTTTTGATTATTTTATAGATATTATTTGGAAACCATATTTTTCAATATCTTCTTCTGACCACGAATGCATATCTTTTGTTTTTAAAACAAATGTGATTTCTTTTTCAATTTCTCTACCAGTATATTTTCTGATATTCGGGTCCCACTCTTTTAAAACCAAAACATCCCCCGCTTTACATTCCCAATCAGCCAAACGCAAATCAAAATTTTTTTCACCAGAAATAATCTTATCAAAATATTCTGGCCATGCTTTCTTTTCTATCTTCATAGTGCGGGTAGGGAGAATCGAACTCCCCTCTCAGTCTTGGAAGGACCGCATTCTACCACTAAACCATACCCGCAATGGAATTTATACTACCAGAAAATTAGTACCTAAGCAAAAAATGATATAATTCTGAAATGTTACAAAAAATTTTATCAATGTTAGTCTTGGTAACTATTTTAGTTTTTGGCTTTTGGTCAGTACAAACTTCGGTCGCCCCAATTCAAAATGAATACAAAGAAGCGGTGGCAACTACAACCCCGACGCTCCGACCTAATACATCGGAGGTCGGGGCTCCGACCACAAGCGTCGGAGCAACCAAATCAAAACCCGTTGTAATAACAAAACAGATTGAGATACCTGAAATAATTACGATTCCGACAATAGAACCAGCACCAGATTTTGAAAAAATTAATGCATACACTCGTCTGGCCACAGTGAACATTCTCTGTCAGACAAAAGCCAGTGACTTCTCCCCTATTTCTGGTACGGGTATGATAATAAGCCAGGATGGTTTGATTTTAACCAATGCCCATGTGGCCCAATATTTTTTGTTGCGTGATTTGTATGTGAAAAATTTTATTGAATGTGTTATTCGAACCGGCAGTCCTGCCTATCCAAAATATCATGCTGAATTAGTTTATATTTCTCCAGCTTGGGTAGAAGACAATAAAGCCGAGATAAAATTACAAAACCCATTAGGGACCGGTGAAAAAGACTTTGCCTTTTTACGAATTACTGATGCCATTGATGGCTCTAGATTACCTGCTTTTTCTTTTGTCTCAACCGATGTACGAGAAAAAATAAATGTAAACGAACCAGTTGTTCTTGTTTCCTATCCTGCTGGATTTCTTGGTGGGCTATCAATCATTCAAAACTTAAACATCACAAGTGCTGTTACAACGATTCAAGATGTTTTCACTTTCAAAGAAAACACCATTGATGTAATCGCTGTTGGTGGGACGGTTGTATCACAAAAGGGTGCTTCCGGCGGTGCAGTAATAGATAAAAACTCGAAACTCTTGGGAATAATCGCCACAAGTTCAGATGGTGCTGTGACAAGTAGTCGTGGACTAAACGCTATCACACTGGCCTATATAAACAGAACACTACAAAGTGAGACTGGGTTTACACTCTCTGAATTCTTATCAAAAGATTTGGCTGGTTATGCAAAAACTTTTCAAGAAAACATTGCTCCGGGACTTACAAAAATACTTACCGACGAGATAATAAAACAATAAACGAACAATTTTTACTTTTTAAGTTAGAATTTAAAATGAATTTTTAATTTTGAAATTAATCATTGAAAATTAAGTAAAAAATTAAAAATTTTAAATTAAAAATTTACTTTCAGACGATATCTGAACAATCATTTGAAAGTTATCCTCTTTTACAGTTTTGTTTGGTTTTTTTAAGCCACATTTTACACATTTGTGAATAATAATATATTCCTTTCCTTTTTTTTCTACCATAATTGGCTCCATCATTCCCCCACAGTTCTCTGTCCTATCCCCTGGAAAAACATCAACATGTTTTGACCATAAACATTGTGGGCAGTGGTTTGTGTAACCGTTACCTTCTACAGAAAAACCACACTTCTCGCAAGTAAAGTTCTCGATTTTGCGTATAAAAATCATTATGTAAATATATCATGGTATTATGTAATTTCGGAAAAAGGCAAGAACTTGGGCGGGCCGTATAAGACCCTCTTTTTTTCTTTCCATCTCATCTAACATTTCAACATTCTCAAGAATGTGAGAATGTCATTTTAGCAACTTTTTTAGGTAAGTGGTATAATTATAGGATGAAAAAAGTATACATTGTTTTAATATTAATAATCGTGGGGCTGGGAATATCGTTTGCATTTAATGGCCAACCAAAGAAAGATGATGTTGGGATTGCAAATCCTGCATCGGTATTTTGTGTGGAGCAGGGTGGGCGGTTGGATATTAGGACTGATACGAATGGTGGGCAAACAGGATTTTGTGTTTTTGAAGGTGGTCCTGAATGTGAAGAGTGGGCTTTTTTCCGAGGTGAGTGTAGAATAGATGAGCCAACAAATACTGGAATTGCTTGCACGGAAGAAGCGAAGATTTGTCCGGATGGCTCTGCGGTCGGGCGTATCGGACGAAATTGCGAATTTGCTCCGTGCCCCAATACACCAATATCTGGACAAGGAACTGTTTCAGGTAAGGTGACTCTTAGCCCGACTTGTCCGGTAGAACGCATACCTCCTGACCCTAATTGCGCTCCAAAACCATATGCCATTTCTATAAATATTTTGAAAGCTGGCGGTATTGGAATAATTAAAACAATTAAAAGTGACGTAAATGGGGCGTTTAGTATAAATCTTGATTCTGGAACATTTATTCTACGGGCAAGTGGTGGCGCGGTACTGCCGAGATGCGCTGATGTATCGGTGAAAGTAGTAAATGGACAAACGACCACGGCCAATATTTCTTGTGATACGGGGATACGATAAAACATTTCTCTTTCTCCTCTATTATTTTTGGAACTATTGGTGCAATAATTGGAATTTATTTTGAGCTACTTGACAAAGAGTGAGTAACTTGTTACAATACACACAGACCAGGTATAGTGCTACATGCGTGGCCAACTATAACTTGGGCAACTGGAGGACTCGTCGTGGAAAGAATATTCCGATTCGAAAGGTGCCCCTGCGGGAAGAGCGTCGCGCACGGATACTTCGTGGCCTACAACCCCAATGGTGGCGGAGTTCTGATACTCCCCATCAAGGTCGATTCCATCATGGCCGGCTGTGCTCTGATGGCACGAATGGCTTACATTTTCCGCGACCAGGACATCTCTGCGCTGGAACAGCAGCTCCACGACGTCGGCCTTCCCGAAACCAGGAGGAGTGCCGACGAGGACATCGAGAACATCGAGGCACAGATCCAGGGCATGTGGAGACTTCTGGATCTGGCAGTCGAGGCCACCGGGGGTCTCACGGTCACGATGCGACACGTCGTCGTGAGGCCCTAGGCCAGCAACACGCGCTCCCACCAGTTCCGTCCAAAGACACCAAGACGCCGACCCTCCTTCCTGGGGGGCCGGCGTTCACTTTTATATAAAACATTCTACCAATTTTAAATTGCTTAGTTTCAAAAAAATTAACTGTCGGGGTGCCGAGTGAAAAGTCGTGAACCGACTTCGCAAGACCTTGAATATTTTGTACTCAAAATGTGAAAGGTGTACTCCACGTAAGGAGGCAAACTCGGGCCGCATAAATTTTTACTAAAAAATTTCCACAGAAACATAACATGTTTCTGGAAGTTGTTTTCAACACTTCGTCGGGGTGCCGAGAATCGAACTCGGGCCGCATGATCCCAAATCATGAATACTACCGCTATACTACACCCCGACGAATTTTTTAAAACAACTTCCCCAAATCATGAATACTACCGCTATACTACACCCCGAAATTTTATAAATAAGACATCCAGCAGTTTAACACAAAAAACAAAAATGACAAAAATTTTTATAAGACAACATCATCTAGGATAGAAACTCGCCATGGTTTTTTGTTTTCATCCATGTAAACGATGGCAACATCAAACTGCCAATCAATATCATCCGAAACATTTTTGTCTAAAAGATAAGATTGAATTGCCCTACCAAGTCTTTTTAACTTCCACGGATGCATATTATCCTCTGGCCGATAATCATCTGTTACACGTGTAACATTCTGGTCCGCCTCATCGGCGGACCCGCCGAGGAGGCGGGAAACACTTTTCACCTCCACAAAATGTATCTTATTCCCCTTTTTAGCCACAATATCAAGTTCTCCCCACTTTCTTAAGTAATTTCTGTCAATAATTGAGTAACCATTTTCCTTCAGGTATGTACTTACTGCATCCTCTCCAATTTTTCCAATTATCTGTTTTTCAGTTGGTGGTTTCTGTTCTTTTTTACCAAACATCCCATTAGAGTTAATGATAATGTGTTAATTAGTAAATTAGTGAGAATATTACTATAAAAAACCGTCTTTCAATAAATAAACTAGAACTCTAACGGGACAGGTCTCTAAATTATAATATAAAAGACCAAATGTTTCATGATTAACATATTCCACCATTTCACGTGAAACATCAGTCAGTTTTTCTCAAAAACAGACACTTTGAGGACATGTCTTATTAAAAATGTGTATAGTTCAGGCCATAATTCTAAAGCGACAAATAAAGGCCATGTGTTTTTATATCAGTCATGGACCTGTCTTTAATACACATGTCCCCAGACTTATCCACAATTTGCTGATAAAACAAAAAGAGCAGAAGCTCTTTTTTGTCTTTGTGCGGGTACCGGGAATCGAACCCGAATCTCGTCCTTGGCAAGGACGTGTTCTACCACTAAACCATACCCGCATTGTTTATTTTCCTATTATACACAATAAATATTCTGACTCAAAATACTATTCAGATTTTGGTGCACCCGGAGGGACTTGAACCCCCAAAAACAGCTTCGAAGGCTGGCATGATATCCATTTCATCACGGGTGCTTCGTGTGTTCATAAGTATATATTTTATTGCAATATGTTGCAATAAAATTCGAATTTAGTTAAAATATTCGAAGTATGGAAAAATTAATATGTAGTAAATGTAAGCTCTTAAAATCGGTAGGAGATTTTAATTATAAATTTAAATCAAAGGGAATCTACCAGCGCCAATGCAAGATTTGTACAAGAAATAACGTTAAAAATCACTATATTAATAATAAAAAATACTATCTTGATAAATCACGAAAGAGAAATTTGAAGCTAAGAACAGAGATAAATGAGTATTTATTAAACTATTTTAAGAATCACAATTGTATAGACTGTGGTGAATCGGACCCAGTAGTGTTAGAATTTGATCACAGAGATCGAGAACAAAAAGACATGTCTGTTTCCAGTTTTATGAAGGCAATGAGATTAGATAGGGTAAAAAACGAAATTGAGAAATGTGATGTACGTTGTGCCAATTGCCACAGAAAGAAAACGGCAAAACAATTTAATTGGTTTAAATTAATTAATACAAAAAATGAATAATTTCTCAATCCCAAAAGAAGTTACACATGTAACACAAACGCTAGAAAAAGCTGGTTTTGAGGCTTTTCTTGTGGGTGGGTGTGTTAGAGATTTAATAAGACAGCAATTGGAAATTGGTCAGATGGATGCAATTCAAGGCGGAAATAGAAATAGACGAGGAGGCGTACATGGGTACGGTGACGAGAATATTTCTATTTCCAACGCAGAAGTGCGCCATATGCCCAATTTTCAACCAAAAGATTGGGATGTAGCGACTAATGCCAAGCCAGATGAAATTATAGCCTTATTTAGCAAGACTTTTTATGAAAACGAATTTGGTACAGTTGGGGTTGTAAACGAGCAAACAGACAATGAGACACTAAAAGTGATTGAGGTAACTCCATATCGCATAGAATCAAAATATTCTGACGGAAGACACCCGGATAGTGTTGTTTTTAGCCAAAAAATTGATGACGACCTAAAAAGACGTGACTTTACAATCAATTCTCTGGCCTATTCTGTTTCTGCCTCATCAGCAGACGGGTCACAGGGAACAATTGTTGATTTATACGATGGCCAGAAAGATATACAAAACAAGGTCTTACGCACAGTGGGTGAGCCAGTAGACCGTTTCACAGAGGATGGTCTACGTATTTTGAGAGCAATAAGACTAAGTACAGAACTTGGATTTGAAATAGACCCAGATACGGAAAAGGCTATATTTGAGAATTCAAACCTCTTGGAAAACATATCCATGGAACGCATTAGGGATGAATTTACAAGGATAATTATGTCAGAGAAACCAATGGACGGCCTACTTGCTATGAAAAAGTTGGGAATTATGAAGTATGTAGTTCCAGAACTTGAAGAAACCTATGGGGTTGAACAAAACCAAGCCCACGCCTACGACGTCTGGGAACATCTACTTCGTTCTGTACAACATTCAGCCGATAAAAATTTTCCTCTGGAAATTCGTTTGGCGGCTCTATTACACGATATTTCTAAGCCAGAGAATCGTCGTAGAAGCAAGGACAAAGACAAGTGGACTTTCTATGGCCACGAAGTTGTCGGGGCAAAAACAGCAAAAAAAATCCTAACAAATCTAAAATATTCAACAAAAATAATTGAAAAAACTGTAATTCTCGTCAGGTGGCACATGTTCTTCTCCGACACAGAGCAAATTTCGCTCTCTGCGGTCCGTAGAATGATTGTAAATGTTGGAAGCTCTTCCATATGGGATTTGATGAATGTGCGCATCTGCGACCGTATAGGCACTGGTAGGCCTAAGGAAGACCCATATCGTCTGCGTAAATACCACGCAATGATAGAAGAAGCCCTTCGAGACCCAATTTCTGTTGGAATGTTAAAAATTGATGGTAAAGGATTAATGGATGTTACACATGTAACACCAGGGCCAAAGATTGGTTTTACTTTACATGCACTTCTTGAAGAGGTTTTAGAAGACCCAAAGAAAAATACAGCTGAATATCTAGAAAAAAGGGCCAGTGAGCTTATTTTACTTCCTGAAAATGAATTAAGGGCACTCGGAGAACAAGGAAAGATGTCAAAGGAAGAAGCAGATGAGGAGGAAATCAAAAAGATAAGAGGAAAACACTACGTAAAATAGCATTTTTGAGACACGTATAAATCGTTGGTACAATTTTACTATGCTCGTCAATCAAGAAAACAATCTTCCTCGACACTGGCACTTTCGCAAACTCGTCGCTTCGCTCCTCAAACAATGCTTCGTGCTGGCGTGCCTCGTCGTTGTTTTCTAATTGACTGTGCAATGTCTTAAAAATGCTATTTTACGTAGTAATAAAGAAAGGTGGAAAATAAAAAACCGCCCAATAACCAGGGACCATTGCTACTCAATAGTCACTAATGATTGGGCGGTTGGGGAGAAGAGTCATCCAGCTATCCAAATAAGCCAGTTATAATAACGAAGCTCAAAATATAGTAGATAGTTGTAGGTTCGATTAAGGCTGGACCTACCGAAAACCAGATGGTCTTCTAAAGAGAGGAGTCGCGAACTCCAAAAAAGAAATGCATTTCAAAACAAGGAACAAATTTTTGTAGAAATTCCGTCCGACGAGATATCGGACATCCAATCTACGTCTGATATAAGTTTATATTTTTTTAAAAGACATGTAAAGGACATTCCTAATCAAAAGGTGGATAACTCCAAAACAAAATATTTTTAAAGTCCAATGTCAAGTTAATTGTGCCTTATTTTTCTAAAGAAAAAGCCGGGTCGTAAAACTCGGCTACCCTTGACCTCCAGGGTGAGGAGCTCTCTTTTGTGGAGAAGAGCAGGAATCCATGAGTACGATATCACGTGGCAGAAGTCACTTTTGGGATAAAGTCTTGGAGGATTTGCCCCCAATTCTTTCCCCAAATCTTCTGCTCACCATCAACACCAACCTCGATATGACCAACTCGGTTAGTGCAAACAACTCGCACACCGTTGTTTTCTGTGCTTGACCGCTTGAAGCAATCAAACATAGCAGCGGCTGGATGGTCGTGATGATTCATGTCCGTCACCACCGCCACGTTCTTGACCCCGACAGACAGAGCCAGGAGAGCGATAGTTGTTCCGAGGGGCATCTCTTGCCCGACAAACCTTTCGCCTCTTGGTCCCTGCTGTCGCTTTGATGCTGGGACCATAAGATCGGTCATCACAACATCAAAGTTGGCCTGCTTTTCCAGTTCCTTTGGAAGAACTGTGTACAACAGGTTATAGTACCTGTGAGAATCCTCTTCGGAAGTACCTCGTCCGGGGTAGAAATCACCCGGAAAACCAGCCTCCACAAGAAGCCGACGCAGAGTCCTTTTTCCAGCCTCGCAGTTCTCAGTCGGTGCCAGGGCGTCCTGCGCATCGTCGTATGTCCCAACAATGGTCAACTCGTGACCAGCGAGGGAAATAGTGGCCGAGGTACGGTTGGCTTCGGTGTCATCAAATACTAGGATTTTCATGGCTCTCTCCTTCTCAAAAAACTGTCTACGAGATGTCTCACTCCATCATAGAGAAGAGTACATTCGTAATCTGACATAAGCTTAGCATAAGTTAATGTTTGTGTCAAGCATTTATTACAGAAATATGGCCAAAATAAAAGACCAAATAAATATTGTCGGGACAGCTTGACACAAATATACCTTTGGAATATAATGGGTTTGTATGAAAAATAATATAAATGTGGACCAAGAAAACCTTCAAGAATCGTTAATTAAATCTGGCCTGTCTGAAAATGAAAGTAAGGTATTTTTGGTATTATTAGAACTTGGCCGTGGAACGGTAACACAAATCATGAGAAAAGCTGGGCTAAACAGAACAACAGGATATGATGTTTTAGATAATTTGGTCAGAAAAGATCTCGCTAGTATTTCTGGTAAGGAACCAAAGGAGGAATATCTGGCCGAATCTCCAGATAAACTTGTTTTATTGATTGAAAAAGAAATAAATGAAAAAAATACACGACTTCAAAATATTAAAAAGTTGCTACCAGAAATGAAATCTATTCATAATATAGCTGGAAGACCGAAAGTAAGATTCTACGAGGGGATAGATGGTTTGAAAGATGTTTATGAAGACACCTTAACTTCCCACGAAGAGATAAGGGCATATGCAACTGTTGATGATATGCACATGACTATGCCTTCATACTTTTCTACATATTACAAAAGAAGAGTAGAAAAAAATATTTCCATCAGAGCAATTATGCCGTCTACCCCCACAGTAAAAGCACGAGCAAGTAGAGACTTAGAGGAAAAAAGACAATCTAAACTCATTCCAGTTGATAAATATTATTTTTCTCCAGAAATAAACATTTACGACAACAAAGTAATGATTGCCTCGTGGCGCGAAAAACTCGGGATTATTATTGAAAGTGCAGAAATCGCAGATGCAATGAAAAAAACTTATGAGCTAGCGTGGATTGGTGCTGAAGAGGAAAGTAAAAAATTATAATATCTCCAATAGAATAGGGCAGTGGCTAGAACTTATTACTTAATGTCCAGACCGTTATCTTTGATAATCTGTTGAATCTCTGGATCTTGAAGAATGTCTCTATGAATTTTAAACGTATTAAGTATTTTCTCAACAGCAGGAATCTCTTTGCGAGAAAGCCGTATGATTATTCCCGCTCTGCCTGCACTCTTAACCTCTGGACTCTCTATAACCTCTTCTGAAACAGAGAATTCGTCCACCATTCTCTTTGCCTCTCTAACATGACCCTGGGAAAGTGCACCTACTATTCCCTTTTTGGTGGCCTCTTTAATTTCTGGGGTTTGTAAAAATTCTTTTGGAACTTTAAACATCTCGAGTATTTTCACTGCATTTTTTATGTGTCCAGCGGATATATATGCAACAACTCGACGAGTTACATATTTTTTAATTTCCGGGTCTTGTATAGCTTCCTCAGAGACTCCAAGTCGGGTGACAACATCTTCGATTCTTTCATCATTCCCTTCTGACGGATACTGACTAATCGCTTTTTGAACTGCTTTGTGAACTGATTCTTGTGGAATTTTAAACCTTTCAACCATTGTACCTACAAAAACCAAATCATACCATTTAAATGAAAGTTTGGTATCCATCACGGTTACTGCTTCTCTTTGAATTTCTGTGTCTTGAAAGATTTCGTCTGAAATACCCAGCTTATCAACTGCTACAGATATCCAACCCATATCAACATGAAGATTGCTGATGATAAGCTCTTTAATTATTTTATCAGTATCTTCTTTCGAAACACCAAATGATTTTACTACGTCCTGACCAGTAGGAAATTCTTTTTGAGCAAAAAACAACTTAATGAGTTCTCCAGCAGCCCCTTGAACCTTGGGACCGCGCATAAATTCTTCTGAAACTTTGAACATATCGGCTAGTTTTCTAGCACTAACCGGGCTTTTTCTAGTGAGAGACAAACGCTGAATAATCTCTTCCTGAACCGCTTCCTGCACTTCTGGACTCTGTAACGTTTCTTCAGAAATCTTAATTACACTGACTAATAATTTAATGCTCTCATCAAAATCGTGTACAGAAGATAAGCGAGAATCAACATTTAGCTGCCTAATAATCCAACTCTTGACTGATTCCTGTATCTCGGGACTCTGCAACACTTCTTGCGAGACCTTAAACTGTTTTACTGTTTTTATAGCTTGATCAATATTACCACTAGATAAATCCTTAATTATCTTCCTCTTGGCAACTTCTTGAATTTCCGGACTACTTAAAATACTGTCTGGCAACTGAAAATTATCAATTAATATTTGGAGTTTGATGTTATTTCCCGAGGAATCGCATGAAATAATGGCATTTTTGACTATTTCATAAACAACACTCTCTTGAACTTTAAATACTCTTATTACCTCCTTTGCCCTATCGAAAGATACCTCTGATAAACTCTGGCTAATGACCTTTCTAGCATGTTCCTGAATTTGATTATTTTGAAGTATCACATCTGAAACTTCCATATCACGAAGCAATGCTACGGTTTTGACACGAAGCTCAGAAGAAGAACAGCCCAAGATATATTTTTTAATTATGGCGTCCTTGGCCTCCTGAGGAACCCTAAATGCCTTTATTAGTTCTTTGGCAACAAGGAATTTATCAAAAAGTAGATTTTTTGTGATTTTATCCCTAACAGCTTCTTGAATCTTTGGACTATGTAACACTTCATCTGAAACATCTAGATTACTAAAAATACTTTCGAAGGTACTAAAACTAGTCTCTGAAGAAAGTTTATCTAAAATAAGTGTATTAATGGCTTCTTGAATTTTCGGATTTTGAGCAACATTCATTCCAAATAGTTTTATCACCTGCCCAGCTTCTACCACACGACCATTTCGAATGAGGTTAAAAGCACAATAAGTAGTAGCTTCTTGGATTTCTGGGCTTTGTAAAATATCATTTGAAACTTTAAACTTTTCAAATATAAAACTCACATTGTCTACAAGCCACCGGTCAGACAACATCTTTAAAACAAATGGTTTGACAGCTTCTTGAACTACTGGGTCTTGCAAGATTTCATCTGAAATATTATACAAAACAATTATATTTTTAATTTCAAAACAATTACTGTATGATAACATATCTATCAATCCTAATTTAACGATTTTTTGAAATTCAGAAGTCTGAAAGAACTCTATTGGAACAGTAAAACGCTTTTGTATTTCAATAGCCCTAGAATCACGACTTTTTGTAAAACTGTGTATAATCGCTCGCTTAGCAACTTCTTGAACTATCTCTTCTGAAAGATTTAAATTTTTTATTTTTCTAATAGCACTATCTGTTTCACCCTCAGCCAATAAATCGACAATTTCATCAATTCTTTTTTTGTTTTCTATAAAAAACTCCTCAAGTTCCCTCCTTTTCTTTATTTTTTCGGCAATGTTTGGAAATGATTCTTCTAGTTTAAATAGCTTTACAAGAAAAATCTCTCTCTCACCCTCTTTTTCATTTGATAATTGATCTTTAATGTGCCTTTCAATCATGCTTCTGCAGTAATTCTTAAAACCAGCTCCTGATTCCTTGGACAAGCTAAGTTTGTGCATGAGAGAAGACACTAAACCCTCTTTTTCACCCTCACAAAGCTTAGAAACAATTGAAAAAAATTCCTCATATTGACCTGACATTTTTTTACCAGATTCTAAAAATGTTCTGAGTGAAAAAAAGACCGTCTGACGAGCATCATCATCTCCCAGATCTTTCAAATATCTCGTATCACCCTCACTTGCAAAATATGATGCAAGAGCTATTAATTCTGCTTCAGATAGGTTTTCTTTTTTTGTTTTATTTATACTAAGTGCTTTAGAAATTTTTGAAAAAGCAGGATTTTTTTGTCTACTTTTTAATTTTATAAATGGAAATAATTTATCCAAAAATACGTCCAACCCTCCTAAATAATCACAAGCAATTACAATTCTTTCACTATCCTGATTAGTAATTGATATATCTAATATATTATTACTTGTAAGTAGAGAAGAGATTGTTTCAAGTTCAGTCTTATTATTAGACAACACAGCGTTTTCTATATTTCTTGCCAAGATTTTACCAAAGTCTACATCATTTAAATATCCTTTTTTATGCAAATCTATCGCAGATTTAAAATGATGTACAGCTTCACCAGAAGATTTTTTTACATCTTCAAAGTATGAGAGAATTTTACTAATTGCACTTTTTAATCTTATTTGAAGTCTTACCCGAAAAGATTCTCCTTGAGAATTACCACCAAACTTATCGTATGTTTGAATAATTTTTCCAACCTCTTCTATTTCTTTACAGACAGATTCAGGATCCCAGTCATTACCTCCTAATAAAACAGACTCCCTAGCAAATACTGTCATTATTTTTTTGAGATTAGATAAATCTTTTTCTGTTTCTTCTCTTTCTTTTTCTAATCCTGCCTCTTGACCACTTCTTATTTCTTCAGTTTTTTTCTCTTCTATCCACACATCTTCTAATAAAGGAGATAACCTCACCAATACCAATTTTCGCCCAGATATTTGGTTTGTTATCTCATATAATTCAGACGCATGAACAACCGACTCAGACGCACCTTGGGGAATATCCAATCCACTCAATTGAAGTGAGGTGATTTCTTCTGGAGAAATTTGTCCATCCTGAAGAATTTTTATTAATTCCTCATTTGAATGAATAAGATGTTCTAACCTTTCTTCTAATACCTTGCGAGAAATTTGGACTATTTTTTTTGCTTCTTTTGGATCACTAAGTTTTTTAGTAATGTTGTCTATTTCTTTTTTTATCTCTTGTTGAACACTTTGCCAAATAGAGACATCTTTAGAGATATTTTCCTCAATTTCTTTTTTCTTTCCTTCTAACTCCGCAACTTCTCTTGTAATTGTTTCATAAAGAGCCTTGGCCTTTTCTACTGCAGGAGCAGTGGCTTCAGTGATTTTATTCGCCTCGGCAAAAAGACCACGAAGCTCGTCTGCTTGTCTACCAATTTGAGTAGCAAGATAATTAATATTCTCTATATCAGTTGCTGGTTTTGATTCCGTGTCTGGATCTGGCACAAGGCTTAAAGGTGTGTTTGTGGGTAATGTTGGTTGTTCACTATTTGGATCGGTTTTCATCTTTATCATTCTACCACCACTTAATTATAATCCAATTTCTATTTGTATTGGACAATGGTCGGAACCGAGAATATCTGCCAAAATGCGAGAGCTTTTTATTTTTGGTAACAAACCCTTACTTGCGAAGAAGTAGTCAATGCGCCAACCGACATTGTTTGCACGAGCATTGGCCCACGGAGCCCACCAGGTGTAATGGCCCTTGCCTTTTGTAAACTCTCGAAAGGTATCAACAAATCCGGCTGATATCATTTTGTCCATACCAATTCTTTCTTCTTTTGTGTATCCATGCTTACCTTCGTTTGGTTTGGGGTTGGCCAAGTCATCTTCTGTGTGTGCTACATTCATGTCCCCACAAAAGACAACTGACTTGGTTTTTTGGAGACTTCCAACATACTCTAAAAAAGCTGGGTCCCACTGCTTGTAACGAAGGGGGAGACGACTTAAATCCTCTTTAGAATTTGGTGTATAAACATTTACAACGTATAGGTCCTTAAATTCGGCTGTTATAACACGTCCTTCCGTGTTTGGATTGCCATAACCGTCGTCTTTTATTTTATATTTCTTGCAGATTTCTTCTGAAAACCCTAGCACCACACTAATTGGTTTCTCTTTTGTAAAAATTGCAGTTCCAGCATAACCAGCCTTTTCTGCTGAGTTCCAGTATTCCTCATATTCCGGCAAGTCAACTTCACTTTGATGTTGTTTTGCTTTGGTTTCTTGCAAACAAATAACATCTGGCTTGTATTTTTCTACAAAAGGCACAAAAAGCCCTTTGTTATGTACTGCTCTAATTCCATTTACGTTCCAAGAAATAATTTTCATACAAGAATTTTAACATTTTGATAAGATAACTGCTATAATTTATATATGATAAATTTTACTAACAATCAAATAGAGCCTTTACTTGAACTTGGCCTAACAAAAATTCAAAGCTTAATATATCTGACCCTACTCAATAATGGGATCATGTCCATACTAGAAATATCTAAGGTGGTCAGAATAAATCGTCAGCAGATATATCAAAATTCAGAAATCCTACTAAGTCTTGGTTTTATCGAAATGGCCAGGAAAAACAAAAGGAAGTATATTGCCTGTAATCCAAACAAATTATTAAGAATAGGAAGAGAAAAAATAACCAACGCAGAAAGTATTTTCGAAAACATAAAAAGTTCACTGCCATTATATGAATCAATGGTACCAGAAGAAAAGTGGGGAGTTACAATTAAATATTATGATGGACTAAATAAGGTAAAAGAAGCTTATGAAGAAGAGCTAGATAACTGTAAAGAAGTTGAAGTATTGTCTCTGGTAGGTTCGGTTGAAGACATTTATAAATTTTTTCCTGAATCATACTGGAAAAAATGGAATAAAAAATTTAAAGATCAAAAATCATCAAGCCGGATGCTCGTACATAAATCAGAGAGTGCAAAAGAAAGTTCTTTTTTTGATAAAGAATACAACAGAGAAACACGATATCTAGAAGTTTTTCCTCTTAAAATAAACATTGATATATTTAACGATAAACTCTTGTTAGTCTCTTTCTATGACAAAACAGCGATTTGGATTGAAAGTAGGGTTATATCAGATTCATACAGAATAATGTTTGAGACACTTTGGTCAAACAGCAAAAATTTCTAGTTTTGTTGTATTTAGTCACACAACACAAATAAATGAAATCGCAGCCAGAAATAAGTGCCGTTTTGTATTTATAATTATTTAGTGTCTATTGTGTATTAAATAATCATACACTACCATATACTTATGAACGGAAATTATTCCAAGAAAGGGGGAGGCAATGCCTCCGAGTGGGTACAGCAAGAAAGCAGTCGAAGGCGCTCTGCAATTCACCGAAGCTTGTTTCGAAGACCTTCTTGAGGAGGTCAGGTCGGGCAAGCACAAGGACATCGAGACGGCTCTCCGATTCGAGTTGAAGATCATCAGGAAAGCCCTGATGAAACTTCACATCACCCACGACGGTAACATTGTCGACAGGGAACCGATGGAGTAAGACTGGTGGGCCATCTTACGATGGCCCACTTTTTAAAATTTATTCTTTATCACGAAATTTTTTATAAAAAGAAATCCGCCCCAACGCAGAGCGAACTCTTTGTTAGAAGCGGGTTGTTTGGGCGACACAGTCAGATCGCCACGGCGTGACCGAGAAACATGGGGTCACACACATTCGTGTCCGGCAGTTCAAAGCCGTTGGAGGTGAAAATCCGAATCACCTCGTCAATTGCGAAAAGGGTAACTGTCAGACCCCCCACGCTTTCGATTTGCCTCGTTACCCCCACATTACTGTAGGGAAGGGAGAAGAGGCCCACCGCCCCCTTTTTCAGGCTCAACCGAAGTGAGCTGACAGCTACACCCAAGTCCTGTGGGGGAAGATGCATGAGTACCGCGGTCAGAAAGAAGGCATCGAAACGACTCGGGTAGTGAAAGCCAATCGTTCTGACTTCATCCACCTCAAACGCATGCCCTGGAAACTTCCCTCGGCAGTGTTCGATCGACTTCTCCGAGGGGTCAATTCCGAGGTAACGGGTAAAACCGACTCGTTCCAGAAGCGGAACTGCCCGCCCGAACCCACATCCGACGTCAACAACTTCTGGGTCTTCAGGCAAAGCCAGGAAAGCCGACATGATGAAGTCGTCTAGGAAGGCTCGCCGTTCCTCCAGATCACCTCGACGAACCCTATCGTCAAAATGCTGGACGGCTTGTCTTTCTTGCTCTGATAAGGTACACAGCATGAAATTACCTCTCTATATTTTTGAGGGAATACCTCTCTGGTCTCAAAATATCACAAAAAATAGTTTTGTCAACTTTTGTTATGAAATAATTAAGGCTTATTGTGAAACCTCTTATGTATGTCTCTTAAATGCTTATCCGTCACATGAGTATATATTTGCGTAGTGATAATACTTGAATGCCCAAGTAGAGCCTGGACTGAACGAATATCTGCACCATTGCCGAGTAAATCTGTGGCAAAGCAGTGTCTTAGCATGTGTGGAGTAACTCTTTTTGAAATACCGGCCTTAATTGCGTACTGTTTTACAATTCTTTCAACAGTCCTTTTGTGAAGGGGATTGGCTTGTTTGTTAACCACCTCTTTACCCACATGAACAAAAAGGCCGTCACTCATATCTTTGCGTGCTTTTAGATATTCTTTCACACTTTTTTTTGCTTCATCGGAAATGAAAACCACACGCACTTTTCCGCCTTTTCCCCGAACAGATAATTCGTCGGAGTTTAAGTTGATATCCGAGGTTAAGGAACAAAGCTCCGAAACACGAAGTCCGGTCGAAAACAATAGCTCCAAAATAGCCTTGTCACGCAAACTTTTTATGTCTGTGCCGTTTGGGGCATTGAGAAGTCGCTGTAACTCTATATGAGTAATGAGGTCAAGTGTTCGCTCTCCTGTTTTAGCAAGTTCAATCCGCTCAGAGGGAAGAGTTTTGATTTCTTGTCGTGCAAGATACTTGAGAAAAGCACGAATGGCGATAAGATAATAATTCTGAGTTTTTTTGGATAAGGTATCCTGCTTGGTTTTGTCGTGTCCTGTCAGTTGTCTGTTTAACCAAAGACGAAATTGGCGGACTGTTTCGTCTTAATCTCTGTTGGGTTGTCTGTTTTTATAAAACTCAAAAAACGAGTCAGATAATGGTCATAATTTTCTACGGTTTTCATAGAACGACCACGCTCTATCTCTATATATTCCAAAAACTGCTGTTTGAGTTGCTTTAGACCTTGTGCCATTTATCCGCACACCAATTTTGGCATTGTGTTTTTGTTGCTTGTTAAGTATTTATCACAAGGTGCTATTCTAATAGCTTAAAATTAAACCGCAGACATTGTGAAAACACGATGCAACTATGCCAAATTTGGTGTTCGGATTAATTATAACACGAACCAGTGTCGCACAATATAGATTGTTCAACTTAAAAAGTCGAATAATCTACGAATATTTTGCAACATTATCATGTCGCAAAATATTCGATCCAAACTATATGAAGAAGGGGTCCCACGAGAGGACCCCTTGAAACCCAAACAACACGTTCCCAGAACCTACATCCTGAAATCCTTCAGAACTGGCCCATGGAAATTCGTGTCTTTGGCACAAAATGGACAACTGGAGACTTGGAAGTACTTCCCATCCCAACTGGCTGGCACCTCCGCACCTGCCATATTGGTCAGTTCTGTCCTTCCGTCGAGAGAAATGGGGAAGACGCTGTGGTGACCTACACAGAAAACATTGATCACCTCCATCTTAGCTTCACCACGAAGAGGGGCAGTCAGTGCTTCCAAGTCTTCCGAGTTCAGATTTGCGTCATGAACTCGTCTCCGCGCATCGACACTACCAAACAGTTTCTCCGTGATTTTTTTTTCTTTGTCCATGGCTAATTCCCTAAGAACTTGACCACTTCGGTCGCTAGTTTCTTACTATAGTGTACAAATTGTTCTTTGTCAACTTTTCTATCAAGTCCTCCCTCCGGGACTAAAAATATTATATCAGCTTTATGTTCATCTTTTTTTGGGTTTAATGTGCAGTCAATAGTTACCATTTTCATGCTTCCATTGTCTCCAGTTTCAAACCATGCATCTATTCCTTGAAATACATCAAGAGGAGACTTTACAGACGTGTAGAATCTTAAATCTTTAGCGTCAATTCCTAATTCTTCAAAAACATAATAATGAACGGTATTAGCAAAATCGCGTCCAGGATCAGTTGGATCTGAAGGTTGCATTTTTCTGAGCTGATTTATGATAACAGGGACTGATACAAACTTAAAACTTCCCTCATTTATGTGGGTCATTTCTTCGTAACGACTTTTGCCGAATAATTCCTCCTCAACGATTCCACCAGTTACACCAGATCTTTCAAATCTCATATATTTAATTTAGTTATTTAAACAGTTATATTATACCTTGGTTACAGATTTTTACACAAATATGTCTTGTTTTTTGGCCTTTTATGCAAACAAATCAACATCTTGCAAAGCGTTGGGTTTTGTGATATGCTACTCAGGCAATGTTAACAAAGACAAAAAAATCAAAAATCGTTAAAGATGTTCAGGTACACGACACAGACACTGGTTCTCCAGAGGTTCAGATTGCTATTTTGAGTAAAAGAATAGATGAATTAGCCGTACACCTAAAGAAAAACAACAAAGATAACCACTCTAGACGCGGACTTTTGCAAATGGTTGCCGACAGAAAGGCTCACATGAAGTATCTTGAGAAAAAATCTCCAAAGCGTTACAACGCTCTAACCAAAAAGCTGGGTTTGAAAAAATAAAGCCTCCTCGTTAATAATTTCTTTATCATCATATCTCTCGCTGGGCACGGATATTTTTCTGCTGAAAAATTCCTCGTGCTTTTACGAAGTGATAACATCACTTCTCACCTCTCGTCTCGCAAGGCCCGTCTCGAGACATGATTCAACGAAATTATTAACTCGTTGTTAGTAGTGCAATGTCTTGAAAAAGTTGTGATTCGGAGAGACGGCAATACTTGTGGTATAATTTTACTGTCGATTTTTTTATATTTTAGTTTTATTATTATTTTTTAATATTTATATACATTTATGAGTGTAATTAAACACAAAAATCAGCGGGTTGGTATTTTTATTGATACACAAAACTTATACCACTGCGCTAAAAACATTTATGGTGCGAAAGTAAACTTTGACCAGGTGGTCAAAGACGGTTTAGCAGGAAGGTCTCTTACTAGGGCTGTGGCCTATGTCATCACCACAGAGGCAGGAGATGAGAAAAATTTTTTTGAGGCCCTGGGGAAAATGGGTATTGAAACAAAAACAAAAAACCTCCAAATATTTTCAGGTGGGGCAAAGAAAGGGGATTGGGATGTTGGACTGGCAGTTGATGTAATCAAACTTGCCCCAAAACTTGATGCTATTATTCTTGTAACCGGTGATGGAGACTTTATACCGTTGGTTGAATATCTTCAAAACGTAGGTTGTCAGGTTGAGGTTATGTCATTTGGCAAAGCCACATCTGCAAAACTCATAGAAGCCAGCGACGACTTCATTGATTTAGATGAAAATCCTCGCAAATATTTAATTGGTTTTGGTATAAATAGACGTAGTCGCAGAACCACATAAACAAAATGGATCCTGAAAAAGAAACAAAAGAAGAGGAAACTCAAGAAGTAAAACCTTCTATTAAATCACTCCGCACATATCAAGGAGACGTTGAGGAAGCTGTTCAAAAAAACCACTATTCGGCTTCTTCAATTTTAGCCGCCGAACAAAACCGAAGAGACCAAACTTCGTCTGAACTTGAAATGCCAGATGACTCCAGTGCAAGAAATAAATTCTTTATTATTTTGGGTAGTATAATGTTGCTTCTTGGAATTATCACCTTTGTTTCAATTTTCTATTTGAAGTCCAAGGATGAGGTTGTGACCCAACAAAAAACAAAAGCCCTGATAAGTTTCTCGGAAGAAAAACTAGAGCCTGTACTTGCTTCCACTAGAGAAAGAATCAGTTCGGATATTCTTTCAGAAAAAAAGTCCTTTAATCTTCCTGTAAATTCGGTTCTATATATAAACACAGTAAACGCTTCCAGTACACCGGCCAAGATAGAAGACGTTTTGTTGCTTATCGCTCCCCAAATACCTACGGCCCTAGCAAGGTCTTTTGATGGAGAATATATGTTGGGAATATATTCGTTTGATACAAACGAGCCTTTTATTATTTTGACCACAAATGATTTCGCAAATAGTTTTGGTGGAATGCTTAAGTGGGAAAAATATATGGTTTCTGACTTGGGAAAAATATTTTCAATTCCTCAAGGCACCACTCTGTCGAACAAAGGATTCATTGACAAAACTCTAAAAAACAAGGACCTTCGTATTTTACAAAATGAGAATGGTAAAACCATGCTACTCTATTCTTTTATAGACAAAGAAACTCTTGTCATCACTACCAACGAAAATATTTTAAATGCTCTTATTGGTAAATATAATATAAGTAAGCAGGTTAGATAACCCGTTTACATAGGGGTTTTATTTTGTTACGATGTGGTCTATATGGAACTAAACACACAACATTTTAAAGACTTATTATTAAAAGAAGCTGAGGTTTTAGAGGGTCAACTTGCCTCTATTGGCAGAAAAAACCCAGACCAAAAAGGAGACTGGGAAGCAGTAAGTACTAACCTTGACGACGACAATGCTGATGAGTTTGATGTGGCTGACGACATAGCTCAGTTTGAAGAAAACAGCTCAGAGTTAAACCAGTTAGAAACACAGCTAAATGACGTAAAGAGCGCTCTCAAGAAAATAGAGGGGGGGAAATATGGTATTTGTGAAGTTGGTGGAGAGCAAATTGAAGAAGATAGGTTGGAAGCGAATCCTTCAGCCAAAACCTGCAAGGCCCACATGAACGCCTAACAATACCGACATGACCAACAAAATATACACGACTGATTTCGGTGGCAGAGAATTAAAAGTTGAATTTAGTGACCTGGTAGACCAAGCGCATGGTTCGTGTCTTGTTCAATATGGAGATACTGTTGTTTTAGCAACTGCAGTCATGTCTAAAAAAGCCAAAGATGGAACTGATTTTTTTCCTTTGACTGTTGATTTTGAAGAAAAATTTTACGCTACCGGAAAAATTTTAGGCTCACGTTTTCAAAAAAGAGAGGGACGACCAACGGACGACGCTATTTTATCTGGAAGAATAGTAGATAGAACAATAAGACCACTCTTTGATAATTGGATTCGTAATGAAATTCAAGTTGTCGTAACGGTACTTTCTATCGGTGAGGATGACCCTGATATTTTGGCTGTACTAGCCGCTTCTGTGGCCTTAGGCACTTCTCACATTCCGTGGAATGGGCCTGTTGGGGCTATAAGAATAGGCAAAAATGGTGAATTTATTGTAAACCCAACATACACGCAGAGAAATACAGAGAGCTATCAGATGGACCTTTTGGTTTGTATAAAAGATGACAAGGTCAATATGATTGAAATTGGAAGTTCCGAAGTTCCAGAGGAAGAAATTTTGAAAGCCATGGACTTAGCAAAAACAGAATTAGCTAAATTGCAAAAATTCCAGGAAAAAATATTTGCTGAACTCGGAAAAGAAAAAGTAAAAATACCAAAACCAGAAGTTTCAAAAGAGACGTTTGCCCTGTTTAAAGAAAAAGTACAACCAGTTTTTATGGAAAGAGTTTTCTCTGGCAATCCAGGTAAGGAAGACCTCTCTTACCTAGCAACACTCTGGGCTGAGGAAGCTAAAGTAATAGAAAATGAGAACGAATACGGTTTAGCCATGGATTATTTGCAAGAAAAAATTGACTTAGCTATTCATGAAGAAATAATAAAAAACAAAAAGAGACCAGATAACAGAAAGATGGATGAGCTCCGACCACTTCTGGCAAAAGTTGGAGGTATTTCAAAAATATTACATGGCACAGGAATTTTTTATAGAGGAGGAACACACGTCTTGTCTGTTTTGACACTTGGCGCTCCGGGAGACGCACAGCTTATAGACAACATGGAGCCACAGGAAAGCCACAAAAGATTTATGCTTCACTACAACTTCCCTCCATATTCCGTAGGTGAGGTGGGAAGAATGGGTGGAACCAACCGCCGAATGATTGGCCATGGTGCTTTAGCAGAAAAAGCCCTTTTGCCTGTTCTACCAAACAAAGAAACTTTTCCTTACACAATTCGCCTGGTGGCAGAATCAATGGCCTCAAACGGCTCTACATCAATGGCTTCTGTCTGTGCTGGATGTTTGGCTTTGATGGATGGTGGCGTGCCTATCGCTCGTCCTGTTGCTGGAATCGCTTCTGGACTTATGATGTTAGACGAAAAAAACTATGTTGTCTTAACCGACATCCAAGGACCAGAAGACCACCATGGAGACATGGATTTCAAGGTGGCTGGGACAGAAATTGGTGTTACAGCTGTCCAAATGGATGTTAAGGTTGCTGGAATTCCAATTCATATTCTCAAAGACGCTTTTGAGAAAGCAAAATCAGCTAGATTACAAATCTTGAAAGTCATGACAGACACAATCGCAACTCCTCGAGAGAAAATTTCAGAATACGCGCCACACATTGTTTCAATAAAAGTAAAACAAGACCAGATAGGACTTGTTATCGGAACGGGGGGTAAAACAATTAAAGAAATAAAAGAAAAAACCGGAGTTGACGCAATTGATATAGATGATGATGGAACTGTATTTATTACAGGCAAGGGAGATACCTGCGAACAAGCCAAAAAAATTATTGAAGAAATGACGCACGAGTTTCTAGTGGGAGACAGAGCTCGCGCCGAAGTTGTAAAAATCGCCGAGTTCGGCGCATTTGTTCGTTTGGCTGGAAGTAACACGGAGGGTTTAGTTCACATTTCAGAAATCGTTCCACGAAGACTTCAGTCGGCTAGTGAAGTTATGAAAGTTGGTGATATTGTTCCAGTTGTCATAAAAGAAATTGACGAACGTGGACGGCTGAAACTTTCAATTAAAGATATTGCCCCTCAGTGGTTTGATGAAAAGAAATAATATGAATTATGTTACATCAATTTTTAGCATCCTAGCAATTATTATCTCTATTTTAGCTTGGCGAAAAAACCGTGCAGTTTATGAAATAGTCTCTAAAGATGATAAATTTGGTTATGAAAAAATCAATGAATTATTAAAGACAGGTAAATACACAATCTTACATATCAAAGAGGACCCCTTAAACCATATGAGATTAATATATATTTTGGGTAAAATTCAAAAAGGGTCTTGGTTAGAATAAGATTATTTCATGGCTGTTTCAAAAATTTACAGTGCACAGATGATACCTCTTAACGCATAAATTAGTTAACGTTTCGTTTGCTTGACTTTTTAAGACTACTTACTGTACAATATTAGAGATTATGGGCTTCGGCCTCTGAGAAACCGTGTCGCAAGGCGCGGTTTCGTCGTTTACAAAACCCCTTTGACCATATTTGAAACTTTATCTGAAAGTAGGTTGTAATCCTTTTCATTAACAGTACCAATTTTTCTAAATAATCTTTTTGAACTTATGGAGCGAATTTGAGACAGGCAGGTATTATATGATTTTTCGTCCTCACCTGATACAAGAAAATAATACTTATTATTTTTATCTTGATTGGTTGTTGGCACAACCAGTGCCATATTTTTGTTAAATTTTCTTATAACAACAGCTGGTCTGAGAAAAAGTTCGTGTTTACCATCTATTTCAACTCCAACATTTACACCTGTAATACACCACCAGACCTCTCTCTCATAAAAAATAATTGGTTCTTCTTTTTTATCTGTCTGTTTTTTCTCCTCATTCCAGCTATTAAAATCTTTTTCCATATTTATATTGTACTATAAAAGTTTTTGGTGTGGTAGAATTATTTTATTATGGCTGTTTCAAAAATCTACAGCGCACAGACAACGCATCTTACTGCACAAATTATTGATATTGAGGTTGATTTGTCCAAGGGACTTCACTCGTTTTCTATCGTTGGTCTAGGAGACAAGTCAATTGAGGAATCAAAAGACAGGGTTGGGGCAGCGATAAAAAATTCTGGTTTCAAATCACCAAAAAATAAAAATCAAAAAATTGTAGTATCACTCGCTCCGGCGGACATAAAGAAAGAGGGTCCGCTTTTTGATTTACCGATTGCTATTGCATATCTTCTGGCCTCGGAAGACATAAAAGCAGATACAAAAAATAGAATCTTTGTTGGAGAGCTGTCTTTAGATGGCGAACTTAGGCCAATAAAAGGCGCTCTACCTATTACCCAAAAAGCCAAGAAAGAAGGCTTCAAAGAGATATTTTTGCCAAAAGAGAACGCCGAGGAAGCTGTAAATATAGAAGGTATTACTGTTTATGGCGCAGGGAGTTTGTTAGAGGTTTTGCAACACATAAATACAAAACGGTCCGCCTCATCGGCGGATGAACTTGGGGATACTGGAATAATTCACAAAGAGATCCCCAAGTTCAAAAAAATAAAGAAAAAGAAAATCGCACGAGAAATTGATATTGATTTTGCTGATATAAAAGGTCAAGAGTCGGCAAAAAGGGGATTAGAAATCGCTGCGGCCGGTGGACATAATATAATAATGTATGGACCTCCGGGGACAGGCAAAACAATGCTCGCAAAAGCATTTACACATTTACTTCCACAACTTTCGTTTGATGACATGTTAGAAGTTACTTCTATTTATTCTATTGGTGGAATGTTGTCAGAGGGTTTGATAGAACATCCACCTTTTCGCTCACCACACCACACCGCCTCTTATGTCTCTCTCGTCGGTGGTGGAAGTAATTTAAAACCCGGAGAAGTCACGCTCGCACATAAGGGAGTGTTATTCATGGATGAGTTTCCTGAGTTTGATAAAAAGGTTTTGGAAAGTTTACGTCAACCTTTGGAAGATAGGGTGGTAACTATTTCTCGTGCAAAGGGAAGCGCAAGATACCCAGCACATTTTATTTTAATTGCCACAATGAACCCGTGTCCATGTGGAAATTATGGAGTGAAAGGTAAGGAGTGTATTTGTTCTGCACAGAATATAGAAAAATATAAAAGAAAAATGTCTGGACCGATTGTAGACAGAATAGATATGTGGGTAGAAGTTTCAAAAGTTGAACACGAAAAATTAACTGATAGCAGGGAAATGCACGAGGGAACAAATGTTATGAAGCCTCGTGTAGAAAGGGCCAGAAAAATAGCGGAGCAAAGATATAAAAAGCTAGGACTCAAAACAAAAACAAATGCCGAGCTCTCTCCAAAAGATTTAGTCAAACACATTGTCTTGTCGGATAAAGTGAAAGAAGTTTTGAATAAATCAGCAAAACAATTAGACCTCTCCGCCCGTTCATATCACAGAATAATAAAACTAGCCCGCACAATTGCGGACTTGGGTGGTTCAGAGAATATTTCCGAAAATCATATTATGGAAGCGATTAACTACCGTCCCAAAAAATATCAAAATATATAATTTGTTGACAAGACAACAATATAAGTATATAATATTGGCAGGAAAGAGAGGTTAGATATGGTGACTCAGATTTCACTCCATGGTTTCTGGCCACTGAGTTTTGCTATCGCAACACTCAGTGCAATCGGCACCCTCTATGGAATTTGGGGGTTGTCGATGTGGTGGAGGGGGAAGGTATCATTCATCGTCGCGGCCGCCAGCACTGGTTTGGTTTGCTACAACATCAACCCAATCACCCTGAAGCTGTACTCGCAAGCGCAGGCAGAGCTGGGGACATTCTGGCTGTGGGTCCTGTATGCCACCAGCATTGCCCTCTGGGCAACCAGTGTCCTGACAGTTCTCATCTTGAGAATGTTCGTCATCGACATGTGGGGCGACTGGCGCCGATACCGAGCGCGCCGGCAATCCGCCTAAACTCACGCCCCCGCGTGGCCAAAGAGCCATCGGGGCTTTTTGGTTAAAAATTTTTATTTGGTTTGACACGTATGGTATAATACGCACAATATGATAGAAAAATATCTTGAAGATGCCGGGTTGAGTGACAAAGAGGTGAAGATTTATCTTCAATTAATCCAGATGGAGAACGCTTCTGTTGTTGATTTGGCAAATAAAACAAAAATCAAAAGACCGACTGTCTACACCATTCTAGATTCGTTAGCTAAAAAAGGTCTAGTGAGTGAAATAGATGAAAATAAAAAAGCCAAGTATGTGGCCGAACCACCAGAGAGACTAAAATTATTTATAGAAAGAAAAGAAACTTTCTTGGGTGAATTAAAAAATCGTTTTGTAAATGATATTATTCCTCAAATAAAAAGTTTTCAAAAGGAAACGGGAGAGAAACCAACGGTAAAATTCTTTTCTGGTAAAGAAGGAATCCTTAGTACCAATGAAGATGTTTACGACGGAAACCCTGATGGTTCTCCAATTTATATAATATATTCCAAAGACCTTCTTGATGAGGTTTTTAAATCTACAGAAACAGACAAATACAAAAATACAAGAACCAGTGCGGGAATTAAAGCAAAAACCCTCTATAATTGGTCAAAAGGTGAAAAAAAATCGGATGAATTAGCAGAAAGAATACGGGTTGATGAAAAAAAATATCCTTTCTTTGCTGATATAAGTATATATAAAGATAAGGTCAGAATTAGCGTATTAGGTAAAGAGCTATCAGGAATATATATAAAGAGTAAAGACTTTGCCGAAACATTTAAAAGCTTATTCAATCTAGCTTTTGATAATCTGAAAAACAAACAATAAACACAAATGATGAAGGCCCGGCCGGATGTTACTCCGGCCAGGCCCTGTTTGTCGGGTCTCCCACAAAGGATGACCCTCGCTGCGTGCCCAACAACCCAGTGGGTTGTGGGGCACCTTGTAGCTAGTCGCCCATTTTCCTAAAACTCCTTCCAAAAACAGTGCCGAACGACTGACTGACCAATTAACTACGCTGGACTAAAACCCACTGGCCCTACTTGGGATGCCCTATTGCACCCCAAGTTCGCCCGCCCGGCTCTAGTCCCACATATCGCCTCCCTTATTAGTTGAGGTTGACGTCTCTAGGGGTAGTATACACCCTACAATTTTTTTGTCAAATATTGATTTCAAAACAGATAAACTCCATGTCAATTTATTTTTAATCTAGTCAGTCTCAATTATAAAGCAAAGAGTGATAAATGGCCTTATTTAAGACTATATTCGTTGTTAGTAAAAATGACTTGTCAGTTTAGCTTGACAAAAAAAGGGTATTGGTATATACTATCTCTAGAATCAAGTTAACAATAAGTCAGACTGCTTTGACAATAAATAGTTTTCACTTCCACTTTGGCTGGCCCGGATCGCACACATTACTTGCGAGGGGCCCCAAAGTGGGAGTGAAAACTCAACAAATGGGGTGGATATGAACAAGGTCATCGTCGGCGTCGTGCTGGTGCTGGTTCTGACGGTGTTCGTTGGTGGGTGTGAGCTCAACTCAGTGGTGGTTCGTCACTACTGCGATAAAGAGGTTTCGTACAACCTCTGGAAGAAAGATTCGCAGTACTGGCTGAACCTCCACGTCGGCTCGGTTGGCGAAAGGGCTTGTGCCGTAAATCCAGACATGCCTCGAGCCATCAACTTGCGACAGTACGTTTCCTCGGGCGAGGAAGCGGACAAGTTGATTGAGAGGCACCGGCGTGCCTACGCCGAGAGACTTACCAGACCGAAAGTGAACTGACCTCCCCGGTCGTCGTCGCCCCGTGTAGACCAATCCCAAGTCTACCGAGTTAGAAACTGGGACAATAATACTTCGGGGAAGTACCGAAGCGCCTAACAAGCGGTCACTGTTCGTCTTCTGGAGCGTCATCCCAGAACTGTATCGAGATGTGTATCTCGACTGATGAGTCCTTCAATAAGTTCAGGACGAAACAGTTGGTTCCTTAAAAACAATTTTCCGAAACACCTGCCTCCTTCTTGGTTCACTAATATTAAGTGATTCAAGAAGGGGGTAGGTATGCTACGGGCAGATACCAGAACCTCCATAATGGTGTGATTTGATAGGTACACCTGTAAGAGGTGTAAGTAACAGATGATCCACATGGCATAGTGGGTAACGGGGTAAGGCTCTCCGTGTCATCGTGTTACCACATCAAATGGGTATAGTGCCACGCCAAAACTGGCGGGGGACACTATATCAACTGGAGTACTCCAGACTGCCCAATTAGAGCTTCGGAAGGTTGTAGCTACCAAACCTTGCCCTGAGGAACCAATGTTCCTCGGGGTTCCTTAAAAGCAAATCACGTTGTGGTTTCCTTTTAAGGGAAGAGAGGAACACGAGGATAAACAAACACCTAAGTTGACCTCCTCTTGTATGTGAATCTCTTCCCGTCATGCCGTTGTCTAGGTCAGTGCAGAGACCAGAGGACAAGAAGGGTGAAATACTCCGCCTTTAAGTGATAAACCCTCCACTGGCCCAAAAGGTCAGAAGGCGGATGGTGAGTTAAGTGACTCATCATTGGGGATTAAAATACGGGTGGCCACCATGTTCTACAAAACAAGGAGGTCGGCCAAGCCCGCAAAAAACACCCCGAACTGCACACGTTCTTTGGAGCACAGGCTCCACGATTAAGGCTTCCAAGCTACCATCGTGGAGCCTTTTTCGTATCTAAAATGTGTCCCCAGGAGAACTTGACTTTTACCACCTGTCTGTGTTATAATACAAGTAGGAGGTGGGGCACTACTAACAAAACCCACCGAAGGGAGTTAACAAATGGCAAAGAAGAAGTACCGAAAGCCCCCGAAGGGCTCGGGGGCGGAGTTCCTCGCAAGACTCGACTGCCATGCGTCGACGAGGCGGGTGGCAGACGTCGGTCTCGGCCGGGGAGTGACCAGGCGGATTCCTCGTCGTGAAAATCTCGACGAACGAGCGGGTGATTTCGGGGATGATGAGAAGAAAGAGAGGTACAATTGATGTTCCTTGGGGCAACAGGCTCCACGATTAAGGCTTCCAAGCTACCATCGTGGAGCCTTTTTCGTATAAAAATTTAAAATGGATTTTTTGCTCCTCTAATTTCAAAGTGAAGATGTATACCCGTCGGACCCTTCACTCTACCCGTCTTACCCATTTTACCTATAACCTGACCTTGTTCTACATAATCCCCGGCACTAACTAATATTGAATTTAGATGACCATAAACTGTCTGGGTACCATTTCCGTGTTTGATAATAATATAGTTACCATACCCACCATTCCAACCGGTTCTTGCAATCTGTACTTGGCCAGAAGCTGAAGCTAAGATATTTGTGTTAAGAGCTGCCGAAATGTCCACCGCATATCTGTCATGTAGTCCCTGTGTTTTAATTCCACCAATAAGTGGTCGCATGTAATAACCCTCGTAAACCGGATATAACGGAGCTGGTTTAGATATAACACTACCACCAAAAGAAACAGGAATAACCTCACCATCGGGCACAACTATTATGTCTCCAACGGCCAATTTGGCATTTTTTGTTAAGTTGTTATATTGCAAAACCTCTTCCAAATCACCCTTATAAAGCCTGGTTATGCTTTGAAGCGTGTCCCCAGATTTTACTCTGTGTTGTATACCCGAAATAGGTAAAATAACCAGAGTTTGGCCCTCTGATATTGTATTTCCCTTTATATCGTTACCCCATCTAATAGTGTTAGATGAAACCCCAAACATTTTAGCTATGGCTGGTAGAGTATCTCCCTTGTGAACAACGTACAAACTAATCTGGTCTTCGCTTACCGTTTTTGTGTCAGCCGGCTTTTGTATCTCTGGTAAAAGAGAGGTCCCGTCAACAATAGTCGCCTCTTCTTTTGTGGTTGAAGACATTTGGCTCGGAGAGAGAGTGGCTTGAAGTAAAGCCATGTTTTGTGAATTTAGTTGTTGTACTTCCTCAGCCTGAACGTTGGTTGAAAATAAGTCAGAAAAAAAAGAAAAAACACCGGCTTCTGTGTGCAACGGCATTAAAAGTAATCCCAAAAGAGCAATGCTCAAGAGACTAGGTGTTATTATGTTCACCACATGTTTCTCCGATCCCACCAAACGCCAACTCTGGGGCTTGGTGCTTTTAAGACCGGACCCAAACTGTGGATCCTGTTGTGAGCTTTTAATAAGCTAAAAATTAAAATAAATTCTGCTTTTCTGTAATAAAATACGGCTCTACTAGACCATATCTTAAAACTTTAGTTCGGTACATAATCTAGTATATACCCTTTAATCCTTGGGTCAATCTAAGTTATAAACAGCCATCTCATCACTGTTTTTTCAAGACACGTATAAATCGTTGGTACGATTTTACTATGCTCGTCAATCAAGAAAACAATCTTCCTCAGTACTGGCCCTTTCGCAAACTCGCTTCGCTCAAACAGTGCTTCGGGCTGGCGTACTTCGTCGTTGTTTTCTAATTGACTGTGCAATGTCTTGAAAAAACAGTGATTTCGCCTCAAACAACAGATCTTGCCATGATATAATCACTAGATGCAAAATTATCTGGAAGACCTGAATAAGGAACAAAAAATGGCGGTTTTGGCTACGGAGGGACCAGTTTTAATTGTGGCCGGAGCAGGAGCAGGCAAGACCAAAACCTTGACCCACAGAATTCTTCACCTCATCTCAAGCGGAGTCAGCCCGGAAAGAATTTTAGCCATTACCTTTACGAACAAAGCGGCCAAGGAGATGAGGGAAAGGGTGTTGAAGCTTTTAAGACACAGCTCCAGAACACCTTTTGTTAGTACTTTCCACGCTCTTGGGGTACAAATCATAAAAGAAAATGCAGAATTACTGAAACTTCCAAGACACTTTAATATCTTTGATAAAGCTGATTCAAAAAAAGCACTAAAAGACGCAATTGTTTATCTTGGTATGGACCCAAAAGACCACCTAGAAAAAATTCAACATATTATATCTGGTGAAAAAAGTCGGGGGGTTGATATAAAAGAATATTTGGAAAGAGAAAGTTACGACCAAACATCTGAACTAACAAAAAAGGTCTGGGTAAAATATGATGACACGTTAAAAAAAGAACATGCTCTGGACTTTGACGACTTACTACTTAAAACCCTAAAACTTTTAAAAAAACACCAGGATATTTTAGAAAAATATCAAGAAAGATTTTTATACATCCACGTTGATGAATACCAAGACACAAATAAGGTACAAAACAGTATTGTTGAGTTATTGGCAGATAAATATAAAAACATCTGCGTTGTTGGTGACACAGACCAAAACATTTACAGCTGGCGAGGAGCTGAGATCAAAAACATGCTTCATTTTGAAAAACAATATCCAGATGTAAAAACTTTTTTTCTTGAACAAAATTATCGTTCCACAAAAAACATCTTAGCGGTAGCCAATGAAATTATTAAAAAAAACAATTTCCGTATACCAAAAAAACTTTTCACCGAAAACCCAGAAGGGGAAAAGGTTGGCTTATTTAAAGCACGAAATGAGAATGATGAAGCCCATTTTATTGCCATGAAAGCAAAGGATTTAATTTCTGGTGGAACAAAGGATGATAATATTGCTGTTCTATACCGAGCCAACTTTCAGTCCAGGGTACTTGAAGACGCCTTTCTTTCTCATGGTGTACCATATCAAATGCTCGGAACAAAATTTTTTGAGAGAAAAGAAATAAAAGATGTTGTTAGTTTTATAAAGGCATCTCTTAACCCAGAAAACTGGAGTGATTTTGTGCGTATAGTAAATATTCCACCAAGAGGAATAGGAAAAACGACCGTCCAAAAAATAATTTCTGGTCAGGAAACAGAATTACCAGAAAACACCAGAGCCAAAATAAACAATTTTAGAAAAATGTTGGAAGAGTTTAAAAATATTTTAGTCACAGAGAAGCCAAGTGATTCAATAAAATATATTATCAAAAAATCCGGCATAAAAGAGATGTATGATACAGGAAAAGAAGATGATGTAGAGAGGTTAGAAAATATTATGGAACTTGTCTCTCTAGCTAAAGAATATGATGTGCATCCGCCAGAAGAAGCTATAGAAAAATTTTTGACAGACACAGCTCTAGTCTCCGACCAAGACTCCCTAGATGGAGAAAAAAGGGGGGTTAAGCTTATGACCGTTCATTCATCAAAGGGGTTAGAGTTTGATTATGTTTTTATTTCTGGATTAGAAAGCGACCTTTTTCCACACAAAAGAAGTTACGAGGGAAAAAGACCAAACGAGGACAAAGAGGAAGAAAGAAGGCTGTTTTACGTGGCTTTGACTCGCGCAGCAAAGAAACTTTTTTTGACATGGGCCAATACCCGTACTATATTTGGAACGATAGAAGTTAATTCGCCATCTGAATTCATAGATGATATTCCCGAGAAATATACCGAGGATGAATCATTTCTGGGAGAGTTGGAGAAAGAACCTCTGTTTAGTATAGATTTTTAAACACAAAATAGTGAAAAAAAAGAAATCTCTAGGTCAACATTTTCTTAAATCAAAAGCCGTTTTAACGTCCATCCGTGATGTAAGTGATATAACAGCAGAAGATATCGTTTTGGAAATCGGACCGGGGGAGGGGGTTTTAACCGAAATCTTGCTACTCTTCGCAGCAAAAATTGTGGCAATAGAAAAGGATTCGCGACTCATCCCATATTTACAAAATAAGTTCTCAGAACAAATAAAGTCTGGAAAATTTGAGCTGTTGGAAAAAGATATTTTAGACTTTGACCCAGAAATTTTTGAGTTTTACGACCTCCCATACAAAGTTGTAGCCAACATTCCATACTATATTACTGGTCAAATACTCCGAATGTTTTTGCAGTCCAAAAAACAACCAGAGTCAATGACCCTCCTGGTTCAGAAAGAAGTAGCCGAAAGAATTGTGGCTAAGGATAAAAAAGAAAGTTTACTGTCTCTTTCCGTAAAAATATATGGGGAGCCGAAAATTGTAAGGGTTGTTGGTCGGGGAGCATTTTCACCACAACCTACTGTTGACTCGGCTGTTTTATCTATTAAAAACATTTCCAGAAAAAAACTTTTGGCGGTTAAACCGCCAAATGAAGAAAAATTCTTTAAAATGTTACGTGCTGGTTTTGCCCACAAAAGAAAACAGCTACTCCCAAATCTGTGTAGTCTGTACAAAAAAGATAATTTAATAAAATTTTTTAAGAGTTGCAAAATAGACTTAAAAACCCGAGCAGAAGACTTGCCTCTAGAGACTTGGTTGAAACTTTATAATACAATAAACAGATGATCCCGTTAGAAGTCACGGGAATCTAAACATGAAGGTAAATTATCAACAAAGTAATTCAGGTAGAGTAGTCATCTCGCGAAAGTGGGTGATTCCCTACTTCTAACGGGATGATAGAAAGATTTTTGGATGACATAAAAAGTCAAAAAATAACCGTGGGACAATGGCTACTTGGTTTCGCCGGAATAATGTTTATCCGTTTCTTTTTAGAAGCCTTATCCAATCCGACAACCTCTGGAGTTATTGCTTCGGACCCATACACTCTTGTTCATTACTTGCTATTTTTTATTACAGTAATGATGGGCACAGCCTGCATTGTTGGATTTTTTAGTAAGGATTTTTTAAGTGCGGGAAAATTAATTTTGTTTGCCCTGCCTCTTTCTTGGCTAGCTCCAATTTTGGATATTGTGATTAGTCTAGGAAAGGGATATAGGATGTCCTATGTTTTTGATAGTCATCAAACCCTCCTTGTTGATTTCTTTAAATTTTTTAGTTTTCAGCCGATGCAATGGGCCACATATGGTATGCGTGTTGAAATAATAATTATTTTACTTGGTATTGGTTGGTATGTATGGTTAAAGAGAAAAACAGTCTTACCTATAATTTTGGCGGTATTTAGCACATATTTTTTAATCTTTTTGATTGGTTCGGTTCCTGGGTTACTCTACACATTCACCCATATAAACAATGGAGTAGATTCAAACTCTTTGAGTGTATTTGGTTACATAAATAATTTGCTAATAGATTCAAACATTTTACATAACACCCTGCACGAAACCACTTTTTCTGTAACACCTCTTAGATTTTTTGAGTTAGGGTTTAATAAATTAATGTCTCAAATACTTTTTATCCTATCTTTTGTTTTTGTATCTATCTTGTTTTGGAAAATTGAAACAAAAAAATTTAAAGCTGTTGTAAAAAACGCCCGTTTGGGTCGTATCTTTTTTTATTTGTCTTTACTCTTTTTAGGAATGGGTGGGGCATATACTTTGGGTTTCAAATTAACCTCGTGGGTAGACATTTTGGGTGTTGTCTGTTTAGTGATTTCCTGGGTTGGTTTGTGGCTATACGCTGTACAAATTAACGACATAGCTGACATAGACATAGACAAAATATCAAACAAAGAAAGACCACTGGTACAAGGGGTGATGACGACGAGCGACATGAAGGAGGTTGGTTTGATTTGGTTGGTTATCGCACTCTCTGGTTCGTGGTCGGCTGGATTTTATCCATTTTATATGTGTATTGTTGGTCTTTTTGTTTCACACATATATTCCGCAGAGCCATTTTGTTTAAAACGTATTCCGGTATTATCAACTTTTCTTATAAGCATAGCCTCTCTTGTAACAATCCTTGCTGGTTTCTTTTTTGTCTCATGGGACAAAACATTTCAAACATTTCCATTGCTTCTGGCCCTAGGAACGCTTGTTGTATTTACATTGGAAATAAACATCAAAGATATGAAGGATATTGAGGGAGATAAAGCCAACGGAATAAAGACTTTGCCGGTAATATTTGGAAAAAATGGCCCTCGGGTTGTGGGGTTATGTTTTGCCTTGAGCATACTTTCGGTTCCGCTGTTTTTGTCTTTTTATATTTTATATATTATTTCTATCCCAGTTGCCATAATTAGCTATAGACTGATTACAAGAACTCCCTACCGTGAAAAACCCATATTTATCCTTCACTTTATTTATCTTCTTCTAATAGTATTACTTTTTATGGTTTCACCGTGGTTGGTTAATTTTTTGTAATTTAAAACACCTGTCCTGTTAGAGTTAAAGCTTGTTTAAATAACGCAAAAAATATTTTTAAAATTAATTGTGAAGAACTCTAATAGGATGATATAATTAATCCGCACACTAAATTTAGCATCGTTGCCTTGTGTTGTTACAACACATAAGTTCAATCACTAAGTAATTGATACACTAGTTTGTATTAAACACGTAACAGGCAACAAAAAACACAATGCTAAAATTAGTGTGCGGATAAATGCCAAACAACAGGATTTTATTTGTTTTAATTATTTGTTTCGGAGTTGTTGCTTCCGTTTATCTACTTGCAAGAAATTCCGCTAGCCCACAGACAATCGGGGACACAACCGATGTTTCTGTAAACCCCTACATCAATCTAGATAAAAACACAAACAATGATTGGAAAAAAATTCTAGTAAACCTTGATTCAAGTAATAGCACCACTACCATCCTGACAAATGAAGACCCAGGTGTATTTAATGAAACAACACTAACAGCACAAATGTCTCGCGATTTTCTTTCCCAGTATTTGTCGGCGATAAAAAATGGACCAGTCACCCCAGAAGAGGCAGCAAAAATCGCAGAAACCACTCTCTTAATACCAGAATACACAAAAGGTGTTCGAGTAAAATATAACATCAAGAATCTGCATGTAATCAATAATACCAATACAAACACAATAGAAGTGTATGGAAATACGCTAAATCAAAGCCTGAAAGACAAATCTTCTCAGGTAAAAGAAAACCCAATAGAAATATTTAATAATGCCATAACCAGTGCAAGTGAAACAAAATTGGCTAAACTAGACCAAATTATTTTTCTAAACAAAAGTCTCCTAACTGACCTGCTCACAATGAATGTGCCTAAAAGTGCTATTGAGGTACATCTTGCCCTTCTTAATGTTACTAGTAGTCTTTTATCAGACCTAGAAGCAATGAGGTTGGTTTTTATAGACCCTGTTGCGGGCTTGATTGGAATTAGTCAATATCAAACAGATACTTTTTTGTTAAAAACAGCACTAACAAACATGAACACATACCTAATGCAAAACTAAAGACTTTTCAACAAAAATCCTAGTATTTAATAGATTAATTAATGTATAATAGACGTAAATGAAAAAACTCTTTATAGCAATCATGATCGTTTCCCTTCTCTCAATTTCTGTCCCCCAAAAAGTAGAGGCCCAGTACATTGATATCATGAATCTTGCTAAGGAGTTTCCCCTTGATACGATCGCTACAGTTATTGGAAAAATAATGTTAAAAAAGTTAACTGCTCAAACAGTTAACTGGATAAATTCTGGGTTTAAAGGAAAACCGGCCTTTATTACAGACTCTAACCAGTTTTTTCTTGATATAGGAGATAACACTGCTTCACAATTTCTTTCGGAAACACAATTAAATAAACTGTGTAGTCCATTTAAAGCTGAAGTGAGATTGGCTTTGGTAAAGAATTACATACAGGAAGATAATTATACCTGTACATTAGACACTTTGAAAAACAACTATGATGCTTTCATAAGCGATTTTTCCAAAGGTGGTTGGACTGGCTGGTTTGAAATGACCCAAACCAGTGCTGGTAATCCATACAGCGCTTACCTTGCAGCAGAGAGTAAGTTGCTTACAACGGTTCAAAATAACAAGGCAAGGAAAGAAACCCAACTTGATCAGAGTGGCGGACTTTTGTCATTAGAAAAATGCAAGGAGGGAATGGAAATGACTATGGAAAAAGCAAAGCGGTTAACGGGAGCAAATTTTTCTGATATTTTAACTCCTGGATTTCTAGAATCTCAAGGTTTACCAGAACTCGGAGAATGTGCCGAAAGTGAAAAAGAAACGGTCACTCCGGGAATTGCTATAGACAAAGCCTTGGGTGATTCTCTTGGTTCTGGATGGAGACAACTTCAGGCCGCCGATGAAATAAATGAAATTCTTACTGCTCTGGTTAGCCAATTTATGAGCAAAGTCTTTGGAGATAAAGGTGGACTGGCTGGTGTAAGTAAATCATCAAACAGTAGTCCATCCTTCACATCCCAGTTGGAAAATGAACCGGAACCACCACCGATAGACCCAGGTCAATTACAAATTACTCCTACAACAATGGTTTGTCTAACCAACGAAGATACTGGGGAACAAACTTGTGAAATAAAACCAGGAATAATAAAAGGGCCAGAGTGGCTTGAAAATATAGTTCCTATTGACGGTGAAACCGGAAAAGGGCCTGGCACTCCAGGCGAAATACCTCCCGGCTTAAGTGGTATATGTGATAGTATCGCATCAGAAAGAGGAAAATTTCCAGCGGGGACTATCTCCAGAGAAAACATACGAACAATTATAGAAAATGCCGCCGGAAGCAATAATGCTTCAGGCTGGGGAATGTTAGAAAAAAAGAGTGGAGCAAATTGTACTGGTGTTTCATGCGATATTGTCTTCCATGGCCCCACTTGTTACATATATGATGTATTAGGTTCAGCAACCGGCTCTGGTGATTTGGGTGGACCGGCAACTCCGCAATGTAATTTTGCTGGAGGAAATATGGACCGAAGCCGATGGGTTGGGGTGGGTAGTGATACAAGAGGCAGTGGTCCTTGTGCTGTCGTGATTCCTGAGGGCGGAACCCCCCCAGGAGGAAAAAGTCCTTGTCTCACTACTGGTAATATTTACGCTTCGTTCCTTAGAGAGGCCCTAACCTTTACTTTGGAAAAAAATCAAGCTCTGGCAAATTCTCTAAATAATAAAGAAAATTCGCTTAAGTTTTTAGCCTTGGTGGTTGAAGAATTAAAAATTTTTGGTGTCAATGCCACTGAAAAAGTTTTAAATGGAAACAACAATCCATCATCAGGAGATTTAATCGCTATATGGAAAACAGGCGATACAACAATGGAACGCTATGATGCAATTATAGGCGTTAATGCTGGTGACAGGACAATCGCTTCAGCCGTAACTTCAGAACAATTTGTTGGATTTATTCCACTCAACTGTACGATTTCTGGCGGTGGAACCAACTGCGGATGTCCAACCACTCCACCACCTCCTGCCCCAATTGTTCCAACTGTTAATCTGTCTGTTTCTCCTTCATCTATCGTTCCAGGGTCTTCGTCTATCATAACCTGGTCTTCTAACAACGCCACATCATGTACCTCATCTGGAGCTTGGACAGGAACGAGAGCAATTTCTGGCTCACAAACAGTTTCACCAACTGTTACCTCCACATACACCATATCATGTTCAGGAACTGGTGGAACAAAAAGTCAATCCGTGCAATTAACTGTTTCAACAGGCACTCCGCCAATATCTCCAATAACTCTTCCGAGTGACTATTTCACCTTCGTTGTTATTCCCGATACACAGGGATATACCGCTTATGATTCGGTTAATTATAAAGGTTTTACAAATATCACAAATTGGATTGTAAAAAACTTCAGTGGTCTAAAAATTAAAGCGGCTGCACAAGTTGGTGACCTAATTAGTGAGTCATATCAAGCATACCAATGGGTAAACGCAAGTAATGCTATGAAGATTTTGGATGATGCAAAAGTTCCGTATGGAATTCTTGCGGGTAACCACGATTTCAGCACAACCACCCCACAAACAACAGATGTTTTTGCAAGATATTTCCCAGTATCAAGATATAATAAAAACTTTTGGTGGGGAGGAAGCTCGGACTCAAACAACAGTAATAGTTATATATTATTTAGTGGTGGTGGAGAAAATTATGTTCTTATTAGTATGCGCTATACCACACCAAGCAATAGGGTAGCAGATGCTACTTGGGCAAACTCAATAATAAAAAAATACCCTTCAAGCAAAATTATTCTTTCAACTCACGCATACTTAAACTATCAGGGTTTACGACAATACCAAGATCAAACCAACGGAGGACCTATTACTTCTTACGAAAACCTCTGGACGGATATTGTTTATCCGAATTCCAATGTTTTCATGGTAATTTCTGGACATGATATGCCAAAAGGTGAAGCCTCTCGTATTGATAAAAATATAACTGGAAAAAATGTTTATCAACTTCTTTCTAATTACCAATCAAATGGCGCTGGTGGACAAGGTCGTTTGCGAAAAATGACCTTTGCTCCATCTCAAAATAAAATATATATCCAAACACTTGCAACCTCTCTCGCCACAACTACTTGTATTGACGGTACTATTGGAAAAAATATGAAATATCGTGTGGATGGTTGTTACGAAACCGATTCAAACAGCGAGTTTATTTTGGACCTAAATACTGGCACAGTCAATCCAGGACCATTTGAATTAAAATTACCATGATTAGAATGCGAAAATTTTTACCACACATCCTAATACTTTTTGTCTTAGTGATTTTATTTATTCCAACTCATTTTGCACATGCTTGGGGATGGCCCGACTTAAACCCAATAACATATATTGTTGAATTTCTTTCAATGGCCTTAATTCAACTCGTAAGTTGGCTTACTGGAATTGCTGGAATGTTTTTGAATTTTGTATTGAAGTATACCATCATAGATATGTCTGAACACCTAAAAACTCTAACGGGAATAAACATCGCCTGGAAAGTTGTCCGTGATTTGATAAATATTGTTTTTATATTTCTCCTTGTCTATGAGGGAATAAAGATGATTATAGGGTTAAGTGATATAGACAAAATCAGAAAATTCGTTAGTATGATTGTTTTAGCATCGCTTCTTGTAAATTTCAGTTTATTTTTTACAAAAGTACTGATAGATGCATCAAATATAGTAACTATAAATATTTACCAGTCTATTCTTGGTCCTGACGCCAACACAAAAGACTATGGCCTGTCAGACCCCGTTATGAAAGCCATAGGGTTACAGGGTATATGGGACAGGAACGGAGAAGCAAACCCCGCTTCAGATCAAGGAGTGGCGGGGGTGCTTATTTTTGGGATTGGTTCAATCTCAATATTGTTAGTTGCAGCTTTTGTTTTTTTTGCTGTAGCTATCATATTTGTTGTTAGATACATAACTTTGATTGTCCTTTTAATGCTCTCACCCGTAGCCTATATGGGAATGGCTCTACCTTTCTTAAAAAAATATGCTGATGACTGGTGGAATTCCCTGAATAGTCAGCTACTTTTTCCTCCCATTTACATGATAATGACTTGGGTTGTGTTAACTCTCATGTCAAGTGATGGTTTTATTCCCCAAAAAAGTTTTAAGGACTTGCTTCTTGGTGGTGGAGCAAAACCACAACCCGAAACTATGGGAATTGCCTTGAATTTTGCCATCATCATAGGTCTCCTCGTTTTTTCTCTTATAATCGCAAAAAGCACCTCCACCAAAGGCTCAAAGTACATCGGGGATGCTACGGGCAAACTAACCGCCTTTGCCGGTGGAGCAGTAATGGGTGGAACGGCTAGACTTAGTAGGGCAACTTTGGGAAGAGCTGGAAATAACTGGGCAAATGATGAGGCCTTAAAAGAAAGAGCAGCTCAGGGTGGCTTCAAAGGTAGTGTTGCCCGTATGCAACTAGCCGCAGGAAACCAAATGGCCAAGAGGAGTTTTGATGTCAGAGCTGTAAAAGTAGCCGGGGTATCGGCTGGAAGTCTGGCTGATTTTGGTAAAGTAGACAGCAAAAAAGAGAACTTTAAGGCAATACGGGAGGAGCAGACGAAGAAAGCGGAAGAAAAAATGAAACAGTACAAACCAAACGACGCTGCTTATGCAGAAGCAAAGAGAAAAGATGATGCAGCCAAAAAGCCTCTTGAAGAAGAACTAAAATCCTGGGAGGGTGTTGAGGGCGACCGGGCCGTACAAGCAAGGAAGAGAATCAATAAAGATATTCAGAGGGTTGCCCATTACGAAAAAGACCTCAACGATACATATAGGAGAAGAGTAGAACAAGCTGCTACTAGAGAAGAACACGGAATAAGTGAGGAAGAAAAAGCAAAAATAAAAGAGATACAAGATAAACAGGCGGCCGGTGAGAGAACCACACAAAAGGAAGACGAAACCGTTAGAAAACTTATTGAAAAACACGAAAAGATTAAGAAGGAGGAAGACAGATTACAAGAAATAAAAGAGAGACAGGCGGCCGGTGGAAAGATTACATGGGGAGAACAAGCGGATCTTCTTGGCCTGCGTGATTGGAACTCAAAAGAGGCTGTCTGGCGAAAGGTGGCTGGTACGTTTGGAACAGCAACTCATGTGGTAGGGATGACTTCTTTACCAAAAACAAGAGAAGATAGAAAGGCGCTCGCACGTAAAATGAGGGCTGTTCCTAAGGAAAAGACTAAAGCAGAAAAAGCCCTAGAAGCAATGACTGCTGCCGCAAAAGAAGAAGCTGAGAAAGGGGGAGGGGCAGCTGGAGCAGCTTCAACTACCACACCAGGCCCAACACCACCACCAGGAGCTTCAGGTGGAACACCAGGAGCCACGACATAAATACCATGAATGACCAGGAAATAGACAATTTTATAAATACTTTATCCAAACCCGTGAAAGAGTTTATCTTTGCTGGTGTCTGGGAAGAAAGAACAGCAGAGATTGCAAAAAAATATTCACTAAATGATACACAGGTAAATGATTTAGTAGATACTGTGCTTTTTGTCCTTACTGGCCTGGAAAGTCCCGAAGCCCTTTTAGAAACAATTATTGCAGAGCTGGGTATCTCGAGACTCCTAGCTGAACAAATAATGGATGACCTGGAAATAAGAGTTTTTGAATACGCCGTCAAAAGCATAGAGAAGAAAACGGACAGTAGCCAGCAGTTAGCATCTAGTAGCCAGGAAGAAATTCAAAGTCAAAACAACCAAAACAAAACACCAGAAAAAGATATTCCAGAAATACGACCGAAAAATTTACCAGAAATAGAAGCAAACATTTTACCAATGACTGAGCCCGGAGAAAAGGTGCGTATCGTGGAACAACCAATTAACACTGTCAAACCAGAAACAAAACCCCAGGAAACCCCAGGGGAAGCCCCTGGGCAAACTTCGCGACCTTCTGAAATTATTTACAAAGCTGTGCCTGAACCCATTCCTGTACCACAATACACAGAAGCACCGGTTGAAAATAAAGTAATGCCTGCCCTAGAGACTGAAGCTAAACCATCTGAGCCAACCCCGACGCTCCGACCTAGTACGTTGGAGGTCGGGGAGCCGACTGAAAACGTCGGCTCAAAACCACCAGAACCAGTACCACCTCCTGTAAAAAAATATGCTGTAGACCCATACCGAGAACCACTGGAATAAATGCCTGTATAATGTATAAGGTATAATGTATTTGAGTCCATACATAATACTTTATACATAATACTTTATACATAATCATGCGTTATCAAGTACCACAATTTATTGAAATAGAAGACAAAATCATTGGCCCACTGACCATAAAACAATTCACATATATTGTTGGTGGTGCCGGAATGGTTTTTATTTTTTACACATTTTTACCTATATACATAGCCATATTACTCATAGCAGTTGTTGTTCCTCTTTCTTTGGCTTTGGCTTTTTATAAAATAAATAACAAACCATTTATTGATTTTCTAGAATCTGCTTTTATCTACTATACAAAACAAAATCTTTACATTTGGAAAAAAGAACCAAAATCGCCTCCACGGCGATCCGCCGACGAGGCGGAAAAATTATCCGAATTAAGTGAGATATATGTTCCTCGTTTGTCTGATAGTAAATTGAAAGAGTTGTCCTGGACACTCGATATAAACGAAAACTTAAATCCACTTACGGGAGAAGACGGAAAAACGACAAGGTAGAAAACCGGTATAAAGTATTACGTATAATGTATGAGAAGCAGAAATAATCTTACTATCTATCCTTTATACCTTATACATTATACGTTATACTAGTACTATGGTAGTTTCTTCAAAAGCAACACAAGAGTTTGTTCCAATAAAAGAGGTGCGTGATGGCATCCTTGTTTTGAAAGATGGCTCAATGCGAGGAGTTGTTTTAGCATCTTCTTTAAACTTTTCTCTTAAATCAGACGACGAACGAAATGCTATTTTGATGCAATTTCAGAATTTTCTTAATTCCTTAGATTTTCCTGTACAAATCTCTATAGAGTCAAGAAGGTTAGATATAAGGCCATATATTGCACTTCTGGAGGAAAGGTACAAAGAACAAGTCAACGACCTGATGAAAATCCAAACTCAAGAATATATTGGGTTTGTTAAAAAGTTTACTGAAGACAACAACATCATGACAAAAAGTTTTTTTGTTATCGTATCATACGACCCAGCACTAATTAGTATCAAGGGAAGTGGACTGGGCAGACTACTAAAAAAGAAGACAACCGCAGAAGAACTGGAAAATAAACGGGTTAGTTTTGATGAAAACAGAACACAATTAGAACAACGTGTGTCTGTGGTAGAACAAGGTCTTTCCCAGTGTGGAATACGAGTAATACGATTAAAAACAGAAGAGGTGATAGAATTATTTTATAAAATATTTAATCCAGGAGACACAGAAAAACCAATTAAAGTAAATTAATTTTATGGGAATACTTGATTTTTTAAAACCCAAGAAAACCGAACCAGAAATATCTACCATTCTCCCTCAAGAGATATATGATTCTAATTCGCTAGAATTGAAAGACATTATCGCTCCCAGTGCTCTTAAAATAACTCCGAAGGAAATCAATTTGGGAGAAAAAGTCTTACGAAGTTTTTTTGTTATATCTTACCCGCGATACTTGGGAGAGAACTGGTTTGCTCCGATTATCAACCTAGACAAAGTTTTTGACGTTGCGATTTTTATATCACCGATTGAAACTTCCCAGGTTCTTCGAACCTTTCAAAAAAAAGTGGCGGAGGTACAAAGCCAAATCAACACCCGAGAATCAAAGGGGTTGGTTAGAAACCCAATGCTTGACACGGCCTATCAAGACCTAGAAAACCTGCGAGACCAACTCCAACAAGCACAGGAAAAACTCTTTGATGTTGGTCTCTACATCACCATATACGCCGAATCAAGCGCCGAACTTGATAAAATTGAGTCGGAAATCAAGTCAATACTAGAATCCAAAATGGTTTACGTTAAACCAGCTCTATTTCAACAAGAACAAGGGTTTAAAACAACTATTCCTCTTGGAACAGATGAATTAAAGGTTTATAGTAAGCTAAATTCATCTCCACTCTCATCTCTTTTTCCTTTTGTTTCGTTTGACCTGACATCAGACCGCGGAATATTGTACGGAATAAACAGGCATAACTCCTCCTTAATCTTATTTGATAGATTTAGTCTAGAAAACTATAATTCAATCACTTTTGCAAAGTCAGGTTCTGGAAAATCGTTTATGACTAAACTGGAAATCTTACGTACTTTAATGTTTGATTCCGACGTTATTGTGATTGACCCAGAAAAAGAATACGAGTACTTGGCAGAAGCGACAGGGGGCAGATATTTCAACATTTCTTTAAACTCGGAACACCATATAAATCCATTTGAATTAGCCCCTCCAGGTGAAGGTGAGTCTTTTGCAAACGTTCTTCGTCAAAATACTATTAATCTTGTCGGTCTGTTTCGTATCATGATGGGTGGGCTAAGCCAAGAAGAAGATGCTATTATTGACCGAGCTATTTCAGAAACCTATGCCCTGAAAGACATCACCGCTGATTCTAATTTTGAAAATGTTGAACCTCCACTTATGTCTGATTTTGAGCTTGTTCTCTCTGGTATGGAGGGGGGAGATTCGTTGGCCCAGCGACTGACAAAATATACTCGTGGAACATGGTCCGGCTTTATAAACAGACCAAGTAATGTTGACATAAACCAAAAGTTCATTGTTTTTTCTTTACGAGACATGGAGGATGAACTAAAACCAGTTGCAATGTATATCGTCACACACTATATATGGAACATGATTAGAAAAAAACTAAAAAAACGCCTCTTAGTAATTGACGAGGCTTGGTGGATGATGAAGTCCCCCGACACCGCTTCGTTTTTACTCTCTATGGCAAAAAGAGGGCGAAAATATTTTTTGGGTTTGGCTACAATTACCCAAGATGTTGATGATTTTATGAAATCAGAATATGGTGCTTCCATTATACGCAACTCTTCCATCCAAATACTTCTCAAACAATCACCTTCGTCAGTAGACCAGCTCCAAGAGGTTTTTAAACTCACAGATGAAGAAAAATACCTACTACTTGAATCTGATGTTGGCGAGGGGATTTTCTTTGCTGGACTAAAACATGTGGCGATAAAAATCAAGGCATCCTACACAGAGGAGCAAATAATTACATCCGACCCATCACAAGTCTTGGCCATCAAAGCTGCAAGAAGAGAGTTGGAACAAAGTAGTTAATGGTAGCAAACAAACAAAAATAAGACCGTGAAAGAAACTACCAAAATAAATAGTTTACAAAATATTCAAGACGGCTTTGAAAATGTTCCTGTTGTTAAAAATTTTAATGACATCCATCATGAAGTAAAAGAATCAAAAACAACAATAAAAGAGAGTGCTAAAATGATAAAAAGTGAAACATCTCAGCAAATATTAGGTGGTATTCGTAGTGAAGGAACAAAGATTAAGAATAAACTCGAAACCTCTAGTGGAATACCCCTAACAGAAATTCAAGATAAATTTACTAAAGTTGGTCGTTTGATGAAAGACTCGGCGGCAAGATTTGAAAAAAGAAACAGGGTTACAGAAATAACTATTGTACTGATGATTATGGTGGCTTTGTTTTATGATCTACTTCAGTTTCTTCTTGATTTGATACCTTTTGTTGGATGGATACTTTCTGGCCTTATTGGTATCTTTTCTTGGCTTACTTTTTATACTTGGACATCAATAAAAGGATGGGGTATGTCTGATTCTATTAAAAAGATTATAGTATCAAAAATTCTCCCGGCCATTGGTTGTGTGGGGGTCTTAAATATCGGACCAGAAATAACTGCCGGTGTTATTTTTACCATATTAATAGTTAAGGGGGAGGATGTTCTTTATAATAAATCTAAAGGTAGATTGGACAAAGAAGTATTGATTGAGGGCTCTAAGACATTGAATTATTTAAAGAAGTTGGTCTAATAAACAATTTTTATTGTGTATAAATACGTAGTGAAAGACTGTTTGTGTGTTACAATAAAGTCAATGAGGCTATCTGTTTTTATTTTATCGTTTCTTTGTATCTTTGGGTTTTTTGGTGTTGCAAATGCACAGCTTGGTTTACCACAAACAGGAGTAAATGTTGAATTAGTTCCAGAAAATCCAGGACCAAACGAGACGGTTTATGTTTCCCTTGTAAGTTATGCAACAAATATAAACTCCGCAAATATCACATGGAAAGTGAACAGCAAAACGCAAAAATCAGGAATGGGAGAAAAAACATTTAGTTTTACCACCGGGGAAATAAACACAACCACCACATTAGAAATTGTAATAGAAACACAGGAGGGGGAAACTATAGAAAAAACGTTTAGAATAAAACCGGTTGGTGTTGATTTGATTTGGGAAAGTGAGGGTTTTATGCCGCCTTTTTACAAAGGTAAATCTCTCTTTAGTCACCAAAACAAGATAACCGTAATAGCTCTACCACACATAACATCTGCTGATGGAACACAAATTGGAGCTAAAAACTTAATTTATACATGGAAAAAAAATGGTTCAACAATAGAAAGTGTTTCAGGTTTTGGTAAAAACATTTATTCTTTTGTTTCTTCTTTAATTTCAAGACCTTTTGAAATAAGCGTAGAGGTTACAACCACTGATAACTCCGGGGTTGGCTATGCAACTTTAAACCTTGCTCCATCAGAGCCTCTTATTGTTTTTTATAAAAAGAATCCAATATACGGTATAGAATTTCAAAAGGCTCTTTCTGGGGCAGAAGAACTCAAAAATTCAAAAGAGATAACCGTAGTCGGTGTTCCTTTGTTTTTTGGAATAACAAATTTAAACTCGAATGACTTGTCATTTAAATGGTTTGTTAACGGTTCCCCAATAAATAATGACCCAACACAGTCAATACAGGTTTTCAGACAACAAGAGGGAACGAGTGGTATATCAAACATTTCACTTTCAATAGAAAATAGTAAAAAAATACTGCAGTATGCTTCAAGTAATTTTAATTTAATATTCGGTGAAAATAGTAGCCAGTAGCCAGTAGCTAGGAGCTAGGAAAATGTAAAGAATTATGAAAACAAAACTTCAAAAAATAATCCTCTCAACAATCATAGTAGTTATGTTGTTTTCTGGTTTTACAGTAGCACATGCTATAAATGACTACACTATTATTGCTCCGCTCCCAAAAATAAGTGGCCCTATGAAACTAGGGGATTATCTTCCCGCCGCTTTTAACTTATCTATAGGCATAGCCGCCGCTTTGGCTTTTCTTGTAATTACTTGGGGAGGTATTACTTATGCTACGTCAGATGCTATTTCAGGAAAACAACAAGGCAAAGAGTGGATAACAAACGCTATTTGGGGATTGGTCTTGGTTATTGGAGCATGGATAATCTTATCCACAATAAATCCACAAATTCTCAGGCTTGATTTGATTCTCAAAAACCCATCAGTAAAAACCGGAGAGACCTTAATAAATGACGGAGTACCTCTAAATAAAGAGCAGTTGGCTAACGATACTGCTATTAGAAACAGTTTAAATGGGGTTATTAACGTAAACTCCCCTGCCTGTGTAACTGGGGCCACGCGAGGGTGTACAAACGTAAACGGTCTTCCTGGTAATGCTATTACGGGACTGGTTAGTTTAAATAGTGATTGTGGTTGTAATATCACAATAACAGGAGGAACGGAGGGTGGACATAAAACTCATGGGGTCGGTAAGCCTATAGTTGACCTAAGACCAGACGTCTACCTAAATAAATATCTCACTGGAAGCACAGACTTACCACAAGACGGAACATCTAAAATTGTAAATCTTCCAAACGGACAACGAGCCTCATTTACCTATGAAGCCTTAGGGGGTAACACTGGTGGAACATCAACAGGAAAACACTGGCATGTAGTAATTGAATAATATGTCAAAAAAACTTTTTATTATTATAATATCTGTAGTCCTTGCTTTCTTTTGATTAGCCTCATTGGTTACTATTTTATTCTTCAGAGTAATCAAGGTGAGCCAGGTAGTGGTAGTAGTATTTTTCAAAACTTCTTTCCCTTCGGAGGAAACGCCTCCGTGGAAACACCGATTGTAGAGGAGCCTCCTGTAACACCACCGACAATAAACATCACAAACTACACACAAAAGCTACGTAAATTATCCACGGAGCCAGTAGCTGGAGCCGGAGTTTTAGATGTTAAAGCTGGAACAATTGTTAGGTATATAGAAAGAGCAACGGGACACATTTTTGAAACAGAACTTTTTTCACCAAACCAAAACCGCATCTCAAACACCACCATACCTTTTGTCTATGATGCCGTTTGGGGAAACAAAAACAATTCTCTTGTTGCTAGATATTTAAAAGATGACAATCAAACAATTGATACTTATGGGCTTTTAATCAAAGAAGTCGCCACTTCTACAGGAGGTGTTGTTTCGGCCATAAAATTTCCAGAAAACTTGAGTGATGTTTCTGTTTTTGGAAGCAGTGTTTTTTCTCTGGAGCAAAAAGCTGGTTCTTCGGTGGGATATGTTTCAAATTTTGATGGTAGTAAAAGAGTTCAGATATGGAATTCTCCCATCAAAGAACTTCTGTCTCAATATGTTAATACAAAGACGGTTGCCCTAACAACAAAACCCCATCAAGAGGTGAAAGGATTTTTGTTTTTTGTGGACACAGGAAACGCCCAGATTAAAACAATCCTTGGAAATATTTTAGGACTTTCCACTTTAGTGAATGACTTAGCCACACAAGTTCTCTATCTTGACCAAGAGGACACACCTAAAATGTTTGTGTTTGATACAAAAAACAAATCATCCGTTACTGTCACCCCAACAACATTTCCAGAAAAATGTGTTTGGAGTAAAAAAGATAGAAATGTTTTTTATTGCGCCGTACCAGAAAGACTTGTTGATAGAGAGAGTTTGACCTCTTGGTATAGAGGGTCTCTCTCTTTAGCGGACAACCTTTGGAAATATGACGTAAAAAACAATACCTCTAGTATGATTAAGGGTTTGTTTACTGAAAGTGGTGAGCAAATTGATGTTATAAAACCAATTTTATCGGAAAACGAGCAATACCTGATTTTTATAAACAAGAGAGACAACTCTTTATGGAGTTTAGACCTAACAAAATAATTTTCAATTTTTTCTATACTACCGTAATATCTTTGTGATATTTCTTTTTAATATATATCTCCTGAACAATAGCAAAAACATTACTTGTAATAAAATATATAGCAATGGCTCCTGATATTGTATAAGCAATAAAAGTCATCAGTATCGGAAAAAAATATTTCATTTGTACGGCCATGGCCTTGGCAATATCTCCTTGTGTTCCTGTTGTTTGTGTATTAGTGCCAGTTGTGTGACTTATCTGAAAGTAGGTTGTAATTCCCGCCAAAAGAGCCAAAATCATACTTTTCTCAGAGATGTTTATAAGACCGAGAAACATCATGTTTATAGCAATCGGCCCGCCAATAAACGAGTAGAGTAAAGCCGTGTTTATTTTAGGAAGACCAGATTTAATAAAGACTTGATATAAACCAATTAGAATGGGCAATTGAATTAATAGAACAAAAATCCCTGCAAACGGGTTAATACCTCGTTCCTTGTAATACTCCATTATTTTTTTTGACTGTTCGCTTTTGTCGTTTTTGTATTTTTCTTTTATTTGTTGTAAATCTTTTTCTGTACTTTTCATCTCTATTTGAGCCTTTGATGCTTTGATTGAGAGGGGAAGAATGATTATTTTTATGATAATTGTAAAGATAACAATTATGACTCCAGCATCAAAAAAAGGGAAAAGGTTCATCAAAAAAATAAATCCGTTATAAAACGGTTGAAATATAATTGTGTTGTATAGATAGGACATGAAGATGGTTATAAAGTTTATAAGGTAAAAAGTTTATAAAGTTTAGGGTTGTTTGTGTTTATTTTATGAACTTTATAGACTTTATGAACTTTCAACTTATGATAACACACCAGACATAGAAAGTAACTCTGTAACATCTTTCTCTAGTGTAGAAAAGGTGAGAAGTTCTGGTGTTTTTTTAAAAGAAAAAAGACAAAAGTAACCTGGTTTTATTTTTTTTAGATTTTTTAAAATTATAGAATATCCTCTTCTTCTGTATTTGTTTCTGTCTACTGCTTTTTGACACACCTTCTTTGACACAGAAAAGGAAAACTTGCTGTCTGAAGCCCCGCCAGAGGAAATTGGCGCCACACACAAAACTAAGTTGGGGGAGTGAAATCGCCTCCCATTTTTAAGAATATTAGCAAATTCTTTTCTTAATATTCTCCTTCTTTTTGGGAGCATAATTGAGTCAAAAGTTAAAAGTTTATAAAGTCTATAAAGAAAATCATTAAATTAGGTCATTTTTGACTACATTTTCAACCTTATGGACTTTATGGACTTTCGACTTGTCTAGACTGTACTCAGTTTAGCTCTTCCTTTTCGTCTTCGTCTCAAAATGGTATTTCTGCCAGTTTTTGACTTATTACGCACCAAAAATCCATGTGATTTGGCTCGTTTTCTCTTTTTTGGTTGATATGTTTTTGACATAATGAATAGTTATAAAGTTTATAAAGTTAAAAGTCTATAAAGTCAAGGCTGTTTTGTACTTACTTTACGAACTTTATGGACTTTATGGACTTTCTACTGTTGTACACAACTTATACACATATTATTAACACATTGGCCGTTTTTTAACAAGTACTATATTTCCTTATTACCTATATAATAAGAAACATGTCGACAAACAACAAAAAACTTTGGGACGGTGTGTTGGTAGAAATGGAACTAAGTCTCTCTAAGCCGAATTTTAATACGTGGTTTAAGGATACTTTTATAATAAGACAGGAAGAAGGGGCTATATATCTCGGAGTTCCAAACACTTTTGTACAAGACTGGCTTGGAAGTAAGTTCCACAACACCATACTAAAGGCTCTGCGAACCATTTCTCCAAGTATTCAGGCTCTTCATTATGTGGTCTCAAAAGAAAACATTGAAGAAAAAATTATTGTTGAAAAAACCCCACAAATGAACAAGGAGTTGCCAATGGCGGATATATATATAAACAAAGACGACAACCTTAATCCACGTTATACATTTGAATCTTTTGTTGTTGGTCCGTTTAATGAATTGGCCCATGCTGCTAGCCAAGCCATAATTAAAAAACCAGGAATTGTTTATAATCCGCTTTTTATTTATGGAGGAACTGGTCATGGAAAAACACATCTTATTCAGGCCATAGGAAATTATATTAAAAACACTGGCAACAAAAAGGTTTTTTACACTACCTCGGAAAAATTTGGCCAAGAATATATAAACGCCCTTCAACTCAATAAACCAAATTTTTTCAAAGAAAAATATAGAAAATATGACGTTTTAATTATGGACGACATTCAGTTTTTCTCGGGAAAAATGAAGATTCAGGAGGAGATTTTCCACCTTTTTAATCATTTATACGACAACAATAAACAAATTATCTTTTCCTCAGATAAACATCCAGGATTAATCCAAGATTTGGAGGACCGCCTTAAGTCACGCTTTAGTGCTGGAATGATTGTTGATATTCCTGCCCCAGACAATGAGTCGCGTGCAGCCATCATAAGAACAAAGTCCTCTCTGTGCCCCTATGTCCTGTCCAAAGAAATTATTGATTATTTGGCCTATTCCGTCGTTGGAAACATCAGAGAGCTTGAGGGAATTGTTAATTCTATCGCTTGCCAAACCCAACTCAAAAACCGCGAGCTGTCTCTCGTTGAAGTAAAAAATCTTGTAAAAAACAACACTAAACCAAAAAAACTTGTTTCATCAAAAGAAATAATAAAAACTGTTGCTGAATTTTATAACATTGAAGAACACTTGATTTACGACAAAACCCGAAAAAAGGAAATAATAAAACCACGACAAATAATAATGTACCTTCTCCGTGAAGATTTTAATATTTCTTACCCCGCCATAGGAGAGAAGCTTGGGGGCAGAGACCATACAACAGTTATGCATTCTTGTGAAAAAATAAAAAATGATATGAAATTGGATGAAATGTTGCTACAGGAAATTAATCAGCTTCGCTCTATCTTTGTTTAAACTCGGGTGTATATTGTGTAGATAACAAGGGTAAAAGGTGTTGAGATGATGGTTATTTGAAAGGAGAAGTTAAAAATTAAATTTATTTATCCACAGTTTTAAAAAGTTTATTAACATAACAAACACACAAAAGGTGGCTAAAAATAATAGTTTTGTAAGAATTTGTTGGTAAAAATGAGGGTATAATAGTAAAGTATTTAAAAAAATAAAAAATAAGGAAATGAATCCCGTTAGAAGTCTGCGAGGATTCAAACAACAGGAAAAGTTTATTAGAAAATTAATTTAAGTCGGGTCAAAAGGAAAATATGACCCCACTTCTAAACGGGATGAATATAGAATGTATAAAGGAAAAACTATCTTACGCTATTTCAAAAGCTGAAAGAATAACAGGAAAGAACATCACCCTTCCTGTTTTAAGTTGTGTTTTATTGGAAGCACACGACTCTACTCTAACCATAAAAGCAACAAATTTAGACCTTGGGATAGAAATATCCCTTCCTGTGAAGGTAATAAAACCAGGAAAGGTGGCCGTGTCTGGTTCGGTTTTGTATAATTTTATCTCAAACCTAACAGATAAAAACATTGTTCTAGAAGTTGTTAATGAAAATCTTAAAATATCAACAAAACACAATCACTCAACAATAAAAGCTTTTCCAACAGAAGACTTTCCAAATATTCCTAAAATCTCAAAAGAAAAGACATTTACTTTTAATGTCCCAGGTCTTTTAAAGGGCTTCAAATCGGTAATGTATAGTTCTTCTGTTTCAACAATAAGACCGGTTTTATCAAGCGTGTTTCTTTTTTCCGAAGAAGATGGGGTTGTTTTTGTTGCTACAGACTCTTTTCGTTTGGCTGAAAAAAGAATTGGTGTAAAAAAACACAAAGAGTTTAATCAAATTTTAATTCCCTTTAAAAACGCCGGGGAAATAATAAGAACCCTGGAAGACATTAAAGATGATGTTGAGGTTTGTCTCAATGAAAACCAAATATCTTTTTCTTATGAAGGTCTTTATATTACCTCACGAGTTATAGACGGAGTCTTTCCCGATTACAAACAAATAATTCCAAAAGAGATAAAAACAGAGGTAATTGTTTTAAAACAAGACTTAATTACCGCACTTCGCATCTCTAATGTTTTTTCTGATAAATTTAGCCAAGTAACTTTTCGTATAAACCCAAAGGAAAAAGTTTTCGAAATAACAACTAAAAACGCAGAAGTTGGAGAAAACATAAACAACATTGATGCTGTTGTAAAAGGAGATGAGTTGATTATTAGTTTTAATTACAAGTATATAATTGACTGTTTTCAATCAATTGATTCTGACAGCGTCTCGCTTTCTTTTTCTGACACAAACAAACCAGTGATTATCCAAGGGGTGGGGGACAAAAGTTTTCTCTATTTAGTTATGCCTATGAATAAATAGGGTAGTAAAAAGTTCATAAAGTTATAAAGTCCATAAAGTAGATACAGAAGCATTTACTTTATAAACTTTACAAACTTTCAACTTTATAACTCAATTTTATGTTTAATATAAAAAATTATTTAGAGAAATTTTCTAGGAGGCTATATTCTTCCGAAGAACAAAAGAAAAAAATCCTAGAAATTATAGAAAAGCATACCCAAATAATACTTTCTTTAGAAGAGATGGAAATAAAAAATTATATAATCCATTTAAAAACCTCTCCAGCTGTTTTAAATAAAATTTTTATATATAAAAGTAAAATACTGGAAGACGTCACCCTACAAGTTAAAGATTTAAAAATTATTGATATTAAATAGTTTCTACTGTAGTCCTTGAGATACTGCCCACAACCTGACAGAATACTCCCACCTATCAAACTGTGGGTCAAACGTGGGGTTTACCGGGGTTGTTCCTCTTGGGTCATCTTTATTTAGCCAATATAAAATTGAATGGACACCACCAGAAAGGACCTCTTGTATAGAGTTGTATGGGATATTTGGGTCAATAACCGGATTTTGTATAATATTTGAAATTCCTCCTTGCCACTTAGCCCTTAAAACAGGTTTTAGGTCGTAAGAATCTTCTCTTGCTGGTTTTGTAAATGTCTCATTCGGAACGGTTTTTAAGGCTTCATCCATGAAAGCTCGCCACATTGGTGCCACAATTAATCCAGAGACCTTTTTTGCCATTGGGGTGTTGTCGTTGTTTCCGGCCCAAGTTCCTACAACCAAACTTGGTGTGTATCCTATGGTCCAAGCGTCTTTGTAGTTATTTGTTGTTCCCGTTTTTACTGCCACCTCACGCTCTCCAAAATAAACAACCGAATTTGCTCCGTATAAAGGGGTTCTTGCTACATTATCAGACAAAATATCACTTATTTTTCTTGCAATTTCAACATCCAAAACACGGTTTGGTTTTGGGCTCAGTTCTTCTAAAATATTTCCCTTAGCATCCTCAACTCTTAATATGCTAGTATACGAAACTCTTGTTCCTTCGGTTGCAAAAACCCCATAGGCCGAGGTCATATCAAGCAAGGAAACCTCACCACCACCAAGAACCAAGGTTAGTCCGTACATGTTTGCGTCGCCAAGACTTTCTATGCCCATATTTGTGGCAAGGTCAATAGATTCTTTTATACCAGCCAGATAGAGCACTTTTACTGACGGGACGTTTATGGACTGTGCCAGAGCCTCTCGCATAGTCATTGGTCCTCGGAATTTGTCGTCATAATTTTGTGGAGCGTAGCAGGTGCCGTCTGTGGTGGTGGTGAAATTGTCCAGGGGACATTTTACTGAAAACTGTGTGGGTAAATCAAATAGGGCTGTTTCTGGGGTGTATCCTTTTATAAAAGCTTCTGCATAAACAAAAGGTTTAAAAGTTGACCCCGGCTGTCTGTGTGCCGTGGTTACATTAAAGTTCCCATCAATTTTTGTGTCAAAATAATCTCGTGAACCAACCATAGTCAGGATTCCACCTGTTTTTGGGTCTAAGGCCACAAAAGCATCGTTTGAACCGTTGAAGTTTTGCTCATTTATTTCAGCGTACTTTTTTGCAATCTCCTCAGCCTTTGTCTGCAGGTCATAATTTAATGTGGTTGTTACCCTCAGACCCCCCTGTTCCAAGACATCAAGCCCATATTTGTTTTCTAAATAATCTTTTACAAACATTACAAAATGAGGAGCCTTAATACCCTTATCTTGTTTTGGAAGAAATTCTACTTTTTCATCCATCGCCTTTTTATACTCATCTTCGTTTATTCTTTCATCACGAAGCATTTCCTTAAGGACCACATTTTTTCTTTCTTCTAATTTATCTTTGTGTGTTCCGTAGGGAGAATAATATGACGGAGCTTGGGGGAGGGAAGCTAAATAAGCTGACTCAGCAACACTTATTTCTTTAGCTGTTTTTCCAAAGAAAGCCTCGCTGGCTTCTTCTACCCCATATAAACTACCCCCGTATGAAATTTCATTAAGGTATATGCTGAAAATTTGGTCTTTGCTCAAAACCTTTTCAAGCTTCAAAGAAAGGACAAGTTCTTTTAATTTTCTAGTTGCTGTTTTATCTCCAGTTAGAATAGAATTTTTTACAACCTGTTGGGTGATGGTTGAACCACCTTGACCAAAACTCAAAGAAACCAGGTTTGCCATAAAAGCCCTCAAGATTGATAGCGGTTTTACTCCGTGGTGTGAGTAGAAGTCCTTATCCTCAATGGCTAGAGTTGCGGATTTTACATTTTGAGAAATGTCCTCAAATGGTACAACAGTACGTTTGGTGTTTTGATAAACATCATACAAAAGAATTTTACCTGTGTTATCGTATATCTTAGTGGACTGGCTCACTTTTCTGGCCTCTATTGTATCAAGTGATGGGATTTGAAAGGTTGAAACCCAAATAAGAGCGATTCCAGCTAGCAATATCCCACAGGAAAACAAAAAAATAAAAATGTTTCGTAAGCCGTGGCGTTTCAGTAGGCCTTTCTTCATAATAATTCATATTCTAACACAAATATGGTCTAAGTGTTTGTCTCTACCACTCATCCTTATCATCAAACGAATCTTCTAGTAGTAGTTCATCTTCCTCATCAGCAAGAGCGTCAAGAGAGTCGGTTGAATCATCATCATGAACCCCGTGCTTTTTTGGTTTTTTATTTCCTAAAATTAAATCATCACCAAAATCATCTATTTCTCCTTCATCAACTTCTTCCAACTCTTTTTCTTTTGGGTCTAAATCATCATCCATAATGTTTGAATTAATTTCTAAACTTTCTACACACAAAACTTATTTTTTGTGTGTTCCACATATTTGTATCAAATTGTGTATTTTTTGCAACAAGGGTGATTTGTGGATAACTATGTGATAACATGGGTTTATGTTTATTGATGAATTAACTGTTAATATCTGGGCTGGAAAGGGGGGCGATGGGGTGGTTTTGTGGAGACATGAGAAGGGTATAGACCACGCTGGGCCCGGGGGTGGAGACGGTGGAAAGGGCGGGGGTGTCTACCTGAAAGGAGTCCAAGACATTGGGCGTCTTTCCGAGTATCGGTTTGTAAAAGACTTCAAGGCAGAGAATGGTGGTGCCGGACAAGGAAACTGTATGCACGGTAAGGCAGGGGAAGACATAACCATTGAACTTCCAATCGGTAGTGTCGTTACCAACACTCAAACTGGAGAATTTATTGAGGTTTTAAATGCCGAGCCGATATTTTTTCTAAAGGGTGGTTGGGGTGGTTTTGGTAACCATCATTTTAAAAGTTCGGTCAATATGCGACCAAGAGAATCAACCCCAGGAAAACCGGGCCAGGGAGGTGAATTTTTTATTGAGCTAAGATTGGTTGTTGATTTGGGTTTAGTTGGACTTCCAAATGCCGGAAAATCAAGCTTACTTAACAGTTTAACCAGGGCTAAAGCAAAAGTTGGTAATTATATATTTACAACACTCTCACCAAATCTAGGTGACCTATATGGTTTTGTCATTGCTGACATTCCTGGGCTGATAGAAGGAGCAAATGAAGGAAAAGGCCTTGGACATAAGTTTTTAAAACATATAGTTCGAACAAAAATGTTACTACATTACATTTCTTGTGAAAATGAAAACCCCCTTGAGACATATAACGTCATTCATGAGGAGTTAAAAAAACACGACCCCACGCTTCTAGATAAAACGGAAGTCATTTTGTTTACAAAAGAAGATTTGGTTGATGGAGATAAATTGAAATCAAATTTTAAATTATTTAAAAAAACCCATAAACACGTTTTTTCTGTGTCTATTATTGACGACAACTCCGTGAAGAAACTAAGTGACGAATTAGTAAAAATTCTCCGAAACTTGTAATATTAGGAACATGAGTGATTATAAGATGACAATTGGGTTGGAAATACACGCTGAATTAAAAACTAAAAGCAAAATGTTTTGTGGTTGCATAAATTCTCCCGAAGGAAAATCTCCAAATATATATATTTGTCCAGTCTGTATGGGTCACCCGGGCACCTTGCCGGTAATTAACAAAGAAGCGGTTAAAAAAGTTCTTCTTGTTGGGACAGCTCTTGGCGGAGATGTAGCTGATTTTACGGAATTTGACCGAAAAAATTACTTTTATCCTGATATTCCAAAGGGATATCAAATTAGTCAGTATAAAAATCCTCTAGTACAAGGCGGAACTTTGAACAGAGTGAAAATAACACGGATTCATCTAGAAGAAGACACTGCTCGCTCAACACATGACACACCAGGAGTTAGTTTGGTTGATTATAATCGGGCTGGGGTGCCCCTAATGGAGATGGTAACAGAACCAGTTATCCACAACAGCGAAGGAGCGATGAGGTTTGCCAAGGAATTTCAGCTTCTTTTACAATATCTTGGTGTGTCCGATGCTAATATGGAAAAAGGGGAGATGCGTGTTGAGGTTAATATTTCTGTTGCGAAGCATCCAGAAACATTAACCTCCGCAGAAGGTCGCCGAAATGACGCAGAGGGTCGCAGACAGGATACATCCGAGCTTTTATATGAAGACCTCACATACAAAATTCGTGGAATACTGTTTGAGGTAAGAAAAAGACTGGGTTTGGGGCATAAGGAGCAAATTTATCACAATGCTTTAGAAATAGAGTTTAAGAAAGCTAACTTAAGTTTTGAGAGTAAAAAAAATATTTCTATATTGTATGAAGGTAAGAGTGTGGGCATATATCAACCGGACTTTATCATTGAGAATCAAATTATTATCGAACTGAAGGCATTACCGGAAATTGCTAGACCGCAAACAGAACAACTTTGGTCGTATCTCAAGGGGTGTGAATATAAATTAGCACTACTGGTTAACTACGGTTCAAAGGACCTTGAAATAAAAAGGGTGGTTTACGATACGGCCAGAGAATCGAAATCCATTCAGCGTTTTTCTGCGTCAGGTCTGCGAGAGTCTGCGGTGCCATTTGGTACAAAAGTAGAAATAAAAAATATCAACTCTTTTCGTGCTGTAGGTAAGGCCATTGATTTTGAATTTAATAGGCAGACTGCTCTTTTAGAGAGAGGTGAAAAAGTTGTACAGGAAACCAGGGGTTGGGATGAAAATAAAGAGTTAACTTTTTCTCAACGACTAAAGGAATCGGCTCACGATTATAGATACTTTGAGGACCCAGATTTGCCGAAAATAATTATTTCAGAAATCCCAGAATTTTTACCAGCTGAATTGAAAAAACTTTTAGTTGAACTGCCGGAAGAAAAAAGAAAAAGACTAACAAATGATTTTGGTTTGAAATCAGAAGATGTGGAGATGTATGTGGGGGACAGAGAAGTGGGAAAATTTTTTGAAACAGTCGCACAAAGTTTGTTGGAATCTATTCCGCGTTTTTCTGCGTCTAGTCTGCGAGAGTCTGCGGTGACAACAGCATCTAATTACATCACATCTGACATCGTTGGTCTGTCAAAATCAGTAGGTAAAAATTTTACATTTGGAAAAATAAACAAGGAGGGTTTTATTGGTTTGATGGTTATGATTGGTAAAGGCGAATTGTCTTCTAGGGGAGCCAAGGATATCTTAAAAATAATGTTTGAAGAAGGAGGTGACCCAAGTGCATTAGCTAATCAGAAAGGACTAATCCAAAAAAATAATTTATCAGAAATAAAATCTCTGGCGGAAAAAATAATTAGGGAAAACCCAAAGGTTGTCGAGGAATATAAAAATGGAAAAGAGTCACTACTTCAGTTTTTTGTAGGGCAAGGAATGAAGGAATCAAAAGGTAGTATTAATCCTGAACTGTTTAAAAAAGCTGTTTTAGAGCTATTGACAAAATAAGTTTTTAATTTCTATTGGGTGTTCTCTAGGTGCCTTACAATCAGTTTTCTGACCTCCTTTTTTGGTGTCCTTGGCACACCCGTTCCAGTTTCAATGTCCATAATCACTTTCTCCAAATCTTCTATTTTATAGACCCTATAATTATTCATTGGGTGGCGGTGAGCCTTTAGCTTTCCATTCTTATCCCAATTACGCAAAGTTAAAGGAGAGACGTTTAAAATCTTTGAAGCTTGTCTAATTGTTATATATTGATTAGCCATACTGTTTCTACCATTATAAACCTTACTAATGGTTACTAATCATTATATAAAGTTTATAATTCATTATCAACCTCTGGTGTTCATAACTATTAGAAGTAAAAAAGTACAAAACACACATTTTACTTCTAAAATTTCTAATTTTTAATTTCTAATTTCTAAATATGGGCATAAATAAAAAATGTTTGATATTAACCATGTTTACTCGTTGTAAAAACTTCTTTACGTTGTGTTTTTAGGTTTGTTTAGAAATTGAAAATTGGGAATTAAAAATTGCCTGTATATTCGGGTTTCTCGGCTATCCGAGATTGCCGAGATGTTTTTATTTATCCACACATTTTTGCTGTTTTGGTGTGTGTCCTAATTGTATAATTTCATCAATGGGTTCTGAACTATTTTTTGAAAATAAAAAGTTTATTTCTGCAAAAACCGCTTCCTCTCTCTCGGGGTACTCCCAAGACTATATTGGTCAACTTTGTAGAGCGAATAAAATTGAGTCTCGAAGAATTGGCCGTGTCTGGTTTGTGTCTGAAGAATCTATTCTTAATCACAAAAAATTTTCCAACGAATTTGTACCACCCAAAGACCAACCACCAGAACTAAAGACTCTAGTTTCCACCAAAGAGCCTTCAGTAAGTATAGACAAAAACCTACCACCTCTCGTTCATAAAAAGACACACTTTTCAGATTATGGACGATTTGTAAATAAAGTTTTTTCTAAGAGGTTAACCCCACTTACCCTCTGTCTCATTCTTACAATTAGCACCCTCTTCTTAAAAGACACTACTGTCTTGAGGGCCTCTGAATTTATTTCTTCAGCCCCAATGAGTATGTATGGTGCAATGGATGAAATAGTAAGTTTCTATAGTGATAGTCTTAGAGAGAAATATATAAAACTTGGAAAAGTAATAATTAACAAAGGAAGCTCTTTAACCAAAAATGGAATTGATGTTATACAAAATCCACCGACCCACATTGTTGGTGGAATAAAAACAATTTCAAAAAAAGAAATATCTTTTGTAAATACAGCCGCCACAGAATCTGTTCAATTGGTATCAAATGTTCATTATAAAATATTTTCTTTTATTTCTGATTCGGTTGATGGACTAGCTGATGCAAAACAAAACTTTGGCGGAGTAAAAACCTTCACGGCAAATGCCTTGGACTCACTCAACCCGTTTGATAAGACGGGACTTCTTGTTTATCAAAAAATAAACGATTTATTTAACAGATATATTTATATTCCAACAACCGAAATGTTTAGTGTGCCAGTTATTCCTCCCGCCTTAACAATTTTGCCTCCAGAGATAAAACTAAAAGAAAAGGAAAATGCTGTCCCTGTGAAAATTGTAAACACCACCCAAGTGATAGAGAAGACAATTGAGCGAGTGGCACAAGCCGACATCTCCTCTAAAGAGGTTGATTTGAGACTAGAAATTCTGAATAACAAGTTGATGTCAGAATTCTCCAGACTCTCTTCAGGTGGTAACACTGTCATTCGTAATGTCTACCAGCAAATTGCACAGTCACAAAAGATTGACAATCTCTATAACACAGTCATCCGCACACCAACCATCACAAACGGAAGTATTTCAGGTACAAGCGTCTCTGCCACATCTCTCTCCGCAAACACTATCTCGGCAGGAGCTACTACACTGTCAGGCCTTTTGTCATTTATTGGTACAGGCCATGCGGGATTAAAGTTAAACAATTTAACCACAACAGAAAGAAATCTTCTCACCCCAGCTTCTGGTATGACCTTTTTTAATACTACTCTCGGTAAGATGCAGGTTTATAACGGAACTACATGGAAAAATGTGGGTAATCCAGAAGTGGGAGAAGAGGTAACAGGAGGAACAACAGGCTCTGTTCTCTTTGTTGATTCATCAAACAACCTGGCTCAGGACAACAGCAACTTTTTCTGGGATGATACCAATAACAGACTAGGAATCAGTACAAGCACACCAGGCTATCCACTTTCCGTAACTGGTGGTGGTTTCTTTGATGGAGGAACGGTGACTGCAGCAAATCTTGTGGCCACATCATCTATTTCAATATCTGGAACCTCTGGGCTAAGTCTTACAGGCGATGGTGCGGGATTGACATTCTCTGGTTCTGGTAATCACGACGTTGTTGCTACGGGAGGTACGCTTCGTTTTGGTTCAAATGTTGTTATTGGAAATATTCAAGCTCTTGATAACACTATCAATATCGGAACTCCTGCCGTTAGGTTCAAAACCATTTACGCTGATGAAGTTAATGCCGCAACTCTAGTTGGAACATTGTCGGGAGGAAATCTTACTGCGGAAACTTTCAATATTAATTCGGACAATGCAACAAACGATACCGAAAACTCCTACCTTGCTTTTGAAAGGGGAAGTGCAATTCCCAACGCCTTGCTTACTTGGGATGCCACTCTTGACACTTTTGATTTTAATCAGCCACTCTTTATTCAAACCGACTCTGCTACCACAACCATAACAACCCTTGACCTTCGTGGGGCTTCTGGACAAACAGCCAGTTTGTTTAATGTGGCCTCGTCTTCTGAAACAAGTTATTTTAATATTACATCATCTGGCAACGTCGGGATTGGAACGACGACACCAGATGCACAACTAAATATATTAGGTGCAACTAGTCAAGCGGTTGATAATTTGAAAATAAAAGCAGGTACTAGTCAGAGTGGTTATACTTTTTCTGTTTATGATTCAGCGGATAATTATAGATTTTTGATAAGTAGTACCGGGGTGCAATATACATATAATGCGGCTCATACTGCTTATACAACCACAGGTGTTGGTTATTCACAATATAATGCTGCCACTCCCGTGATTCTTTTTTATGATTTAGCTAATGTCCCGCAATCTGCCGTGCTAAGTGGAGAATCATCACAAGGAAACGGCACGCTAACTCTTCAAACTGCCACGACGGGTGTTTTAACGGATAAAGTAACGATTAATTCTTCTGGCAACGTCGGCATCGGAACGACTGGGCCAGTGAGTAAACAGAACATTGTTTTGTCTTATGATTATAATGCTTCTGCAAGTACTGTTTCTTTGGCAAATAGTTTTTTGCATCTTGGGGGTGGAGAATATGGAGTTGGCAGATACTACTTGACTACTTATGGATATTCACGAAGTATGACAAATCCAAGTTCATACATCGGAGCAATAGGTGTTGATGCTAGTGGAATAGGGACAACGGCTTTAGTTTTTGGAACAAGAGATGCTGTCACTGATATCGCACCATCAGAACGAATGAGAATTGACAGGGCGGGCAACGTCGGCATCGCCTCAACCACCCCATGGGGACTACTCTCAGTTAATCCAAATGGAATTGGTAATGGTCCAGAGTTTGTAATCGGGTCATCAAGTGCAACGCACTTGGTAGTAAATAATCAAGGCAACGTCGGCATCGGGACGACGGTGCCAACATCTCGACTAGATGTTAGATCTAGCGTCTCGGGCACTGTAGTTAATGTCCAGGGATTAGCTAGCAGTGGCAGTAATTATGGTGTTGCTGGCGGTACTACTGGTTCAAACTCTACATTGAACGTCGGTGTATATGCCTATGCTTCCGAGGGCCTTCGCAATTATGGTTTACAAATTCCGGCCAATTTCCCGCCCGCCGGAGCCAACAATTATGCTATCTATGCGGACTCGCAGGCACAGAGTTATTTCGCAGGCAACGTCGGCATTGGGACAACGGAGCCGACAGCCAAGCTTCATGTGGCGGCAGGGACGGCCACTGTTGCACCACTTAAATTAACTTCAGGCACATTACTGACAACCCCTGAAACTGGAGCAATGGAGTTTCTAACTGATGATGTATATCATACCCTAACAATTGGTGGACCTGGTGGTTCAATGACTTCTGATTATCCACCATCTCAAGATGATACTTATGTTAAAACCACTACTAATTTAGGAGCGGGTTATGAAGGTTATAAAGCAACTGACCCTGCTCAATCCTTAACAGGAGCTGGCCCTGGATGGTATGACCTTGGTTCAATAACCAACAGATTTCATATAGACCTTGGTTCAGCAAAAACTATCACGAAGATTTATTATGAAAACTCTCATAGTAGTGGAGGTTATACAAACAGAGGCACTAGAGGATTTACTCTCTGGGGTTCAAATAACGCTGAAGCTTTTGCTACTCTAACTTACGCTACAGATACAAATTGGACACAATTAACCACAGATGTGACGCAATTTGACCAGCACGTCGCCGCAGATACAGCAGACCCGAAGTATATCTACGTTACCAATGCAGTTGCTTATCGCTACTATGCTATTAAAATTTCTTCTAACTACGGAGGAAACATTGTTGGTCTCCGTAGAATTGAACTTCAAGAAGGAACATCTCCTAGCCGTCGTGTGGCTACTGTCTTAACGAACGGTACTAATTTAACCTCCGGTCGTGTGCCTTTTGCAACAACCAATGGGCGGCTCACAGATTCTAGTAGTAGCGTCATAATGACTAATAGTGGAGTTGGGATAGGAATTAACACACCTGACCCACTTGCTCCATTGCACGTCACTGGGTCAGCTTATGTAACAAATAATGGTTATACAGCAGTTATGTCTGGATGGTCAGGAATTGCAGCAGCGTATTTTGGGACATTGGGTGGATATGGTATGGGCATAGGGTCAACTAGTTTCCCAATAAGCATCTCCACCGATGGTAGTACAACAGCACAAGACGGGATAATTAACTTCGGTAATTCTACTCATCGATTTGCTAGTGCATATTTTGGTAATACTATATCTGGTTCAGCGACAACGCAGTTCCTCTGGCTAGGTGGAACTTGGAATACTACGGGCGTAGTTGATGGTGCATTACGACTGGCAGTCACAGAAACCGCTTCAGGTGCAGGGTCACAAATAATGTCTGTTTATGGCGGAGCCGCAGGAGCAACGAGTTATTTCTCTATCTTAAAAGGCGGCAACGTCGGCATCGGGACGACGAGCCCGGGGACGAAATTACATGTCAAACAATCTGCCAATGGCCAAGTAGCTGCCTTGGATAATTCAGCAGGCAATTATTCTTGGCTTGCTCTGAAAACAAACGGGTCTGACAGGGGTTACTTAAGCTGGGATTTTAATGATGCAGGAAATTCCTTCGGCAGTGCCATGATATTAAATAGCATAGCTGGAAAACTGCATTTGTGGGATAACTCTGGTACTGGTATTACCATCAGCAGCGGCAACGTCGGTATCGGGACGACGGTGCCGGGGGCGAAGCTGGACGTAAATGGTGGGGCGCTGATTCAAGGATTGAGTGTTGGATTAGGGGCAAATGCAGTTGCACATAATACTGTATTGGGATTGGGCGCACTTGATGCGGCTACTCTTTCTGGCGACTATAATGTTGCAATTGGTTCAGATGCACTTACCACGCTTACTTCAGGAAATAGGAATATTGCTATTGGACACAGTGCCTTAGGGGAAACAACAACAGGTTCATACAATGTTGCTGTGGGTATGGGAGCATTAACCAAGAATACTAGCAATAATACGGCTATAGGATTCTGGGCTGCTACCAATTCAACAGGAACAGATAATTCTGCTTATGGTTACTATGCGCTCACAACAAATACTACGGGTGCTTATAATACTGCTATTGGTGGTCGGGCTTTATACACCCAATCAACTGGGTCTAACAATGTTGCTCTTGGCTATTATGCTGGAGCATACGAAACTAGCTCCAACTCTTTCTATGTAAATAATGTTGACCAAACAAATACAGCGGGAGATAAGGCGTACTCACTTCTTTATGGAACTTTCTCTGGTGTGGCTGGGTCGCTTACTGGCCAGCAATTAGTGATTAATGGCAACGTCGGCATCGGGACGACAACACCAGCGTACAAGTTAGACGTAATGGGTGGCATAGCATCCTACGGTTCTTCTTTCTTTGGTGGTTCAATCGTGGCAACGTCAACACTTAATGTCACAGGTCTTGCTACTTTCGTTAGTGCTTCCACAACCAACATTGGTTCAACTGGTTCAGCGTATTTTGCAACAACAAATGGCAACGTCGGCATCGGGACGGCGGAACCGACATCTTTACTTCAGCTTCTCGGCACATCTGCCAATCAATTAAGAGTGGGGTATGATAGTTCAAATTATTCCACTCTTGGCGTGGCAAACGATGGAGCAACAACTTTGACTACTAATGGCGCTGCGCCGAATTTAAATATTCTTCTTAACAGCAGTGGCTATCTTTCTGTGAACAATGGCGCTCTTTATTTCGATGGAGCCAATAAAAATCTAGCCATCAATAATTCCGCCTCAACCAACCAGTTTGAAGTGGCGATTCCGACTGGGGTGCAGAGTAATGCAATTCCGATAATGACGAGCGCTACCACGCCAAGCGGAATAGTTACGGCTAGTACGCAGAACATAACGCCGGCGTGGAGGGCATTTGATGATACTGCCAATACTTGGTTTACAAATGGCGCTCTTCCAGATTGGTTAGCTTATGAATTTCCAACACCTAAGACCATTGTTAGGTATAGTTTTAGCAACCCAAATTTTTATTATTCAAAGAATTGGACATTTGAAGGTTGGACCGGAAGCCAGTGGGTAGTATTGGATACGAGAATTAATCAAACATTTGGCACAATTGACTATACTTTTATTAATACCACCGCATACATTAAATATCGGATAAATATTACGGATATATATCATAGTCTCGACGACCTTCAGATGCAAGTAGAAAGTTTTCAAATGTTTGAAGCATCTTCTTACACTCCTGCCTTTGCAGTTGGCACTACAGGCAACGTCGGCATTGGGACAACCACACCATGGGGACTACTTTCGGTTAATCCGAACGGAATTGGTAATGGACCTCAATTTACAATCGGGTCATCAACCAAAACAGATTTTGTTGTAACAAATTCAGGCAACGTCGGCATCGGGACGACTGGGCCGAATGGATTATTGGATGTGCGAGGAGCTAATTCTCCTACTACTGGACTAATAGTTGGTACTACAGCAGCCGGTGTTGGTGTCGGGGTCCGCATTCATGGTAGTGCAAGTGCTGGAGGCACGGCGCGTATCTTTGCAGACCCGTGGAGCACACCTGGAGCTCTCGCATTGGGGACATTTGCCAATCAGGATTCTCTATTTATTGCGACAACCGGCAACGTTGGCATCGGGACAACCACATCCCAATACCTCCTCACACCTTTCTCTTCCACAGCACCACAACTCGCTCTCTCAGCAGGAGCAGGTCTATCACAATGGACAATGAGAAATGCAGGAGGCA
>JBAZZC010000002.1:0-109892 GCA_041658985.1 Minisyncoccota bacterium
TCATGGGCAAATCCATTAGTCAGTGGTGCAATCTACACTGTAACCTTTAATGCCACTGATGCTGCTGGCAACCCAGCAACAGCCGTTACAAATACTAGTGTGACTTTTGATTCAAGTGCCCCGACTGGAACAGTGACAAAAGGGACTACTACAATTTATGAGGGCGACTTAGTCCAAGAAGTGACAGTTACCTACAATGAAAATATGAGTTCAGGTTCAACTCCGACAATCACTTTTGGGGCTACTACCGGCACATGGACACCTGGTGTTGGGAGTTGGACTGCGGCTAATGTTTGGCAACAGAGCTTTACTATCACAGACGCAAATGAAGAAGTGGTTGGAGTAACCGTAGATAGCTCGTTGGCACAAGATCTTGCTGGAAATGTTGAGGGAGCAGATACGCAGGCTACATTTAATATAGACACTTTAGCTCCAACCGTTCCAGTCATCGGAGCATTTACTGCCACAGGCGGAACCGTAGTTTCCACTTACGTTAATAGTACTAATACTGGCTTCACCCTGAAATTTACTAGTCCAGTAGCTAACTTCGCTGGTACGGCTCATCTATATTCTGGTGGTGCACTTTTAGGCACTGATGTGATTACTGCAGTAGTCGGGGGTAGTACAGAGTATACTTTGACTGGTAATGGAACATCAATAACTCAACTAGGTGCTGATGGAGCAAAATCTTTAACTGTTAAAATTATTGATGTTGCTGGTAACGTCAGCGCAGTTTCTGATGGTTCTAGTATTACCAAGGATTTGGTTGTACCGACCATCTCCTCTGTTGCCTTGGGAACCGATGAATTTGTGAATAGTTCAGAAACCACTGCCGGAATTAATATTGTGATTGCTACAACCGGTGTAGAAGATGGTCAGCTTATGACTTGTACAATTAAGGATGTTGGAGATACTCACACTGTTAGTCCAGTTGCTGTGGCCGTATCAGGTAATGCTGTTACTATTTCCACAACCGCTTTAACTTTTTTAGATAACGGTGTGATTACTGCAAGATGTAATGTTTCTGATTTAGCTGGAAATCCTGCTGTACAAGGTTCAGACACCGCCACCAAAGACGCAGGTGTCCCAGACGCTCCTGTAATTACCTCCATCGCCACAGATAATAAGATAAATAATTCTGAAAAAGGTGCAATCGTGGTTGTTGGAACAGCTGAAGCAAATGCCCTAGTAAACGTTTCTCTGACAAGTGGGGCAATGGTTAGTGGAAGTCAGCAATTAAGTGGAGGGGAAACTGCATTTTCTATTACAATTAATGGAACTACACTTACTGATGGTACAGTTACGCCTTCAGTGACTGCTACTGATGCATCTGGAAATGTTAGTACCGCCGATACAGACCCAACAGCATTAAAAGATACTCTCGCTCCAGCATTTACAATTAATGATGGGACGGTAGCAGGACCAGTTCAAACGGACACTATAAATCTTACTGTGACTGAAATAAACCCATTAACAAGTAGATATGGTTATAGTGCGAATAATACCTGCGACAGTTCTGATACAATTAGTACAGATTTCACTTCGGCTTCCAGTTTTGATATAACCGGCAATCACACTGATTATCTTTGTGCCAAGGCAGTAGATACTTCTGGTAATGAAACCTATCAATTGGTTGGACAATTAAATATTGATAACACTATTCCAGCTCTAGTCCTTGGTAGTTTGTTCACTGGTCAAACATTGACTGGTGGTTTAGTTTACTCAATCAACTGGACTTCTTCTGATTTGAATTTCAGTGGAACACCAATTAAGTTGGAGTATTCAATTGACGGTGGTGTTACCTGGTTTACGATCGTAGCTAGTACAGAAAACGACAGTGTTTATTCTTGGTCAGTACCTACTGCAATCAACAGCTCTTCAGCAAAGCTAAAGATTACTGCCACTGATACGGCCACAAACGAAAATTCAGCTCAAAGTAGTACATTCACTATCGCTTATTCTTCAACAACAGACATAACACCCCCAGTCGTAACCTTAAACAGTCCTAATGGTGCAGAGAGTTGGGTAGGAAGTTCTTCACATGTCATTACTTGGACAGCAACAGACAATGTTACACCAGCTGGTAGTATAGATATTAAACTGGAATATTCTACAAATGGTAGTGGTACATGGAATACTATCGTGGCAAGTACAGGAAATGACGGCGCTTACTTGTGGACCGTGCCTGATAGTGCATCGACTAATGTATTGGTAAAAGTTACAGCAACAGACGCAGCGACAAATGCAGGCTCAGATTTGAGTAATGCAGTGTTTACTATTACTAGCACGCCAGCACATATTTGTACTGATGCCGGTGGTGGAAACTGGACATGTAGTATTTCTTTGAGTACTGGATGGAATTTGATTTCATTGCCAGTAATTGTTAACAATACTGCTATTGCCAATGTGTTAAGTGGTATTAGCAATTACACAATCCAATATTACAACAACTCAACTGGTTTATGGAAAACTTATAATTCTTCTGGGGTTGGAGATTTGACTACCGTGGAAGACGGAAAAGGTTATTGGATAAACATGACAGCTCCTGCAACCCTGACTATGACTGGAACTAAGGCTCCGGCTGCTCCTGATCATGCTCCGACTTACAGTGTTGCATCTGGTTGGAACTTGGTTGGGTTCAAGTCAACTATTTCCCAGCTGACATCAGCCTACTTGTCAAACTTGTCAACAATAAGTTATACTCTGCTAAATTTCAGCAATGAGAATAAAAACAGTGGAAATATGGACTCTGGCAAGGGATATTGGCTCTGGGCAAGTAGTGCGGGGAATATCATTACATCCAGTGAAACAGAGTAAACTTATAAGGAAATAACAAGAAAGATATGAAAAAAATTCTAGCTTCTATTGTTTTGACTGTATTAGTTTTACCTGCAGTAGCTCTGGGTCAAGGTAATCCACCGTCTTTACCATTGCTCGTTTATGGTAATGTCAGTTTATATGGCGTGACACCACCGGCAGGCATGGAAATTAGTGTGTTAAAAGATGGTGTGATTATTGCGACCACAACAGTGAATAATGCTGGAAAATATTTTTTTCAGATCCCAGCTTCTTACACAGGGTCAACACTAACCTATAAGATTGGCAATTTAGTTGCTACAGAAAAGGTTGCTCTGAATCCGTTGCTATATGCTAGCGATAATATTAATCTTATAATTACTGCACCATCAATACCTAGTGGAGGGGGTGGTGGTGGAGGTGGTGGTGGAGGGGGTGTAATAACACCCTCCACAAATCCAAGCACAGACGTGACTGGAGATGGTAAGGTTGATGTATTAGACTTTGTTGTTTTGATGGCGAATTGGGGAAGTGTGAAAGTGGGTAGTGCAGGTGATTTTAACAGCGATGGTCGGGTAGACATATTAGATTTTGTTACATTAATGGCTAACTGGACACTATAATAAAAACATGAAAAAAATGATATTAAAGATTACACCAGCAATACTTGGCACATTGGTTTTGATTGTACCAGCACTGGTGTTGGCTGGAACGGTAGCATCTTTCTCTCCTACGACCACGAGTGTAAAAGTTGGACAAAAATTTAATGTGATGATTTCAATCGATCCTCAAGGAACGGTTAATTATGTAGAAAAACTAGAACTTAATTATCCAGCCGATATTTTGGAGGTAAATTCGTTTACTTTTGAAAATAATTGGATTCCGATGACACAAGAAGGGTATTTTTTGACCGACAACACAAATGGAGTATTAATTAGGACAGCAGGATATCCAAAAGGCATAACAACTTCTACAATTTTTGGCACAGCTTTATTTACAGCAAAGAAAGCGGGGACTGGAGTTATAAAAATTGGCAACAACTCTTTTGCTTTTGAAGCAAAAAGTCAGACAGCAATCACTGGCAGTGATATGTCATTTACTATCACAGTTCCTGTTGTTGTTCCAACACCAACAGTTACACCACCACCAACAACAACAGCTCCAAAAACTGTCCAAACAACAAAGACCACATCTATAGAAACCGCATCTATCTCAACTTCTACCATAAGCACGACTACAGAGAATGTAACCTCACAAACAGCAGCAGTTGTGCAGACCGAATCTACAAGTAAAGTTTGGGCTTGGGTTCTTGGAGTTCTTGCCCTTATTGTAATAGTTGGTTACGGAATTTATACTTCAACAAAAAAACAATAAGCTTGTGATACAATAACTCATATGGATTATTTGATAAACTTCATACAATATGCCGGTTATTTCGGGTACGTTGTTTTATTTCTGATTATTTTTTTTGAATCATTTCCACCAACCTTTTTTCTTCCTGGTGACAGTTTACTCTTTATTACCGGATTTTTTGCTTCTCAAGGATATTTCAATATGATTCCGCTTGTTGGAAGCTTATTTTTGGCTAGTGTATTTGGGTACATATTTAGTTATGCCATGGGGGAAAAATTAAGAGCTTTTATATTAAGAAGTGATGATAAATATTGGTTTAAAGTAAAACATTTAGAGTATACCGAAAAATTTTATGAAAAATATGGAACAAAAACCTTGATTATTGGGAGATTTGTTCCTATCGTCAGGTCTTTTAGTCCGACTTTAGCCGGGGCTGCGGACATGAATTATAAAAAATTTATTAAGTTTGTTTTAATCGGGGGGTTTTTATGGACTGGAGGATTAACAAGTATCGGTTTTTATCTTGGGAATGTAATTCCTCACGCAGAAAGATTTCTCACCCCAATCGTGCTGATTATTATTTTTGTTTCGCTTTTACCCGCCTTTGCTGAACATATTATTTTATGGATTAAAAGAATAAAAGATAGAAGAAAAAATGGATAGCAAAATAATTTCAGTCAGTCAATATTTAGATAAGCTAAACACAACCCTTAAAGGAGAGAGGGCTAAAATAATAGGAGAAGTTTCTGGGTTTCAAGAATATCCTGGACGAACTTATTTGTATTTTTCTATCAAGGATTCTAAGGACCAGAGCACCGTTAAATGTTTTATGTGGAAAAGAGATTTCCACATTTCCGGAGTGGCTTTGGCTGACGGTATGGAAGTTATAATTACTGCCTACCCAAACATCTACAAACCAAATGGCGGATTAACTATGCAGGTTGAACTCTTAGAATTAGTTGGAGAGGGGGCACTACAAATCGCCTATGAGAAATTAAGGAAAAAGTTGGAAAGTGAGGGTTTATTTTTGGAAAGTCGGAAAAGATTGTTACCAGATTTTCCACAACGAATCGGGGTGATTACGTCAAAAAGTGGTGCAGTCATAAATGATTTTCTGACCAACATTGGTAAGTTTGGTTATGAGATATTTTTTGTAGATTCAAGAGTAGAAGGACAGGATGCTATAAAAGATTTGCTTTCTGCAGTAGAAATCTTAAAACACAAAAACATAGATGTGCTCGTTATAATGAGAGGTGGTGGTTCCCTGGAATCATTTCTTGCTTTCAATAATGAAATGCTTGTTCGCACTGTGGCCAAGTTTCCCGTTCCAGTGCTTACTGGCATTGGTCATGATAAAGATGTACCACTCATTTCTCTAGTGTCGGATAAAAATGTCTCTACCCCAACGGCAGTGGCTAATCTTTTAAACTCAACATGGGATGATGCACTGGCCACAGTGAATTTATCAGAGCAAAAGTTGATTTCTAGTTTTTCATCTTTGTTGGAAGTATTTAAGAGGGCTGAACAAACAGTTTTGTACTCTCTCACTCGTATTGAATCGGGAATTGTCAGGACAAAGGAAGTTTTAGCACAATCCCATAAGGATTTAGCAAGGGGCTTTGGTTTAGTGGTTGGGAGAGCAAATGATTTTATAAACCAAAGCGAGAAATCAATTTTGCAAGGGGACCCACAGAGACAGCTTTCAAAAGGCTATAGTATTGTAAGACACAACGGAAAAGTGTTGCGCAGTATAAAAAATACTAAAAAAAATGATATGGTAGACATTTCATTATCAGACGGTATAATAAAATCACGAGTTATATGACTACAAAAAAATCAGGACAAATAAACCCGCACACTAACACTGGCATCGTCGGGGTTACCGACAGTGCAAAACACAATGCCAATGTTAGTGTGCGGGTAAATCTAAACGAAACTCTTAAAAAACTAACCAGTATCGTTTCTTGGTTTGAGTCACAATCTGAACTTGATGTGGAAAAAGGTTTGGAATATGTAAAAGAAGGAGCCAAACTCATTAAGGCTTCTCGGGAGAGGCTTTCGGAAATAGAAAACGAATTCAAAGAAATTAAAAAAGAGTTATAAACCAATTTTCTTTCTCTCTACGTCTATTCCAGATGGATGTAGGTCTTTGTGGGTGAATTTTATGTTTTCGTGTATGGGTGCATTACGGATTATTTCCATTATTTGGTCTTCATTGTCCGTAATAATATACAAGGCCAAATCAGCTTCATCTATTGTTTCTCTACTAAGTAGTTCTTTTTTTATAAATTCATCCAATGGATTCCAAAAATCACTACCAACTAAAATAATAGGTGTTCTGTCCAATTTACCAGTTTGGATTAAAGTGATAAATTCAAAAAATTCATCCAAAGTACCATAACCACCGGGAAAGAAAAGATAGGCTTCGGCAGAAAATGACAAACAAACCTTACGACTGAAGAAGTAATAAAAATCTAAATTTTTGGTTAAATATGAATTTTGGACCTGGTGGTTTGGCAGTTCTATAGTTAAACCAACAGATTCTCCGCCGACCTCAAAGGCTCCACGATTTGCCGCTTCCATAATTCCAGGGCCACCACCAGTTAGAATTGAGTAGTGCAGTTCTTTTACAATTCGTGAAGCAAGTAATCTTGCTTTCATATAATATCTGTCAGTCTCTTTAAAATGGTTTCCTCCGAAGAAGGTGACAGATTTTGGAAAATTTTCCAAGAAATTAAACCCGTCAGTGAATTCTTTGGAGATTAAATGAACTCTCTCTCTAGCATCCTCACGCATTTGCTTTTTTGTAATAATGTCAAACGGCAGTTGTTTTAACGAGACATTTACTTTTTGTTTTTCAGTCATGATTTATCCGCACACTAACTTTAACATCGTTGCCTTGTCTTCTTCCTTAATTATAAATTATTTATTTAGATATATATTTTACTTAATATCGCTATAAATTATGGCAACATGAAGACAATGTTAAAGTTAGTGTTCGGATTTATTTTACCTTACAAACGGCTGTTTGCAAAATTATGAGGTGATATTATATAATTAAGGAAATGAATCCCGTACGAAATTTATGTCGTTTGTCTTACGGGAAAGATATTAGTAAATTATAGTTAATAATAAATAAAGGTGAAAAAATAACTTTTATTTCGTACGGGATGAATAATCTAAATCAAAAAGAGTGGGTTGCGGTTGTTGTAGCAATATTTGTTATCGGTTTCTTTTTTGTCTTTGGCCAGGTATTGGTTTCATTTTTTACTAACAAAAATATAGAAACAACAAAAGCACAACCAGAGGTTTTAGTAGAAGATGTGGTAGTTGGTGGGGGAGTTGAAGCAGTTTCGGGTGACAGAGTGACTGTACACTATACTGGACGATTTGTTGATGGGAAGGTTTTTGATAGTTCTCTCGTCAGGAAAGAACCGTTTCAGTTTGTGCTTGGTGTCGGTCAGGTTATAAAAGGTTGGGATGAGGGAATTGTTTGTATGAAAGTTGGAGGAAAAAGAATCTTATCCATTCCTCCAGAATTTGGTTATGGAATGAAAGATTATGGGCCAATACCAGGTGGCTCAACATTGATTTTTGAGGTGGAACTACTAAAAGTGGACAAATAATTGACTATTAGATTCTATTATGATATAATACAAGAAGGGTGGGGTACATCCCCACAGTTTAATGGAGGCACCGTGAAAATTCGATCCGTTCTCAACTTCGTGGTGATGGTTTTATCGACGCTCACCTTCCTGACCGTGTACGACACGGTCAGGTGGGCTCTGTATCAGGACGTCTGGACAGTCACCCTCAACATCGGCAAGTGGGGCACTCCCAGCGACGCGCTGGAGACCACACTCGGGGTCCTCGCCATCATCCTCATCGCGAGGCTTTCCGTCGAGTGGGTGAGTGAGATGCGAGAAAATCCCCCGGCGGGTGCATCCGAGGAGGCAGAGGGCGAGCCCTACTCCTCCTGGGTGAAGGGAACCTTTGCCTCACTGGTATTCCTCGTTGGTTGGCTGGTGACGGGACCTTTCTTGTCTGCCATCGCTAAGGGTGGCATAGATGTCTTCACACTGGACTACTGGTGGAGTAGCGTGGCTGGTATCCGGCGAGAGGAAGTCCTAGCTATCATCCCGGCGACGGCGTTCATCATCATGATGGCGGATGTCGTCAGGAGGGACGCCGTCATCTCGGTGTCTTCGCAGTTGTGGGAACGGATTCTCCAGTGGTCTGACCGAACGCTGGGGTCGCAGCACACCCAACAGCAGTAGTCACGACTCGGGTCGTGGCGCAAGGGCGGGTTCGAAAGGACTCGCCCTTATTCGTATTCATCCGAACACCAAATTTGGCATCGTTGCACCATGTTTTAACTTTGTGTTTTCAAATTACTCAACAGTTAGGGGCGATACTTGGTGAGGAATACTTATATAAGCAACAAAAACATAATGCCAAAATTGGTGTGCGGATAAATTTTCTTTTTCTATTCTAAAATGCTAATCTGATTTAGTGAATTGTTTTGAAAATTGAATCATTGCAAATTGATTGAAAATTGTTTAGAAATTAGAAATTAGAAATTGAAAATTTCACTTATGAAAAGATTCTCCTTCAAAATACGCAATGAATTACCAAATGGTTTCGGTAGAACAGGCACAATAACTACTCCTCATGGGGATATTCAAACTCCAGCTTTTGTGACTGTGGGGACGAAGGGGACAGTCAAGTCACTAACTCCAGAACAGCTTAAAGAAACTGGAGCACAGGTTGTTATCGCCAACACATATCACTTGTATCTTGAGCCAGGGGATGAGCAAATTAAAAAACTTGGTGGGCTCCATAAAGTTATGAATTGGAGTGGGCCACTTATGACCGACTCTGGCGGGTTTCAAGTTTTCTCCCTAGGGGTTGCCTATGGGAATAAGGGAGTTAGTAAAATTTCAAAGAAAAAAGATGGAGAACTGTTGCTTCCTGAAAGAAATGAATTTGCCGAAGGCTTAATAACATATAAGGCGCCAGCTACGATTGATCCAAATGGCGTGACATTTCGTTCTCACATAGACGGAGATGCACACTATTTTACTCCAGAGAAATCAATAGAAATACAGCACAATCTCGGGGCTGATATTATTTTTGCTTTTGATGAGTGTACCTCACCCCACGAATCACTTCATTATCAAAAAGAAGCGTTGGAAAGAACTCACAGATGGGCTCGGCGGTCTCTTGAACATCACCAGAAGCTATTATCACTTCTGCATGGTTCTGCGTCTGTTCCACCTCCTTCTGCGTTATTTGGTATCGTGCAGGGTGGACGAGATGAGAAATTAAGAAAAGAAAGTGCAAGATTTATGGCCGAGCTTAGTCCGCCAGCTGACGGATTTGATGGGTTTGGTATTGGTGGTTCTTTTGAAAAAGAAGATATGGATAAAGCGGTGCAGTGGGTAAATGAAATTTTACCAAAAGAAAAACCAAGGCATCTCCTCGGTATTGGAGAACCACTGGATTTGTTTATGGCGGTTGAAAAAGGTTGCGATTTATTTGATTGCGTCTCACCAACTCGTATTGCTCGAAATGGTGGAATATATACGAAAGATGGGAGAATTAATTTAATGAACGAACAATACAGAGACGATTCAACTCCGCTAGATGCAGATTGTAAATGTTACACTTGCAAGAATTACAGTAGGGGCTACATTACTCATCTGTTTCGTGCGAAAGAAATACTGGCATATACTCTTACCTCAATTCACAATATTTATTTTATTGTTCACATGGTGGATGGCATGCGAGAGACAATTCAAACTGGTGATTTTATGGCTTACAAAAAGGACTTTTTGAAAAAGTACTACATCTAATAATAAATATACTTGACTTATTTTGTATTAAAGTATATAATGTGATTAGAAAAATAAAAAAAGCAAAGCAAAAAAAAAGGAAAAGATGGGGGTGGGCCAAAAAAAAGAAAAAAGAAAAAACCCCGCCCCCAAAAAAATACTGAAAGTGTCTAGTTGGTGTGAGAAGTGCAACAACCACTTCTCAATTGTAAGAAGTACAACGTGTACTTCCTAGATATGGCTCGTCTCTTTGAATGCTCCGTTACGCTTTGCGAACTCTGCGATCTTTGCGACGCTTCGGTGGGCGGCTTGTCTTGTCAGATGAGCCGCCCTTTTTCAATACTTAAAATTATGCAAGATTTAACCTTGTAAAATAAACCTTGTAAAATAACGAGATTTCGGTTTACAAACTTGATAAGTGGTAGAATGGAAAAGGCGCCGATGTTACTCGGCGCCGTGGTGGCGGTGTGAATTACGGTTTGTTGGCCTTGACGGCAACGAGAATTTCGCCAGCCAACGCAGCCACCAGACTGAGAGCACTCGCTGCGGCGAGTCCGAGCGAGACACTTTTTGTCCCGATTGTTGTGAACATCGCCGCCAGCACAATCAGGGCCCAGACGATAATACGGTCATTCTTGTCCATGGAGCCTCCCACCTATTAATAATATCACAAACAATATTAAAAGTCAAATGGCCAATAAAACACGACAAATGGTAGCTAAATTTCCGGATACACCTGGGGTGTATTTAAAATTATGCAAGGTTTAACCTTGTAAAATAACTTATCAATCTTAATGTTAAATCGTTTTGCTATGATTAACAGAGACCTTCATATTCAAGATTAGACAAAATTATGCGGTCGCACTTTTTTGTCTAATTCACATTGTATACAAATTATGACAAAATATTTTAAGTTTTAAATTTAGGGTTACTCAATGTATAATGTGTATATGCAAACTATTTCACCATCAGTTCGTATCGGTGTGCTTCGTGGAGGGCCTTCATCGGAATATGATATCTCACTTAAAACTGGGGCAAATGTTTTAAAACATCTTTCCGAGACGCACAGACCAACTGATATTTTTATTTCTAAGGATGGAAAGTGGCACATGAATGGTCTAGAAAGACCCCCTGAAAGGATTTTGAAAAATGTTGACGTGGTCTTTAATGCTCTACACGGCGCTTATGGTGAAGATGGTGGTGTTCAGAAAATACTTGATTGTCATGGTGTTCCTCACACCAGTTCCGATGGATATGCATCGGCTACGGCCATGAACAAGTGGATTACAAAGGAAAGGGCAATTCTAGCTGGGATAAAAACTCCTGTAGCAATGCTTGTCCGTCGGACTGATTCTCTAGAAAAAAGAGCCAAAGAAGTTTTTGATTCAATTCCTCACCCTTTAGTAATAAAACCAGCTAGTGGTGGTTCAGCTGTTGCCTTTTATGTTGCACAATCTTTTAGTGAATTATTGACGGCCCTGGAAAACATACTGTCTTTTGCTGATTCTGCCGTCGTCGAGGAATACATCTCGGGAAAGTCAGCTAGTTGCAGTGTTGTAAATGATTTTCGAGGGCAGAGTACATATGCATTACCACCAGCGGAAATTATTTCTTTGGACGACGCACATTGTCCAGGAAATTTCACGGAAAATGAGAAAAAGGAGATAGAGAAAGTGGCACAATTAATTCACACAAAACTTGGTTTAAAACATTATTCTGATTCTGGTTTTGTTGTTTCTCCACGAAGGGGGGTTTATTTATTGGAAGTTAACACAACCCCAAGACTTCATGATAAATCATTTTTACCAGAGTCTCTCAAAGCAGTAGGGGTGGAGGCAAAAGAGTTTCTACACCACCTTTTGCATTTGGCTGTTCATAAGAGTGGTGTGTGGGTATAGGGTGGTGTCTGTTTGAAAAAGTTGTAATTAGAACTATTTGTGTAATAGAAGAAGCCTCACAGTGTGAAGCCGTGGGGCTCCTCCTGTGAGGCTTGAGTGTTTCTCGAGCTACTTGTGCTCGTCGATGGCAGTGAGAATCGCCATCAGCGCACAGACAATAGTCCCAGTGAGGGTCGCGGAAGCAAGGAAGCCCACGATGGGGTCAACCAGGATTCCAACGGAGAAGAACACTACGCCGAGGATCCACTTTCTTGAAGCTCTCATCTGACACCCCTCTGAATCTGTTTCCGATAGTGGAAGTGTTGGTAAACCGCGACACCTCCGAGGAGGACCCCGATCATGTCAGGAACCAGAATGTAGAACGAACTGATCGTCAGAGCATACGAAGCTCTTGAGAAATACACCGATGTCGCAAGGATTGCGAGAGACAGCGGATTGCCAGCCCTCTTCTCCTTGTAGTTCTTTCTGACTTGATTGGTGAGACCAACCAAGACCATCAAGATACTGAGAATCATCGTTAGTCTTCCGAAGAAGATACTCCAGTCCATCTTGGCCTCCATTACATATTATAGCACATAGAAACAATCCGTCAATGTCAGTGGACCCTAAGAGATTCGGTCACGAGTTTCTAATTTGCTAATTTGTGGTCAGGAATATTTTGCTCACTGTCATTCGCAAAATTTCACGACCCTGCCTCGCTTGTTTTGCTCGGTAGCAAAACATAGCTCCGGCTTCCACAATACAGAAAAAACTTCCAGCAGTGGAAGTTTTTTATGTATTGTGGACATCCTATCAAAAAGTTGGAATCAGATAGAAAGCTATATATTTGAGAGTTACCACTCCCTAATAAGAAATAATGTTTATGAAACTAGCTCTACTTATCAAGTAATATGATTAAATTTAGTATCACACATCAAGTATCGAATCTACTACTAATCATCCATTTGTCCACCACGAACCAATTTTAGCAGTTATTACCATAACAACTCCAATAAACATTATAAAAACTCCAAAACCAACTGATACATAAAGCATCATCCATCCACCTAAGAATAATACCATGCCCCACATAAATCTTCCCTTCCATTTTTTCCCCGTAAGTTCAACCTCAACAATCTTTTTGTCCTCGACGATTTCAGGTGATTTAGTAACTGTAGGATTTCCACAGGATGGGCAGGAAACCGCTTTATCTGATATTTCCTTACCACACTCAGAGCATTTAATTAGTGACATAAATATAATTTATTAACTATTATGACAATAATATATCACACAATGGGAGTTGAATATAGTCTAGGTTAGGTATAAACTTGATAATATGAAAACTATCTTTGGAAAAGAAGTGGATGATGAAAAAATGTTAGAAAATTATGATAGAAGAATTGAAGAGCTTTACTCTGAGAGAAAAAAACACACCCGTAATGGTTATGGTGGTAGAAATTTTATTACATCTGACGAAATTGGGAAACATTATGATGACCAAATCGAGTCAGTAGAATTATCTAGAAAATTGTTGCTAGATAGAATAAGGATAAAAAAACCAGAAGAAGTTTGGTATAAAAGTCAATGGTTTACAAACATAGTTTCTGCTCTAATTGGAGTTATTGGAGCATTATTAGTTGGATGGTTGTTTAAATAATATGAAAAAAATGAATCATTTAATTCCTTCAACAGGAAAACAATGTAGTAATTGTGGTAGAGATGGTTTATCTTTCATGCACCCAAACTACCTCTGTGATTATTGTTACTTTAGTAAAAATATAAAATTTCCTGATAGTAAAAATAAGATGTCAGAAAATAATTTTGGAGTAATACTCGGAGGTATTTTTGGTCTAATTTTATTAGCCTTTTTTGGTTATTGGATATTTTCCGTGATTTTTAGTAATTATAATAATAGTAGTGAAGAATGTGGACAAGGTTATCATATTGAACAATATGTAACATCTTATGGAGAAACTATCAGTAATTGTTTTAAAAATTAATCATATATTTATGAAAAAAATAAAACAATATAAATACATAATTGTAATAGCACTGGTGGTTTTAGGGTTTATTTTTTACTGGTTTGAATTAAGACCAATCCAGATTAGAAATACCTGTTTTAACAAACACTTATCTCCACGAAAATTGGACTTGAGCTTTAAAGAATTTTTGAAAGAGAAAGATAATCCATTGCCACCATTTGGTGAAGACGCTTACAAAAACTGTCTAAGGGAAAGTGGTTTAATAAATTAATATGAGAAAATATCTATCAATTTTAGTTTTAACAATAATCATTATTCCTTCAGTTGCTTTTGCTTCTTGGTGGAACCCTTTTACATGGTTTAATAATTGGGCTTTTCTTCATAGAGAGGATAATACTGAAATACTAGAAAGTAGGTTAGCCGAATTAGAAAAAAATTAGAAGAGAAATCAGCTTCAACCACTCCAGTTATTACAAAAATTTCCAATACTTTTACACCATCAAGTGAACCAAGTAAATCTACAACAAAACCAACAACTTTAAATGTTAAACTTTCAAATTCGCAAATCATCGCCAAAGTTAAACCTGCTACGGTTTACATTACAACCGAAAGTAGTTCGGGTAGTGGGATGATTTTTACGACTGACGGTTATGTCTTAACTAATGAACATGTTGTAAGTGGGTTTACAACTGTAAAAGTTTCTCTTTCTACTGGTGAAATCATGAGTGGGTCTGTCCTTGGTAGAAATGAGTTGATTGATTTGGCTGTAATTAAATTAAACACCACAAAACAATTATCTAAAATTGATTTTGGTGATTCTGACAAAGTCCAACAGGGTGATGAGGTGTTTACCTTTGGTTTTCCATTTGGAATTGAGGGTGATGTTAGTTTTAAAGAAGGCACTATATCAAGACGCATTGAAACATATTTTGAGACCTCAGCAGAAATACACCCGGGTAATAGTGGTGGGCCACTTGTAAATAGATATGGTCAAGTTATTGGCGTTAACACCGCGATTTACGGAAAATCCATTTCAGGCGTTCAATTAGGTGAAACTATTAAATTAGCTATCCCGATTAATATTGCAAAGAATATTATCTCTGATTTAAAAGCAGGAAAAACAGTTATTGATGAGGCGACGCGAGTCAAGGAAGCCGAAGAAGAAAGAAAAATTGAAGAGGCGAAGCAAGAAGCAGAAAGAATTGCCTCAGAAACAGCGGCCAAAATAGCCGAAGAAAACAGAAAAATTGAGGAGGAAAATGAGCGTATTGAAGCTCAAATCTTGGCTAGGCAGCAATGTGTTCAAAACAAAAATGCAATAACAACAGAATATAATACAAAAAAACTTTACCTAGAACAACAAATAATTAACCGGAAGTCAAAATACTATACGGATTATGCAGCACTTAATGAATCTTTTAAAGGTAGAATGGTCACTAAATCTGGAGTCCAGTGGGAGTTTGATGCTTTATTGCGAGAAGCCAATGCCGATATAGAAAGATGGAATCTTGAATTAAGCAATTTGTATATTGAATACTCAAGTAAGCTCAACCAGTTTCAATGTTAAAAAATGTTATAAGCAATAATTGATTATTTGATTCTTATCAAACTATGAGAGGAGGATATAGAAAAAATGCGGGAAGAAAACAAGGGTTCTCGGCAAAGAATGCGGAGGAAGCTCGGAGACTACTTTCTGCGAGAGTATCTGAAGAAATTGGTCCTATAAGTAATGTTCTCATTTCGCAGGCAAAAAAAGGTAATATTAGAGCCATAAAAGAACTTTTTGATAGAGCTTGGGGTAGACCAAAACAAGAGACAGAAATAGGTCCTAACGAGATTAACAGAAAAGAGGTAGAACGACTATCGGAACAATTAGCAGGTATAATTAGTGGTGTAGAAATAACAGTAAGAAAAGAAGAAAAAAGTTTGACTTAAAATTAAAAATTATGAACGCTGAACGCTCTGAACTTAGTAGTGCAGATAAAAAAAGACTACTCATATTAGAAAAATTGAAAGAAGAATGGGATATTTATCCTAATAAACAAAGATATACCATTTCTCAAAAAAAGTATCATATTTGGATGAGGGAAATTGATATTGATGATTTTAATCAATTCAAAAACTTTTTATATAGCATAAAAGATAAAGGCTTAATAGAAAAATTTGAGTTTATACCTGATTATATGTAAATAATATGATTGACCTTTATGTAAATTTACCAAATGATTTTGAACAAAGATATAAAGAATATCGAAATGAGCTCTTGGGGAATGAACAAAATAAGATTTTAAGTGGAATATATTACAATCAAATTACTGGGGTTGGTTGTGTAAACGGCAAGGAATTTAAACTAAAGGATAACACTGCTGAATACAGAGTTTTTAACTTACTATATGGGAATATAGGGAAAAAAGTATCAAGATATGATGTTTTGGTAGGTGCTCACTTTTATGAAGATGGTGCTGATATTGACCCTACAAGAAAAATTGGAGAAACAAGTAAAATAAATGATGTTGTAAAAAAAATAAGGTTTAAGCTTAATTTAAGTGTAAATGAACTAGTAAATAATAACGGAAATTTGACTCTTATATATAACAAAACCGAAAATCCACCAAACACACCCCAAACCTAACCCAAATAACATCTACTTTTGAGTAGTAGTAAGAAATAGACTTTAGCCAGTCTTTTTTTATTTGCAAAAAATTGAACGCTAAAAGTAAGTTCTTTGCTTACTTGGTCGGGTTATTTAGCGTTCAAGTAACCTACCAGGTAAAGAGAGAATTTATTATTTAATTTTTTAGTCTTATGAAAGCAAAAATAATTCGTATATCAGATTCAGATAAGTTTATAACTTTTCTGTTTTGGTTTGAAGGTAAAAATTATCCCTTAATGTATACAGGTAAACAATATAGAAATTATGAAGTTTGGAGCCAATTTAAGGTTGGTGATTGGGTTGAAGGGCTTGAATGGAAGGATGAGAAGAAAAAGCTAATAAATGCAGATTCACCAGTTCATCTAGCTTAATAAAAAACGGTCAATTAATAGTCATGATTAGTATTGAAAAGTGTAGAGAAATATTGGGTGAAAATATGTCTGATTCTCAAGTTGAAAAAACTAGAGATGCTCTTTACGCTATGGTCGAATCAATACTAGATAATTATTTAGAAGAATTTGTTATAATAGATACATGCAAAAAGCAATCATTTACTGTCGAGTCTCCTCAACAAAGCAAAGCTCCGAAGGGCATGGGCTTGATAGTCAGGAACATCGTTGCAGAGAATACGCTCAACAAAGAGGATATGATGTCGTAAAGGTTTTCAGGGATAGTTGCACGGGTGGAGGAGATTTTATGAATAGACCAGCAATGTCAGCCCTTTTAGCCTTTCTGGATAAGGACCCAGTAAATAGTTACTTCGTGGTTTTTGATGATTTGAAAAGATTTGCTCGTGATACTGTATTTCATATCAAGCTAAGACGAGAGCTTGACGCTAGAGGAGCAACAGTAGGATGTCCGAACTTTACCTTTGAAGAAACACCAGAGGGTCAATTTATTGAAACAATAATTGCTGCTCAAGGAGAGCTAGACAGAAAACAAAACCAAAGACAAGTGATACAGAAAATGAAGGCTAGGTTTGAGAAAGGATATTGGACTGTTGTTGCTCCATTAGGATACAAGATGATGCAGGACCAAGTTCATGGAAAGATACTCAAAAAAGTAGAGCCTCAAGCAAGTATCATCAAAGAAGCTCTCGAAGGATTTGCTTCTGGTAGATTTGAAAATCAGATTGATGTGCAGAATTTTCTACAACTAAATAAATTCAGAGGAGTAAAACCTGTTGCACTTGATTCAGTAAAAAAACTTTTGACTCGGTCAGTCTATGCAGGATATGTTGAGTATGAAAAATGGAATGTGAGTAGACGAGTAGGACACCATGAACCAATTATCAGCTCTGTAATATTCCAAGAAATTCAAGATAAGCTAAATGGAAAAGTAAAAATCCTAACAAGAAAAGACAACACTAAGGAGTTTCCATTACGAGGATTTGTTCTTTGTCATGGTTGTAATAAAACAATGACAGCAAGTTGGACCACTGGCAGAAATGCAAAACACCCATATTATCATTGCAAGACAAAGGGTTGTTTTATGAAGGGAAAAAGCGTAAAAAGAAAGGTCCTAGAGGACGAATTTGAGGCTATATTACGCTCTATAAAGCCCAAGGAGAAGACTTTAGCTTTAACAAAGGAAATACTACTAGATGTGTGGAATAAGAGAATTGCTAATGTAGATATTATTCATAGAGAGCATGAAAACTCACTAGATGAGATTAGAGGAAAGATAAGAATGTTCTTAGATAGAATTGGAAAAACAGAAAACGAAATGACAATCAAGACTTACGAAAAGGAAATGGAGAAGTTAACGCAAGAGGAGCAAACATTAGAGAATCAAATCAAAGTCATGAAAGGTAGTAGACCAGATTTTGGAACCGCTCTAGATATTACTTTTGATTTTCTGAAAAACCCTTATGTATACTGGAAGAAAGACGATTTAAAAGCAAAACACCTAGTATTGAAACTGGTGTTTAGCGACCGATTAACATATGAACGAGGTCTAGGATTTCGAACCGCTAATTTATCCCTACCATTAAGGGTATTTGAGCTAAATCAACTAGACAACTCTTCTTATGTGGACCCTAAGAGATTCGAACTCTTGACCTCCTCATTGCAAATGAGGCGCTCTACCAACTAAGCTAAGGGCCCAATATTATTTAAAAATTCTCTACCTTTTCCTGATTTCAAAAATCTTTCCCTTTTTATTGCCTCCACCTTTAAAGCATACGACTCAGTATAGATTAACTTATAAGGACCATTTTGACTAGTGAATTTATTGGAACCATTATTGTGTTCAGTCAACCTTTCTACAGCGGTTTTTCCTGTATAGCCAATGTATCCTTTTTTATTTCTTAGACTTCTTAATACATACACAACAAACATAATTTTTTGAATTCCGCCCCAGCCATAGGCTGGTCAGCCTTCGGCTGAAACTAAGCTAAGGGCCCAGTAAATATTAGACTAACAAAATTTTAATAACAGCACAAGTTTTATAACTAAGCTACTACCCCGCTATTTTTTATATCATCGTAAAACTTGGCGTTGCTGATTTGTATATATGGTATGAGCCAGAAAAAACCAATACCTAAGGTGGGAATACAAAGCAACATCCATCCAATAAATCTTAAACCCAAGCAGAATAATTTCCATTTATTACCCATCATCATTTTTTTGCTTCTTTTTATAGCTTCTCTTGCGCCAACAGAGGCGTCATCGACTAGAATGTAAAATGTCATTGAGTATGAAAGGGCAGCTATAATGCCAGGAATTATCAAAAGCAATGTCCACAGCAACGTAAATAGCATTACAAGCAAGTATGCAGCCAGTGAAACACCAAATCTTTTGAAACCCTCAAAAATTTGTTCAAACCTAGGATTCTGGTTTCTTGATAACGACAAAGAAAAAATTACCAACCCAAGGGTCATTGGTCCGCTAATAAGTAAAAAAAGAATTGGACCAGCTTTTGGAATATATTGGATTGCACTACCAATTAAGACGTAAACAAACATAGTTCCTACAGCCAAGCCCCATTTACCAGCCAATGCTTCTCGTGCTTGCCTCATTAATAGCGAGTTTTCTATTTTCATTAATTTAAATTAAATTTTATAACACCAGTATTGTATCATATAAAAACATGTTAAGATATGATTATAAGATAGGACATTAAAAATTAAATTAGGAACCTCTTTTCTTCTTTTTTGGTCATAGAACTTGGTCAAAAAGGAAGAGGGGGGCGCCTGACATTAGTCAGCCTATTGTGTCTCGTCAACACAATATACCAGCTTCTCTCAACTTTTATCAGTATGAAGATACTAAGAGTTGTGGGATTTGGGCTGGCTATTGTCATGCTCAAGTTCCTTATGCCAGAAATTTTCACTGGCATTGAGAACACGCTCCTCGTGTTCTTTCAAACTATCCAGACGATACTTGCAGGAAGCAAGTCGTCCATGACTGCGGGGTGGAGTCTCCCGATTCTCCCGCAGTAGGGATAGAAACCGGCGCCTTCGGGTGCTGGTTTTTGAAATATGATAAACTTAATAACATGGACAAAAATGTGATGAAGGATACCTGGGTACCACTTTTGCTGTTTGTATTGTTTTTTGTTATTGAGGTTTTTCTTAAACCTTCAGAATCAACACTTACGACCTTAATTGTTTTTATTACTTTTGTTATTTTAGTGTTAGAGGTTCATAAGCATGAACCAAAAGTTTTTCTCTTAGGACTTATTATGGGATTGTTTATTGAGGTTGTTTTAGGACTGGTTTCAAGACAGCAGTTCTGGGATGACGCTTCTCTTATGGGTGTTCCTACTTGGCTACCAATTATCTGGGGAATTGGTTTTGTAATTATTACCCGAGTTGGTATGAAGATTGAGGGTGTAAGGTGGCCGAAGGGTCAATAAAATGGAAAAAGTCTGGATTTTTAAAACAATTTTTATAATCTCTACTGATTCTGGGTTAAAAATAAAAAAGAAAGATAGAAATAAATTTAAAATATTGTTTGGGGTTGGTGGTGAAAACCATTGACATAGTTAGTATTTGTGATATCATTAAGAAAGAAATGGAGGGAAACCATGGGCCTGACTTTTTCGGGTAATTGGAACAATCACGTTTTGGCGATGGAAGAGTGTTGTGCTGGTCGTGGGAGAATGGAGATCACTCTCTCCGACGACCAGGAGCGAAAGCTCCAAAACGGCGGACTTGTCTCCCTGAAGGAGCGAGTCTCGCCGAGTCTCGCAGAGTGTCTCTCCGTCCGTCCCCATTGGCTCTCCGCGCCAGCGGCGCTCGTGGTTGATGCGACGAAGTCGCGCTGACCATAAGCACCTCGCACCTCGCACCTCGTACCTTCCCGAAGCCGCACCTCTGCACAGGTGCGGCTTTATTCTTTGAACATAAAAACTTATTGAAATAGATCATAAATGTGTTAAGGTACAAAGCGGAGGGCAAAACATTGCCAAACTAAAAGTTCTCTGGGGATTGGGACAGACTCATCCCTGTCATGGAGGAGTACGCAAACTCCAACAGGATGATGGAAATTGATATTCCAACTAAGGAATATCGGCGACTTCTCGACGGCGGGCTAGATAGGCTGAAGAGAAAGTGCTCGCCGAATCTGGCTTCTCGCCTGCTTTTGCAAGAGGCGTTTGTAGAGGCCAGTCCGTCTCTCCTAATCTTTCACAAACCACTGCCGACGAGGTAGTCTTAAGGAGCCGCACCCGTGGAGAGGTGCGGCTTTGTTCGTTGAAGATAAAATTAAGGATGTTATAATTATTGTATTATTAATTAGCTTCATCCAGGCACTAACTTAGTGAGATGATAACATTTCTGCTAATCATGATTGTACATCGATGAACACGTGTTAACTTTTTATATAAGTTGTACTCATTAAGTTAGTGCCTGGATAAATTTATTATGGACATTACACTTTTAGTTGCGAAAATATTAGGTATCTATTTGGTGGTCAGTGGTTTGTTTCTCATGATAAAAGGGAAAACTATTCCACATCTACTTAGAGATTTTTTTGACCACCCAGCGGTAGTTTATTTGACAGGTATAATTTTAATTTTCCTGTCTTCTATGTATCTTATTCAATATAATATCTGGGATGGAACATGGCGAGCTCTGGTAACCCTATTTGCCTGGATTGTTATGTTAAAAGGTCTGGCTTACATTTTTATTCCACAGGCTTTAGGTGAAGCCTCCGTTAAGAAGTTTAAAGGATTGTTTGGTGTTTATGGTTTAATTGCTATAGTGATTGGTGTTTATCTGTTTTTTTTAGGCTAAACGAGAAAATGTCAAAATAAAGCCAAAACAGTGTGGGGTTGTGACCTTGCATTGTTTTGTGTCTTAATGGTGTGGATAGTTTACGGGTAATTACAAATGTTATATAATACATATATTAATATTAAATTAATCCGCACACTAACATTGGTATTGTGTCTTCCGTTGCTACTGTAAGTTATCAAAGCAGAGTGATGGAAGATAAGGTAGTATAGATACTAAATCTAAACCAGACACAATTGCAACGATACCAATGTTAGTGTGCGGATAAATAAAAATATGGAAATGAAAGCTTTGTGTATGAGATGTAGAGATGCTAAAAACAAACCTACAATGCAGATTATGAATAGTCCTAAGGTTTCAGAGAAAAAGAATAGATATTCTGCAAAAGGTCAGTGTGCAAAGTGTGGTGGAAATATGTTTAAATTTTTATCAAAAGCAGATGCAGATAATTTGAAAAAATAGAGACCGCTTTGTTTCTTGTGAGTAAAAAATGAATATGATAGAATACCTTAGACCTTAATTTTACTTGAAATAAGGAAAATTATTATTAACTTCATCCGCACACTAACATTGGTATTGTGTCTCCTGTTGCTACTGTGAGTTATCAAACAGAGTAGTAGAAGATAAAAAGGTGTAGATACTAAACCTAAACCAGACACAATTGCAACGATACCAATGTTAGTGTGCGGATAAAAAAGATAAAGATATGGATAAGAACAAAATTATTTCTATCATAGTTGTAGTGGTTGTTGTTTTGGCTGTTGCTGGGTTTTTTATGTTTCGTGGAGACAAAATAAACAATCCAACAAGTGGTAATCCAGAAAGTGTGGCTACTGTAAACGGAGTAACCATTTCAAAAACAGTTTATGATGCACAACTTACTTCAGCAATTTCTTCATACAAGACTCAAGGAATAGATGTAACAAAAGCAGATGAATTGGCTAAAATAAAGACTCAAGTTTTAAATAACCTCATAGACAATGAATTAGTCAGTCAGGGTATTGTAAGCAGTGGAATTAAGGTTGATGACGCTGATATTGAAAAACAAATTCAAGATATCATAAAACAAACAGGAGGGGCAGATAAGTTCCAAGTAGAACTTACTAAGGCCAATCTTACAGAGGCGCAACTTAGAGATAATATATCTAAGCAACTTACTCTTCAAAAATACTTAGAAGCTAATGTAGATGTGAGCAAGATTACAGTAAGTGACACCGAAATTTCAGAGTTCTATAAACAATACAGTGACGCTCAAAAAACAGCTTCTTCTACCACAAAAGTTCCAGCACTTAAGGAATTAAGTGACCAAATAAAACAACAAATCACATCAAATAAGCAACAAGCTTTAATTAATGATTTTGTTGCTTCCTTACGAAGTAAAGCTCAAATAACAACATCTACGGCTTTATAGTTATTCTTTAAACGATTAACACAAAAACCACCCTCTTTATATCAAAAACCTGTTTTTTATAAGTGTCCAGATTCCTATAATCGCATCAATTCCGCGAATCTTTTTGCCTTCCTCAAATGTTCTAGAAGTATAGGTGATTGGGATTTCAATTATAAGGGTCTTTGAACGCAAAAGTTTTGCTGTGATCTCAGCTTCTATTTCAAATCCATTAGATGTTAGTTTGAAAGACTTTAAAATAGGACTAGGAATAACTTTGTAACAAGTATAAATATCAAAAAGGTTACTTTTATAGAGAATATTACAAACCCAGGAAAGAATGGTGTTGCCTATTTTATAGAAAAAATATCCTTGTTTTTTGTCACGTTTGCCATATATAGCGACATCATTTTTGGCCTGAAGCGATAATTTATATAATGTTTCTGGGTTATATTCTAAATCTGCGTCTTGTATAGCACAGAATGAACCCTTGGATTGTTTTAGCCCCTCTCTTATAGCAAATCCTTTACCGTGGTTTTGTGGAAGTTGTATGTATTTTATATTTAGATATGATTCACAAATTATTCCTGTTGTGTCGGTAGAACCATCATCTACGACAATTATTTCGTGTTCAGTGTTTTGGAAAGCTCTCTGGGTAGAAGTCAAAACCTGAAATATGGTTTTTTCTTCGTTATATGCTGGGATAATAATTGAAATCATTTATATATTGTTAATTACAAACTTTTTGCTTGACATATATTTTCTAGAGCACGCATAAATCGCTGGTGCGATTTTGCTCTGTCTCGGCTACCCGCCTGCGAAGTCTCTAGAAAATATATGTCTACGCAGTAATTTTGTAATTGGTTATTTTATAGTAAACATGCTTTTTGGTAATTCATACTGTTTAATCACTTTAGCATTTTTTTCATTTCTTTTCAGGAAGATAATAGTGTAGTCGTCGACAAAGACCGGTGCCCAAACTGGGTCTTTAACTCGTGTTATCAAAAATTGTTGGGCCCAAGGGGTCAAGTCGTTTCTATTAAACCAAATCATATTAAAATCCCACTTTTTTAATTCCTCATTCCAAACAAGGTCATCATTTTGCATTGGTATGTATTCTTTTTGGAAAAAGTCTGTCGGATATGTTTCTGGTCTATTATCTACAAAAACCTTCTCCTGTGGATACATGTGAAAAATAATATATCCGCCAATGTCATAGTTTGAAAAAATTGGCCCAGAGATATTCAAATTTTTTACAAAATCAGCTGAAGCATTAACGTTTGGTTGTAATCCAATACCCCAATACGTATTCCAAGGTAAACGATTATTAAAATTAATAAAAATAGACAACAATATTATGAGGGAGAAGACGATTGAAAACACACTATGTAATAAACGACAGGATTCATTTTTGGGTTTTTGATAAAGAAGATATCCGTAACAAAGAAGTGTTGGCAAGAGAGTTAGGCTATAAGCGGTTAAATGTCTAATACCAAAAAAACTAAGAATAGCAAAGACGAAGGTTATACCAAAAAGAGCGATAGGGAATTTTGATTTATCTTTTCGTAAAACAAAAAATGAAGAAACAATGAAAACGAGTGTAGCAATTTGCCACCAAAGAAAATTTGGATTACTGACATGCAGGTTTATTAAAAAGGGAATGGATTGATTTTCTACTATTAAATACCCGTAGTTTTGAAACATAGTAAAAGGATAAAAAACCCCAGTAAACCCATAAGGATTTATACAAAGAACCAAGACCGACAATCCAAAAACTATTGCTAAGTTTTTTATTTTTTCAGAATCTTTGTGTAGAAACGTTTCAATTAAAAACATCCCGACAAAAAATGGCAGAAAAATAAAATAAATATGTGTATTGACCCAAATTAAAGAAATAATTGGTATCCAGTATAACCATTTTTTTTGAATTTGATTTGAGGTGTATAAATACAAAATAGCAATAACAATAGCCATAAAAAAATAACTTAGGCCCTCTGGTCGTACTTCAGTTCTTTCAGCTATAAGTGGTATTAGGAATAAGATAATAGGGAAAGAGACCCAGATAGACAGTTTATTTTTCCAAAGACCAAAAAACAAAAGCACACTTGCTATTATTAATCCTCCGTACATAATAGATAATCCTTTGAAACCAAAACCCAAAAAAACCAGATAAGACAAAAGACCACTACCCCAGTGGTGGTTTATGAAAGGAAAGTTTGAATAAGTAAAAGAAAAGAAATTGGTATGCAGAAGTGCTTGTCGCGATATTTCAAACGAACCAGCATTTATAAAAAGTTTGCCGTTAGTGATGTGTCGTCCAATGTCGGCAGTTGTTAAATTTATTTGTTGAAATACAAAGACAGATAACAATAAAACAAGTACAACTGCAATGATAATATATGATTTCATTGTGATTAACCGTAGACCTCAATCTTTGGATGTTCGTGTCCGTCGGACAAACGTGCATACAATGATTTTATATGTTCCTCCTTTATTTCTTGTCGGTGTTCTGGGTTGTCGTGTATATCCATAACGATTTTTGATGCGTACAGACCACCTAAAAAGTGAGGTAAAATAACGTAATTAACACCATTTTCATAATGTTCTAGAGCATCTTGTATTTTGTGAGCTACTACTACTACAAGTGTATTCTTGTTTTGTGATTTAACGACATGGTTTATAAGAATATTTGTTTCGGTGTTTGGTATAGTTGATACGACCAATTCTGTCTGAGAAAAATCTAACGACTCCAAATAATCAAGGTTAATAGCGTCTCCGTAATCAACACTTACTTCTTGCTGACGAAGTAATTCTATATTTTCTGGGTCATGGTCTACAACTAAAAAAGGTTTGCCCATTCTTTTAAATTCTTTTACGAAATCATACCCAACGCGATTACTGCCAAAGAGAATTATTAGGTATTTAATTGTTTCAGTTTTTTCTTCGCGAGTTTTTTTGCGTTCAAATATGGAAAGATATTTGCCAATAACCTTATAAATTTTATCCGAGTATAAGATAAGATATGAAGAACCAAATATGGTAATTAGTCCAACTAGGGTTACTAAAGAAAGAACACGATTATCAATGTGTCCATAACTCACCCCCATAGCTAATAAAATAAGAGAAAATTCACTGACTTGAGCAACAGTCAGACCAGTTTGCAGACTGGTTCTTTTTTTATACCCCAAGATTCCCATAATTATCATCAGGATTAAAGGTTCGCCAACAAGGACCAAGACAGAAAAGATAAGGGCTTGGGGTAAGATTTCTGAAGCAGAAGTTGTAGCCATGTGTGTGCCGAGCATAATGAAGAAAAGAACGATAAAGAAATCTCGCAGTGGGGCAATTCTCGCGCTTATCTCATGACGAGATGGCAGGTTAGATAAAGCAATGCCCGCAATTAAAGCGCCAGCTTCAATGGAAAAACCGCTGAACTTAAATATACTAGCAGTACCTAACCCCCAGACAATAGCAAACAAAAATAACAACTCAATATTTTTTGAAAGAAATTTGTTAATCTTTGGTAGAAAATAAAAACCGATAATTAAAATGAGAATTATTAGAAGGATACTTCGCCCAAAAATTATACCAATATCACCGAGAGAGGAGTTTCCTGTAGAAACAAGTGGAATAATAAAAAGAAGAGTAATGGCAATAAAATCTTGGACTAATAGAAAACCAATGGATATTTTGGCATAAAGCGTCTCCATGTCACCTTTATCGGAAATAAGTTTAAGAATCATGATGGTACTACTGAAGGCCAGGGTTATTCCTATATATAGAGAGGCTAGGTCAGAAAAACCCATAAATGTAGCAATAAAATAGCCGACCACAGAGGTAACAACGACCTGACTAACTCCAGTAACCATAGCCACTGTGCCAAACTCCTTGATTATTTTTGGATTAAGATTGATTCCGACAGTAAAAAGCAAGATGGCGATACCTATTTCAGAAAATAAAGTAAAAGTGTCTGGAGATATTGATGAAGCGATAATTGGTCCAACAATGAGGCCAGTTAGGATGTGGCCGATGATTAAAGGTTGTCTAAGTAAACTCATTATAATAGACATTCCGAAGGCTACTCCTATGATGATACTTAATTCAGCAAATAGAGACATGGTTTAGTTGAAAGTTATAAAGTTCATAAAGTTTATAAAGTAAAACACTACAAATATTTTTGAATATTTTTTTTGTGCTGTTCGTATGTACTAGCACAATGAATATTTCTGTTTTTGTCGTGCAGATAGTAAAGACAACTGGTCTTTTGGGGATTATATGCTGCTTCTATTGCCGCCAGACCTGGATTGGCAATAGGGCTTGGGGGCATATCATATATATATGTATTGAAGGGGGAATTGATTTTTTTATCTGCTGAGTTTATTTGTGGCCACCACATACTCTCATCACCCTTAGCGTATTGGAGAGTGGCATCAATTTGTAATTTCATTCCCTTAAAAATTCTATTCCAAATAATTCCAGAGACAAGTTTCATATCACTTTTACCAGCCGCTTCTCGCTGAATAAGAGAGGCTACAATTAGAGCGGTATTTTCATTTATAACCTTTGTTGATTTGGGTTTTTTTATAGATTCAACTTTTTTTCTAAACTCGTCTGTCATTGTTTTACTGACCACAACTGGGTCGCTGTCTTTGTGTATTAAATAAGTTTTTGGAAAATACTGTCCCTCAAAACTTTCTCTGGCATAGGCTAAATGGGCATTAAGAAACTCACCCTTTTTTGTTTCGTCCCAGCCAAAGTTTTTTACTAAAACATTAGCTACTTCTTCTTTTCGAAGACCCTCCCCAACTCTAACTATTCTCACAGAAGGATTGGCTAGGTCTCCATAAAAAGATAGGGAAGTAAGTAATGACCAGTCTAGGTTGTAGTGAAACATTGTTCCCAAAAAGAAAATCAAAGACAACGCAAACAATCCAAATGTATGTCTTAGTTTAAACATAATTGAATAAAGTATATCATATAATATAGTTATTATAAATTTTTAATTTATAATTTTCAATTTTACTATCTCACACTTTTTAGGTATTCTTACAGCATGAGTTTATCAATCGGCATTGTTGGTCTACCTAATGTGGGAAAATCCACGCTCTTTAATGCCCTGACAAAAAAATCAGTTCCGGCAGAGAACTATCCTTTTTGTACTATTGACCCATCGGTCGGCATTGTTCCTGTGCCAGATGAAAGATTATGGAAACTATCTGAATTCAGCAAATCAGCCAAAACTATTCCGGCAGTGGTTGAGTTTGTTGACATTGCTGGGCTAGTCAAGGGTGCTTCAACAGGTGAAGGCCTGGGTAATAAATTTCTTACAAATATCAGAGAAGTAGACGCTATTTTAGAAATGGTTAGAGTCTTTGACGATAAAGATATTATTCATGTTCACAATAAAGTAGACCCTTTATTTGATATTGGAGTTATAAATCTAGAACTTATCTTGGCTGACTTACAAACTATCACAAAAAGATTAGTCAGTCTTGTTAAAGATGTTAAAAGGGGAGATAAAACTGCTGTACTGGAAAATGAGGTACTAGAAAAGGCCCATAAGTGTCTAGAAGGAGAGAAACTGGCATCAAGTATGCAGTTGGATGAAACAGAAAAGAAAATTTTATCTACGATGCAACTGCTGACCATGAAGCCAATTTTGTATGCTCTGAACACTTCAGAGGCATCTGTAAATAATACAAACATAACAGATAAAATTCCCGGGCCATTTGTAGTAATTGACCCAATTTTTGAAAAAGGATTTGACGATTTAATTAAAAAAAGTTATGAGACGCTAGATTTGATTACCTATTTTACAACTGGCACTGATGAAACTCGTGCCTGGACAATAAAACGAAACTCAACAGCGCCGGTTGCGGGGATGGCTATACACACTGATTTCAAAGATAAATTTATTCGTGCCGAAGTTGTGTTCAATGAAGATTTGCTCAAGGCTGGTTCCTATGTATTGGCTCGTGAAAAGGGATTGGTGAGAACAGAAGGAAAGGAATATGTGGTTCGGGATGGAGATGTAATAGAATTTAGGATATAACTTTCAAATTTACGATAAGTGTGCTAATTTAAATCCAGAAAGGACGTGATTATGAGTAACCATCCCGTAGTAGTCACACTGGCTGTTCTTGCGATAGCACAGGCCATACCACTCATCGTGGTGGTTGCCCTGTCGTTTTTCCCATGGGCAAAGAAGACACCGTCAGATTTCTTTTGTGATTTGTGGGAACTGATCACGAAAGGATGATGAGATGAAGCTGGTCTTCAGCGCCAAGAGAGCGATTTGGCTTTTCGTCATTATCATGTTGCTCGGTTGTTGGCTGTCAACAACTGACACAATTGTGGGACAGCTCCTGCGATTGTTTATGTGGCTTGCTCTTCTCTAGATGTTCTGTCGTCTGGGCCCTCGCATCGTGCGCGGGTTCTTTCGTTTATGTACAAAAACATGTTATAATTACGGGATGAAAAAAGGATATAAAGACAATATTGAAAAATTAACAACAGAGAATATTAGTTTCCGAAAGGTCCTCTATACTGGCGAGGAAAGTCAGCTTGTTTTAATGAACCTAATTCCTGGAGAGGAAATAGGAAGTGAAGTTCATCCTGACAACGACCAGTTTTTTAGGTTTGAATCTGGCAACGGTGATGTTAGAATAAATGACGTAGATTACTCAGTTACAGATGGAGATGCTGTTATTGTGCCAAAAGGGGCAACTCACAATGTAATAAATACAGGCAAAGTGGCTCTGAAGTTTTACACTATATATAGTCCCGCACATCATAAAGATGGAATTGAAAGAATGACCAAAGAAGAAGCCTTGTCACAGGAAGCAGAATTTGACGGCATAACAACAGAATTAAATTAACACTTGTCCAGTTAGAAGTAGACGAGGATAAATTAATAAATCTATAATTATTACTTAATTAAAGTTTCAACCAAATAAAAATAAGGTTAGACTTCTAATGGGATGGAATCACAAAATAAACCCACAGCAAAAGATTTTTTTCTAAATCTTGGAGCAATTATTGCTCTTGGTGTGTTTGTGGGAAATTTAATAAGCTTATTGTTTACAGTAATAAATAAAGCCTATCCAATAACTACAGGATATAATTATTATAGTAGTTACTCTATTAGTTTTCCGGTAGCGACTCTAATTATCGTATTTCCTTTATATATACTATTTATGTGGTTACTGGAGAGAGATTATTCTGTTTATCCTGAACAAAAACGTGGTTTTGTCAGGAGGTGGTTGACCTTCATCACTCTATTCGTGTCTGGAGGAACACTGATTGGTGATTTGGTCACAGTTTTATATTACTTTATTGATGGTCAGGAAATGACAGCTGGTTTTATAATGAAGATTTTGTCAATTTTGGTAATTTCTTTGGCTATTTTCTTCTATTACACCTATGATTTGTTAGGAAAATCAAATAACACTTCCAGAAAAATCTGGGTTGGTGCTTCCGTACTAGTAATTTTATTGTCTATTGTGTGGGGTTTTTCAGTTTTGGGTTCTCCTAGAACACAAAGACTACTAAAGTATGATGAACAAAAAGTTAATGATTTAGCAAGTATCAGTAATAAAATAAACACATATTATTCTCAAAAGGGAGATTTGCCAGTCGTTCTTGCTGATACGGGACTGGATTATTATGTCCCAGAGGTTGATTCCCAATCTCAGAAACCATATGAATATACTAAAACGGGAAATACAACATATAATATTTGTGCAGAGTTTAACAAGGCATCAACAGAAGGTAATCAGAGATATAAATACCCTAGTTATCTTAGTACATGGCAACATCCAGCTGGTAGATATTGTTTTAATAAGACAATAAATCCAAATCTATATTCTGAACCTATTCCTGTATACTAGAGAAAATTATTTGATAAAAAAACCACGCGGAATTTCTCTGTGTGGTTTTTTTTGCAAATGAGGCATATTTTGGTTAGTATATAGAAACATGGAGAAAGATAAACAAAAAGAATACAACCATCTAGAGATTGAGAAAAAATGGCAAAAAGAGTGGGACAAAAAGAAGGTCTACAAAACCAAGAAAATCGCCTCTTCGGCGATCCGCCGAGGAGGCGGAAAATGTTATGTCTTGGATATGTTCCCATACCCTAGTGGTTTAGGGCTTCATGTTGGACATCCTAAGGGTTACATTGGCTCTGACGTATATGCTCGGATGAAAAGGATGCAAGGTTTCAATGTTTTGCATCCAATGGGATACGACGCTTTTGGTTTGCCTGCTGAGCAATATGCCTTAGAACACAAAATTGCTCCACAAAAAGCCGTAACGGAAAACGTAAAAACATTTGAGAGCCAATTAAATAAAATCGGGCTTTCATACGATTGGGATAGAAGAATAAACACAACAGACCCAAGTTATTATCGCTGGACACAATGGATTTTTCTAAAACTTTACAACTCTTGGTACAACAAAGATAAAAACAAAGCTGAACCGATCGGTGAGCTAGTAAAAATATTTGAGAAATCAGATTTGGAATGGAAGAAAAAAAATTCAAAGGAAAAACAAGATATTTTGATGAAATATCGCCTAGCTTATGAAGGTTACAGTGAGGTTAACTGGTGTCCAGTTTTAGGTACTGTTCTTGCAAATGATGAAGTTCTAGATAGTCCGAAAGGTCCTATCTCAGAGAGAGGGGGATTCCCCGTAGTTAAAAAAGAGATGCGACAATGGTTTCTGCGTATTACCGCTTATGCAGACAGGTTGTTGTCAGGTTTGGAGACTCTGAATTGGTCGGAGCACATCAAGGAAATCCAAAGGAACTGGATTGGAGAAAGTAAAGGTTTGCTTTTTAAAGCAAAAGTGAAAGATTCAAATATTGTCTTGGAAACATTTAACGCACACTTCACAGCGTGTTACGCAGACACTTTTTTTGTAATTGCCCCGGACCACCCACTATTATCAAAGCTTCTAGAAGGAAGACCAGAGGAAAAAGAGGTTTTAGAGAAGGCCAAAGAAATTGTAGAAAAAAGAAACAAGTTTCCAGAAGGTGAATATCGGGAAATAGATGGAATTTTTACCGGCAGATATGCGGTTGACCCATTAGGTAATGGTGATTTGCCTATTTGGGTGGCCAGCTTTGCTTTGAAAAATTATGGTACTGGTATTGTAAAATGTTCTGCTCATGATGAAAGAGATTTTGCCTTTGCTAAAAAATTTAATATTAAACTCAAGGTTGTTTTGTTACCCACAGATGAGAATTTAGGTAAAAAAGTTTTTGCTCAAGAAATTTGTTTTTCCGACATGGAGCGTGGAGTTTTAACTGAGCCACAAGAATTAATGGGTAGACGGGCTGGTGAGGTTAAAAATGAAATAATTAAACATGTTACATCTCGTGGATATGCCAAAGCTCTTACAATGTACAAGATGCGGGACGCTATTTTTGCCAGACAAAGATATTGGGGTGAACCAATTCCTCTTTTTAAAGATAAGGAAGGTTTAATAGGTGAAATTCCTGAAAAAGACCTTCCTCTTAAATTACCAAAAGTTAAATCTTATATGCCGACAGGAACGGGGGAATCGCCTTTGGCCAGTGTGACTTCGTGGGTCAAAAAGGGGCTAGAAACAAATACCATGCCTGGGTGGGCTGGTTCCTCGTGGTATTTTCTTCGTTACATGGACCCAAAAAACAAGAAAGCTTTTGCTGACAGAAAAGCTATTAAATACTGGAAGAATGTCGATATGTATGTTGGTGGTCAGGAACATGCTACGGGGCATTTATTGTATTCTCGTTTCTGGAATAAATTTTTAAAGGATTATGATTTAGTTGTGACAGAGGAGCCGTTTCAGACACTTAGAAACCAGGGAATGATTTTAGGTAGTGATAATCGTAAAATGAGTAAGCGGTGGGGGAATGTAATAAACCCAGATGATGTTGTCAGAATATATGGGGCAGACACCTTACGCGTTTACGAAATGTTTATGGGGCCTTTTGAAGCGTCACTGCCGTGGAGTACTGATAATATACTCGGCGCCCGGAGGTTCATTGAGAAGGTTTGGCGCCTCAAGTCGAAAGTTGAAAGTCGAAAGTTTATAAAGTCTTCAGAAAATATTGAAAGAGCACTTCATAAAACAATTAAAAAAGTCACAGAGGATATTGAAAGTTTTGCCTTTAATACTGCTATATCTAGCATGATGATTTTCTTGAATGAAATGGAAAAACAAGAATTCGTTGCAAAAAAAGATTTTGAATTATTTTTAAAAATACTTTCTCCTTTTGCTCCTCACATAACAGAAGAAGTTTGGAAGTCTTTCGGACACAAAATATTTTTAGTTTTAGAAAAATGGCCTCAGGTTGATATAAAAAAAATACAGGAATTAGAAATAAAAATTGTTGTGCAAATAAATGGTAAAATACGAGCAACCATTCAAATCCATTTTGGGGCAAAAGAAGAGGAGGTCATCTCTTTGGTCAGAGGATTGTCGGAAGTGGAAAAATGGCTTCTTAATAAAGAGGTCAAAAAAACTATTTTTGTCCCAAATAGGCTTATAAATATAGTCACTTTTTAATACATAAGAATCTTTAATAACATAATTCGTCAATGCTTGACTTAGATTGACAATAATGATACAAATAGGGTACATTTGTTGTAACTAATTTTAGTAATTATTAGTAGATATTACATGATAGAAAAAACACCAATCACATTTAAACCAAAGCAGATAGTAAAAAAACTACTTTCTGTGTTAGGTAATAGGTCACAAGATGTATTAATAAATCGTTTTGGTTTAGGTAGCGATACGAAGCGGATGACTCTTGAAGCGATTGGAAAAAAATATAAGATTACTCGTGAACGCGTAAGACAAATTGAAAACTATTCAATTATTAATATTCGCAAATCAAAAGAGTACACGAAAGAGAAACTAGTTTTTGATGAATTAAAAAACATAGTCACAAATTTAGGTTCAGTTATCTCTGAAGAACATCTTTTACAACATCTCTCAAAAGATAAAAGTATTCAAAATCATTTACATTTTTTACTTGTAATAGGTGAAGATTTTCATAGGGAAAAAGAAGATGACGAGTTTAAACATCGCTGGACAGTTGATAAAGAATTATCAAAAAAGATTCATTTATCCCTTCGTCAGCTTTATTCAACTCTGTCGGATGACGAAATTTTACTTGAGTCAGATATGATAGAAAAATTTTTAGACAGTTTGAAAGATGTTTCAGATAAATATAAAAATCAAGAAATAGCAAAAAGATGGTTAGAGCTTTCAAAATTAATTGGTAAAAATCCTCTCGGCGAGTGGGGAAAGACAAAATCACCAAACATAAATGCCAAAGGCATGCGAGATTATGCTTTTTTGGTTATTCGTCGACACGGTTCTCCTATCCATTTTAGAGAGGTAGCAAAGCTCATTACCGAATTATTTAAGAAAAAAGCTCATATAGCAACAACACACAACGAATTAATAAAAGACCCTAGATTTGTTTTGGTTGGAAGGGGTTTATATGCCTTATCCGAGTGGGGATATATGAGTGGGGTAGTAAAGGATGTTATCAAAACAGTTTTAGAGAAAAATGGTCCGATGACAAAGGATGAAATTATAAAGAAGGTCTTGAAAGAGAGATATGTTAAGGAGAATACCATCATGGTAAATCTTCAGAATCCGAAATATTTTAAGAAATCTAAAGACGGAAAATATAATGTGATTTAGAAAATCGTCCTCTAAGGGTGGTTTTTTACAGCAGATTAGATATAATTAATTTATGTTTGAATCATTAATTCATTTGTTTCAGAATGACAGTTTTTTGCTGACATTAAAAATAGTTTATTATTCCTCCTTTATTTTTATTCCATTTTTCTTGGTTTTTATACTTACTGATTTATGGATTCAATATAAAAGAGCAAAATATTTTGCTAAACAAGAGTACTTGTTACTTGAAATAAAGGTGCCGAGAGATGTTTTTAAATCCCCAAAAGCCATGGAATTTTTTCTTAATGGTTTGTCTCAACCTTACGGTGAAACTTGGTATACCGTATGGACAAATGGAGCTGCTCGGCCCTGGTTTTCCTTAGAGATTGTTTCTATAAGTGGAGTAATTCATTTCTTTATTTGGACAAGAAAATCTTACAAAAATGCAATTGAGGCCAATTTGTATTCTCAATATCCAGGTATAGAGATATTTGTAGTTCCGGATTATGTACAATTTATTAAGTTTGACCCAGAAAATGTTGGTCTCTTTACTACTGAGTTTGCCCTGACCAAATCTGATGCATATCCAATAAAAACATATGTTGATTATGGTATGGAAAAAGACCCAAAAGAGGAGTTTAAGGTTGACCCATTAACTCCTATGATTGAATTTTTAGGTTCTATCGGACAAGGTCATCAGGTTTGGATTCAGATTCTAGTTAGGGCACATGTTAGTGAAGATAAAGACAAAACAACTGGTAAAAAAGTGGATTTAAAATGGAAAAAGGCAGCAGAAAAAGAAATAGAAGACATTATTAAAAAATCAAAAGGAGAGAAAGATAAAGACGGCAAACCTGTTCCGGGTACAAATAGAATGCCAACTGATGGTGAATCTGAAACAATAAAAGCTCTAGAGCGTAGTATTTCAAAGTTAGGTTATGATGTCGGTATTCGGGCTATTTATACGGCACCGAAAGATATTTTTGATGGAAGTAAAATAGGCGGAATAATTGGAGGAATAACTCATTTTAATTCAGGTAATCTTAACGGATTTAGGCCAAAAATTGCCGGGGGTAGTTATGTGTATCCATGGCAAGACAGGAAAAAAAAGAAAACTAATTTTGAGAAACAAGATATGTTTGATGCATATAAACGCAGAGCCTATTTTTACAAACCCTATAAGAGAAATCCATTTGTCTTAAATACAGAAGAACTTGCAACAATTTTTCATTTTCCTGGAAGTGTTTCTAGTACACCAACATTTACCCGTATTGAATCAAGAAAAGGAGAGGCTCCGGCCAATCTGCCAATTTAGATAAACATAAGAATATGCGAATGACACAGATCTACGAATGGCTACGAATAATAAAAAATTATTTTTTTCCAGAACAGGTAAATAAAAAAAGGGCAATAATCGCCTTTTTCATCGCGTTTGTTTTTGCCATGCTTTGTGTTTACATTTACAGACCGCCAACTGATTTTCCTGTGGGTCAAGTTATTACCATAGATTCTGGGGAGTCACTTCAAAGCATTACTAATATTCTATACAGTAAACACGTTATACGTTTTCCTGTCATTTTTCGTTCTACAGTTATTATATTAGGTGGAGAAAAGCGGGTTATCGCTGGGGATTATTTGCTTGATGAGCGTGAGGGGCCTGTTGATTTGGCTTACCGCTTGGTTAAAGGTCAATTTCATCTAGAACCCATAAAAGTTACTATTCCTGAAGGATGGAACGCCTTTCAAATAACCAACTACTTAGAAAAAAATATTTTGAATTTTGATAAGGCTCAATTTTTAACTCTTGCCAAGAATAATGAGGGTTATCTTTTTCCAGATACGTATTTTATTTCCAAGACAGCAAAACCTAATAATTTGATTGAAATAATGAAAAAAAATTTTGAACAAAAAATTAATTCTGTCTCTGGTATTGCCACCTCCACTCACAACCTAAAAGAAATTATCATAGTAGCCTCTATTTTAGAAGGAGAAGCTTTACCAAAAGACCGTAGTGTAGTAGCTGGTATTTTATGGAAAAGATTGGAGATAGGTATGCCTCTTCAAGTTGATTCCACATTTTCATATATAAATGGTAAAAATACATATGAATTAACCCTGGATGATTTGAAGATTGATTCTCCTTACAATACCTATAAATACAAAGGTCTTCCCCCTGGACCAATTAGTAATCCTGGTTTAGAAGCTATAATCAGTGCCATTATTCCAACAAAGACAAAGTACCTGTATTTTTTAACCGAAAAAGATGGCACTATTCACTATGCCAAAACATTTGAGGAGCATAAGAGAAATAAAGAGTTGTATTTAAGGTAATCATAAATCTTTTTTTTCATCACAATCTTTTCAGAGCAACCTTAAGAAATTCCAGCGAATTTCTTAAGGCCAGTCCTCACCCTCTAGCTGTCAAGAGCCCTCGCTTCGCTCAGGTCTATGACAGCACCATGCTAGAGGGTTGCGGGGTCTCTGAAAAAATTATGATTCAACAAGATTTATTCTTTGTGTGGGTTTGTGGTATAAAAGGGGGATGGAAAAGAGAAAGAGGGTTTTTGTTGGGGTTTCTGGGGGCGTAGACAGCTCTGTGGCTTTGGCTTTGCTAAAAAGGGACGGATATGACGTAACCGGGGTATTTTTGAGAGTCTGGAGTCCAGATTTTCTACCTTGTGACTGGAAGGAAGAGAGACGAAGTGCTATGAGAGTTTGTGCCACATTAGGAGTGCCATTTTTAACCTTAGATTGTCAAAAAGAATATAAAAGAGAAGTAGTGGATTATATGATTAGAGAATATAGTAATGGACGAGTTCCAAACCCGGACGTCTTTTGTAATAAATATGTAAAATTTGGTGTGTTTTTGAAAAAGGCGCTTAAGTTAGGAGCCGATTATGTTGCTACTGGACATTACGCAAGGACAGAAGAAAGAACTAAAAGGTTAGAATTAAAAGAGGGAATGGACAAGAATAAAGACCAGAGTTATTTTTTGTACACATTAAATCAAAAACAATTAAAACACATACTTTTTCCAATCGGGAAAATGATGAAACCAGAAGTCAGAAAGCTTGCCAAAAAATTTGGTTTATCAACAGCTGAGAAAAAAGACAGTCAGGGAGTTTGTTTTTTAGGCAAACTAGATATGAAAGATTTTCTTTCTCATTATATAAAACAAAAAAAGGGTAGTGTCTTGAATACTAAGAAAGAAATTATTGGCCATCATGATGGGGCAATGTTTTTAACTATTGGCCAGAGACATGGTTTTACTATTACAAAAAAAACCACAACGGATCCAAGATATTTTATTATTAGTAAAGATTTGAAAAAAAATACAATAACGGTTGCTAACAAAGAGAGTGAGAAAAATACGATTTACTCAACTAGAAAAATATGTCTATCACACATACATTTTATAGGAGATAAAAAACTAAAACTTCCTCTGAAGATGGCGGTTCGTATTCGATATAGACAAGAAAAACAAAAATGTGTTTTAAATAAGGAGAAGAATAAATATGTTGTAATATTCAACATACCTCAGAATGCCATAGCTGAAGGTCAGTCTGCTGTGTTTTATGATGGGGATGTTTGTCTTGGTGGGGGCATTATAGAAAAAACATATTAAATATGCGATAATCAATATATGAGCCCTGAACAAATTTATGTCTTAAAAGCCAATGGAGATAGAGAATTATTTGATATAAAAAAATTAGAGTATTCTCTAAAAAGAGCCGGTGCCTCAAGTCGTGGAGCAGAACAAACTGTTGCACACGTTACTGAAAATTTAACTCCTGATATAACAACCCATGATATATACAGACACGCCTTTGAGTTACTTCACAAAGAAGAGAAGCCTGTTGCTTTCAAATATTCTCTGAAGCGAGCCATAATGGAACTTGGACCATCAGGATTTCCGTTTGAGGATTTTGTGGCCGAAATTTTGAGACAAAAAGGGTTTAAGGCTGAAACTGGAAAAATAATAAGAGGATTCTGTGTGGAACACGAGATTGATGTCGTTGCTTGGAATACAGAAAAACTTATCATGGTAGAGGCGAAGTTCCATAACGAACTTGGTGTGAAATCTGATTTAAAAATCGCTCTGTATGTGAAGGCTCGTTTTGATGATTTGAGTAAGATGACCTTTAATTATGACAAGGAAAGAAAACTTGACGAGGGTTGGCTTGTAACAAATACAAAATTTACCTCAACAGCTATAGAATATGGTTCTTGTCAGGGGGGAATGCGGATGATTGGTTGGAACTATCCTCCAGTTGGAAATTTGCACGATATGATTATTGAATCAAAACTTCATCCTCTTACTTGTTTGACAACAATGACCGGACGTGAAAAGAAATTATTTTTGGACAGAGGGATTGTTTTGTGTAAAACTATTTTGGACAACCCAGACCTACTGTATTCAATAGGTTTAAATGATGCAAAAAGTAAAAAAGTGATTGATGAGATAAATAGTTTGTAATATGATCTAGTAGTAGAAAATGAAAACATCAATATTAACAATATATAATATAAAAAATAATTATGAAAATATTTCAAATATTTGTGACTATAATGGGAACTGTGATGTCTTTGGGATATTTTCCTCAAGCATATAAAATCTGGAGAAATAAATCTGCAAGAGATATCTCTATTTCGACATATATAATATTTTCTATTGGTACACTCACATGGCTTACATATGGAATATTAATTCATGACATTACAATTATACTAGGCTTTGTTATTGGAGTAGTAGGTTCATGGTCAATATTATTTCTAACAATTTATTTCAAAAATAAAAAAATTTAAGCGTTGTAATTACTTACATGTCTCTTTCTACCGAACAAAAATTTGAAAAGATGAAGGAAATTCGCGACGAGCTTTTACATTTTAAAAAATCACCTTTATACACATATAGATTAGAAAATAAATATTTTCCTGTGGTGGGAGAGGGAAGTCACAACGCTCGCATTATGTTTATTGGTGAAGCACCGGGAGAAAATGAAGCAAAAACAGCTAGACCTTTTTGTGGAAGGTCTGGAAAAGTGCTTGATGAGATGTTAGAGTCAATAAATTTGAATAGAAGTGATGTTTACATAACAAATATAGTAAAGGACCGTCCACCAGAAAATCGTGACCCAAGTCCAAAAGAAATAAAACTATATGCACCTTTCCTCAATAAACAAATAGAGATAATACAGCCTCGGGTTATCGCGACTTTGGGTAGATTTTCTATGGTTTATATTTTAGAACTTTTAAAATGTAAAACCCCCATTCTTTCAATTGGGGAAATGCACGGCAAAGAATTTACTGGTCAGGCTTCTTTTGGCTTGGTAACTGTGGTACCTTTGTATCACCCCGCTGTGGCTTTATATAACGGCAGTAATAAGGGTACGTTACTAGAAGATTTTCAGATATTAAAGAAATATGTCTAGTAGTAGAAGTCGACACTGTGCTAAAGCACATAAATTGGTGTTAACTTCACTACTAGACTATCCTGTAGTGAAAATGACATCAAGTCCTGTTTTATTTGGTAAAAAGTTTTGTTAAATAAAATTAAAAATTATTATTTATAAATTATTATGTCATTTTCTACTACTGGGATGTCTAAATATAATAATATAAGTGCGAAGCTAACGACAGAATGGAATTTAAAACAGCTGTATAAATCACCAGAAGACCCACAAATTGAAAGGGATTTAATTGTGGCTGAAAAAGCATATCTGGCCTTTGCTAAAAAGTACAAAACCAATAGCAAATACATGACTTCGGAGGCTAGTTTACTTAGTGCTCTTAGAGGTTATGAAAAAATATTAGATATTCCAATTTCAAAGACTTATACGTATTTACATTTAGCCCAAGACCTGGATTCAAAAAACGAAAAAGTCAGGGCAAAAATAAACCTCATCTCACAAAGACTGCAAAAAATAGAAAATAATATTTTATTTTTTGAAATTAACCTATCCAAGATTGCACTGAAACACCAGAAACTTTTTCTAAGTAGCAAAAAATTACCCAAATACAACTACTTATTAAAGAAAACATTCGAAACTGGAAAGTATGTCTTAACTGAGCTGGAAGAAAAAATCCTATCCTTAAAATCACTTCCTTCACATAAACTTTGGACAGATGCCTTTGATAAGGTAGAAAATAAGCAGACTGTAAGGCACAAGGGCAAAGACATTCCTGTATCAGAAGCTGTTTCTATTATTAGAAATCTAAAGACCCAAACAGAGAGAAAGAAGTTACATGACGCTGTTATGGATAGATATTATGAGATAAGCGAAATGGCAGAAAGTGAACTCAATGCCATAGTTACAGATAAAAAAATTAACGACGAATTACGTGGATACAGTAAGGCTTATGACTCCACAATTATGAGGTATGAGAACGATAAAAAAAGTGTTCTAAATTTGATAAAGACTATCACAGATAATTTCAACATTGCTCATCGTTTTTATAAAGTTAAAGCTAAAATGCTAAAACTTAAAAGTCTCAATTATTCAGACAGGGCGGTTGGAGTAGGAAAGACGAAAAGAAAAATATTATTTGATGAATCGTGCGATGTTTTACAAAAGCTTTTTATTTCTATTGACCCAAGGTTTGGTGATATTCTAAAAAGCTATCTTACAAATGGTCAGATTGATGCTTATCCTAAGGTTGGTAAAAGAGGTGGGGCATATTGTTCCTCGCATCATAAAGTTCCAACTTTTGTTTTACTGAACCATACCAACACGTTTGAGTCTCTATCTACTTTTGCTCACGAAATGGGCCATGCAATACATAGTGAATTTTCTAGATCTCAGCCAGTCATATATGAAAATTATTCAATTGCAACCGCAGAAGTAGCGAGTACACTTTTTGAATCTTTTTTCTTTTATGACCAGTTTGAAAAATTTTCAAAAGAAGAAAAAATAGTAGCTCTTCATAACAAAATTCAAGATGATGTTGCAACTATTTTCAGACAAATTGCTTGTTTTAATTTTGAACTAGAAATGCATGAGACGATAAGGGAGAAAGGTAATATGACCAGGGAAGAACTTGCTGTGTGTATGAATAAACACATGAAAAGTTATCTGGGCAACAAGTTTAAATTAAACGAGATGGACGGGTATAACTTTGTCGGATGGTCACACATTAGGTATTTTTTCTACGTTTATTCCTACGGTTTTGGTCAACTTGCAAGTAAGGCTTTATATATGAAATACAAAGAAGATAAAAAATATATAGAAAAGATAAAACAATTTCTCTCGCTTGGTGGCTCTATGAGTCCAGAGGATATTTTTAAATCAATTGGTGTTGATGTTATTAAGCCTGATTTTTTCAAGAAGGGGATAGAGAGTATAGAGGAGGATATAAAAATGTTGGAAAAGTTGGTTAAATAAAGTACTCTCATCATTATTTTTTCAAGACGCGTATAAATCGCTGTTGCGATTTTACTATTCTCACTAATCAAGAAAACAATCTTCCTCAGTACTGGCCCTTTCGCAAACTCCTCGTTGAGTACAACTTCGTCAAACAGTGCTTCGGGCTGGCGTACTTCGTCGTTGTTTTCTAATTAGTTGCGAAATGTCTTGAAAAAACAATGATTCGAGTAAACTAATAACAAGATTTTATTTACTGATATTTTATGTAATAATATGGACATTATGAACGCTAATGAAATTAGGCAGAAATTTCTACAATTTTTTAAAGATAGGGGACACGCGGTTATACCGTCAGCTTCCTTAGTACCAGAAAATGATTCAACGACTCTTTTTACTGGTTCTGGCATGCAACCTATGGTTCCATACTTACTTGGTGAAAAGCATCCATCAGGAAATCGGATTGTTGATTCCCAAAAATCTTTTAGAACCGTTGATATAGAGGAAGTTGGTGATAATCGTCACACTACATTTTTTGAGATGCTTGGCAACTGGTCTCTTGGTGATTATTATAAAAAAGAGCAAATAAGCTGGATGTTTCAATTTTTAACGGAAGAGCTGAAGCTTGACCCTAATAGGTTATATATCACAGTTTTTATTGGTGATGAAAAAAACAATATACCAAAGGATATAGAATCTGCTGAGTTGTGGAGACAATTGTTTTCTGTAAAAAATATTGATGCCAAAGAGATAGAAATAGGTAGCGAGCAGAATGGTTATAAAATTGGTATGCAAAATGGCCGGATTTTTTATTATGACGCAAAGAAAAACTGGTGGAGTAGGTCTGGTGTACCAGAAAACATGCCTGGGGGAGAGCCTGGAGGACCAGATTCCGAAATGTTTTATGATTTTGGGACCCCTCATGACCAAAAATTTGGTGAAAACTGTCATCCCAATTGTGATTGCGGAAGGTTTATAGAAATTGGGAATAATGTGTTTATGGAATATAAGAAAAACTCTGATGGTACATTTTCAAAACTTCCACAACAAAACGTTGATTTTGGTGGTGGGCTTGAAAGATTGGCTATGGCGGTAAATAATCAACCAGACATTTTTGGGGCTAATCATAGAACCATTTTAAACTTTATTGAAACTGCTTCTGAAAAGACATATGGAACAAGTTATGAAGAAATTAAAGCCTTTAGAATAATTGCTGACCACATGAAAGCCTCTACTTTTCTTATCGCCGATGGAATATTTCCTTCTAATACAGACCGGGGATATTTTGTTCGTCGTCTGATACGACGTAGTGTGCGTTATGCAGATTCGCTCGGGATAAAAGAAAGTGTTTTGTCTGGGATAGTTGGGGTGATAGCAGAGGAATACAAAGAGTCATATTCTGAAGTATTAAAAAATAAGGACAAAATTGAAAACATCATAAAGGATGAAGAAAAAAAATTTAGAGAAACTTTGACTAAAGGTCTCAAGGAGTTTAAAAAAGGGGTTAGTCCTTTTATTCTGTTTACAACGTATGGTTTTCCACTTGAAATGACAATGGAATTAGCTGCTGAGCAAGGAATAAAAATTGATGAGAAGGGTTTTAATGAGGAGTTCAAAAAACACCAAGAGCTCTCTCACACTGCTTCAGCTGGGATGTTTAAGGGTGGGCTTGCAGATGGAGGAGAGGAGACAAAAAAATTACACACAGCCACACACTTATTACGGCAGGCACTTGAGGATGTCTTGAAAGAAAAGATTGAACAAAAAGGTAGTAATATAACAGCCGAAAGATTAAGATTTGATTTTACATTTAGTAGAAAATTGACCGAAGATGAAAAAACTGAAGTTGAAGGTACTGTAAACAGTAAGATAAGAGAAAATCTGAAGGTAAACAAAATAATCTTAACCAAAGAAGAAGCAGAAAAAACTGGAGCAGTCCATGCCTTTGGGGACAAATATGGTGACGAGGTTAGTGTGTATTATGTGGGAGACTCATTGGAAAGTGCCTACTCCAAAGAATTTTGTGGTGGTCCGCACGTAGAAAAAACCGGAGAATTAGGACATTTCAAAATTATTAAAGAGGAAGCAGTTTCGGCAGGTGTACGACGAATAAAAGCGATACTCAAGTAAATATATGATTTCCGACTATATATTTTTAATATCACTTAGTATTATAGTTTTACTTGGTTTGTTTATTTTCTTCACCAGATACTTTAATTTATCTCTAAAGAACAAAATAAATTATTTTAGTGTTTTATATCATTCTATCAAGGATAAAAAGGATGTGTCCCTTTTGATTGATATTGATAATGGAAGTATAAACATTGCCATTGTTTCTTTTGTCAAAAATCAGGTACCCGAATTTCTGTATAGTGTAAACACTTCATTTGTAAAAGGAAAATTAGATACTTCAGAATTATCCAACAAAATAAATCTATTATTAGATTCATTATTAAAAGTTGCGATAAAAGAAGGCTCAAATAATAGTCGTTGGAAAAACAAAAATAAAAAATTTTCTCGTGTAGTAATTTCTCTTTCTTCACCCTGGCTTACATTAAAACAAAAAAATATTCATCTGTCTAAAGATATACCTTTTATTATTACGAAAAAATTTATAGACAATATTACCTCAAACGAAGAAAAATTATTCAAAAAAGAATTGTTAAAAGATTTTTCTGTAAAAGAATATGGCCAATTTGAGATTATTGAAAAGAGTATTATTCACGCCAAAATTAACGGCTACACTATTGATGATGTTATTAATAAAAAGACCAAAAATCTAGACGCTTATCTATATATGTCAGCTATTTCCCAGAAAATTGAAGAAAACATATCAGATATTGTACTAAAACATACACATATTTCGAAAGAGAATATTTTAATACATAGTTTTCCTTTAGTTCTGTTTTCAACAGTCAGGGATAATTTTATGGGAAATTCGGATTTTATTATCATAAATATCAATTCTGAAGTCACTGACATTATTTTGGTTAATGACCATATTATTAAATCGACAACGTCTTTTCCTTTTGGTAAGAACACTATTATTCGTCAAATTGCGAAATCTTTTAAAGTCTCTATGGAGATAGCCCAGTCTGAACTTAATATGTATTTATCAAAAAAGATAGATAACAATATTTATGTATCAATACAATCCTTAATGGAAGACTTAGAAAAAGAATGGTCAATTTATTTTGAGGATGCTTTACTCACTCTTTCCCCCAACATGATTCTTCCCAAAAAGATTTTTATGACGACGGATGCCGAAGTTTCTTCTATTTTTATGGATTTTCTAAAACCGTCAAGGTCTGATGCTACATTCGGTTTCAGAAAGAGCATTGAAGTTGTTCATGTAGATGAAACAACTCTTTCTAGTTCCTATCAAAATAATTTTAAGATACCGATTAGTGAGTCAACGATTATTTTGGCCATTTTTCATAATAAATTGATTCAGAATCAATAAGGCACTTTGTGAACACATTTTATCCGCACACTAACTTTAGTATTATCTCTCCGGTTGCTTCTATGGTTGGTTAGATAAAGTAACAGTAAAAAATAAGTGTGAATAGTAAATCTGTGTTTGACATAATGCAACGATATTAAAGTTAGTGTGCGGATGAATTTGCATAAACAAACTCATTTACGTTACAATAAGGAGGAAATGAATCCCGTACGAAGTTTATGTATTATCGTTGTAATGGGATGAATGTTTAATTATTAACTAATTTAAGTATAAGGTGTACATAACACATTTACTTCGTACGGGATGAAAAAAAAGATTGTTCAAGATGTTATTCCTCCTAAAAAAACTATTCGCAATGTAGAATTGTTGTATAGAGCAAAACGTTCCGAGAAAATACCCAAAGAGGTAGTAAAACAAAATATTCCAGTTATACCAGAAGTTTCCGAATCAAATTCAACATCAAACACCGAAACCTTTTCCGAAACTGAAAATTTTTCTTATAAATATGAGTACGATGAACCGGTAAGACATTCAAAAAAAATCTTGTATGTTTCTGTTGTCTTGTTTGTCCTGGCCTTATCTTTTGGTATATCAGCATTATTTAAAAGTGCAGAAATACGCATTATACCCAGGAGTGAGATTAGCTCTATAGATGAGAATTTTAAAGCCCTAAAAAATCTTTCGACAAACGGCTTAGGTTTTCAGACCGTGACAACCACAAAAGATATTGAAAAGACAGTATCGGCAACAGACGAAGAACAAGTTGAAAAGAAGGCCATTGGCAAAATTGTTGTTTATAATAATTATAGTGTTCAACCACAGGCACTAGTAAAGACAACAAGATTTGAAACCCCAGATGGGCTTGTCTTTCGGACAGTAGAGGACATAACTGTCCCGGGGATACAAATCAAGAGTGATAAGGCTGTTGCTGGAAGCATAGAGGTTGGAGTAGAAGCAGATAAGCCCGGACCAAAATATAATATTGGGTTGAAAGATTTTTCTATTGCCGGTTTCAAGGGTACTCCAAAATATACAAAGATTTATGGTAGGTCAAGAACAGAAATGTCTGGCGGTTTTGTGGGAACACAAAAGACCGTAAGTAAGGAAACTATAAATAAAATTGATGAAGAAATAAAGGAACTTCTAAAAACTTCTCTTTCAAAAGATATTATTTCGCAGATACCAGAAAATTTTGTGTTATACCAAAACAGTACTTCCTTTAAATTTGAACCAATTACTCAAATCAATGTCACCACAGAGGAGAGTGGTACTACAAACACAATAATTTTAAAGAAAAAAGGTTCTATAAGTGCCATTATCTTTGATAAAGGTTCTCTTTCTAGGGCAATAGTTAGTAAGATTTTACCTGATGTGGCAAGTGATATAATTAAAATAACCAATCTTGAGAGTTTAAATTTTACTTTTCAATCAGAAACTCAATTTAATCCAAATACTGATACTTTTCTTAATTTTAACCTAAAAGGAGAAGCTAATTTCCAATGGGTTTTTGACGAAAATAAACTCAAATTTGAGCTCTTAGGAATGTCAAAAAATAATGCAATAACTATAATCAGTAAATACGACACAATAAAAGAAGCAAAAATTGAAACCCATCCTTTCTGGAATAAGACCATTCCAAAAGATTCTAATAAAGTTACACTTATAAACACTCTGGCAAAATAAATTAAAAATTTTATGGCATATGTCTCCAGGGCGGGTGATAAGCTAGAACACATTCTAGTTTTGACTGGTTTTAATTTGGCGGTCTGTGCTGACTTTGGTTCAAGCACTGGCGGGTTTGTTGATTGTTTGCTGGAACATGGAGCCAAAAAAGTTTATGCGGTGGAAACCGGTTATGGTCTTTTGGACTGGAAATTGCGTACAAATAAAAATGTAGTGGTTATGGAAAAAAAGAATGCTATGCACATTGTTCTTCCCGAAAAAGTGGACCTTATCACTATTGATACAAGTTGGACGAAATTGGCTAAAATTATCCCGAACGCCTTAGCTAACCTAGGAGAGAGTGGTCATATAATTGCTTTGATTAAACCACATTATGAGGCTGAAAAATATATGTTGTACCACGGAAAACTCAAGGAAGAATTTGTTTCAAACATCTTGGGTGATGTAATGGAGAAATTAAAGCAGTTTCAGTTAGAGGTCCTTTTTGAGACGGAATCGCCTATTTTGGGAGAAAAGGGAAAAAATAGAGAATTCTTGGTTCTTATGAGAAGGCGGGGTTGACGAAATAGCCAATGTTCTGCTACTATGTAGCTCGTTGATTAATCCGAACACCAACTTTAGTATTGTGTCTTCCGTTGCTTCTTTTTATAAGTAATTAGCGGATTCAGTCAAGGTATAGATTTGGTTAGTAAATCTATATTTTGGACACAGTGCAACGATACTAAAGTTGGTGTTCGGATAAAATTGTAATGCAAGACAAAAATAAAAAAGATACTAGTACATCTGGGGTGGTTGTTGAATCCTTACCTAACGCTTTTTTTAAGGTAAGGAGGGATGATACTGGAGAAGAGTTATTGACCTATCTTTCCGGTAAAATGAGGCTTCACAGGATTAGGGTCTTGATAGGAGACAAGGTAATAGTTGAGATAGATCCTTATGGAGGTAAGGGGAGGATAGTCAAAAGAGTTTAACAAAATGAATCCCGTACGAAGTTTATGTATATAGTCGTAAAGGGATAGGGGTTTAATTATTAGTTAATTCAAGTATAGAGTGTAGAAACACATTTACTTCGTAACGGGATGAAAGTAAAATCATCAGTAAAAAAGATTTGTTCCCAGTGTAAAGTAGTCCGCAGAAAGGGCTATGTGTATGTAATATGTAAGGCTAACGCTCGACACAAACAGCGTCAAGGATAGACAAACTAGGGACTAGTTTCTAGGTTTTAGAAAAAACCTAAAGACTAGAACCTAACAACTAATCACTAATTTATATGAGAATATTAGGAATAACATTACCAGAAGAAAAACGTATAGAGATTGGTTTGACTGTTCTTTTTGGCGTTGGTCGTTCTCGGGCACACACCATACTTGATTTAGCCAAAGTAAATTATGGTTTAAAACCAAAAGAAATTACTGTTGAGCAAGAAAATGCTATTAGAAAAATTGTTGAAAGCTTAAAAATAGAGGGTGATTTAAGACGAGAAGTTGCGGGTAATATTAAAAGATTAAAGGATATTAAATCCTATAGAGGTAGTCGTCATTCAAAAAATTTACCAACCAGAGGCCAGCGTACCAAAACAAACGCTCGAACAAAAAGAGGAGCAAAGAAGACTATGGGTACTGGAAGAAAAATAGCTGAGAAAAAATAACATGGGTAAAAAACGCATAGTAAAAACAGAGGAAAGCAGTGAATCCGAGAAAAAAACAGGGGTTGTTTCTACTGTTTCTAAAAGAAAGGTAGAATTAGGTTCTTTATATGTAGAATCAACCTACAATAATACAAAATTAGTTTTAACTGATGCCAAGGGAAATGTTCTAGGTACTTCTTCAAGTGGTTCAATTGGATTTAAAGGGGCTAAAAAAGGAACCCCTTTTGCCGCAGCGAAAGTAGGGGAGATTGTAGGAAGTAAGGCTTCTGCTATGGGAATGAAGGAGGTTAATGTTATTGTTAAGGGTGTAGGGTCTGGTCGCGAATCTGGTATAAGAGGTTTTATTTCAAAAGGTATAAATATTTTATCAATCAAAGATGTGACCCCAGTACCACATAACGGGCCAAAACCAAAAAAACCACGCAGGGTATAGGTGTTAGGTGCTAGTTGCTAGGTTATAGCTTCTAGGATAATACGAAAAATCAAAAAACATAAAAAATTAATAAAAATACTAATTACTAAAACCTAAAAACTAGTCACTAATTCATATGATAATCGGACCAAAATATAAAATAGCAAGACGTTTAGGCGCACCAATTTTTGAGAAAACTCAAACTCAAAAATATACACTTCGCTTGGAACGTAAAGCTAAGAAACGAGGATTTTCTAAAGCAAAATCGGAATATGGTTTTCAGATGAACGAAAAACAAAAAGCAAGGTTCACTTATGGTCTTTCAGAAAGACAATTTTCAAACTATGTTAAAGAGGCTCTTCTAAAAAAGACTAGTAATGTTTCGCAAACAATTTTTGAATTTCTTGAGTTGAGATTGGATAATGTTCTTTATCGATTAGGTTTTTCTCCCACTCGTTCTGGTAGTCGCCAAATGGCTTCTCATGGTCACATTTTAGTTAATGGTAGAAGGGTTAATACACCTTCCAAACGTTTGATTATGGGAGATAAAATAGAAATAGCCAACCGGTCTCTTAATAAAAATATATTTGAGAATTTAGACCAAAAGACCAAAGAAACTGCGATTCCATCGTGGATAAAATTTGACCCAATAAAGAAAATAGCCGAAATTCAAGGAAAACCCTTAATGCTGAAAACCGAAAGTATGTTTGATTTAAATGCCGTAATAGAGTTTTATAGTCGTTAGCAAATTTGATTTTTTTGAGAATATAGTGTATATTATTGTTCACATTTATTTCAATTTTATAAATTTTTAATTTTAAAACTTATTTTTATGTCTGATTATACAATCATATTACCTTCAAAACCTAGAATTATATCGGAAGTTAGGTTCGTCGGCTCATATGAAATTGATGGATTATATCCAGGCTATGGCCATACCCTAGGAAATTCTTTGAGACGCATAATTTTATCGTCTTTACCTGGTTTTGCTATAACGGCAGTTAAAATTGCCGGAGTCTCACATGAATTTTCAGTTGTTCCAAACATGAAAGAAGATGTTATAACCATGCTTTTAAACTTGAAAATGATTCGTTTTTCTGCTTCTACCGATGAATCACAAACACTGATATTGAAAGTTAAAGGGACAAAGGTTGTAACTGCCGGTGATATTAAATTGCCTGGTGGAGTGGAGATTTCAAATCCAGAACAAATTATTGCCACACTGACAAATAAAAATGCCGAACTTGATGTTGAGATTCTGATTGAAAAAGGATTGGGTTTTGTGTCCAAGGAAGTATTACAAAAAAATAGAGTAGATATTGGTCAGATAACCTTGGATGCTATTTTTACACCAATAAAACGGGTAAGTTATGAGGTTGAGAATATGCGCATTGGAGACAGAACTGATTTTAATCGTCTGAAAATTTATATTGAAACGGATGGCACCCTAACACCAAAAGAGGCTCTTGAAAAATCAATTGAGACAATGATAAATCAATTAAAGGCCATAATTGGTTTTAAAGAAGAAGAGATAATAATTCCAACGAGTCCACAGAAAACCAACAATAACGAAAAAACAGATGTTGATGATGATGTTTTAAAGACAAGAATTGAGACACTTAATCTTTCAGCAAGAACATTAAATGCACTTTCAAACGCAAATATTAGAACGGTTGGTGGTCTTGCTCGAAAGAAAGAAAAAGATATTCTAGAGATTGAGGGGTTGGGGCAAAAAGCATTAACAGAAATAAAAGAAGTTTTAGAGACGTTTGGTATTACGTTAAAGTAGATAATCAGAGTTACTGTCATGAATCATCATAAAAAAGCCAGAAAATTTGGACGAGTAAAAAAAGTAAGAGATGCCCTACTCAAATCTCTAGCTCTTTCCCTTGTTCTGAAGGGTAAAATCAAAACAACAGATGCAAAAGCCAGAGAACTTCGTCCGTTTGTGGAGAAGTTGGTGACATCAGGCAGGTCTAACAATGTGGCAACACGCAGGTCTCTAGTTGCAAAAATTGGCAGTATTGGGGCAAAGAAAATAATTAGTGAATTGTCTCCAAAATATGCAAAAGTATCTGGAGGATACACAAGAATAACAAAGTTACCAGCAAGAGTAAGCGATGGTAGTCTAATGGCTGTAATCGAATTCGTATAACTTTATGGACTTTACAGACTTTTAACTTTAAGACTTATGACAAAATACACACTAGATGCAGAAAACAAAAAAGTAGGAAGAATCGCCACAAAAGCGGCAGAATATTTGATGGGTAAAAATTTACCTGATTTCAAACGCAACACAATTCCTTCTGTTCAGGTTGAAATAGTTAATACTTCAAAGGCTATTATTGGCGAGAAAAAAATGAGTCAAAAAACGTATAGTAAATATTCGGGATATCCAGGAGGATTAAAACAACCAAACATGAAAGAAGTTATCTCAAAAAAAGGATATAGTGAAGTGTTTATAGAAGCGATATCAGGAATGCTTCCTAAAAATAAGTTGAGAGCACCGATGCTTAAAAATTTGATAGTAAAAGAATAAATAAAATGGAAAAAAATTTAGAAAAATATATAGAGGCAGTAGGAAGGAGAAAAACTTCTGTTTCTCGTGTTCGTATTACACCAGCTTCCAAAATAACATTTTTAGTTAATGATAAAGAATTAGAAAAATATTTTTCAACAAAAGAGATGCAGGCTATTGTTAAACAGCCACTTGTAGATGTAAAGGAAAAATTTAAAATTACTGCAAAAATAAAGGGTGGGGGAATACATTCACAAGCGGAAAGTTTGAGACATGGAATTGCTCGGGCTCTTGTAAAAAATGACTTAGAACTTAGAAAAGGACTAAAAAAAGCTGGATTTTTAAAGCGAGACCCTCGTTCAAAAGAAAGACGAAAATTCGGATTGAAGAAAGCAAGAAAAGCCCCTCAATGGTCTAAGCGTTAATATTAGATATACTCAATATATTGAACTTTTGTGTATACGCGTTAGCTTTTCGCAGTCCCGTACTGAGCTTTGCTCTAGTACTGGGACAAGCAAGGCTCCTCAGTGGTCAAAACGTTAGTTTTCTTTTTCACAAAATCTCTTTCTCGTCATATCTTTTGAGAGACCGCTCATCCGCCCCTGCCGGCGGATTTGCTTAATCCTCGGCCATGACTTGTCAAGAGCCTTCGCTTCACTCAGGTCTATGACAAGACCATGCTCATGGCCTGCGGAGTCTCCCAAAAGATACGACTTCGACGAGATTTTGTTTTGCTACGATATATCGTAGCAAATTAAGAAGTCTGTAGTTAAGCATGTAATTACTTATATCATATGTCATAACCGATATATAATTTGGTACAATATATTGTACCAAATTAACAATAAGGTTAAGATAATTTAGAATAGGAAAACCGCCAGTCGTGCTGGGCTGGCGGAATTCCGCACAGCGCCACGATGGCGGTGTGTTACTGTTCAAAAACAATTGAACCGTTGCCCCATTCCATTCTTGACCAGCCTGCGGCCAAGTAACGAGAGGTTAGCTTACGCTCCATCTCTGCACCTGGCCTCTTACGCTGGAATGTTAGGGCGATTGTTCTGTCGTGAGCGAAATCATTTCGGGCTACCCTAAGAGCCTCGTCAATGATACGTTCCCAACCCAGCTCCTCTAAGAGTTGGCTTGGTAGAGTGGAAAATAGTCGACTTGGGCCTACTGCCATTACACACCTTCTTTCCTCATATAAAATATCATTTTCAAATCCATTGTCAACTAATTTTGAGTATTTAAAATTTCATATTAAACCATATTTCAATCTATGTTATAGCATAGATTATACAATCTACCACATTATAAGTAGTGAATTTAATTTAGTTGGATATAATTTGGTACAGTATATTGTACCAAATTGAAATCATATATAAATAATTTTGGCATAGGAAAAACCGCCAGTCGTGCTGGGCTGGCGGAATTCCGCACAGCGCCACGATGGCGGTTGTTGTCACTTGCTGAAGATGAGAGTTCCGTGATGACGGGTGACATTTGACCAACCCGTCGCTCTGTAACGGCGAATCAGTTCAGTGGTCACTCTTTGAGACGTGATCTGTCCCACGTGAACCTCGTACTGCTTGTTGTTCAAACCAAAACTGAGCATAAGTGCCCTGTCGATCTCAGCCTCGATTTGATTGACTTCGAGCGTTTCCTCGGACGTCAATTCAAGATCCTTCGGTCCCAGTGCCATGTGGCACCTCCTTCTTGTTGAATTATAACATAGTTAGATTGTCTCGTCAAATAGTTTTGAAACTTCAAAAATTTATGTTAAAATAGCGTTATTATTTGAGTTTTGTTTGAAAATTTAGTAATTGGTTATTGTTTAGAAATTAGGTCAATTAGAAATTAGAAATTTGACTCTAAAATAAAGTAAAACATGGATACTAATGATGATAATGACAAAAAAATAGACCCCGAAGTAGAAATAGATACCGACCCTGGGGATGATGTGGTGTTTGAGGATAACACAGAAGTCACAGGGGCAGATTACAAGGCCAAAACAGACAAACTTCGTGCAAAAATAAAGGAATTAGAGAAGAAGAACGCAGAACTTTTGGATGGTTGGCAGAGAGATAAGGCAGATTTCATTAACGCCAGAAAAAGAGATGAGGAGCAGAAAATGGAGTTTTTGAAGTTCTCAAAAGCAGATATTATTGCTGAACTTCTTGCAGTTTTGGATTCATTTGAATCAGCTTTCAAAAATAAAGAGGCCTGGGAAAAAGCAGATAAAAACTGGAGAATGGGGGTTGAATACATTCACACACAGCTTATGAATATAATGACCCAAAACGGTTTAGCTGTTATAAATCCGATTGGAGAAAGGTACGACCACAACAGAGATGAGGCAGTAGAAACGGTAAAAGTTGACGACGAAAAAGATAATGATAAAATATTGGATGTGGTGCGAGTCGGATATGAATTACACGGGAAAGAAATACGTGCACCAAAAGTTCGTGTTGGGCATTATTCGTAGCCATTCGTAGATTCGCATAATTTGTATATTTGTATCATATAAAATGAACCAACTAACTAAGCCAATAGGTGAATATGTTGAAAGAATAGTCCGAGATAAGAACGGACAGCTGGTTCGTGCTACATTTTGCGTGTATGAGTGCGACGGCCACATAAAAGCTCGCCTCATAAATGCTGAAATAATAAATGAATATTTACAAAAAACCGAGATACTAAAACTTGGCGGTTTAACCGCCAAATGGGTAAGGAACTATGTTGAATATGTTGGAGCAACAATTTCTCCATACTTTAGTTTAAATACATTATACTTCTCTGGCTCTAAGCCACGTGCACCTACAATTTAAGATACGAATGTAAAATTCAGGGTAATTGGCGAATGTCAACGAAAAATAATTAGTACAAATTCGTATACATTCGTAACTACCCCGATTTATTTTTCGTATCTTTTATATCTCATTATTTATTAATCTTATTAAATTTATGTCTAAAACAATTGGAATAGACCTAGGAACAACGAACTCCGCCGTCGCCATTATGGAGGCGGGGAATCCCAAAATATTAGAAAATGCCGAAGGTGCTAGAACAACGCCATCTATTATTGCCATATCAAAAACTGGTGAAAGATTGGTTGGGCTTTTGGCAAAAAGACAGGCCGTAACAAACCCAAAGAACACAATCTTTGGAATCAAGAGATTTATTGGTCACACCTTTGACGACGAGGGTGTTCAGAAAGATAAGGCTGTTGTGCCCTTTGAGGTTCTTAAATCGGGAACAGGTGGAGTGAAAGTAAAAATGGCAGATAAAGAATACACGCCAGAGGAAATATCAGCCATGATTCTTTCAAAGATAAAAGCTGATGTTGAAGCAAAAATCGGCGAGAAGGTTTCTGATGCAATTATTACAGTGCCCGCATACTTTAACGATTCACAAAGACAAGCCACAAAAGACGCGGGAGCTATTGCTGGTTTGAATGTTTTGAGAATTATAAACGAACCTACGGCCGCAGCATTGGCTTATGGTTTTGACAAAGGCAAAAAAGAAGAAAAAATAGTTGTCTTTGATTTTGGTGGGGGAACATTTGATGTTTCCGTGCTTGAGGTGGGAGATGCTGTTGTAGAAGTGAAATCAACAGATGGAGATTCTCACATGGGAGGTAAAGATATTGACCAAAAAATAATTAACTTTTTGGCTGATGAATTCAAAAAAGAGTCTGGTATTGATTTGAGAACAGATACTCTTGCACTTCAGAGACTTGATGAGGCAGCAGAAAAAGCGAAGATTGAACTTTCTACTGCAATGGAATCGGAAATAAATATTCCATTTATCACATCAGATAGCTCTGGTCCAAAACACTTACTTATTAAATTAAGTAGAGCAAAACTTGAGGAGCTAACTACCGAATTCATAGACAGGGCAATGTCTATTACAAAAAGAGCCATGGAGGCTTCTGGATTTGCAATATCTGACATTCATGAAGTTATCCTTGTCGGTGGTCAAACTCGTATGCCAAAAATGGCTGACAAAGTTAAGGAGTACTTTGGTAAGGAACCTAATAAGTCAATTAACCCAGACGAAGTTGTGGCTCTCGGAGCGGCTATACAGGGGGGTATTATGTCAGGGGACGTGAAAGATGTCCTACTTCTTGATGTTATACCGCTCTCGCTTGGTATAGAGACAATGGGAGGTGTTAGTACGAAGCTTGTGGAAAGAAATACAACCATTCCAGCCTCTAGGTCACAGGTTTTTTCAACCGCAGCCGATAATCAAACATCTGTGGAGATTCATATTGTCCAAGGTGAAAGAGCCATGGCAAATGATAACAAGTCTCTGGGGCGGTTCATTCTAGACGGGATTCCACCAGCACCACGAGGCATGCCACAAATTGAGGTTTTGTTTGATGTGGACGCAAATGGTATCTTGTCAGTTAAGGCAAAAGACAAAGCTACAAGCAAGGAGCAATCAATTCGCATTGAAGCTCGTTCAGGTCTCTCAAAAGAAGATATTGAAAAAATGCAAAAGGATGCCGAGGCTCATGCGTCTGACGACTTGAAGAAAAAAGATTTGGTTGAAGCGAAAAATATAGGTGAGCAACTTATTTACACAGCCGAGAAATCACTTCGTGATGCTGGTGACAAAGTTCCTACAGAGTTACGAGCCTCAATTGAAAATAAAATTACAGATTTAAAGAAAGCAAATGGAGGTGAGGATATGGAGCAAATCAAAAAAACTACAACCGAGCTTTCTACAGAGCTTTCTAAAGTAGGGGAGATAATAAACAAAGCAGCTCAAGAAGCAAATAAAACAGCTGAGGCGGGAGCTACGACAGCAGGGGAGGAGAAAGTTAGGGATGCGGATTTTGAGGAGAAGAAGGCGGAATAGTTTTTAAATAATAACTCCTCAAAAACACTCGGCTTCTTCCTGCGGAAGCCTCGTTCAGTCCTCGACCCCTCGTTGTCAAGAGCCTTCACTTCGTTCAGGTCTATGACAACACCAAGCTCGGGGTCTGCGGATGTTTCTCGGGGGTATTATTCTAAAAACTATTTTAGAGAGTGAGAAATGATAAATACGCAAAAACCCACCAACGAAAGTAGACTAGTGCGTCCGATCCCAGATGATGGGTGTTACAGATGTTTCTTTTGGAAGAGTGTCCAAGCCTCAACAAACTCCTGTTCAGTCAGGTGACTGTTCACCATTCTGAAGTTCGCCTTTATGCTTCGATTGATCTCTGACCAAATAAAGCGACAGACGATGGTTACTCCCATGAAAAATAGTCCGAGCATGAACCATTCCACGATATTACCTCCTCTTAGGATAATAAAATATATTGATAATATAGCCAAGTGCAATAATTAAAAAAACGCAAAAACCCACCAACGAAAGTGGACTAGTGCGTCCAGTGCTGGTGGGGCAGTTTCAGGACTTGGGAAGATTGCGGATGTTGCAGGTTGTATATCCCATCACAATCTCAGCCTTGTACAGGTCATCTCGCTTTTTGAGTTGCCAGATCTTTGCTCCCAAATGGATCCACCCAAGATCGAATAGATGTTTCTCAGCGCTGACGATACTCCTGAGACGCCCGCAATCACGAAGGTGAACGAAAATGAGACCATTGTACCTGCTTACTCGAATTGTCCAAAACCAATTATGTGGCATGGAACTGTCCTCCTGGTACTGATAATACATTAGAAATAATGAATGTCAATTACGCAAAAACCCACCAACGAAAGTGGACATTTGCGTCCGTGTTGGTGGGGTATGATTCAAGCCACTTGCTTTGGGAGTTCAGAGATGTCGAGTTGATGTCGAACCTCGATAAGGATAGCACTATACACGATGCTACCGATTTCGAGTCGCCACGGCCTCAGGACTGGTTTATTAGTGTACACACCATCAGCTTTCTGCCAGCCGTTGGTCTTTAGAAGATTTGTGGCTGAATCAAGATGGTTTTCGTCAAACAACCCGAAATCTCCATGTCGATAACGCAGACTACCCGTTATCATCGACACACGAATTGTGTAAAACTTCGTGGCTTTCATAGAATGGCCTCCAACTGGAAATCATATCAGATAATTGTTGAATGTCAAGTATACTTATCATAAAAAAATCATATAATAAGCACTACAATAGAACTTTCAGATTTAAGCCAAGATCAAGGCGGGATGAGAAAATGTGAGGAGCCTTACTTGTCGTAAGGTGACGAGAATTTTTGAAATTCCAACGCAGATATTGGCCAAATGTGGAAGTTATAACATTATGGCAAAAGATTACTACCAAACATTAGGCATTGATAAAAAAGCCTCAAAAGACGAAATCAAAAAGGCCTTTAGGACTTTGGCGCACAAGTATCATCCTGACAAAAAGACTGGAGATGATGCTAAATTCAAGGAAATCAACGAAGCCTACTCCATACTGTCAGATGATGGTAAAAGAGCTCAATATGACCAGTTTGGGAGCAATTTTGGTCAATCTGGAGCTGGGTATGGTGGACAGCAAGGAGCTGGTTTTGGTGACTTTGACTTCTCACAGTTTACCCAAGGCGGACCAGCCTCAGGCTGGGAGTTTGATTTTGGTGATTTATTTGGTAATGCCTTTGGAGGTACTCGTCGTAAGCAAGCCAAAAGGGGGCGAGATATTTCAATAGACATTGAACTCTCATTTGAGGAATCGGTTTTTGGCGTGGAAAGAACAGTATTGTTAAATAAAGTTTCAAAATGTGATGTCTGCGAAGGAACTGGGGCAGAAAAGGGCAGTGAGATGATTAAATGTTCAACTTGTAATGGCAAGGGCCAGATAAGAGAAGTAAAGAGAACCTTCTTTGGACAGTTTGAAACAATGAGCACATGCGAAACTTGTCTGGGAGCAGGAAAAATTCCAAAAGCAAAATGTTCAGTTTGTCGTGGGCAGGGAATATTGAAAAAAGAAAGTGAAATCAAAGTAAAAATCCCAGCTGGAATTGACAGTGGGGAAATGATGCGCCTAACAGGCGCAGGTGAAGCTGTTTCTGGTGGCCAAACAGGGGACTTGTATATCAAAATTTATGTTAAAAAACATCCAACATTCAGAAAAGACGGACACAATCTCTTAATGGACCTAAATATTAAACTCACTGATGCACTTCTCGGCGGTGAGGAGACAATAAATACATTAGACGGGGCTTTAAAAGTAAAAATACCGGAGGGAGTAACTCACGGAGAAACTTTACGAATAAAATCTAGAGGGGTTCCATATGACAGAGGTTATCGTGGAGATATTTTAATAAAACTCCATATCTCCATACCAAAAAAACTTTCCAAAGAAACAAGGCGTGTGATTGAATCTCTCAAAAAAGAAGGAATATAGGCAGAGTTTTTAATTTTCAATTTTTAAACTGGGTGTTATAATATAAGATATGAAATCAAAAATATTTTTAGTTTTCACTCTAATTTTATTTCTAGTTGTTTTTACGACAAATCTCAACGCTTCTACCACCATTAGTACAAATATAAATACAGGAGGTTCGCTGACAGTTAGTAGCACAGGTATTTTTGCTGGGAATGTTGGTATTGGCACAACCACTCCTGCAACTTCGCTTAGTATAGTCGCTACCCCATCAACGACTAGTTATGTAGATGGTATAGCCACAACTATTTATCCTGCTAATCTTTTAAGTATTACCGATACCACTGTTTCTGCTGTAAGGAATGCCGGTAGTCTTATTGATTATATCGCCAATCCTCCATCTAATCCTGGTGCTAAAAGATATTATGGTCAGGAAGTTACATTATCAACACCCTCAAGCAATGAACAGAGTATGACGTCAGCTTCTTTGACAGGTATCTTTTTAAATGCTTATCATCAAGGTTCTGGGAGTATATCAAACGTAACTAGTCTTAATGGAACCGCAACTGTTTCTGGAAGTGGGAATGTGGTGGCTGTAAATGGACTTTCTGGAACCGCAACTGTTTCTGGAAGTGGGAATGTGACTTCTTCTGCAAATGGTCTTACTGGAACCGTAACTTTTACTGGAAACGGTACAAAAGTAACCGCAAGAGGAGTATTTGCTACGTTAGTTAATACTGGCTCTGGCACAATAACAAATCTTATCGGAAATGATTTAACGGTAGTTAGTACTGGAGGAACGATAACTAACCTTTATGGTTTTAGGTTTGATCCTTTATCTAGCTCCTCAGGCACAATTAATAATACTTATGGTTTTTATGTGGGTGATATAACTTCAGGCACCCAAGCTAATACCCCATATTCCTTTTACGCCTCTGACGCTGGGGCATATAATTACTTTGCCGGCAATACTGGTATCGGGACAACTACCCCACAGACTAAACTTCATGTTTCCTCTGGTGCAAGTGCCACGACCACAGTAACTGTAGGAGAACTTGGACTGACTACTAGTAAGGCATGTGTTAATATGAATAGAGACGATGGAAATCCAGCAAGTTTCTTTATAAATGCTGCTGGAACCATAGTTGTTGAACTTAATTATTGTAGATAAGTATTTATTTTAATCATTATATAGATATGAATAAAAATTTTTTCTTACTTAGTGTATCATTTCTGTTTATCACTATTTTTATTTCCACAAGTCTTTATGCTTCAACCACCATCAGTACAGATATAAATACAGATGGAAATATCAGTATCGGGACAACTACTCCATGGGCAATGTTTAGTGTGAATCCGAACGGAATTGGTAATGGTCCAGAGTTTGCAATCGGGTCATCAAGTGCAACGCACTTGGTAGTAACTAATTCAGGCAACGTCGGCATCGGAGTGACGAGTCCATTGTCTAAGTTAAGTGTTGGTGGAGCAGGATTAGCCGGTGCAGCTATCTATGGCGGCGGTAACACCTACGGTGTGGATGGTGTTGGTACAGCGTATGGTGGTCTCTTTACTGGTACTGCAGGTATTGGTGTATATGGCAGTGGTACTACATATGGTGTTTATGGTAATGGTGCTGGTTCTGGTGTCGGTGGATATTTTAGCTCTTTTTCTGGCTATGCCTTAATAACAAACAGTGGCAACGTCGGAGTTGGAACAACTACCCCCCAGACTAAACTTCATGTTTCCTCTGGTGCAAGTGCCACAACTACAGTAACTGTAGGAGAACTTGGACTGACTACTAGTAAGGCATGTGTTAATATGAATGCATCAGATGGTTCGGCCGTCAGTTTTTATTTTAATGCAGCACATGCAATGGTAATTGAGTCAAATTACTGTCGTTAATTTTATATTAATAAACATGAATACCAAGAGAATTTATTTTATAGTTTTAGGTGTGTTTTTGTTTGTTACTATTTTTATTTTCACAAGTCTTTATGCTTCTACCACCATTAGTACAAATATAAATACAGGAGGTTCGCTGACAGTTAGTAGCACAGGTATTTTTGCTGGGAATGTTGGTATTGGCACGACTACCCCTGCAACTTCACTCAGTATAGTCGCTACCCCATCAACCACTAGTTATGTAGATGGAATAGCCTCAACTTATTACCCCACAAATCTTTTAAGTATTACTGATACCGCTGTTTCTGCTGTAAATAATACTGGTATCCTTATTGACTATATAGTTAATCCTTCATCTAATCCTGGCAGTAAAACTTATAGAGGCCAGGTAATTACACTATCAACACCTTCAAGCAATGAACAGAGTGTGGCGTCTGCTTCTTTGAGAGGTATCCAATCAAATGTTAAACATCAAGGTTCTGGAAATTTATCAAGTTTAATAGGCATAACACTTAATGCAGATTTCACTGGTTCAGGCACTATTGCGAACCAATATGGTACTAGTGGAAGTATAACCGTTACTGGGAGTGGAAATGTGACAAATCTATATGGCAATGCTTTTTCAGAAACCGTTACTGGGAGTGGAAATATAAGCAATCTTAAAGGAGAATCAATCACAATAACTCATACTGGTAATGGGAATGTAACAACTCTATCAGGAACTCTTACCATAATAACTCATACTGGCTCTGGCACAATAACATCATTTGATGGAAGTAGATTAACTCTAGTTAATACTGTCGGGACAATAAACACTGCTTATGGTTTTAGATTTGAAAGTTTGACTGGTGCAGGCACAGTTGGTAACACTTATGCATTTTATGTAGGTGATATAACTGCCGGCACGCAAACCAATACCCCATATTCCTTTTACGCCTCTGACGCTGGGGCATATAATTACTTTGCCGGCAATACTGGTATCGGGACAACTACCCCCCAGACTAAACTTCATGTTTCCTCTGGTGCAAGTGCCACAACTACAGTAACTGTAGGAGAACTTGGACTGACTACTAGTAAGGCATGTGTTAATATGAATCAAGCAGATGGCAGTGCCGGAAGTTTTTATCTGGCAGGAGGTACTGTAAAAGTTGAAGATAATTATTGTAGATAATCGTCTTATTATTTAATCATTTAGATGTCAGTAATCTTAACAAAAATTACAAGTGCACTTTCCGGTGATTTAGTCTTTCTCGTCGTTGTTTTTGCCGTCTTATTTATTTGCGCGATGTATTTTGGTAAAAATCAGATGGTTTCTATCGTTCTATCATTCTATCCAGCAACACTTCTATACAATAGTTTCCCATTCATTAATAAATTTATTGTACTAACTGGAGAAAAGCTGGTGATTCTAAACAAAGTCGGAATATTTCTTATTTTCTTTGTCATAGCAAACTTCGCCATAAGAAAATACATCTCTTCATATAACGAATCATCCAGTATTCTTAAAAACGGGGGATTGGCTTTTGCCGTTCTTGTTCTTCTCCTTTTATTTTCTTATAGTACTGTGAGTTTAGATATATTTCATAACTTTTCTGGCTCAATAGATGTGCTTTTTGTAAGTGCCGATAGGGTATTTTGGTGGAATCTGGCTCCTTTGGCCATTTTGATATTTATCTAACCCTACCATTCAAGCACGTTGATTTTTGGCAGTTTTGATGTCTACTAAAAATTAAGATTATGTGGCTTTATGGAGCCAATATTTAGGCCTTTTCATATCTCATTTTTTGTGTTATTTTGTTGACAGGGGGTAGGTAAGTGTGATATACTATACATGACTCAGTAGAACTGAGTTTTTCCGTTCTAAACAGGGATGAAATGAACTAACTTCTTTCATTCCTCCAGAATTACTATTTAATTAAATAATTTATTTTAAATTTCACAGCAGTAGGTTTGTTTATGGTTTTATCGTCTGTCACAGGCGTTACCAGTCCAGTTACGGTCACAGAGGCTCCAAAAGTGGAAACTAGTGCCGTAAAGGAGATATCAAGAAAGGAAGTTGAAAACATAATGAGTACCGAACAATACATTAAACAGTATTTCTCGGATATTCCAATTATGATTCAAATTGCCAAGTGTGAATCGAGGTTTAGACAACTCGATTCAGATGGAGATATTCATAGAGGAGTAAATAAAGCTGATGTGGGTGTAATGCAGATAAACGAGCGTTACCACCTAGACCAGTCAGTAAAGAAAGACTACAATATCTACACCATTGAGGGTAATACCGCTTATGCCCGTGACTTATATGAAAGACAGGGCACACAGCCTTGGGCGTCATCAAAGGCATGTTGGGGTAAGTATGAGAATAAGGACCTAGCAATAAACAAATAATTGTAAAAACAAATTTTACACACGGACCCCTGGAAACAGGGGTTTTGTGTTGTCTAAAAATTTTTAATAGTTTTTATTTTATTGTCTATTTGTAGAGGGGAGTAGTATAAGAGCACGTCGCACAATATATCTTTAGTGTGTCCTCCTTGAGGGCACACTAAAGATGAATACATTTTACAAACACGGCGCAAAGCTTGTGTCGTAAAATGTATTCTCCCCCATCTACCATTAAAAAGATTCAACCTGACGCATTATAGGAGGTCGATTCTCGCCTCTTCGGCGAGTCCGTCGTTGAGACGGATTTAGTATCCAAAAAAATAATTTTACTAGGGGATTGGTTATAATCAAAAAACATCCTAAAAATAGGATAACTCCCCTACTCGCACATCATTGTCTTATTAGAAGGTTGGAGCTTTATTAACTATCAAATTTCTTATTACATCATCCAGCCAATTGTAAAGAATTTTGAAAAATGTTATTGCTGGTTGAATTATTTCTTGGGCCTTAGGTGACCTTAGCCATTCCAATAGGTCAAAATGCAAAAAATATTTTAAAGCTATTACCGCAATTATTAATAAAATTATTCTTCCTATAAAACCTTTATTGTTAGTTAAATTCATATGGCTATATTATAAAGTTATTTTGGAAAATATGCCAGAGGGTCCAAATAGGCTTTAATGTCGGCTAGGGGTATTATGGCTTGTTTGCATCCCCTACTATTTACATATTTTTCTATACGTACACCTTGGGTAGCATAAACACCTACATGTAGGTGTGGTCCTGTAGAATATCCTGTATTACCACTATATCCTATTAAATCACCAGTTTGTAACTGTTGCCCAGTAGAGATACTAATTACAGACAGATGCCCATATACAGTAGATAATCCATTATTGTGTTTTATCATAACCCACTTACCAAAGGAATAACATCCGGAGTACAAATCTGTATTGCCGGTGCCAGCTACCACCCCATCCAAGACGTTTTTTACTCTTGTGCCGACACTAGCTCTAAAATCTATACCATTGTGTGTCCCCGATGCATATAACTTCTCTGCCCCAACTGTTTTACCGAATTTTTGTGTAATAAACACATTATCTAATGGCCAAGATAATAAACCTGTCTTAGCAACTGGATATCGCGTCTTATCAATAGCGATATTTAATTGAGATTCATATTCGTAAACCTCTTGTTCAAACTGAGCTTTTTGCTCTTCTTTTGTTTTGACTAATTGTTTAAAGGCCTCTTCTTTGTTTTTTGTCTGAACCAACAAATTTTCCTTCTCTTTTGTGGTATATATCACCGCCTGTTTTTTTCCATTCAAATCTTGTTTTAGGTTAATTAAATTATTTTTTTGTCCCTTCAGGGCTGATTGTTTTATTTCCATTTCTGCTTTTAAAACAGACAATTCCTTTGATTTATTTATTATCACATCTTGTGTTTCTTTTATATTATCTATTTCATTCCAGATATCACCAATGTTTTTATTTGATAGAATTATTTGGACAATATTTATATCTTCCAAGATACGTGTCTCTTGTATGGCATTGATTATAGCTTCTTTGTTTACATCAATATTAGTCTTTGTCTTTTCTATCTCGTCACCCAGTTGTTCTATCGTTAAGACCGTCTTGTTTATCTTATTTTCGGTTAAGTTAATATCTGCTCCTATTTTCTTTTTGGTTAAATCTAATGTTTTTAGAGTATTTTTTAGAGTTGTAGCCTCTTTATTTGCACTATTAACCTCTTCATTGTATTGTTTTATCTCTTCTTCTAAATGTTTTATCAAAATATTACGTTCCTCAATTTTTATCAGAATATCGTCCTTATTTTCTATACTAGTTTGGGCTATCACCATAGAAAACGGACTAATACTTAAAAAAAGAGATAATAGAAAAAATAATATATAGATATTTTGTTTAAACATACATTTTATTTCCTTAGGATAGCTTTTTTATTGCTTGATTAATTCGAGAAACTGTTTCATCTCTTCCCATTATATAAATAAGAGTAAATGGGTCTGGGCTTTTGTCTCTACCGGACATTGCTACTCGAAGTGGCCACAGGACTTCCCCACGACCATTTTGTGTGGCATAATCAAATAAGAGGTTTTTTATTTCTTCTGAACCCAAAAAAGATTCTTCTGGTGTGTTTTCCAGAACATTTAACACAAATTGTAGGTGTTTTTTGGTTTCTTCTGGTGTTTGGTTTCCTTTCCAAAACAACAAATCTTTTTCGTATTGTGGGGGACTCCAATAATAATCTAACTCCCCTCCCCTAACCATCTCGTCTATATCTCCCCATTTTGATATGTGGTCAAAAATTATTGGGCACAATTTTTGTAGAAATTTTTCATCACCGTTGATTGAGTTATTTTTTAAACGGCTTAAAATTTCTTGGTTTCGTTCACTTTCCGGCATTAATTTCATGTGTTCTTTATTAAGCCAGTCCAACTTTTCTGGATTAAAAACCCCACCTCCTTTTTGTATCTTTGAGATATCAAATTTTTCTATGAGTTCAGACAAACTAAAAACTTCTTGCTCTCCACCAGGATTCCAACCATTTAAGGCCATGAAATTTAGCAGGGCGTCTGGCAAATAACCGAGCCTTTTATATTCAATGGCTGGAAGAACCGACTCATCTCGTTTAGATAGTTTGGCCCTTTCTTTGTTTAGGATAAGCGGTAGATGGGCATATATAGGTCTTGGAGCACCTATAGCCTCTTGAATCAAAATTTGACGTGCTGTATTTGGTGTATGTTCTTGGCCTCTAATCACATGTGTTATTCCCATTTCAAAATCATCTATGACAGCTGTTAGATGGTACAAAGGTTCATTGATATCTCGAGCAATAATAAAATCTCCAAGGTCGGTTGTATCTACTGTTATATCTCCTAGAACTAAATCATTAAATGTAATTTTTTTGTTTGGATTTTTAAAACGAATAACTTCTTCTCTCTGACCCTCTTCCGTTGGTGTTTCCTTAGAGATGTAGGCAAAACCACCCTCGATCATTTTTTGTATGTATTTTTGATGAATTTCCAACCTGTCAGATTGTCTAAAAAACAAATCATGTTTTAAGCCAAGCCATTCAAAGAGTTCAAGAAATTCATCCTCATATTCTCTTCTTGACCTTTCTTTGTCTGTGTCCTCACTTCGTAATATATAAGTTCCGTTATTTTGTCTCGCAAACAAAAAATTATATAAAGCAGAACGAATTCCACCAACATGAAAATGGCCAGTTGGAGATGGCGCAAATCTAGTTATTACTTTATTTGTATTATTCATCATTTGTATCACTTTATGGACTTTATAAACTTTACAGACTTTTAACTATTTTACTTCTCATGTTCTAGAGCTATCGCCAAAATCTCTTGTGCTATTAATTTTGCTGAGTCTCTACGTGCAAATTCTTGTGCACATTTTTCCATTTTTTCTTTTTCTCCTGGTGTCTCAAGAATTCTATCAATTTCTGAAACCAACAAACTTCCCGCTAAATTTTTTTCTTCTATTACAATCGCTGCTCCAGACCTGGCATATGAATACGCGTTTGTTCTTTGGTCGTGTGATGTTGGCTCCGGAATTGGAATAATTATGGAAGGTTTTCCCCAAGAGGCAATCTCAAAAATAGTTGACCCCGCTCTAGAAACTATAAGATTTGCTACACCGGCGGCAGCTCTCAAATTTAATGTGTTTAAATAATCAAATGGTTTATAGCGATTTTTCAGTGGGTTACCCTGTAAAACGACATCTCGTGTTTCTTCAATGATTTTTATGTTTTTTCTACCAGTCTGGTGCACGATTTGATACTTCTTTATTAATTCTGGCAATGCATCCATTAAGACTTCATTAATAAAAACTGAACCTGTTGAACCCCCTATGACAAAAATGGTTGGGATACCTTCTGTCAGCTCTAATATTTTAAAAGCCCCGACAGTTAATGGTTCTTGCACTTCTTTCCTTATTGGGTTTCCCGTATAGGCTACTTTTTCTTTTTTAAAAAATTTTATAGCTTCAGGATATGAAATGGCGATGCGACGGGCAAATTTACCAGCCCAGGCGTTTACTTTGCCCGGGGTACTATCTGATTCATGTATAATCACGGGTATTCGTAATATTCTTGCTGCAAAAAGAGCGGGAAAACTAGCATAACCCCCCTTACCAAAGACGACATCTGGATATATTACAAAAACTCTCCAGAGCGCACCGAGAGAACCAAAAAATATTTTAAATAAATCAATAAAGTTTAGAAATATGTTAAGTGGAGAAAGATTCCTTCGTATTTTACCAGAATTTACCGCCTCAAAACTTATATTATTTTGAAATAATAAATTCTCATTATAGGGCTCAGTAGACATATAATAAATCTGAGGCTGAAGAAGATGGTTTTCTTTTACCATTTGGTTAATTTCTTCCACAATAGCAATAATGGGATAAAAATGACCCCCAGTACCGCCTCCAGTAAATAATAGTTTCATCCCAGTAGTAGAAAATGACATCGCTCTGCGAGCTGACAATCTTTTTCTATATTATATCCACTAAATTTCGACTTATTCATCGTATGTTTTATTTATTTGGTTATTAATGTCATTTACACTACTGGGTTAATCCCGTAGTGAAGTTGGTATCTAGACCTACATGCACTTTAGTGCAATGCCGACTTCTACTATCGGGATTTTTGGTTTTTAGATATATTCAATACTATCCCAACCTCCAAAAGAGTCATAAACAAGGCTGTTCCACCGTGGCTTATGAATGGAAGAGTAATTCCAGATAATGGCAATACCCCGACCATTGCTCCTATATTTACGAAGGCTTGAGACATTATCATTATAACAATTCCCACCACCACAAGTCTACCAAAAAGATCTGGGGTTTTAGAGGCTATTTTCAATCCTCGGAAAGCAAAAAACATGAAAAGCAAAATTATACCAATACCACCCACAAAACCAAACTCCTCACAAGCTACGGCAAAAATTGAGTCCCCAATAGGTTCTGGTAAAACATTAAATTTTTGTATACTTTGACCAAATCCTCTACCGAATATTCCTCCTGAACCTATAGCAATAAGTGATTGTTGAATTTGATATCCACTACCGAGAGCATTTGAAGATGGGTTAATAAAAGTTTCAATTCTACTCATAATATATGGTGTTGATAAAGCTACTCCTATAAAAACAAGCATTCCAATAACTCCTGACGCTAAAACATATCTCCACCGACCATTTCCAGTTAAGAAAATAGCTAGACCAGTCACGGCTGTTATGACAAAAGTGTCGGTGTCTGGTTGTTTTAATAAAATTACTCCAACTAAAACAATCATTATTAAAAATGGTAAAAATCCATATCTAAAGGTTTGATTTTTATCTTTGACCCGTGCTATCCATGCAGAAAGGAAGATTATAAAGCCTATTTTGAGAAACTCTGATGGTTGAAAAGTCAAAAATCCGAGATTTATCCAACGACTTGCCCCGCCGTGTTTTATTCCTAAACCAGGCATAAAGACCAAAAGAGTTATAATGATGGAAAACAGAAAAATAAAAAGAGAATATTTTCTATATATTTTATAATCTATCTGGGAAACAATAGCGCATGCTAAAACACCCAAAAATAAACCAAAAAATGTCTGATTAAAAGCAACATTTGCGTACTTTGCTGTTTGTGTAGATAAAAGACCAAAAGAGGCAGAAGTAAAAATCAAATAACCAACTCCTACAAGTATGATAATAGAAACCAAAAACAGTGTATCAACTTTTATTTTTCTCATTTTAAGTGCACCAGATTTAAAACTCATCAACTGATTAGTGCCAATATTACTCCACTAATAGCAAAAACCACACTAATTACCCAGTACCTCATAACAATTTTTTCTCGAGACCAGCCAATCACTTCAAAATGATGATGAAGCGGAGCCACTTTAAAAACTCGATGTTTGTTGAAATATTTGTAAGAAATCATTTGAATAATAACCGAAAGTGAAGTGGCCACAAGCGGTATGGCGATGATAGGTAAAACCAAAACGGAATTTGTCAAAAAAGCAATTACAGAAAGAGTTACTGTAAGTCCAAGCATTCCAGTTTCTCCCATATAAAATCGTGCCGGAGGTATATTAAACCAAAGAAAAGCAAGTATTCCTCCAGCAATAACTCCGCAAAATGCAGCGATATCAATTTGATTGTTTGCAAAAGCTATAATGGAATAAGCAGTAAAAACAGTAGTCATTATTCCGCCAGACAAACCGTCCATTCCATCAATAACACTTGTTGAAAAAACAGCAAGCATCACCATTATAAAAAATGGTATAAACAAAAGACCTAATTCCAATTCTCCACTAAAAGGAATATGAACAGTAGAAATTTCTAATTTATCATAAAACCAAAGACTTATAACTAGACCAATCAGAATCACACAAATGATTTTTATATTTCCATAAAGAGAGGGGTCTTTGGTGTACCCTTCCTTACCAAATATTTGCAATAAATCATCTAAAAGACCAATAAGAGAAGCAAGAACCAAAACAGCGAGTGGTATTAAAGTTTGACTACGACTAAAAAAATTAAGTTTTTCGGTTATATCTCCAGGAAAAATAATTGATAATAAATATATTATTAATACAGTCAATAATACTGAAACCCAAATAATAATTCCTCCTATTCTTGGAGTAGATAATTCTTCTTTAGTGTTGTGTACTTTTGCAAAATCGTCGGTCGTTATATCAGACTCCGTACGTGGAGACTTTCTCCACATTTTATATTTATAAAATAAATTTGTAAAAAACGGTGTAATCAAAATAGCTAAAAAGAAGGTTAAAATTGATGGGACCACAACTTTTATTACATTCATGATTATCATTTGGAATTTATAGATTTTACAAACACATTGTACCACAAAGAGAGCATCAATAATAAGTAGATTTTTCTTGAATTATCAGCGGATTTTAATAGGTGGTCATCTATTAATTTTTTTATAAATTCAACATTCATGTGGCTTTTTATGTAGTCGTTATTTATGATTGTCTCATAGACATCAGTCCTACTTTCATTAAACCAACTCTTAATAGGAATTGGAAAACCGAGCTTTTTTCTGTTTCTGGTGGTTTCTGGCACTATTTTTTGAAAAGCCTCTCGAAGCAGGTATTTAGTTATGCCCCCACGCCATTTAAAACTGTCTGGAAGGGTTTTAGCCAGGTTTGCCACCTCTAAGTCAAGAAAAGGTACCCGAAGCTCTAAAGAATTAGCCATAGTCATTTTATCAGCTTTTGCTAGTATATCCCCTACTAACCAGGTATTTATATCTATATATTGCATCTTGGTTGAGTCACTTAAACTAGAGACTTTTTTATACAAAGAATCTAAAGAAATTTCTTTCATTTTGTTTCCAACCCAAAGCTTTTCTAAATCCTTATTCTTGAAGACGGAGGCGTTGCCTATGTACCAGTTCTCCAGCTTATAATATACTCTACGAATATAATTTTTACCCCAAAATTCAAAAGGTATTTTCAATATTACACCGAGGCCCTGCCTCGGTAACCATGAGATTTTTTGGGAAGCAAAAGGTGCGAGGTAAATATTGTATCCACCAAAAAGCTCATCCGCTCCTTCGCCCGACAATACTACTGTAACGTGTTTTCTAGCTTCGCGGGCAATAAAATATAATCCAATAGCCGAAGGGTCAGCAACCGGCTCATCAAAATGGTAAACCGCTTTAGGTAAAATGTTGAAATATTCATCCTCATTAATTTTTATTTCAACATGGTTTGTACCAAGATAATCAGATGTTTCACTTGCTTCCTTTCCTTCAGTTAGGGTATCAAAACCAACTGTAAAAGTTCTTATCTTCTTATCCCCTCTAATTTCCTGCATTAAAGTTGTAATAATTGAACTATCTATTCCTCCAGAAAGAAAGGTTCCAACAGGAACATCGGCTATCATATGATGTGCTACGGAATCCTTAATGGTTTCATAAATTATTTTAGCTGTTTTATGTTCATCAAGACGGTTGTCTTGATGAAATTCAAAAGACCAATACTTTTCTATGTGTGTTTCGTTGGTGATAAGGTCAATTAACAGGTAGTGGGCTGGAGGAAGTTTGTAGACATTCTTAAAAAATGTTTCGTTTAGAGGATTGTATTGAAACGAAAGATAGTTTATAACAGCGTTGTCATTAATGTCTATTTTAAATGAGGGGAGAGCCAAAAAGCTTTTTATCTCCGATGAAAAAGCAATAACCCTACCATCATCATTAACTAGATAGTATATTGGTTTTATACCAAAAAAATCTCTGGCAATAAATAGTTTTTTTGTTTCGGTATTATATATGGAAAAAGCGAACATACCCCGCAATTTTGTAAGCATTTTTTCTCCATAAAATTCATACATATGCAGGATAACTTCAGTGTCTGATTCGGTCTTAAAAACACAACCATTTTTAATTAATTCCCCTCTCAGTTCTTTGTAGTTGTATATTTCACCATTAAGAATAATTAATAGTTTTCCATCGGCCGAGGAGATTGGTTGCCTTCCTGTGGATAAGTCTATGATGGACAATCTTCTCATACCCAACCCCACATATTTATCAATATAAAAACCATCATCATCTGGACCACGATGAACTATCTTTGCCACCATATCTAAAATTGGCTTTTCTTTTTCGGTTGTTTTTGGGTCAAAAAACCCAGCTATTCCACACATAGGAACAGTATACCCCGACACTAAGTTAATTCAAAATATTCAGAGATTTGGTTGATATTTTGATATTTCTACACAATAAACACCCGAGATATCTTAGTGTGGGGGTATATCTGAATACCTAAGACTTGTCTAAAAAAGCCCTATCTTACAGATTTATATCCTCCTTTCACACCGTTTGGAGAAAGAACAATTTGCCAAAGTTCTATGTCTCTAGCCCTGAAAGCTCCGGCACAAGATAATAAATAAAATTTCCACATTTTGTAAAATCTTTCCCCATATTTTTTTGATAATTTATCCCAATGATTATTAAAATTTAAGAACCAGGCACAAAGTGTTTTATCATAGTCCGCGCCAAAATTATGCCAATCTTCTACGACAAAAACATTTTCAACGGCTCTACTTATTTCTAAAAAAGAAGGGATTTTACCATTTGGAAAAATATATTTTTCAATCCACGGATTTACTCCAAGGGTTGTAACGTCCTTTCCAATCGTGTGTAGAAGAAATAAACCACCGTCGTTAAGACACTTTTTTGCAATATTCATATATACTGAATAATTTTTTACACCAACGTGTTCAAACATACCAAGAGAAACTATATGGTCAAATTTTTCATTTAAATCCCGGTAATCTTGAAGGCGAATTTCTATTGGTAAACCAACACAACTTTCTTTAACAAGTGTAAGTTGTTCTTTTGATACAGTAATACCAACAACACTTACTCTATATTTTTCTGTGGCAAACTTCATAAAACTTCCCCAACCACAACCTATATCAAGTATTCTTTGTCCTTCATGAAGATTTAATTTTTTACAAACTAAATCTAATTTATGTTCCTGAGCCTCGTCAAGATTACTGGCGTTTTTCCAATACGCACAAGTATAAACCATGCGCTTATCCAGCATAGCTTCAAATAAATCGTTGCCCAAGTCATAATGTTTTTTCCCAACCTCAAAAGCTTTTCTGTGTGTTCCAGGGTTTGTTAATAGTGCAGTTAAATATTGCAGTATATTTGGTAAATTAAAAGAGATTTTGTTTTGTGACTTTGCTCTGATAATTCGAGACACACATTCATCAAGTTGTTCGCAATCCCACCACCCATCCATATATGATTCACCAAGGGCCAAAGCTCCTCCAACAAGTATCCTAGAATAAAATCTATCATCATAAACTTTTATGTCAAAAGATCTTTCGCCATTTATTTTAATATCAGCAGGTTTTAATATATTTTCTATTATTTCTTTTGAGATCATCTCGTTTATTTTTCTATATAATTTAGACTGGCTTTTACTAGTTTTGCAACATCTTTGAATCGTCCATCTACACTGGAACCCAAGACAACCACAATAACCGGCCTACCAATGGACGAATCAAAGGCTATAGCCAAATTTCCTCCAGCCATGTTTGTAAAACCAGTTTTTGAGGCTAAAAGTCCAGGTATTTGGTCAACGTCAATGTTAGTGTTTTTTGCTAGATGTGTTTTATCTAGGGAGGAAATATTTAAAGTTTGATATCTTGTCGCCTCTAAAATTTCAGGGTGATTTTCTAAGATATACCCCAATAATTTACTGACATCAATAGCAGAGCCATAACCCCCAGATGTAACTCCATCATCCAGACCGCTTTCATTTGTAAAATATGTTTGTTTTAAGCCCAATTCATTTGCTTTTTCATTCATTTTTAATACAAAATCTTTCCTGCCAAGATTATAATCGTCTGTTTTTAGGTTGGTTGCGCCTATAACAGAAGCCACTGACCTTGCGCCGTCATTTGAAGAAACCATTAAAGAAAAGTCTAAAAGGTCTTTTAGTTTCCATGACTCATCAGCCAATAACCCTGTATCCCCTTCTTCTTTTAGAAATTCTTTTTTGATGGTAACTTGAGAATTGTTTGGTACTAGTTCTGTAGCGGTGAGGGCCATCATCAATTTAGTAACTGAAGCAAGAGGAAGTTGGGTAAACTCGTTTTTTTTGAAAATAACTTCATTTTTTACAACGTCAAAAACATAAGCAGATTTTGCTTCTAATTCTATTCCGTCAAAAACTCTTGAACTTATCTTTTCATTATAAACAATCGTTTCTTTTTTTATTGGTTTGTTTAGTACAGCATAAATCATAAAAACCATACTAACAATCAATATAACTAAGACGCCGTCTAATACTAATAATTTTTTTGATATTGTTTGTGTTTCTTCTGGCATATTTTTAGTTTAATTCTTCTAACTCTACTTCTTCTTTTTCTTCCACAACCTCTAATTGTTTTCTCGTTTCCTCATATTCTGGTAGATCTGAGACCTGACCCAAGCCCAAAAACCTTAAAGCATCACTGGTTACAGTATAACTCATAATTCTTGTATCTGTCTCATTATTTTTTCTTTCTATTAAACCTCGGAGTAATAAGGTTCTTAGGGCATATTGTGAGTTAACTCCCCTAATGTATTCAACCTCCTTTTTACTAATTGGCCCCTTGTAAGCAATAATTGATAACGTCTCAATTCCAGCTCTTCCCAAGTCTCCCTCTCTTTCCTCTTTGACCATTTTTTCTATTATTGCTGAATATTCAGGGGCAGTTACCAAAGTGACCTCATCACTATGCATAACCAGCCTGACCCCCCTATTATCTAGATTTCGTTTTAATTCATTTAACGTCTGTTTTGTTTCTTCAGTAGAAATCTCTAAAATCTTGGCCAAAAAATCTATCCTAACTGGTTCAGCAATATAAAAAAGTATGGCTTCTATTTTTTGAATTAAATTATTTTGCATTTTAGTATTTTGGTGTGGCCACTAAATCAGTTTCCATATGAATATCCTGAAAATTCTTGTCTTGACGTACTTGTATAATACCTTGCTTTACCAATTCTAACATAGCTAAAAAACTTATAATGACATGTATTTTTTTCTCGCGATTAATACCCGCCTGCCCGCCATAGTTTGAGCCTTGCGATGACTGGCGGGAAAAGTCTTTAAAACTCATTTTCATGTTTTCCGTGATTCTCTTGGCAAGGTTGTCCATCATTTCTTCTAGAGAAATAACTTTTTGTACAATAGTTTTTGGTACGAATTCTTTTTTGGGTATCTGCTGGATAATTAGTTTGATTGTTTCGGTTATTTTGTCGATTGTGGTGTTTTTGTCTGGAGCAAAAACCACCACCTTTTCTTTTGACGGCAATCGCAAATATTCAACATGGATGTTAAATCGTTCCCTCAAATGACGGCTTAAAGCTTTGTATTTTTGATATTCTCGAAGCCTAGCCTCTAAATCTTCAATATTGTGTTCCTCTTCTTCCGAAAGCGTAAGCGTTGGCAACAAAGATTTGGATTTAATTAAAACCAAAGTAGAGGCAATGAGAATAAAATGGGCCGAATCAGCAATCGGAAAGTCCTCCAAGCTCTTTATATAGGCAATATAGTCGTCTGCTACTTGGGCTAGAGAAATATCGTTTATAAAAAGCTTTCTCTTTTCTATAAGGGAAAGTAGGGTGTCTAACGGTCCTTCAAAAATATGAGTTTTGACTTGATATTCAGAATCCATGACAATGCTAGAGGTTAGAAGCCCTGTCACCAAATTTTAAGCTATATTTCTTGTTTTTGTATTTTTTGGCGATTATGTAGTTCATAAACCAGGTCAGACAAAACAGGATTACAAAATATATAGCCCCAGATTTACTGATTTGGGGGAGTTTATTTGCTGATAGATATCCTAAAACTCCGGAAATAACCCCAATACTTGTTATAGTTTGCAATGATTTTAGGTTGTTGCTTGTGGCCTGATTCTTAATTTCAACTAAATTTCCTATAGCCGATGACAGATAATCCCCTGTCATTTTCCAGATTTCTTTTATATAAGAAAGAGTGTCGGTCAGTGTCTCAAATTTATATTCAAATAAAGAAATTAGGTCTTTTTCAATTTCCAAATTTTTTGCAATAGAAGACCTTGTGTTTATGTACGAGCCCATCTGATTAATTCTATTGCTAATCAGATTAATGGTTTTCTGGTACCCATCAAGCTTTCCTCTAATGCTATCCACTTCCCTACCCCTTATTACCTTGGCTTCCTTTATGTCGGAGATTTCTTCCCAAATTGTTCTGTGAATCGAAAGATATTTTTCAAGTTGGTCTTTAAATTCTCTAAAGAAAATCTGCATGGCGATAATTTCATAAATCGGTCGGTGTAGTTCTGAATCAGTCTCAATAAAAATAAAACGAGGAGTTTTTGACACCGTTATGCTGTCACTCGACATTTTTGTGTAAACCTTGCCAAAACTTGATTCGTCAATAATAAATTTTTTATCTGTGCTATCAAAAATACTGATTACAACTGGGTGCACTGTTTTTATGTTGGCCAAAATTTTTGGAGTTGGAGCTCCTAGTGAAAAAATGTATGATATCGCTGGGGTGAATTTTTTCTCCAAGTATTCTTCAAGTAATTTTTGTGCTTCTAAGATATCATCTGTATCTTTCTCTAAAATATATAAACCATCCTCATAATAAAAAATTTTAATTTCTGATGATGTTGTGGCTTTTATATATTCCAAATAACCTGACTCTCTAGAGATATTAGTCAAATCTAGTTCAGCTTGAAACCTTTTTAGTTCTTTTTTATCTAAATTTAAGTGAGATTCTCCTTCTGCAAATAAATTATAAATTTCACTCAAATGGAGTGTTGTTCTCTGATACCAACCCCCATAAGTTACCTTGTATTTATTAGACATATATGGGTAATTCTATAAGCTTTTTACCTTTTTTGCAATGTGTTATAATTGGATTAATAAACTAATTAAAAAATATGGAATTTTATCACTCAACTTTTAGCAATAAAGATACTACACATCCACAGTTTGAGGTTAGAAATAATAAAGTTTATGCTACTGTCCACAATAAAGATGCTGGTGGAAACAGGTCAATGCCTTGGTATGAAATAAAAGGAAACAACATTCATCCCACAGCATTTAACCCGCAAGGTCACGATACAAGACCAATGTACGAAATTAGAGGAAACGAAGTTCACACCACATTACACAATCCAAATCACAGCCAAATGCCAGTTTTTAGTATAAAATAAGCCTTGAAAATTTTGAATTATCTGCAAGTATTGCTCTCCACAACCATCGTTGTTCCTACAAAATAAAATGAAATATCTGTTCCGACAGTGTTTTTTGTGTTGAAACATGCGTAGCTTGTTGCTGAACCTAATTCCCCGACGTTTATTGTAGTTGTGGCACTTGCACCAGAAGTTACGTGAAGTTTACTTTGTGGGGTTGTGGTGCCAATACCGACGTTGCCACCGTCAAGGATACTAAAAATTGTTGAACCATTATCCTGTGCTAAAAAAATTGGTGAGGTCTGAGAACCGTTATTGGCAATTAATGCTGCGGAAGTAAATGTCGGGGTGGTGTTTTGCAAGCCAAAATATCCGCCAACTTGGATTGGAGATGTAACGGCGGTATTAAGAGCAACCCCCATCACAGCAACATTTGTGGCAGAGTCTTTGGCTACTATAGACTTACTACCCACCCCTATATTTAAAATACCACCGACGGCTTCTGTAAATACTCCCAAATTAAGACCCGTCCCAGTTCCTACGGCTGCACTATAAAGTCCCAGATTACCAAAAGGAGTACCAGTAGATACACTAATGCGTAAATTGTTAGTAGTATTACTTACACTGTTTAAGCTTACAGTTCCTATTGTGTTACTTGAAGTAACAGAAGCTGCATTGATGCTTGTATAAAGTCCCCATTGGCCACTTGTAGCAGAAGTATTGGGAGTTATGTTAAATCTAACAGCAGAAGTATTAGTTGTCTGGGTGGGAAAAGTTCCAGTAACATTCAGCCAATTCTCAGTTCCGTCTGTAGCAAGAGAACCGCCAGTAAGTAAAAGTTGATTACCGTCACCTTGAATTTCCAATTTTGCCCCAGGCGTTGCTGTCCCGATACCGACATTACCATCCGTTATTATATTTGTACTGATAGTGGTAGAAGCGTAAAGACTTGTTGAAACAAAAATAATTACAGATAAAAACAACGAATAAAACAAAGTTTTATTGTTACTAAGGTTTGTAATCATGGCTATAATACTAATACATAAGACTACCTACCACAAGTGTTTTAGGGGTTCAATCTCTTAACATCTCGAGGTAGGTATGTGGCCTCTCTAACGTTTGGTAAATCAAGAATTTTCATAACAAATCTTCCTGGACCAATACCTGCGCCACCATGAGGAGGACAACCATATCTGAAAAAGTTGATATAATCTTTCAACGGCTCAAGAGACATACCTTTTTCCTCGGCTTGTTTTATCAAAACATCTACCCTGTGTTCGCGTTGAGCGAGTGTTGTAACTTCTATTCCTCGGTATAGGAGGTCTGCACGTCTAGAAAAATCACTTCCAGCCTCTAGTCGCATGTGGTAAAAAGCGCTTTTTGATTTGTGGTATTCGGTAATGAAAACAAAATCATGGTCTTTTTCTTTTTTGACGTGCTCACAGATTGCTCTCTCTTCCTCTGGGGACAAATCATATGGTTCGCCACTTTCAACTCCCAAGTCAGCTAAAATTTTCTTTGCTTCCAAAATTGTAATTCTTGGAAAAGGTCTCTGTGGGACAGTAATATCTGTCTCTGGAAATTTTTCTAAAACAGCCTTAAATCCTTCCACTATCATACCCTCTTCTGCATCCATGACATCATTGTGGGACTCAATATATGAAATCTCAAAATCCCAACCGGTAAATTCTGTTAAGTGTCTCGTAGTAAACGACAATTCCGCTCGAAAAACAGGGGCAACCATAAAAACCTTCTCAAACCCCGCTGCTTGAGCCATTTGCTTGTAAAATTGTGGTGATTGAGCTAGATAAGCTTTTCTATCAAAATAATTAACAGTGAATACGTCTGCACCTGTTTCCGAAGCGGTAGACATAAATGCAGGTGGGTAGAGCTGAACAAAATTATTTTCACTCCAATATTTTCTAAAACCTTTTTCTAATTCTGTCCAAACTTGAAATATTCTTGTTTTCTCTGGCTTTCGCAAATCCAACCATCTATAATCTAATCTAATCGGAGCATCAGTTTCTTCATCTCCACCTTTCATCACAACTGGAATTGGAAGTTCTGGGTCTGCAACAGACAAGACTTCAATGTTTTGTACAGATATTTCATTTCCACCCATGGCTTGTTTTGCTTCCTTGACTGTACCAGTGATTTTCACCACGGACTCATGAGAAAGATTTTTTGCCGTTTCAAAAGTAGGAGAACTTGCCTCAATTACAGTTTGAATTACCCCAGTTATGTCACGAAGCAAAAGAAAAACTATTTTGCTTTGAACACGCAATGTGTGGACAAAACCATTTACCATAATTTCCTCTCCCACATGCTGACCTATGTCTTTGTTATAAGTTCTGTTTATCATGTGTTTTACTTTATAGACTTTATAAACTTTAAGGACTCTCAACTCTAGTATAATTTAACTCCTATTGCTTCCCTAACCTGTTCCATCTTGTGTTCTGCTTTTAATTTTGCTCTTTTGCCTCCTTCTTTCAAAACATCCAAGACAAAATCTGTATCATGGGCTAATTGCTCTCTTTTGTCTCGTAGGGGTGCAATGAAAGTATTTATATTTTTAATAAGCAATTCTTTGGATTCTTTATGACTTATTCCACCCTTCTCATACTTTTGTCGTAAATCAAACAGCTCATCTGGTTTAGAAAATAATCTGTGCAACTTAAACACGTTGTCCTCTTCTGGATTTCTTGGCTCACTAACCGGTTTAGAATCTGTGATAATAGACATCACTGCTTTTGTGATTTCTTCCAGTGAAGCAAAAAGTGGAATAGTATTGCCATAACTTTTACTCATTTTTCTTCCGTCAGTTCCGGGAATAACAGCTACAGTATCTAGAATTTTTGACTCAGGAAGTTTAAAAATCTCTTGTTTGAAAACAAAATTAAATTTTTGGGCAGTATCTCTAGCGTATTCAACATGCTGTTTCTGGTCTTGTCCAACGGGCACGACTTCTGTATCGTAAAGCAAAATATCTGCAGCCATAAGCATTGGGTAATTAAACTTGCCAACGCTTATTTCTTTATTGTTTGCTTCGGCATCTTTAAAAGCATGAGCACGCATGAGAAATGGCATGGTGGTTATGGTATCAAAAATCCAACATAACTCAGTGTGTTCCGAGACGTCTGATTGCTTAAAAATGATTGATTTTTGTGGGTCTAGCCCTAGAGCAAGATAGTCGGTTGCTAGATTCAAGATATTTTGTGACATTTCTTCCTTATTTTGAACGGAATTCAAAGCATGATAGTCAACTATCATATAAATAGCGTTGTGACTGTCCTGCATGTCCACAAACTGCCTAATGGCTCCAAAATAGTTACCGATGTGTAGGCTGCCACTTGGTTGTATTCCAGAAAGTAAAGTTTTTTTAGTCATATGAATATTGTACACAATTTTTTTAACAAAAGAAAACCCCGCCTCGTCCGAAGACTTGGCGGGATTTGAAAGAACGACGTCACACAACAATCCCCTGGTCATCTGCGAGCATCCGAAACGTTTTCGAGATGCCATAGAGCTCTTCGAACGACGAGGCTACAGCTTCTACTTGTGAGTCGCTGTTTGTCAGTTCATCGCTGGATTTGAGAACGACAAACTTGTCGCAGAGGTGCCTTACAGTTGAAAGTCTGTGGGCAATGACCACTGCTGTGACATCACCCGACAGAAGTTTCTGTAGCCCAGCCTGAACCAGTTTTTCTGTGGTTGAGTCTAAGCTTGAAGTGGCTTCATCGATGAGCATCATTCGAGGGCGCTTGATGGCGGCCGCTCCAATAATGAGCCTTTGGGCTTGCCCACCCGAGAGCTTGATCCCGTTTGTACCGACTTCGGTGTAAATGCCTTTTGTCAGACGTTTTCCGAAGTCAATCTGGAGGTCGCGCATGAGGCTCCAGACTTCCTCGTCACCAAGTTGCTCCCTTTCCTCAGTATCCAGTGCATACGTCAGATTGTAGCGGATACTTCCGTCGAAAATCTGAGCTTGCTGTGGAATGTATCCGAGAGTTCGAATCCATGATGCGGAGTTGATTTCTTTCATATCAATTCCGTTTATTAGGATTTTGCCGTTTGATGGGTCCATCGAGCGGAGAAGCAGTCGAGCCATAGTTGACTTACCTGCTCCAGACTGCCCAATAATCGCCACCTTGTGACCAGCTTCCACGCTGAAGCTGACGTGCCTTAGGGCGTGTGGATTTTCTTCTTCGTCAGTGTCATCCTGAGCCACATCGTGTTCCGGGTAGGTATACGATACATCCCGAAACTCAATTGCAATCGGAGAACCACGTGAGATCTCCACACTGTCTTTCATGTCTGTAGCTTCGGGTGGTATGGACAGGGCCTCTATCTTGGCTTTAACGGCAGGCATGTTCCAGTTGATCATGTGTTCAATCCTGCCGATTTGCCACACACTTGATACGATGGTGCTTGTCCACATGAAGATAGGATACAAATTGCCTATATTCATGTGACCCTGCCACACCTGCCATGTGCCATAGCTAATGACAGTCATGAAGGCAAGCATGGTTGCAGTATCCCGAAAAGCGTTGTGTTTGATGAACCAGAGCCAGAAACGACGGTCGTCCTTGAGGTTGTCGGCAAACTCTGCCGACATCTCGCGAATCTCCCTTGCGGACATACCACTCGTTTTGACCCTTTCCACCTTTGCCCACCGGTCAAGCCTCCTCCGATTGAGAACACGGAAGCGCTTGTCGATGTTTGTACACTCCAAAACCACCTTGTGGTTGAGAAAGAGTGTCCAACCAACATAAACCACGAACGAGAGACTGATCGCCAGACCGGAGACCGGTGAGACAATCCAGATAAGGAGGTAAGCAACCAGAAGAGTTGCTAGAACTTGAAAACCCTCAAACAGTAGAAGTCCCTGGAGGTCCAGGAGTTTCCATCGACCCTTGTCAATGTTGCCAACATTCAGAGTGCCGCTGTGTTCGGCGTGTTGCCCTAGGGATTTCTCGAACATCATCCTTGTGATGTAGTCGTCAAGTGTGCCCTGGAGGTAGCCGAGAATAAGCTCTCTGTAGGTGGCCTGTTTGAAGTGAAACAGTTTCTGAACTGCCATGAGCGTGAACGTCACGACAACCCCCGCCGTCACGAACTCCTGACTTTTTTCCGCGAGACCGCGGAAAATAAGCGAGATAGTGAAGGGTATGGTCATCTGTGTCAGGATGTTTGCGGACATGTAGCTAAACATTCTCCGCAACCATTTAACCTGTTCGGGTGATTCCAAAAACCTCCAAGTCCAAACCAGAACCTTCACAGATTCTTTTGCACTTGAGAGGTACTCGGTAATCGTGGCTGGTGTTTTTTCTCTGTCATCAAAATCCATCTTGCTTCTCCTTCTGTATCAAGTTTGATTGTTGTTTCAGTTGTTAAAGAACTACAGTATCAGAGCAAAGCTCGATACATAGTGAACTTAAAACGCCGCAGTACGCGGCGTTTTAAGTATTCGAATGAAATATAGTCAGTTTCAAGTACTTAGAACACAGCGTAATTTCCCTGCAAAATATGCAGGAATAGTGTTATTTGGAAGCACAGCCACAGTAGTAGAACGAAGTTCACTACATGGCACAGCAAAAGAAGTAAGCCCCTTTCGGCTGTTTTTCCTAATATTCATTTGGTTACGCATGTTTGTCATGGTGTTCTTATATTAAACAAAATAGACAAAAAGTCAACTAAGGTTTTGACAACCCAGAAATTCAGTCGTATTATTGTCAATATAAACATGAATGAATCAAAAATAATTGAAAATAGTCAAACTATGGAGCAGAGTGAAACAAAAAGAGGATTGAGAGCTATCTTTAGACACTTAAAGCCTTTTTCAAATAAACTTATTATTATCACAATACTAGGTATTATTTCTGCTATTGCGAATGGACTAGTACCATATGTTACTGGCCGTTTTTTTGATGCATTGATTGACCTTTCTGAACACAAGGAGATACTTGTCTCCAGTTCTTTTCCGTTGTGGGCAATTTTACTTTTTATCTGGACAATTACTCAACTTGTTGCAAACAATGTTGATTGGGTAAATGATAGATTAAGGCGAAATGTTGGAATTAATCTTCAATTTAAAATTCAGGTTGATGGGTTTATTCATATGCTTAAATTACCGCTTGCATACCACAAGAATGGACACATCAGCGGTGAACTTCAAAAAATCTCATCTGCAAGCTGGAGAGTACAATCTATCTTTGATAGTCTGGTAAGTATAGCCCCTCAATTTTTGAGTATTATTATCGGAATTACATTATCTGCTAGTATAAACGTAGCCCTTTCTTGTATTCTACTTGTTGGTGTAATTCTATATGTAATGTTACTGATTTACATTTTAAGACCAATAGCAAAAATAGATTCCCTCGGACATAAATCATGGAGTGATGGGTGGGACGATGCAGCCACCGCAGTCAACCAGGTAGAAAGTGTAAAACAATCAGCATCAGAAGAGTACGAGATAAGGAAGGTAAAAAGATCAATGTATGGAAAAGCTCTTACATTATGGAAAAAGATTGAGGCAACTTGGAGTAATGTGGGGTTTTTTCAAAGAACAATTGTATTTTTTACACAATTAGCTATTTTTATTCTTTCGGTTAGGTTTGTATCTCAGGGTGTGATTACGGTCGGTGAACTTATGGCACTTAACGGATACTCGATGATGTTCTTTGGACCATTTGTTTCCCTGGGCTACAGTTGGCAAGTAATAAGAAATGGGATTATTTCAGCTGCTCAGTCAGAAATAGTTTTCGACACAAAAACAGAAAACTATACTCCTGAAAACTTAACTCCTATTGATAAAATCACTGGTGATATCGTGTTTGAAAATGTCTCCTTTAGGTATACACCGGAACAGCCAGATGTGCTTATTGATCTCAATATTCACATACACCCAGGAGAAATTGTCGCAGTGGTTGGTGAATCTGGGGTTGGCAAAAGCACATCAATTTCGCTTATCTCTGGATATTATTTTCCCACCCAAGGAAGAGTTCTAATTGATGGAATTGATACAAGGAAACTTGATTTAACTAACTTACGAAGACACATAGCAGTAGTACCACAAGAAGTAGCATTATTTAATGATTCAATCAAAATAAACATTGAATATGGCTCATTTAGGGCTTCACAAGAAGATATCATAAGGGTGGCAAAAGAAGCCCACATAGATGACTTCGTGCAAAATCTTCCAGAGAAATATGAGTCTCTTGTTGGAGAAAGAGGTATTAAGCTTTCTGTTGGACAAAAACAAAGAGTCTCCATTGCTAGAGCAATACTTAGAAACCCTGCGATTCTTATCTTAGATGAACCTACAAGCGCACTAGATGCTAACACTGAACAAATAGTTACCGAAGCCCTAGAGAAACTGATGCGTGGAAAAACCACATTTATTATTGCTCACAGACTTTCAACTGTACGTAAGGCTCACAAAATACTTGTATTTGATAAAGGAAGAATGGTTGAGTGTGGTACTCATGATGAACTAATTAAAATTGAGGACGGTGTTTATAAAAAGTTATATGATTATCAAATTGGTTTGCATTAAGTGGTTATAATAATATTTATTATATGAAGGATGTACTCCCCACATTTCTTGAGATTGTTTCAAATCTTAATAAGAAAAACATAATACCAATTATCTATGGATCGTTTGGCTTATACCTTATCCTAAACAAAGAGGCTCACGTTGATGATCTTGATTTTATTATAGTTAGACCGGATGATTTTCCTATATGTAGGAATGTACTGGGTGAGCTTGGGTTTAATACTGATCCAGATCATGATCGTGAATTAATACGAAATAATTTTTACATCTCCTTCATTGACAAGGCTGACATTGAAAAATTAATTGATGAGACCATTAAATTAAACTTAATATCACTTAATGAGACGAGTTTTTTTAATATTGATATCAAACAATACCTTAAGATCTACAAAAAAGGATTAGAAAATAAATTTAGAAAAGAAAAAAAGGAAACAGAGGATCTAAAAAAAATTAGAGAGATAGAAGATTATCTGAATTGATCATTTTTCCATAACATTATATAATATTTTAGGAAATGGCCATGTTGTTAATTAATATAGAGGTGCAGAGATGAAATCTGTGATATATCGTGTCACCAAAGGAAATGCACACGTTTTGAATGTAGCCACTGGAAACCTGCTGACGTTTACTGAAATGTCAGTGGATGATACCTCCAGTCTGCTTCAAAACTATGCCGACCCTAGTCTGGAACTCGATAGTGAGGTTCTTGGGTTACTCTCAGCAGGTGGGCAGACAAATACAAGATTATGTCGAAGTAATCTGAATAACTGCGGAATGGAATTTGGGTTTCCGTCCATAGTTAATTTAGAACTCAACAGACGTTGCTCGATGAAATGTGTCCACTGCTATATTGGAGTAGATTCTCTTCGGTGTTCTACTCCAAGTGTTTTCGAGCAAATGTCCATACGAGAACTTAACAAGTTTCTAGATGCCCTTCATCAGATGGGAGTGTTCCTTTTAGTGTTCACAGGAGGTGAACCGTTTCTCAACGTCAGACTTGAGTGGTTACTTCAGTGTTCTAGAGAGAAAGGATTTGTCATTGAAATCTTTTCAAATCTACAGCACATTCCATCATGGTTTTGGAGGTTAGACCCCTCTTTGGCCATGATCGGTAGAGTACAGACCTCAATTTACTCATCAGATCATGTTGTGCACGATAGTATTACCACGGTCAGTGGCTCACTCACAAGGTCACTAAAAAACCTCATGAGACTGAAAGAGAGAGGCTTCTACGTTGAGGTCGCTACACCCCTTATGAGTCTTAACTTCAGGACGTGGGTTGATACTGCAACCTATTTCAAGAAGGTTGGGATAAAGCAGGATTTCAGCTGGCCTATTGTGGGTAAATACTATTCTCACAATACAGAACCGACATCACTTAACATCTCACCAGAGCAGTTCAGGGAATTTGTTGATGAAAACCCTAATTTTCTGATCAAAACTCAGTTGGGGTGTTTAAGAGATCCGATTTGTGAGCTGGGACGGTCTCTGTTTAGTGTCTCAGCCAATGGAGATGTATTCCCTTGTAGTCAGTTTCCTTATTCTGTGGGAAACATCACTCAGGCCAGTGTGCACGCAATTTATGACTCAAGGGAAATGCAACGGTTTCGTGATATCAAATGTGTAGACACGGGGCTTAGTGAGGCGTATAATTACTGTTTAGGGGAAAATTACGTGGAGACGGGTAATCCCCTGACTCAACCTCAGTTCCTTACTGTCTCCATCACAACTGCCCTCAGAGAGAAAGGAGGTAAGTCGTGAAGGCCATTCGCATCATCAGGGCCAGGCCGTGTACGAAGTGTGCGACACGAAGCTCGACCCATTAGGTGGGTCGCACGAGGGGTCACGACGCTGTGTCGTGACCCCTCTATCTATTATCATTTTCTCATATAGCAAATCCAAAAGTTTCGCTTATAAGAACGATTATTCATTCGGCTATAACTGATCTTTTTTTCTAATTTCAGAATAGTAAAATACTTTTCGTAATACTTGATAAAATCTTCCCTACTCCAAACTCGCTCTGTTACACCAAGCTCTGGCATTATGTAGGTATCTTTTTCTTTTCCGGAAAAGTTTTTTAGGAGATATTTAGCATTATCATCACCATCTTTACATAAAGCTTTAACAAAAAAATATCCCTCCTTTTTTAGTACACGATTAGTTTCAGATAAATAAACTTCTCTCTCCCCTTCTGACAGGGAATTTGAAGATGTTACATCCAAAACAATATCAATTGAATTATCCTCCAACAAAAACTTTTCCCCGATACTTTGCTTTTTATATTCAATGTCAAGTCGCGTTCTTGACATGTTGGATTTGGCGATATTAATGGCGGTTTGGGAGATTTCAAAACCAATTACTTTTGCGCCCAATTCAGCCTGCCCGCCATTGCCTTCGGCTTCAGACGATAGCAGGCGGGCAAAATAGTAGCTATTTCTCCCCGTTCCAGAGCCTAAATCTAAAATTTGTAAATCTGTACAAAAATGTGCGGTCGCACTTTTTTGTCTAAAAATACTACCAAGGTTCTTTTTGTTTAAGTCTTTTAGAAATTTAACAAAATGCACCACATCTGTTTGTGGCTTATTTTCTTTAGTTAAAAGCTTGGATTTCCTATATTCCCTATCCCAGACTAATTCTTGAGACATGATACATCCGAACACTAACATTGGCTTGGTTGCAAGTGTTTTAACTAGATTATATAATGCTAAGTCGACCAATTTATTCTAATACGTCTATAATACACGACATGGCAACAAAAACACAAAGCCAATGTTAGTGTGCGGATAAATTTTAACATGGTTATCTTATATTCATTACTACTTATTTTAAGTCTCGTTTTCTTTGTGGTTTTTGTTTTGTTTGTATTAATGCAGTTTTTGGCTATCTTTACGACAGACGCACCTTTTGTACCAGTGCCAAAAGAAATTGAAAATGATATTTTAAATGCCCTTGAATTAAGTCCAAACAGTATTTTGTATGACCTGGGTTGTGGAGATGCCAGGATTTTACTAAGGGCTGTTCAAAAATATCAAAACATAAAAGCCGTTGGAGTTGATATAGGTTTTATTCCTTATTTTTTAGCCAAGTTCAAGACAAAAAAGTACAAAAATATTCAAATAAAAAGAGAAGATATTTTTAAAACAGACATCTCCTCGGCTACCCACATTTTTCTCTATTTATACCCAAAAGTAATTAATAAATTGATTAAAAATATACAGGAACAATGTAAACCAGGCACACGAATAGTCTCCTGTGATTTTGAACTGACTGACACTTTACCTACTCAAGTTATTGAACTAAACAAAACAATTTCTCCACGAGGTAAAAAGCTTTTTGTTTACGTTATTTAGTTTTTATTTAGCTTCTCTTTCATTTCCAAGGCTCGTTTCATGATTCTATCCCCAATCTCACCCCAATCAAAATATTGTTTGTAATCAGTGGGGCTAATTAGTTTTATCTCAGTCACATCCCCTTCAATATCGGTATCAACTGTAAAATCACCGTACGGCTCTACAATACAAAACGAACGAGTTTGTCGGATAATTCTATCCCCTTCATACACATCAATAAATCCGATTAATTCCTGATGCAGAACTTTCATGTTAGATTCCTCTTTTACTTCGCGAATTACTGTCGATTCAATGGTTTCTCCGTTTTCTATATGTCCGCCTGGTGGTTGCCACCCGTGATTTTTATGTTTTACAAGTACTAATTTATCACCACAAAAACAAAAACCATGAACAGCTTGTAAAATTTTTCCATCTAACCCTTCCATTGGGTCTAACTTTTCATAATAAATATACTCTATTTCCTTTCCAGATCTGTTTTTAAATTTTGATTTTATTTGCATGTTTTTAGCCTTATTTTTCACTATCCACAACTATTGACTTAAACTAACTATTGGGTATATAATAACAACATATCCAGACGAAAAAGGATCCGAAAGGTCTAGTGCCTTAGGAGCCTTTTTCATTTAGACCACTTAATATAGGTCTTAAGATTATCAAGATAATCAAAAAATTCTGCTCCTAGAGACCGATAAAGCGAAGAAGCAAATTTTCGATTCGGAAACAGTATTTTTTTAAATCTATCTTTTTTAATCAAATAATCAACAACTTTCTTATAATCCCCATCTCCAGAAACTAAAACTATTTTATCAAAATCTTTATTATCAATAAGATTTTTCATTATTTCAAAAACTATATCTGTATCAACATTACCTTTTTTAGTGGTCAATAAAATTGAGTTGTGTTGCTTGAAGATAACTATAAATCCAGCATCTTGTAGGTTATTATACAAATCTTGTTCTTCATCTGACACATATCCGAGAACATAGTACGCCTTATCAACCCCATATTTATCTTTAAGATAAACCCTAAATTTGTATAAATCTACCCTCCAACCATCATGTGTCGTACCCAAGTGTAAATTTTGCCCATCAATAAAAGCAAGATTGTTTTCTTTTTTCATAACCTAGTTTTATTGATTTTTTGGAAGTTCCAAGTAGAAAGTAGAGCCTTTTTCATTACCATCGGAATCAACCCAGACACGGCCTTTGTGGGCAATAGCAACGTTTTTGACGAAGACTAGGCCATATCCTGTGGCATTAACATTAACTTTTAAAGAATTAACCCCCCTACCACCAGCCTTGAATAGACGCTCTTTATCTTCCTCCATGATACCCACACCGGTATCAATAACCTTAAGTAAAATTTTTCCGTCTGTTAGTGACAAATTAACAGCAACATTTCCCGTTGGTGTGTAATTGATGGAATTGTCTATTAAATTTCTAATAGCTTCTCCGAGCTGAATTGGGTCCCCCGACATACTGTAGTCGCCAGATTCAACATTTAAATTAAACTGCAATCCTTTCTTTTCAGCACGTTCTTTTTCTTTAGAGAAAACCTCCTCCGTAATTGTTTTTACATCCATTTGTTTCATTTCATACTGCAAAGTTCCTTTTTCTGCACTAGCACCCTTCAAAATATTAGTAACATACATCACTCCAACATTTGATTCATCCAACCCTTTTTGAATTAATGGCATGGTTGCTGGAGGCATAGTTCCGTAGTCATCGGTCAAAAGCTCGGCAAATATATTTTTTATATTTCCAAATCGCCCCTTGATTTGGTGATTCATAAAGTGAATCAGACTTGATTGACCCTGATTGACTTCTTTCAACTTTTCATTTGAAACCGCCAACTCTCCCGCCAATCTTTCCTTTTGCTCACGCAATTCCACTTCCCTCTTAACACTACGAATTAGGCTAATTCCAACAACACCAAGAATCACTAAAGTTATTGCAGTTAGAATTCTATTCATATCACTTTGAATAAAGAAAAATTGTGAACCAACAAGAGCAACCATAGCAACAATCAATGCTTGAGAGCCAATAAGTTTAATATCAAATGTTTTGAATTTAACAATTAAGTATGCAAGGAAAGCCATAAATATAGGCATACTAAACAAACCATATTGTTCTATATTGTAATTACTATATGCAACATAACCATTATCAATTAAATAACTCATTCCCCAAACAGTCATAAAAAAAATAAGGAGAAAAGATTCGACTCCCAAAATTAATAAAACTAGTTGTTTCTTAAGAATTTTATCAATTTTTCTCCATTTATAAACAGTAAAAAGTATAATAAACAAAGCAAATACAAGTCCCAGAAAAAGATAATAATTTGTGTATACTGAGCCTTCGAGCGCCACACAATCAACTGTGCTAAATCCTGATATATTATATGTAGTTGGAATTAATAAAATTATCGGTGAAATAATTAATCCAATAATTACCTTTGTTGATAGTGAAACATCTTTACCATTAATAAATATAACTACAAAATATAATGATAAAACATAAATTAAAATATAGATTACACCAAAAAATGACCACAAAAAGGTAGTTAAGGTACTATTATCAAAATAAAACCACACAAATAAATCTAAGGTGTTCCATATTGCAAAAAGAAATGTAATACCAAATAGTATTTTGCTTAGTAAATTAGCTCTATTTTTATACAAAACAAAAAAACCAATTATCAGAGCAACCATCATTGTTGGAATATGAGAGTAGAATAATAGTTTAGATGCCTCAGCTACTATATCACCACAAATCTGGAGATTTTCTTGATTATTATAACTAAAAAAAAGTGAAATTATGTTCATATTATGATTTTTTTATATTTTGGCAACTTACCTCCGTTTTTCTTTATTATCTCCAACTCTTTTTTTATATAATCCTGCAAAGCTCCTGCTCTTTTGTATTTATCTAATTGTTTTTTTGGAATAGTTAATACATTTCCAATTGTCTTTCTACAAATTTTTGAACCACACTTGCATTTCATAGTCCATAATGATTTTGGAATATTTGGTCCAGTGGTTGCAGAATAATCATAAGTTATTTCTTCTCCTCTTTTTATATTCCTAATGGCAATTAGCTCACTTATTTTTCTATGTCCTGCGTTTGGGTCACAACTATGATTAAAGGTTCTAGAAAGTTCATCCAAATCCATATCCATTTCTAACCCAACTTGCAAAGAATCAGATTGTATTTCTGCCCCAGTATGAATTCTTTTTATACACTCATCAAAATTAATTATTTCCCCATTAAAAACTTTTATTACTGTTCCTTTTTTAATATTCTCATCAGTAAAAACACCCATGCCATACTTACCAGTATCTTTTACAATAAATTTTGGATGTTTTTTTGAAATTGTTTTTTTTATCTTTCTCATTTATATTGACGTATCATAAGTATAAAAACAGGATGTCTCTTCCTCAACACAACTCAATTCTTCACCACAACCAATTTTTTCTATTGTTGCTTCACACTTGGCAATATCTGATGCTTTTTTGTTTATTATCTTATAGTAACTAATATTCTCCTCCGAGTTATCTGAACACACATCATCAACTTCTGGGTCACATTCCCACATAAAACATTGTTCTGTAGTTGGTTCACAAGAAACCTCTGCTGTTATTATGTAGTCTTTATTGATTACAATTTTTATAAAAGTCAAAATAACTGAAATAGCTATTATTGTAAATAATACGAAATAAAAAATTCTATTTAAGATAACAGTTTTTTTATCAACAATTTCCATATCTTTATAATATCACACTTCTTAATCGTCAAACATGTTTAGACTTCCCCCTCAAGAAAAACCAAAAGTGTCGTAAGTTGTTCATTAATTTACTTCTTCTTTTCTTTACTCTCCCTCCCATCATTTTTTGCATTGACTCTGGGTAAGAAAGCCAAACGGAACTTTTTTCATTTTCAAATGGTAAAAAGGGGTAAATGAGTGGTTTTACACCAAATACCCTTTCAACTTCTCTAAAACTAGGTAACAATTTTTCCTCAATAAAATTTAACTCTTGTTTATCTCCAACCAAAAAATTTTCAAACAAAACACCATGACAAACAAACAAAGAAAGATAATAAAAATAATAATATTTTGATAACACTCGTGTTTCATTAAACCAATCCGAAAAATCAAACATCTTATCTTTAAGTTCTGGCGACTCTTCTAACACAAGCCTATGATGAAAATCAATAAAGTTTTCTCCCCAGACAGTATTTATTAAATTAAAACACTTACCCTCGTCTTTATTAAAATCAACTACATTTAATGTATCAACCGGTATAATTTTGTTACCATTTAAAATACGAAAAAAGAACAGACGGCCAAGGTGATATTTATCTTTGCTAATCGCAACAAATTTGTCATTATATTCAAGTATTAAAGGGTCTAGTTTTATTTCTTTTACGAGGTCAAGAAAGTACTTCAGTTCAAGATTTGGTGTTCCAACACTTCTACTTAAAACGGCGTGTGGTTTGTCTATCATCAAATGAAGCATTTTTGGACCAAAAAAATCTTCAACTTTTTTTCTAAGCTCTTTGTCGTTCCAACGACGATTTATTTCTTTTTCAAGGTCACTAAAGTTAGTATATATTTCTGACCTAAATGCTTTAGGGTTTTTTTCTATCATTTTTATAAGAAAAAACGCCCACAAAAGGAGCGCCGACGACTATCTATTTGGTTTTGTAAACTAGTTCTAAAGTCATTAACTCACAAACTTCCCCGATTTCTAAACGGGGCTCCTGGTCTCTCTCATATTCTCTCAAATTTTTGGTAAACCATTTCATTAATTAAATTGTAACATATTTATTAGTTAAATACCAAAGTTTTGCACTTTTTCATGAATAAGTCCCCAAAAACATAAAAAAATGTTTATTTATTTAAAATTTTTTAATAAACATCTAAATATTGACAACAATATCAGCAAGCATATCATTAAGTATGGAGACTACGATTTTATATCGTGGTCTATCTTAGCTCTTCTGAGCAGAAAGGAGGAAAAAACCATGAGTTGGGAGAAAGAAGTGAGTGATTTGACCGACGACAGTACGAGCAAGGTTGCTGAAGCCGGTCACGACTTCAGAGACGACTCCGGAGTCAGAGAGGGACGAGACCAAGAAGAGATTAACTCTCTTCCAGAGGGTGTCGACCCGAACTCCTCGACTGAAAGTGGCATACCGCTGTTCCCTGAACGAACCAGGGAGTAAGGGTGACACCCACCCCAGTGTATGCAGAGGGGGGCAAAACCTCCTCTGCATGCATTAACTACTAAACATTATGAAGAATATTGTTGTGGCTAGATATATAGATGCTCTCTATTTTAAAAAAAATGAGAAATTAGATTTTAGCCAATTTAAAACACACATTGCCATTGGAGAACTTGTTGATAATAATAATATAATTTTTTGTTTCACTAAAAAAAATAAAAAACCAAACACCGGATTGCTCTTAACCCAAGAATCAATAGTCTTTAAAAAGAATAAAAAAAATAAATTATATAATTTTAACTATCTCTCTAAAATTGGGGTGAATGTAGGAATATATTGGAATGATATTGTCTACTTTGTAAATGGTAAAATTCCAGAAATGTGTACGAAAGCTTATACGGAAGGAAAACTTTTTTCAGTAACTTCAAATGCAATTATTATTAAAGATCCAAAGACAATATTACTAAAAAAGAAAGTGATCAATCATCCAGCAGACGAAAAACAGTCGTATTGCGTTATTCCAAAATCTTTTGTAACCGATATTCAATTTTATGATAAATAAATATAAAAAAGGAGACCTTGTATCATTAACATATGAAATAACACCCAAGAAAGATGTCATGCAAGCAATAGGAATTGTCTATAAAATTTCTGATTCTCAAATAGTTATTTGTCATAATTTTTCTGGAGTCCATCCAATAGATACAACAAAAATATATCTGAAAAATATTTTAAAAAGCGAATATATTGTTCCAAACGAAATAAAAAATCTTGATGATTTAAAAAGGGTTGAAAATTAAGAGTAAATATCTTTAATTTTTTATAACGAAAACGCGGTGAGTATGCGAGGGGCGCGAACCCGACAACACATCACCGCGACCTAGAAGTGGCGAACTGCCAACTTTAGAATTTCCACAAAGAGCCCAGCCCGTATCCCCCACCAGAGGTTTCCGATCGCCGTGCTGGCGATGAGAATGCTCCAGTCCCACATACTGATTCCGTTGAAGTGGCTTTTGCGATAGTGCACGGCCACGATGACGGGGTCAATGTTGATACTCGCTAGAATGAACGTCAGAATTCCCGTGTATCCATCTCTGGACTTGGAGATCTTGACGATCAATCTGCGGAATCGCCCGGAGGACTCTTGTGTGCCCTCCTCCCACTTCCTAGCTGCGTTTGCGAACAGCCAGTCAATCCCATCTCTGTCATAGCGCCAGAAGAATCCGGCATTCATGACGAGAGAGATTGTGGACATGATGAGCCAGCCGGTTACGAGACCGTAACCCAGAGGACTCATTGCCCAAAGGTAGGTGGGGTTGTTGAACACCCAGCAGAAGGCCTCGAACAACGTAAGCCTCCAACCGATAGCCAGGATTCTCTCCCGGCTCTTCTTCAGCCAGGAAACAAATCTCATGACTCACCCCCTTGTGTTGGTAAGCTGGACGCCTACCTCTACCCTGTATTATAGCACGTTTAATACACGTTTGTCAACATACACAAAACAAAGGTTTAACAAATTAAGAAAAATTAATACGGTTGTTCATTATTATCTAAAAATTCTGAATCTTCTATTCCTACATAAAAACCCCAAATATCAATAATAAGATAAGGGAGAATAATCGCCATAAGCCATATGACTGTAAGTATTGGAGTTAAAACATAAAGGCCACAATAGACGAATGTTAGACATAACTCTGTCCAAAAATAAAACCACAGTTTTTTTCTACCAATTTTTTCTTTGTGTATAAAAATTGCACTTATAGTGTAAATCGTGTCTATCGCCAAAAAAATGATTAACACGCCCACAAATCTTTGAACACTATCAAAATAATTTGACCATTGTGCAAATACAAGCATGAGTCCTGTAATAAAATACAAATCAACAAGATAATATTTTGGAAATTCAGAAAAAGAACGTGCACTCCACCAGTAATCCATCATTATGAAGATAGCAAAAAACACTAATACTGAATTAAGATCGAAACCCTTGAAAGCCATAAAAACATTGTAAAGAATAATGCTATAAAACACATCTATCACAACATCTAAAAAAGCGTAATGTTTTATTTTTTTCATATTTTTATTATTTTAAAAAATAATTATTTCTTTGATGGAAGAATGATTTCAGTAAAAGTCCACTTCGGGTCAAAAACCTCTTCTGTAAAATTTGCTACATCTTTATAGGTTACCGCTTCCATTTCTTTTATCTCATAAAAAAGAGGAATAATTCTGTTGTGTTTGATTAGGTCTCGAACAGCACCATCAGTCACGTCTTCGGATACCAATTCCCTGGATTTAGTTTGTTCAAGATTAACTTTTTTTAAAGTGTTGAATTTACTTTTATATTTTCCAAGCTTTATTTCCTTAATGATTTTCCAAAATTCTTTCTGAACTAAATCTATATTTTTTTCGTCAGTCTTTATATTCATAAATATTTCACTAACATCTGTAAATAACCAAGTACTCATACCAACCGAATAACACAAACCCTTTTCAAATCTTAATTTTTCATTTAATAAATCACCAACTAAGACCCTAAACAAAGTGACAATCGCCATTCGACTTTCTGGTAAATAAGGCATTGAACGATAAATAGTAATTTCTGCCTGTTCATTGGGGTCACCTATTTCTTCACTTTTTTTTACAATTTTTAATTTTTTTGGTTTTTTAACTTCCCCCTTTTTATATTTATCAACTGTTTTATTTGGAAGATTTTTTATAAAGTCTTTTAATAAACCCAAACCTTTTTCTTCAACAGCACCAACAAGTACAATACTCATATTGCTTTTAACATATTTCTCACTATGCCATTTTTTAATATCTGGTTGTGATATTTTATTTATTGTCTCTGGCCAGCCAAGAGGAGACCCAACTCTGGAGTAGTTATGCCCGTGATATAAGTTATCTATCACTTCCTTGGTATAGGTTAAAAACTTCTCATTTTTGTATCTTCTCCAGGATTCTTGGGTTATAACTCCCCTTTCATGTTCTACGTCTTGTTTTTTTAAATTTGGATTGAATATCATGTCCTTCATACCTTCCAGTGCTTTTTTATAGTTTTCTGGGAGACATTTGAGATGATAAACGGTCTCGTAAAAATTTGTGTAAGCATTCCATGAATTCAGGGCGTATTTTTTTGACCACTCTCTTACCACTTTTTTGTCTTTAAATTTTAAAGAGCCATCAAATATTAGGTGTTCTAGAAAATGAGACAAGCCCTCCTTTCCAATAGGGTCACTAAAAGCCCCAGTGTTAAATGCCACAGAAATATTTATACACGGAGCCCAAGGCAAATTTTTGTAATAAACCATTACACCGTCAATTTCTTTCTTAGAGAAATCATATGGGTCAAAATTTTTTATGTGCATGATTTTGTTAAATTATTTTATCTCTGAAACTTCTTTTATAATTTTAGAAATATTGGGAAAATTAGTATTAAATATTTCTGTTATTTGTTCTGGATTCTTTGGGTCTCTTTGTAATCTTTGTCTTTCTGGAAAAAACCTATTCATGACTAAATCCACAAGCCGTTCCTTTGTCCAATGCTCTATGTCATATTCCTCAATCAGTGGTTGAATAGTAAGATGAACTATTTCATGTGCAATTGTATAATGTGCAATATCACCTCGGTCAACATTTAATATAACCCTGTTTGGATAGTGATAACTTCCGCCGCCACCGTATTTTGTCAGTGAAATAAAATACTTATCTTGTATCGGCATTCCAAGTGTTCTGAGATTTTCAAAAAAATCACCTTTTATTCCATTCCACGCCTCTTCTATTGATATTCTTACTTTTTCTAATTCATCTTCATTATATTCTTCTGCAACCGCAGTCTCAATATCCTCGTCAGTTATATCTACAACACCCCCCAATCTTTGAGATATTGCCTTGGGAAATCTTAGTTTGTACCCACGTTCCATGTACCATGCATATTTATCCAACGTAGTTCTCACTCTGCTAAACTCTTTAGAAGTCGAGTACAAAAACCTTAGTTCTGGGGTAGACACTGCCTCCTGTGATGTTGGGTCTTCAATTGTCATATTTATTAAGTATAATCATAATAAATTAATAATTCTCAAATATTCCTCGCGAGAGACACCAAGCACTTTCAAATTATTGGAGATTATAAAAGCTGGAAGAGAAGTATCACGAGGAATAACAACAGGACGTTTCATGCCTTTTTTCCAATATACTCTATGATCACCACTTTCTCTTTTTAAAGTACAACCAATCTTAAACAAAAATTTTTCAAACTCTTTCCAATGAATTGCTTGTATGCGAGGCATACATTATGCAAGAGCAGGAATTTTCATGTTAATAAAAGGAGAGGATACTACTTTTGGTGGTGTCCAAACTTTCTGAACTTTTTTCCACCCGAGCTCAACCAAAATATCATCAACTGTATTTGCTTGAATAATTTCATCAAGGAAAACATTAACGAGCTCAACAAATCTCTGTTTTACTTCCTTCTCCGTCTTACCTGATGTTGAGATGTCCAAGGCAGGAGTATAAGCCACAAAACGTCTATTTTGCTTGGTGATAATAACAGGAAGTTTATAAGATAATTTACTATTTATCATGTTTCTATACTATCAAACTTACCTTTTTTCCACAATCTACTCATAACGAAGAGCTTCAATGGGGTCCATGCGCGCCGCGGAGCGGGCCGGAAAAACTCCAAAGAAAATTCCAATGGCAGCCGAGACACCAAAACCCAGAGCAATAGCATAAAACGGAACAGAAAAAGCCCAGGCCAAGTGGGCACTTGTTGCAATCAAAGAAACCACCCAACCAAGAAAGGCCCCAAACCCAATACCAATTATTCCACCAAGCAAGGTAACTAAGACTGCTTCCATTAAAAATTCATTCAAAATATCCGATTCTCTAGCCCCAAGAGCTTTTTTTAATCCAATTTCTGCAGTCCTTTCTGTTACAACAACATACATAATATTCATAATCCCCACCCCTCCGACAATTAAAGAAATGGCTGCAATGGCAATAAGCAGATATGTTATCCCGTTAAAAATAGTATTAAAGGTCTCAAGTGCCTGGGCCTGAGACATAACAGTAAAATCATCTTTGGCCGGGTCAGTTATATTATGATTGTCTCGCAAAAGTATTTTAATTTGTTCAATTGTGCTGTCCGCCTTAGTTATATCTTGCAACTCAACAATACCAACCAACAAATAATCCACACCAAGCATTTTCTTTTGGGCTGTGTTGAGTGGAACAAAAATGATGCCATCATTTTCCGACATTGCTCCTTGGGCCTCATAAACACCAATCACCTGAAAATTCAATGTCCCCAAACGAAACAGTTTTCCAACTGGTTCATCCTGGCCAAATAAATCCTCGGCAACTGTCGCTCCGAGAATAGCAACATTGGCACCACCATTATCTTCGCTTTCTGTAAAAAATCTGCCTTTTTCTAACTTTGTTTTATCAATACTAAAACGGTCCGCACCCGAACCATAATATATTACACTTTTTTTATTATCCCGATAAACAGCTACGGCCTGGCCCGTAACAATCCCATAATCATTAATAATATTTGGAAGTTTCTTTATGTCATCTAAATCTCGTTGTTTAAAACTAGTAATAGTCACGCCAGTAAGGGCTGAACCCAGACCGTTTTGTGTGTCAGAAGCTGCCCTATTTTTTGTTGTTGGTGGTACTCGCACCTGAACAAATAATGTATTACTACCCAAGGTTGCTACTTGGGCGTCTATGAGTGAACGAAAGCCTGCACCAGCAGACAGGACCAAAATAACAGTACCAATACCAATAATAATGCCGAGCATAGTTAATGCCGTGCGACCTTTATTGGCAGAAAGTGCTTTTATACTTTGTTTTATAGCGGTAAGCATGAATTAAATACAAAATTAACCTAATTGCTCTAATTTCTAATTGACCTAAACAATGACCAAGTCCCAAATCCCAATAAATTCACCCCATTTTTTCTTTTTGATTGGTTCTTGCTCATTGGGTTTCATTTAGAAATTAGGTTAATTAGTAATTAGAAATTATTTTGTTACTCATAACGTAATGCTTCTATTGGATTAAGTCTCGACGCTTTAAATGAAGGATAGAGTCCGAAAATAACTCCGGTTAAAATTGAAACGCTAATGGCTAAAACCACAGAAGTAATAGAGATAACAAAATCCCAGTCATAGCCCATGTATTGCATGAGAGTGGCCATTAGATACGACATAATAACCCCAATAACTATCCCTATTAAACCCCCGATTAAAGTCAGTGTTCCAGCTTCAAGTAAAAACTGTTTCATTATCATTCCATTTGTTGCCCCCACAGCTTTTCTCAGGCCGATTTCACGGGTTCTCTCTGCCACAGTAACCAGCATGATATTCAAGATTCCAATTCCACCAACAAGCAAAGCTATGGCCGCCATTGATGTTAAAAATAAACTTAAAGCAGAAGTAATTGTAGTCAAAATATCTACAGCACTGGCTTGATTACGAACGGTAAAATCAATATCATCATCAGTCAAGACATAATGTCTCTGTTTTAAAACATTAGTCACATCAGAAATTGTTTTTTCTATATTCACTGCCTCATCAACTTTTATATTAATAGCTTGTACATGATGAATTCCCAAAAGTTGTCCTTGTGCAATGCCCAATGGAACAAAAATCTGGTCATCCTGGTCTTGAAAAAAAGCACTGCCTCGTGGAGAGATTACACCGACAATACGTAAGGGCACTCCACCAACATTGGTCTGTGACGAGCTTCTTACTTTTATGACTTGTCCAACAGGATTGACTCCAGTACCGCCAAAAAGTTGGTCACTGACTGTAGAACCAAGCACAACAACATTAGCCGAGCCATCAATATCTCCAACATCCATGAACTGACCTTCTTGCATAGTAAAATTTACAACACCCAAATAACCGGAATCTGTGCCGACAAAACTTGTATCAATACTTTTATTTTGCCAGGTAACCGTACCCATACTACGAACAAGAGCATTTACCGCCAGAGCATGCGGAACTTGAGATGGAGAGCGCAGTGCTACAGCATCTTCATCTACCAAAGTGGTTACAACCACGCCATAGACTTGTGCTGGTGGACCCTTTGGGTCACTCTTTCCTGGCTGAATGCTTAGCAGATTTGAACCAAGTTTATTGATTTGTCCCAAAACCAGCGACTGGGCTCCCGCACCAAGTGAAATAATTATAATAACTCCAGCAACACCAATAATAATTCCGAGCATAGTAAGAAAAGACCGACCCTTGCGGGCCATTAAGTTTCGAACAGTCATTTTTATCGTGGTAATGAAATTCATACATTTAGTCTAAAGTCTATAAAGTCGAAAGTCCTTAAAGTGAATTCAATATTTTTCTCTACAGATTTATTTTTTACTTTTTCAGGGTTCTATCGGGCGTAGCTATGGTTCGGTTTGTGACCTTATCATCTCCCACTATCATACCGTCTTTGATGTGAATGATTCTTTTGGCGTGGTTGGCTGTATCCATCTCATGGGTCACCAAAATAATCGTATGTCCCCTATCATTAAGTTTTTGTAAAATTTCCAAAACTGCATTCCCTGATTTAGAATCAAGATTTCCAGTTGGCTCATCAGCAAAAATAATTGATGGGTCACAAACAAGTGCCCTAGCAATTGCCACTCTCTGTTTTTCTCCTCCAGAAATTTGATTAGTATAAAAATCTAAACGATGAGATAGTCCGACATCATCCAAAGCTTTTTTTGCCAGAGCTTCATGGTTGGTTTTTTTACTATAAATTAAAGGTAATTTAACATTGTCTAAAACCGTTGTTCGTGGAAGAAGGTTGAATGATTGAAAAACGAAGCCAATTTTTTCATTTCGTAACCCCGCTAAATAATCCTTATCAAAATCTTTTGTGTCTTCTCCTTCAAACTCAAACAGTCCATCTGTAGCTCGGTCAAGAAAACTCAAAATATGCATGAGAGTTGATTTACCTGAACCGGACGGGCCCATAATCGCCACAAATTCACCTTTCTCTAAAGTAAAATCCACACCATGCAAAACAGGAGTCAGGACACCATCGTTGGTGTAATCTTTTTTTAAATTTTCAACTCGTATCAGACTCATTCTAATTTATATTTACTTTACAGACTTTATGAATTTACAGATCCCAGTACTAGAGCAAAGCTCAGTACGGGACTTCGCTTTCAACTCTTTTATTTCATGTAAGTAACAACAGTTTGACCCTCCAACAACCCAGAAATAATTTCAATCAACCCACTATCTGCTTCCAGACCAGTCTTTACCTCTACCTCATGATAGGTTTTCTTTTTTGGGTCATCAATTACTTTTATAAATCTTTTATTGTCTCTGTTTATAATTGATGAGGACGGAACAACAAGCGCCTTATTTTTTTCTGCAACTAAAATAGTCATGTTAGCTGTCATGCCGGGTTTTATGTTTGGAATATTTTCTAAACTGCCTATGACCTTGTAATTTACAACGCCAGAAACCACGGTTGAAGCAGGATTTACCACAAGAACCTTACTTGTAAAATGTTCAAAAGGCCCAAGAGCGTCAAAGGTGTTATCAATTGATTGTCCAACTGCCACTGAAGCGATATCCGCCTCACTTACCAAAGCTTCAGCATGTAATTCTCCTACATTTTGAAGTCTTATTACCTCTTTCATAGCCTGTGCTTGTTCACCAAGTTTTATATTTACCTGAGTGATAGTGCCAGATGCTGGAGCTCTTATAATTGTGTTATTTAAAGCTACTTGTGCAGAATCAACTTGACCTTGTGCTGATAAGACTTGAGCCACAGCAATGTCTACATCTTCTGGTCTTGTTGGTGATTGTTTTAATGATAGTGTGGCTTTTGCCTGGTCGAGACTGGCTCGTGCACTTTGAACTGCTTGATTATAAGTAGTGATAGTAGTGTAGGCCCCATCAACAGTTGTTTTACCGCTAACCACAGATGCTTGATAAGTTGATAAAGTTGTCTGACTACCACCGGTTGTTATCTGGGTATGCGTTGATAAAACATTTATTATATTGGAAAGATAATTACTGATTGTTAAAAGATTATTTAAAGAATTTTCTATTAATATATCTATATTTTCTTCAGTCCAAATATCAGTCTCCCAATCAGGAAGCAATGAATTTATTGTTATACGTTTAGTGTTTATCTCATTTACTAATTGTTGGTTAGTTTGAACTGTTCCAGAAATTCCAAATTGTGGTGCCGTGGATTGGGGATTTGAAAATAGAATGTTGGTGTTAGAAAGAACTACAGTGTTTGCATCGTTGTAGGCCGTCGCAAGTTGATTTAACAGATTTTGTTTTGCATTAGTTAGTGAAACGGAAGCAACATCCACCGCCGCCTGACTAACAGCGACATCTTGTGTAGTTGCTGCAGCTAAAATTTTATTATAATTAGCTTCGGCCTGAGCCAGAGAGCCTTGGGCACTTTTAAGACTTGCTAGGGCAGTACCCTGGTCTAAAACAGCTAGTGTCTGTCCGGAAGAAACCACATCTCCCTCTTTAACATATATTTGTCTGACCACACCACCCCCCTGAAAACTCAAAGCAAGGTCAACTAAAGAAACCACTTGACCTGTTGTCAAAACGGTTTTCTTTATGTCTTGTGTTTTTACAATATCTACCTGAATATCTTGATTACTACTTTTTTTACCAAAAGCAAAATACCATACACCTAATAAGACCAAGACGATAAGAATTGTCCAGATAATTTTCTTTTTTGTAAAAAATCTTCTTAATTTGTGTATTGTGGTAGAAATCATTTTGAAATTATAGCATGAAATAACGTTTAACAAAATTATTATCTCAATCAAAAAGCCAATTTTGTAATTTCGAGGATTTTTGAGCGTTACTTAAGACCCTTACAATTAGACGCTGGAGTATACCCTGCCTTTCGAGCCTCTTCTATAGAAGAAAATCTTACTTGATTTTCAGGTTTTATCATTTTCACAGTTCCACACCAAGGAAAATAATATTTCTTGCCGTTTTTTGAACCAATAACTTCTCCACTCTCGTTACCAAGAGAAACATTTAGTAATTTTGTTTCAGAAGTAGTTTGAATTACAGAAGCGGTTTGCGAATTATTTTGATATTGTACTTTTATTGGAGTGTGTCGTTCTTCTAGAGCCGAAAGTCTTCCTAAAGCAAAGAAAATACTGGCGATAATAAGAATTAATAATAAGTTGTAAAAAGGCTTGATTTTTTCTACTAAATCCCGTATACTCATACGACCTATATTACAACATTTAATGTGTATATAAAAGGTATTATTTAATCAATATCATACAAACTTACATAGTAGAATTTCTAATTTCTAATTTCTAATTTCTAAACAATTTCTAATGTTTGAAAATTGAGAATTGAGAATTGAAAATTTTGTTTATGTAACCATAAACAACATGGCTCATAAAAAGTCAGCAGGAACAACCAAAAACGGCAGAGACTCAAACCCAAAATATCTTGGGGTTAAAATTACCGAGGGAGATAAAGCTCAAGCCGGGTCTATTTTGATTCGCCAAAGAGGAACTGATGTCTTGCCTGGAAAAAATGTCAGTATGGGTAAAGACCACACTCTATTTTCACTAATAAGTGGAACTATAAAATTCGGAACGAAACGCAAAATGCATTTTGATAACAAGGTGATGACAAAAAAAGTCATCCACGTCATCTAAAAAACCACCACCTTCGGTGGTTTTTTAGTCTACCTCAATAACAATTTTGAATTCGGCTTTTTTGCCCATTACTTCGACAGAAACCTTATGTTCTCCCACTTCCTTAATCGGTTTTTCTAATTTGATTGATTCTGGGTCAATATTTAATCTTGCATTTTTAAGTATCTCTTCGGCCAATTTTTCTTTTGTCACCCCAGCAAAAAGATGACCCTTATCATTGGCCTTCTCTTTCATATTTATAACTAAATCTTTTAAAACCTCAATATTCTTTGCAAGCAACTCGCCCTGGACCCTTCTCTCAACCAAATCCTTAGCCTTCATTGCCTCAATGTTTTTTTCAGTCTGGGGTGTAGCAATTTGAGCCAAACCTTTTGGAATAAGTAGATTCAGGGCATAACCATCTGCAACATTTTTAATGTCATATTTTCTACCCACTTTTGCTATGTCTTTAAGTAATATAATTTTCATGTTACCATCCTACCATAAATAAAAACTTCATTGAAGTCGTATCTTTTGAGAGCCCCCGCAGTGCCTGAAGCTGGTGTTGTCAATGACCTGAGTGAAACGAGGGCTCTTGACAACTTCAGGCCGAGGACTGGCCTTTAAAACTCGCTGGAGTTTTAAAGGTTGCTATCAAAAGATATGACGAGGAGAAGTTTTTAAAAAATATTATTTATTTAAAATCTCTATCGCCTTCTCTATCTGATTATCAACACCCTTCAAAAATTCTTTTTCATCAAATTTTACAACAACATCTGGGGTCAGACCACCATGTGAAATTGATGTGCCTTTTGGAGTCAACCATCTGGCGATAGTTACCTTAAGTGAGGTGTCTGGAGTTATCTCCACCAACTCCTGGACAGAACCTTTACCAAATGACTGTGTACCAACTAAGGTAGCAATACCCTGTTCGTGTAAGGCCCCAGCCAAAATTTCCGAGGCACTGGCCGAGCCACCGTCTATCAAAACCACAAGTTTTAGTTTGTCATTAAAAATGTTATAACCTTTGCTTCGAAAAATTTGGGTATCTTTTTCATCTTTAAAATCTTCCTTGACTATAATTTTTCCGGAAGGCAAAAACCAAGAAGCCATATCAACCGCCGACTCTAAATATCCTCCGGGGTTACCACGAAGGTCTATAATCATTTTATACTTGCCAGATTCAATAAATTTTCGTAACTCACCCCTGAAGGAATTTGAAGAAATAGCTGAAAAATTATATAAGTGAATAATAAAAACATCATCTTTTATTTCCGAATCTATTGTAGGAATATTTATAACATCTCTAACTACTTCAATAATCAATGGGTCTTTTACCCCTTCTCGAACTATAGTAAATTTGACTTTTGTTCCTTTTGGCCCTTTTATAATTTTTATGGCCTCTGGTGTATTGAGAGTATTTGTTAATGTTTCATTAATCTTTACAATCTTATCTCCAGATTTTATACCAGCTCTATAAGCAGGAGTATTTTTAAGTGGAGATATGACTATTAAGGTATCGTCTTTTGTTCCAACTTCCATGCCAACTCCTTCAAAATTTCCACTTATTTCTTCACTAAAACTCTTTGATTCAACCGGAGGAAAGAAAATGGTGTATGGGTCATTTAAAGACCTTACCATCCCCTCTATGGCTCCATAAAGTCGATTTTGGTTGTCTGTTTTTTTTGGGGTGCTAGTACTTGTGGACACATACTTTTCATTTATAATTTCCCAAGCTTTCCAAAATGCGGCAAAGTCAACACTTTCTCCAACACTCACATTTTTATTTAAAATTGACACCTTCTTGTCGTTTTCTGATTGACTAGATTTTCCGGCATAAAATCCAATAGAAAAAATAGCAAGTGCTATAAGAAGCACCCCAAAAACATAAGCTCTATATTTAAAAAAATTTCTCATAACCTTGTTAAGTATCGCAAAATTTTATGTTGTGGTCAATCTAAAATTTCGTTATACTTTAAACACATGACCCCAATTTTCTTACATAACACACTCGGAAACAAGAAGGAGGAGTTTAAACCACTTAAACCTCTAGAGATCATGATGTACAACTGTGGACCCACAGTATACAACCATGCACATATTGGTAATCTCCGCAGTTATGTTTTTGCGGATGTCTTGAGACGAATGTTTGAATATAACGGATACAAGGTTAAACAGGTAATAAATATTACAGATATTGGACACCTCTCAAGTGATGCCGATGACGGCGAAGATAAAATGACCAAGGCCCTGAAACGTGAGGGTAAACCACTGACTTTGGAGGCAATGCGAAACCTTGCCGACTTTTATTTTGAAAAATTCAAAGAAGATCTGACTGACTTAAACATTGAGCTTCCAACTGAATTTCCCTTTGCCAGTGAAAATATAAAAGAAGATATTTCACTAATTGAAAAACTATCAGAAAAAGGTTTTGTCTATACTACACCCGATGGACTTTATTTTGACATAAGTAAATATCCAGAATATGGAAAACTTGGCAACATAAAAACCACAGAAAATAATGAATCTCGCATTGGTATTAATCCCGAAAAAAGAAACCTGAGAGATTTTGCTGTTTGGAAATTTTCCGCCCAAGGCGGATCCGCCTCTGGCGTAAACTCTATTGGCTATGACGCACCCTTTGGCAAGGGTTTTCCTGGTTGGCACATTGAATGTTCGGCAATGTCTGTAAAATATCTAGGACCTGAATTTGATATTCATACCGGAGGAATAGACCACATTCCAGTTCACCACAATAATGAGATTGCTCAATCAGTCTGTGCAGGATTTCCCTCTGCTCGTTATTGGATGCACAATGCTTTTTTGACAATGGGAACCGAAAAAATGGCGAAGTCAGAAGAAAATTTTATAACTCTGCAGACATTGAAAGATAGAGGAATTGACCCGCTTGCCTACCGCTACTTACTTCTGACTGCTCAATACTCTTCTCCCCTTCAATTTAGTTGGGAAGCATTAGAAGGAGCAAGTAGTGCACTAAAAAAACTTAGAAAGATTTTACAACAAGAAGGAAATATTGTTCGGGTTAAAGAATTTTCTCCACCAACCATAGTTTACAAAGAGAAATTTATAAGTTATATAAACGACAACCTAGATACACCAAAGGCACTTGCACTGATATGGGAATTAACGAAGGATAAATCTATCCCTAATCTTCAGATGAGAAACTTGCTTTGGGATTTTGATAGAATCCTTGGTTTACATCTTGATAAAGTGGAATTATTTGAAATACCACAAAATGTTAAAAACCTTATAAAAGAACGTGATTTAGCTAGAAACAGCAAAGATTTCACAAAAAGTGACGAAATTCGCAAAAAAATTGAAGACTTGGGCTTTGAAGTAAAAGACACTCCAGAGGAAACTATCGTGATTCCTCGTTAACCACAGTTTAACCACAGGTTGTCCATTATTTGAAGATGGTAGCCTTTTTTGTACATGCTAGAATAACGACATGGTAAAAGGTTCACAAAACCAACTAAGAATTCCTCCACAAAACATTGAGGCCGAAATGGCCCTTCTCGGTTCTATTATGCTTCGACCAGAAGCTCTTTTTGACATCATGGAGATGATTGTCCCAGATTCTTTCTATTCAGAAAAACACCGTATCATCTTTGAAACAATGATAGAACTTTTCACCAAACGCTCACCGATTGACCTGTTGTCAGTCTCAACAAAATTAAAAGAGAAAGGTTGGCTAGACCAAATCGGAGGAAACACTTATCTAACCGAACTCGTAAATGTTGTTCCTTCGGCCGGTAACGTTGCCCACTATGCAGAAATTGTTCAAAAGAAATATATGATGCGTCGGTTAATAGAAGTGTCCGACCATATTTCACAAATCGGTTATGATGAAAACAGAGAGCTGGAAGAAATGCTTGATAATGCCGAAAAAAGACTTTTTGATGTAACCCAGTCCCACACTACACACAAATTTGTTTCGCTGAAAGATGAACTGGACGAAGCCTGGGAACGTTTGGACAGACTTCATACCGAAGGCCAAGGAATGCGCGGAATTCCCACCGGTTTTGGTGACTTGGATTTCAAGCTAGCTGGTTTTCAAAAATCAGATTTAATTATTTTAGCCGCCAGACCTAGTATAGGTAAGACCGCTCTAGCTTTAGACATCGCTAGACAAACCGCTGTAAATCACGGCACGTCAGTTGGAATTTTTTCTCTTGAAATGAGTTCCCAGCAATTAGTAGACAGGATGCTCGCAGCTCAATCAAATGTTGATGCATGGAAAATGCGCACAGGAAAACTATCACGACAAGATGATTTTGAATCAATTCGTAACGGTTTAGATAAATTAAGCAAAGCTCCAATTTACATAGACGACCAACCCGGAAACACAATTCTAAAAATGCGTTCCGTTGCTAGACGACTAAAAAGTGAGAAAGGTCTGGGTCTTATTATTGTTGATTATTTACAACTCATGGTTCCGACAAATACAAAAAATGATAACCTGGTTCAGCAAACAACAGAAATTTCTCGCTCTCTAAAAAACCTAGCCCGAGAACTTGAAGTGCCCGTCTTAGCTCTCTCTCAACTTTCTCGTGCTATTGAGTCTCGAGGTGGTCGTCCCCGCCTGTCTGACCTACGAGATTCTGGTTCCATTGAACAAGATGCCGACGTGGTTATGTTTATTCATCGCGAAGACAAATACAAAGAAGAGTCTGAAAAGACAAATATTGCTGAAATTTTAATAGAGAAACACCGAAATGGTGAGACAGGTAAAATAGAATTGTTCTTTAACGAGAAAAAGGCCACATTTCAGACGATGGATAAATCGCAATATGGGGGTGTAGAAAAAGAGTTTTCAGAATTTTAATAACCACACAATCTTTTTCTCGTCATATTTTTTTAGAGCACGCATAAATCGTTGGTACGATTTTGCTCTATCTCGGCTACCCGCCTGCGAAGTCTCTAAAAAAATACGACTTCAACAAGATTGTGTTCAGTGATAATATAACCCCATGGACAATACACAAAAACTAATTGAATTATTTAAAGAATTTCCTGGGATTGGCCCAAGACAGGCAAAGAGGTTTGTATATTTTTTGTTAAATAAAAACCCGGCTTATGTAACTGACTTGGCTAAACTCATGACTGAAGTTAGAAGCACCGTACATTCATGTGATACTTGTTTCAGATTTTTCCCCCGCCCGCTTACGCCTGAGCGTAGCGATGGCGGGCGGGCAAACACCACCCACACAACTTGCTCTGTTTGTAGTGATAATACACGAGATAAAAAATTACTGATGTTAGTCTCTCATGATGTTGATTTTGAAAATATAGAAAAAACACATTTTTATAATGGCTACTATTTTGTTCTTGGTGGCACAGTTCCAATCCTTGAAAAGACTCCAGAAAAGAGAATTCGCCAAAACGATTTAGTTCAAACAATAGAGAGAAAAACAAAAGAGGGTCTTACCGAAATAATTATGGCGCTGAATTACAATCCTGAAGGTGAAAACACCCTTTCCTATCTAACCCAGATACTAAAACCAGTGACAGAAAAAAATGGTATAAAAATTTCTACCCTTGGCCGTGGTCTCTCCACAGGTACCGAACTGGAATACTCCGACTCTGACACCATCAAAAACGCCCTGAAAAATCGCCAGTAAAGTTTCTTTAATTTGATACAATATACTGTACCAATTTACTACGATATATCGTAGTAAATTGAAATGAGTTATCAAACAAAATAAACAAAACAACTCCCGAGTGGGAGTGCCTTGATTATTTGATATTGTCTATTTTGACCTTAAACCACGGCTGTCTGTGACCGTTCTTTTTGAAATACCTACTCTTTTGCTTGTATTTGATAACATCCACCGTCTTATTGCGTCCTACAGCCTCTAGAGTGCCT
>JBAZZC010000003.1:0-105754 GCA_041658985.1 Minisyncoccota bacterium
CACAATGGACAATGAGAAATGCAGGAGGCAACTTCTACCTCTCTACCACCACCACAGATGGTACAGCTACAACAACCACAAGTGCACTGACCATACTCAACGGAGGGAATGTGGGGATTGGGACGACAGAGCCGATATATAAACTTGATATGGGCGGAGGAAGCAACTCGTATCTTAATAGTATTCGTATAGGCGGGGCGCTTATTGGAGGACATTCTGGCACTGATTACGATTATATCGGTTGGAACATAGCCCCAGCCAGTGTCGGTGGAACTTACACGTACAGTATGCCTAACCAAAATGCTGCCGGAAGTATTATAAAATTCGGCGCTGGCGGGTTTCAATTTTTAACAGCACCTAGTGGAACTGGAGGTGATAGCGCGACCTTGACCTCGCGAATGAATATGACTGCTGGTGGCGATTTGGCTATTGGTACCACGGCTACCGCCAGTTGGCGAGTTCATATAGAAAAAAGTTCTGATACAGTTGTGGGCTCTGGTACTTTTTGGAATTATGATGGCGGCGGCGGTTTATTTATTCGCAATCCAAGCAACACTATCAACGCCACTGCTGGCATAGGTTTTGCCTTGGGAACGGCAAATACTTCGGGCGCTGGTATTGCGGCAATTGAAGAAAGCACAACCTTGGGGGCGTTAGGATTCTTTACTGGAGGCAGTGGAACTTCTAACAGTTTTCCAGAACGAATGAGGATTACTTCTGGTGGCAACGTCGGCATCGGAACAACCACCCCCTGGGGACTACTCTCAGTTAATCCAAATGGCATTGGTAATGGTCCAGAGTTTGTTGTTGGTTCAAGTACAACAACGCATTTGGTAGTAACAAACAATGGCAACGTCGGGATTGGAACAACGGGGCCGATATATAAACTTGATGTGGCTGGCGCAGCCTCAAGATTCACAGGATCAGCAGTCTCGGGAGAAGACGATCCGGTAATCAGAGTATGGAATCCGGTTGATGACGATAATGTTCGCGGTCTTGTGCGATTCTATAGAAAAGCCGCAGAGACGAACGTTGGTTTAATATCAGCATCTAATACGACAACATCTTATGTGACAAGTTCTGATGCTCGTCTCAAGGAGAATATTAACCAAACATTACTTGGGTTAGATGTATTGAGCAAAATTCAGGTACGGGACTATAATTTTATCGCTGACCCGACCAGTCGCGTCCAAGGTTTTATTGCGCAGGAGTTATTTAAGGTGTATCCGCAGGCAGTGTATGTTCCGGAAAATGAAGAAGATTATTGGGGCATTGATTATGGCAAACTTACACCGTTACTTGTAAAAGGGATTCAGGAACTTTCAATTCGCACTGCCGGTCTCTCTTCTGCCACAACCACCCCAAGTCTTATCATTATGGACAACGGAAATGTTGGGGTGGGAACATCCACACCAGCATCAAAGTTTCATGTTTTTTCAAATATCACAAGTGGAGGAGTGGCAGTCTTTAGTGATGCAAATGCCAGTTGTACGATAGACCCAACAAATGCATCAATGTCATGTACATCAGACCAGAGTTTGAAGAAAGATATTGAAACACTAAACGCAAGCACAACACTTGAAAAAATAATGGCCCTACGACCAGTATCATATCGTTGGAATGGGGAAGGCGATAGTTGGGAAGGTCAGACCTTCCCAAAGCATCAGGGATTTATTGCTCAAGAGGTTGAAGCAATCTTTCCAGAATTTGTCACAACAAGTGCGGATGGCAAGAAATCAATCGCTTACTCCAACTTCATTCCGGCTATGGTTCAGGCAATCCAGACGATTAATTCAAAAGTGAATGCTATAGACACCCGCCTAACTAACCTTGAAACTCTCATTGCTTCTACACCAACAACAGCAGGAGGATTGACCTTCACTCAAATCATGGAAGAATTTGTTAACCAATTTGAAATAATTGGTGTTAAATTCATGAACGGCATTGCTTACTTTAAAAACATTTTCACAGACGAGCTGACTGTTGGTACTTCAGTAAAACCATCTGGTATTACCTTGTATGATGAGGTTACAAACGAACCATATTGTTTGAAGATGAAAAATGGGGCGATGGTGTCTTTAGCCGGGGAGTGTACCAATGCTGTTGCGACGACGACCCCTGATACAGCAACTACCACACCCGACGCAGTTCCACAAACAACGGACACATCTTCACCTGTCATTTCCATCATTAGTGATAATCCAGCAGTTGTCACAGTCGGCACACATTATTCTGATATGGGAGCGACGGTCACAGATATGGGAGTTAATTCTCTTGACCTAACGGGGCCATTGGTCAGAAATGATAATCTCGGTTTGCATTACACTGTTGATGGCATTAGTTTGAACGAAGTTTCAATAGACACTTCAACCTCCACCATTCACACCGTGGTTTACTCTGTAGTTGATGGCAGTGGAAATTGGGGCTATGCCACGAGAACTGTCGAGGTCATAACTCAATAGGACCGATAGGACGAGCAGTACTTATATGACAAATAGGACTGATTAGACAGATAAGACAGATAGGATGGGGGAGAAGAATAGGACTGATAGGACCTATAGGACTTATAGGACTTATACGACGAATATGTCCTATGGGTCCTATTCATTTAAATAAAAAATAGTTAAAATAAAAATATGCCATACCAGATTCCGAAACATGGAGGGTACAAAAATCTAAAATCTTTTCAAATGTCAGAAATTGTTTTTGATTTTACCTTTGAATTTTGTAAAAAATACATTCGTTATGGAAGTCGCTCTCGCGACCAAATGGAACAGGCAGCCCGCTCTGGTAAACAGAACATAGGGGAGGGAAGTCAGGCATCAGCCATATCTCCAAAAACAGAAATAAAATTAGTAGATGTTGCTCGGGCTAGTTTAGAAGAATTAAAAATAGACTATCAGGATTTTCTGAGAACAAATAATCTATCTATTTGGAGTAAAGATGATTTGCGAGTACTAGCTATTAGAAAACTAGCTTATCTGTCCAACAAGTCGTATGAGACCTATAGGACTTATATGACAAATAGGACGGACAGGACTGATGGGTCGAATAAGACTGATAAGTCCTATTGGGAACAAGCGGAATTGGCAGGAAATTGTGCTTTGTGTCTAATTAATCAAACTAATTATTTGTTAGACCAACAATTAGAATCTTTAACTGCCAATCTGGATGGTCGGGGTCTAAGTATGGAAAGTCACGAACAAAAAGTTTTTCGGGCGAGGGAGGAGGAGAGAAAAAAGGAGGAAGATTTTGACAAATATATAAAAGAGCAGTTGGAAAAAAATAAGAAAAAAGAATAAATAGGACCGACAAGACGAAAGGTCGGATAAGTCAAATAGGACGGATTGGACCTATTCGTCTTATAAATTGAAAAATTTAATTAAACGTGGTATAATACAAAAGTTATGTCGGGTAGGTGCTCTTGTATTTTTGTACAAGGGAGGAAAGTCCGAACATCAATCAATAGAATTATAGGACTTATACGACCAATAGGACGAATAGGACCTATACGTCTAATTGGAAGAGTAGCGGGTAACACCCGTCGGGAGTAATCCCAGAGGTGCGAGCAGTGACGCCCAAGGCGAAAGTTAAGGGGTTCCTTCGGGAATAATCTCGTAGAAATGCGAGGGTGAAACGGCAAAATCCTTACTTTGATGCAAGGCCGTGTCCGCCGATGAGGCGGAAGTGCCGCTTGACCCGTCTGGTAACAGATGAGGCAGATAAATACCTATCAATTACAGAATTCGGCTTACAGACATAATATGACGAAAACCCACTCCTAACAGGTGTGGGTTTTCTCTTTATCCACATTGTAATTTACATTGAAAAAGCAGATTCTTTTGCTATAATAAAAGATATTATTATCATATAAAATTAACAACTAATTCATCCGAACACCAACTTTGCCATTGTTTTATATTCTGCGTTTACACCTTGTAAAAGCTAGATAATAAGAAAAATATGAAACAATGATATGGTTATATTGAAAAACAGAATGATGGCAAAGTTGGTGTGCGGATAAAAAAACATGGAAGAAAACAACATACCATTTAATACAAAAAAAAGGACACTCTTTGATAAAATCTCGTTTGGCATTTTGTTGTTGATAACATTCCTGATACCAATATTTTTTGTTCCAGTGACCTTTATTTCAACCCAATTTGGGACCAGCTTGCTGTTTGCTTTTGGAGTCATCTTAGCTTTACTGGTTTATGTTATCTCTGCTTTGTTTTATGGAGAGATAGATTTACCTGTAAGAGCAAAATATCTTCTCTGGACTATTGTCCTTGTTCCAGTGGTTTATACTCTGGCCGGCGTGGCCAACGGATTCTCTCGGATGTCATTTTTTGGTTATACTTTTGATATCAATACGGTTGGTTTTATTCTTCTGGGTTTTGCTTATTTATTTTTAGTTTCACTCTTATTTAGAAGTAAAAATCGTATTTTTTATTCTTATTTTGTTTTTGTTCTTTCGGCCGTTATCCTGGCCTTATTTTTGTTGATTAGAATTATTTTTGGTGCAGAGGTTTTATCTTTTGGTCTTTTTACAGACCTAACTTCCTCTCCAGTGGGAAGTTGGAATAATGCTGGGATATTTTTTGGTATTGGAGTTATTTTGTCTCTTTTGACTTATGAGATGGTACCGGTTAGTAAGTTAATGAAATGGTTGTTGCTTACAGCTCTTGTTTTCTCTCTTCTTTTTTTGGCCTTGGTAAATTTTAACGTTCTTTGGATTATTGTTGCGATGACGACATTCTTGTTTATCTTATACAGTTTGTTTAATGCAAAGCCAGATATTTCCAGACCAGCTTCTCTAAAACAACGACTGATACGCATTCCTAAATGTACAGCTATTGTCTTTGTTGTCTCTATTATTTTTGTAGTGTGGGGAGCCTCTCTCGGGTCATTTCTTTCAAACACTCTCAAAGTTACGAATGTTGAGGTCCGTCCGACACTTGCTGTTACTTTGGATATTGCCAGAAAAACGATTATGGACAGACCACTATTTGGTTCTGGTCCAAACACATTTACAACTCAATGGTTAACATGGAAACCAGATGATATTGTTTCTACTATTTTTTGGAACACGGATTTTGCAAATGGTATTGGTCTAATTCCTACATTTGCCGTTACCACTGGGCTCGTCGGAATATTATCATGGCTAATTTTTCTTGGCTTCTATGTTTATTTAGGAATCAAGTCAATTTTTACCAAAGTTGAGGAGAGTTTCACAAAATATTTACTGATATCTTCTTTCTTTGTTTCTCTGTATTTGTGGTTCATGACATTTATGTATATGCCTAGCACGGTTATATTTATTCTGACTTTATTTTTTACCGGTTTGTTTTTTGCTTCTGTTTACATGAATGGAATTATACCAGTGGAAACTAGAATTTTTTCTCTTCATCCTCGGTCTGGATTCGTTTCTTCTTTGGTTTTGGTGGTAATTTTTTTGGCTGGGATTATTCTTGGTTACGGGTTGTATAAAAACTCAGAATCACTTTGGTATTTCCAAAAAAGTTCTTATGCCCTGAACACAGGGAACGATATTGCTATGTCAGAGCAGTATATGAACAAAGCTATCGCTTCTGTGCCAAACGATATTTATTATAGAGCCCTTTCCGAAATTGAAACTGTGAAACTGAACCAGATTCTTTCTCAGGACCCAAAAAAGATAAAACCAGAAGATGCTCAAAAACAATTTAATGATACTTTGACCTTAGCCATTAAGGCTGGTATTTCTGCCAAGGATGAGGCTCCAACAAACTATCTAAACTGGATTGCTTTGGGCAGGGTGTATGAGGCCGTATCTATTCCTGAATTAAAAGTGGAAGGTGCATACGAAAGTGCTCAGTTTGCTTATGGTGAAGCCCTTCGACATAACCCAAAAAATCCTGGAATATTTATTCTTTACTCTCGATTGGCTATTGTTAGAAAAGATTTGAAGGCTGCAAGGAATTATGCTCTACAAGCAATTCAGCTGAAAAGAAACTATATTGACGCATATTTCTTGTTGTCGCAAATAGAAGTTGAGGATAAAAACATCAAGGGCGCGATAGAGTCAGTTACGGCAGCATCTGTTATCGACCCAACAAATTCTGGAGTATTCTTCCAGTTGGGTCTTCTTAAGTATAATTCCGAAGATTTCAAGGGAGCAATTGAGGCGCTTAAGAAGGCAATTGAAATTACACCAAATTATGCCAACGCAAAATACTTCCTCGGGTTGTCTTATGAAAAAACGGGAGAACACACAAAGGCAATAGCGGAATTTGAGGAATTGAAAATTTCGAACCCAGATAGTACGGAGGTGACAACAATACTATCAAACTTAAAAGCAGGGAAAAATGTGTTTACAAACACAGAAAACTCAAAACCTGAAAAATCCAAGACATTGCCAGTAAAAGAAACAGACTAAAATAATGGTAAAGAGTTTTTTAAACATGTTAAATCGAGAGATAACCGGCCTTCATCAGGCCGCTTATCTTTTGGGTTTTTTTGCTATCTGTTCTCAAATCCTAGCTCTAGTTAGAGATAGAATTTTAGCTAGTCAATTTGGGGCGGGGGACACGCTTGATTTATATTACTCAGCTTTCAGAATTCCGGATTTTCTCTTTGTAACGGTGGCTTCTATTGTCTCTATCTCGGTACTAATACCCTTTTTAATTGAGAGGCTGGAGAAGGACAAAGAATCTGCTAAAGAATTTCTTGATACCATATTTACTTTTTTCTTTTGTTTTATGATTGTCTGTGGGGTTATCGCCTATTTTGTCACCCCATATTTTATGGCTCTACTTTTTCCAGTATTTGCTCACAGTGCTTCTTTTGGAGACCTTGTTTCGCTAACTCGGATATTGCTTTTGTCACCAATTTTTCTCGGCTTCTCAAATTTACTTGCCAGCATCACTCAAATTCACCGAAGATTTTTTATTTATGCCATTTCGCCAGTTGTTTATAACATTGGTATTATTTTTGGAATTGTTTCTCTCTATCCCATCTTTGGACTTCCAGGACTCGGCTTGGGTGTGGTTTTAGGAGCCTTTTTCCACTTCGTTATTCAGATTCCTTTTATTGTCAGTCAAAAAATGTTACCGCGATTTTGTTTTCCAATAAAATTTGAACTAATAAAGAAAGTTATTTTTGTCTCTATTCCCAGAACTATTACTGTTTCATCAAATGAGTTGGCGAAATTATTTCTTATTACATATGCAGCTCTTTTTACAACCGGTTCGGTTTCTATTTTTAATTTTTCTTTTAATTTACAAAATGTACCGTTTAGTATTGTTGGCATGAGTTATTCTTTGGCAGCCTTCCCAACATTGACTAGACTTTTTTCCGGTGGTAAACACAAGGAATTTTTGGAGCAAATGATAATCTCTTCCAGGCATATCATATTTTGGTCCATACCCATTTCTATTATGTTTGTTGTTTTGCGGGCTCAAATCGTTCGTACCATACTCGGCGCTGGTAATTTCAATTGGGACGACACCCGTTTGACCGCTGCGGCCCTGGCCATTTTTACACTTTCACTGGTTGCCCAAAACATGACAAATATTTTTGTCAGGTCTTTTTACTCTAGAGGCAAGACAAAGGTTCCACTTATAATGAACATTATTTCGGCTCTGTGTATTATTGGATTTAGTTACATACTAGTTCACATTTTCCAAACAAATTTTCTCTTTAGGGATTTTATCGAATCACTTTTTAAAGTTTCTGGTGTGCCTGGCACTGTGGTTTTAATGCTTCCGCTTGGTTTTACTTTAGGGGTTTTTGTTAATCTGATTACTCACTGGGTTGGTTTTGCTATGGAATTTCCAGGATATTCTTCTCCAGTTTTAAAAACCCTATTTCAGATTAGTGGAGCATCTTTAATAATGGGTTATGTTGCCTATAGCTCCCTCTATATTTTTAGTCATGTCTTTAACACGGACACTCTATTTGGTATCTTTATGCAAGGTTTTTCTTCGGGGATGTGTGGTATTGCTGTTGGAATTATTATCTTGCATTTGCTTGGGAGTGATGAGCTTCGTGAGGCCTGGAAAGCACTTCACAAAAAATTCTGGAAAGCCGATGTGGTTGTTCCAGATGCCGAACTAAATTAATTGTTTAATCACACTAAGACCTTCCTTGATATATTCAAATACGGCTTTTGGAAGAGGGAATTTTTCGGTTTTTATTAGATGATGGTAATCATATAGTTTTACATAGATGCCTTTTTTGTTTCTGAACTCCTTATTTAATAAAACTTCAATACCGTATTTACTAGATTTTTCCATTTTATCAATAAGTGGTATTAGGTCTTTTCTTTTGTAGCATCTAACTCCACCAAGAAACTTGAGCCACACATCATCTGTTGGTTTTATTGTAAAATCACACGTATCATTCAGTACGGGTTCAATTAATTTTTTGAGGTCGCATTCCGTATAGTTTAAAATATCGCCGTCAAGCAAAACAACTATATCGGTGCTTGCTAGTTTTAATCCTTGTGCTATGGAGTAACCCTTTCCACAGTTAGTTTTGTTTTGTAGGAGTGTAACTTTATCTTGAAAAAATAATAATTTTTTCCACGTACTATCAGTTGAGCCATCATCAATAAATATAATTTCCTTTAAAAAACGTATTAATAATAAATCTTCAGCGACACGTTCAACAGTTTTTGACTCGTTGTGTACGGGAATTATTGCTGTGATTGATCTAGGATTAACCATGTGTTCACAAATTATTCTTTATAAGTATAACATTCTGTGCTTTAATGTAACTCATGCAGAATATCAGAAACTTTAGCATTATAGCCCATATTGACCACGGCAAATCCACTTTAGCTGACAGAATGCTCGAGATAACGGGTACTATAGAAAAAAGGAAAATGCAGGAGCAAGTTCTTGATTCCATGGAACTTGAACGTGAGAGGGGAATTACTATCAAAATGCAACCGGTTAGAATGAAGTACCAACACGACGGAAAGGATTACATTCTGAATTTAATAGACACTCCAGGGCACATAGATTTTTTTTATGAAGTCTCACGGGCCCTGAAGGCTGTTGAGGGTTCTATTCTTTTGGTGGACGCCACACAAGGGGTGCAAGCTCAAACTCTAACCACTTTAAATATGGCTCGAGAGGCGGGGCTTATTATTATTCCAGTCATATCGAAAATTGACTCGCCCCTAGCCAGAATTATTGAAGTAAAAAATGAAATTATAGAGCTTTTGGGGTGTGAGGCAGGGGATATTTTAGAAGTGTCTGGAAAAACAGGGGAGGGAGTGGAAACTTTATTAAGTGAGATAATAAATAAAATTCCATCACCAACAAAAACAGACACTGATTCAGAAGCTTTTCGTTCGCTGATTTTTGATTTCAAATATTCTACCCATCGTGGAGTTATTGTTTTTGTTAGGGTGGTGAGTGGAAAAATTTCTCGCAACAAACCATTAGTTTTTAAGGTTTCAAAGAAAACATTTACAAACATAGAAGTTGGCATTTTTTCACCAGAAGAAATCCCAGTTGAATCACTTTCAGCTGGAGAAATTGGTTATATTGTGACGGGCATAAAAGAGCCAGGCATAGCCTCCGTCGGGGATACCGTGGCTAGTCTAGACGACACCCTTCCCCCACTTGCTGGATATATGTCGCCGAAACCAGTTGTCTGGGCCTCCATTTATCCAGAAAGTCAGGATGATTTTGTTTTGTTGAAACAGTCGCTTGGAAAGTTAAAATTATCTGACTCATCTTACACATATGAAGAAGAATCGTCTGGTGCTCTAGGGCGAGGATTTAGGTGTGGCTTTTTAGGGATGCTTCACATGGAAATTATTTCAGAGAGACTTTATCGGGAGTTTAATCTACAGCTTGTTGTAACAATGCCCACGATTACGTATGAAGTGGTGTACAAAAATGGGAAAAAGGAAACAATTTATTCCCCATCACATTTTCCAGATGATGGATTGCTTTCTGCGATTTCGGAGCCGTGGGTTAGTTGTATTATTATCACTCCAGTAAAATATTTAGGAGCGATAATGCCTTTACTTTATGAGCACGAAGCAGAATTAGGGGATTCAGAAAACTTTGGTAATGATAGAACAAGGCTACACCTTAAAATGCCACTTCGTGAGCTCATGCGAAACTTTTTTGATAAATTAAAAAGTAGCTCGAGTGGATTTGCCTCTATCTCATATGAAATAGAGGGGATGCGAGATGCAAATGTCACTCGGTTAGATATTTTAGTTGCCGATGAAATTTTGCCGGCATTTTCTCGTGTTGTTTCCAGAAGAATTGTGGAGCAAGAGGCAGAAAGCGCAGTGGAAAAATTACATGCGATATTACCGAGACAAATGTTTGTTATGAAAGTTCAAGGAAAAGCGTTGGGGCGTATTATTTCTAGTAGGACTTTGTCGGCTTATAGTAAAGATGTGACCCAACATATGTACGGGGGAGATATTACCCGTAAAATGAAACTTCGTGAGAAGCAGAAGAAGGGGAAAAAGAAGATGAAGGCGAGGGGGAAGGTTAATATACCCCAGGATGTCTTTTTGAAGATGATGAGAAGTTGAATAGATTCTAGTTTTTAGTTGCTAGGTTTTAGAAAAAATTCTAGAAGCTAAAACCTATAACCTAGCCCCTATTTATTGCGAAATGGGTTAGACCAATGGCAATGGCGTCAAATTCATCGTCACTTTTTGTTTTTGAGGTTATCACAATTAGTTTTCTGACCATATCTATAATTTGTCTTTTTTCACTTCGGCCGTAACCAGTGATAGCAATTTTGACTTCGTTTGGTGTGTATTCAAAAACTTTTAAACCAAGAGAACTTCCTGTGTAGAGAATTACTCCACGGGCCTCTGCCACAAGCATGGCTGTTTTCTGGTTTCCACTAAAAAACAATTTTTCTGTGGCCAGTGCAGTTGGTTTATGTTTTTTTATGACTTCTTTAATTCTATTTCCAATCATAGCCAGTCTCTCGTTGTGTGGGAGTTTACTAGAAGTTTTGAAACATTCAGAAAAAACCAAAATTTCTTTTTGCTTAGCTTCTTTTTCTAGTATAGCTATTCCAAGTCTTTCGTATCCAGGGTCAATGGAGATAATAATCATGATAATTTCTAATTAACCTAATTATTCTAATTTCTAAATAATAACCAATAATTAATTAACAATTATTTTACTTTTTTAAATATACTATTAAAAATCAGATTTAATTCTTTTGCCTCAATCCACAACTTAATAGCTTTTTCTCTGCAATCTGGAACGGCAACAGCCACCATTCGTAAGAAATGTTTCGTTTCCCTAGATTCTTTTTTACAGATTCCAATTTTATGTTTAAAGTCTTTACCACTTTCAGCATCATCCGCTTCACAGTAATTAGCTCCAACACTTGTGCCACATTTTACTAACTGATTTATTATCGGTTTAGTTATTTCATTTTTTATCAAACCAGAACAAAAGATAATAATATTTTCTCCAAATTTAGCAGTTCTTTCTTCAAGGTCGAATTTGTTATTCATTGGGGTTTATTTAGAAATTAGGTCAATTAGAATAATTAGGTTAATTACCCCCATGCTTTACTCCGCATTTGTGTATACCTCCTGCACCTCATCGTTTTCCTCAAGTTCATCTATAAGTTCTCCTAATTTTTCTCCATCTTCATCAGAAAGGGGAACTGTTGTTTGGGCTGTCCAACCGCTACCTGGAGTATGTGTGAAGGCCCATGTGGCAGAGCCGATACCAGCAAGTGGGTGGCCGTGTTTTGTCAGAATGGCTTTTATTTCTTGTGCAGCTTTGTTGTGATTGTCTGTCAAAACATCTATTATCATTGCGCATCCGCCCGGGCCATATGCCTCGTATACAATTGACTCCATCGCGACCCCGCCCTCAGAGAACTTCTTGATTGCTCTTTCTATATTGTCTTTTGGTACATTTGCAGCACGAGCCTTTTCAATGGCGGATTTTAATCCAGGAGAATTTATATTTCCCATGGCCTTTTTTGCCTCAACAGTAATAAGTTTAACCATCTTTCCGTAGATTTTGGATTTTTGGGCGTCAGTTTCTCCCTTTTGTCTTTTTATTTTTGACCATTTATTGTGTCCACTCATATTGGTTTTTATAGTAAAGTGCCTCTATTTGGTGGTGTAAGTCCCAAGTGCTCATAACCAGATACTGCTACCGTTCGTCCTCGCGGTGTTCTTTCAAGGAAGCCGAGTTGTATTAAATATGGCTCGTTGAATTCCTCAATTGTTGCTTGCTCTTCCGACATGGCGGCGGCCAAAGTATTGAGCCCAACTGGCCCACCGGCAAATTTATTTATTATGGTGTGTAAAATATCTCTGTCGGCGGGAGAGAGCCCAACTTCATCAATACCGAGAAGTTTCAAAGTTTCGTCAACAGATTTTTTTGTTAGTTTTGTCTTGTGGACTTGGGCAAAGTCTCGACAGCGTTTCAAAAAGTAATTGGCTGTTCTTGGGGTGTATCTACTTCTTTTGGCAATTTCAATCCCAGCTTCTTTTTCCAAGTCAATACCTAAAATTTTTGCCGACCTTACTAAGATTTTTTGAATCTCTTCATTTGTGTAGAATTCTAGTTTAAATATTCCTCCGGAGAAGCGTGAGCGGAGAGGGGAGGAAATCATGGCAATTCTTGTTGTTGCGCCGATTAAAGTAAATGGTGGGAGTTCTAGCTGTATAGTACGAGCTGAAGGCCCTTTGCCAATAATAATGTCTAGTGACCCTGATTCCATAGCGGGGTAAAGGATTTCCTCAATAGTTTTGTTTAGTCGGTGTATTTCATCTATAAACAAAATATCTCCTGGCGAGAGGTTGGTCAGTATTGAAGCAAGGTCCCCGATTTTTTCTATAGCTGGACCGGAAGTCACTTTCATCTGAGCGTTTATTTCTTTTGAAACAAGGTGGGCGAGGGTTGTCTTGCCTAATCCCGGTGGACCGTAAAAAAGAATGTGTTCTGGTGGGTGGTTTCTCTCTTTAGCTGCGGTAAGTAGGATATGGAGGTTGTTTTTTATGCTTGTTTGACCAACATAATCGTCCCATTTTGATGGACGAAGGGTTGTATCAAGAAAAAGATTTTCTTTGTCTCCAATAATATCCAAATTCTCACCTTTTTTGGCCTTGTTTTTTGGTGTTGTTTTCTTGTTGCCAAGCATATACCTATATTATATACTATTGTCTACCTCCGCCAGCACCAAAATTGAGTCTTGACACGAAAAGTTTTTTATGCTAGACTGTCCGTGACATATCCGCACACCAACTTTAGTATTGTGTCTTATCGTTGCGGGTATGGTAATTATACTATGTAGTGGTGGGGATAAAAACACTGAGAAGTATACTTATATTAGACACGGAGCAACGATACTAAAGTTGGTGTGCGGATGAATTTGAAAAAAAAGATTACATTAAAAGGTTTTGAGGTTTTTTGGTTCCAAAATATAAATCTCTAAGCAACTAAGCGTTTACGTTTACGAGTCTTTCTACGAGGACATTCTGGGTATTACTTTATGTAATATTCTGGAATTATCCTTTGTGAAAAACTTAGCTTTTGGTTTGATTATTGAAAGTGTTGCTTAGAGATTTATGTCTTGGAACTATCGTCCCGCCGACTGGCGGCTTTTTTGTTCCCAAAGATTATCTCTATTTACTAGTATAGATATGAAACAATTTTCTGCAAGAGTTTTTAGTATTAGAGCCTATTCGGTTTCAATGTCAACCACTCTTTGCAATTCTTCCAAAGTAGTTATCCCTTGCAAAACTTTTAATATACCGTCTTGTCTTAAGTTCAAAATGTTTTGGGGTTTGGCGGCTTTTTCTATTTCTCTTTCACTTGGGTTATCCTTAACTACATTTTCAATATTTTCGTCCATGGTGATGGCCTCGTAGATTCCTATTCTACTTTTGTATCCAAGCATATTACATTTGTCACATCCGACTGCTTGCCAGATATGTGTTTGGTCAATTCCATCTAAGTATGTTTTGTCAGTTATCGTATCTAAAATCTTATCTATGGTTACTTTACTCTCTCCATTAAGTGAAATCTGTTTTTTACATTCTGGGCAAAGTACTCTGACCAACCGCTGGGCTATTGCAAGATTTAAGGCAGAAGAAATAATTTTTGGATTAACTCCGAGGTCAATTAGGCGAGGGAATGTTCCTGCTGCCGTGTTGGTGTGAAGGGTAGAGAAGACAAGGTGACCCGTCAGGGCCGAGTTGATGGCAATCTCTGCTGTTTCTCCGTCTCTAATCTCACCAACCATAATAATATCGGGGTCCTGGCGAAGGGCACTTCGCAGACCTTCAGCAAATCCGTAATTCTTTTTTTCGTCTGTTTGGGTTTGAACTATTCCTGGCAGATGATACTCAATCGGATTTTCTATGGTGATTATTTTTATTTCTGGAGTGTGAACTTTTCTTAGAAATGCGTACAGTGCGGTAGTTTTACCAGAGCCGGTTGGACCAGTATTCAAAATCATGCCGTTTGGCTTACTCATCTCATGGAGAATAATTTTTAACAGACGTGGATGAATTCCTAAACTCTCAAGCGGGACAGAAATAGAATTTGGATTAAGAACTCGAAGCACCACTGATTCGCTGTATGCTCCTGGCAGAAGGGAGGTTCTGATTTCAATTTCACCTTCGTTTATTTTTATACTAAAACGACCGTCCTGTGCGCCATAAACATTTAATTTTAAGTTAGAAATTAGTTTGATACGGGAGAGGAGTAATTTATATGTTTCTAAATCAAAACGTAAAATATCAGTGAGCATACCGTCGAGTCTGTATCTTAACCTGACATAGTCTTCCTCTGCTTCTAGGTGGACATCAGAGGCGTTGGTAGCGATTGCTCCGGCTAAAATGATTTCCATTATTCTGGAGATACGGTAACTTTTTTTCATTTGCAAAACTTCCTCAATCAGACTTTGAACATCGGGTATAGTGTGAACTTTGGCTAAAAAGTCTGTGATTTGTTCGTTGGAAATATCCAAAGCCCCTGACTTTGTTTCAAATGAATATGATAAATCTTTATATCTGTCCCAGACTTTATTCAAACTGGCGTGGGAAACCATAAAAAGTTCTATGGTGTAACCTTTGGCTTTCAAGGCATTTAAGGCTTCTACTGTTTTAGGGTTTTCGGGAGATAGAGCTCCAATACTTAGAACTTTATCAACTTCATTGAACACGGCGATTTGGGCTTCGCGTGTTTCCACCTCCCCGATAACCCGAAGGGCGTCTATGTTTATTGGGGTAATAGTTAAATCAAGATAAGAGACCCCGTACTTTGACGACAGTATTTGAGCAAGCTCTTCTTCCTCTTGTCTGCGGAGGTCGTCCACTCGTTTATTTTGTTTGTCTTCATCAAAGATAACCATGTAAATATAATAACATTTCTTTTCAAGACACGCACAAAATCAAGAGTTTCTTTTTCATTGTATCTCTCAGAGAGACACGCATAAATTTCTGCTGAAATTTTGCTTGAGTTCGGCTCGACAGCCTCACTAGTCTCTCTTCAAGACACAACTCAACAAAACTCTTGATTTTTAGCACCATTAACTTATTTGACAGAAGTGATAAAAGGGTGTATAATGTGGGATAGAGGCATGGAGGTGCCTGCGGTATGAAAACATTGAGATTGCTCATGGTGTTAGCGGTCGTCGTTTCGGTGGCGGCCTGCGCCGGCAAGGTGGCTCCGGCCACCATTCCGCTCAGTGAGCGGATCGCCGAACTCAAGGCCCAGGAGGCCGAGAGGTTGGCGAACGAGACCCCCGAGGACCGGGCCATCAGGGCTCGCGCCGAGGAAATCGAGCGCGAGATGGCGACGAAGAAGGCCCGCGAGGAGGCCAAGAGGAGTGGCTCGCCGGCCATGCGCAAGGCCATTAAGGAGTTTGAGAAGGCCAAGAAGGCCATCACGAACTCCGGCCTTCAGGGGTGCGACCCGAGTACGGTCGACGTCCACCCGGATGTGGCGCCGCGTCGGAACGCTAGTTCAACCGTGAAGGTTCAGGCGTTCAATCAGGGGCAGGTCCCCGTTGATATCTATGAGCCAAAACACGGGCTAGTCGTTCGCAACCTGTGCCCCGGAGGGTCACTGACCCTCTTCCGGGCACGTCGGCTCGGGATTGACCCGGACTACATCCAGTTTCGGTATGTCGCCAAGGCGATATTGTCGGACGGGCGGATGCTGACGGCTGAGTCACAGCAATACCAACTATCCAAGTACGACTGGTCGTCCGGTCGAGGGCGACAGGAGTACGACTGGTACATCGAGGTTCGATGAGGTAGTCCACGCAACGTGCTGGCACCTCTGCACAACTGCCGGGAGGAGGGGTTCACACCCATCCTCCCAGGCGGTTTTTTCATCCAGGCACCAACTAAACGAGTTGAGCTCGTTTTTTCAATTTTTATTTTTGTTATTCGATGAACAGAATTGGCTAGAAGTAATACCGTGATCTCGTTTAGTTGGTGCCTGGATGAATATAAATCCGCACACTAATTTTGCCATCGTTCTATTTTTTAAAACAAAACCAATACCATTTTTATTTTCTTACTCAACTTCACACAAGTTAATATATTTGATTTAGAACTAAAAATAATGGCAAATTTAGTGTGCGGATAAAATTATGCTAATATGTCTTTATGAAATTTGTTTCAGAAAATTTAGAACAAACCCAAAAAATCGCAAATGATTTTGTCTCTACACTTTTATCAAATCCTGATAGGGCGACGGTTGTTGGTTTATACGGAAATCTTGGTGCAGGAAAAACCACATTTACTCAGTGTATAGCCAAAGCTTTTGGTGTGATTGATACAGTAACAAGTCCGACTTTTGTCCTGGAAAAGATTTATGAACTAACCGACCAAAAGTTTACCCACTTAATTCATATAGATGCATATAGAATAGAAAAATCCAGTGAGCTTTTACATCTTGGTTGGAATGACTTAATTTCTGACCCAAACAACATAGTTCTTATTGAATGGCCAGAGAGGGTAGCGGACATTATGCCAGAGCATATAAAAATAAATCTTAGTCATATAACAGAAAATAGTCGGGAAATTGAGATTTTGGAATAATGGTATAATTCATCCGCACACTAAATTTGGCATTATCTCATAGTTGCTATACATGTGGTTATGTCAAATTTAATAATCATGTTTAAATATAAGTATGCATCTAGAATTTGAGATAATAGCAACGATGCCAAAATTAGTGTGCGGATAAAATGGCCAAACCTAAAAGCAAAAAAACACTGGTACTTCTTGATGTGCATGCTATTTTGCATCGTGCCTATCACGCCCTTCCGGAGTTTGAATCAAGTAAAGGTGAGCCGACGGGAGCTCTTTATGGGCTTTGCACCATGCTTATCAAGCTGGTAAAAGATTTTAATCCAGACTACATTATTGCTTGTTATGATTTGCCAGAGCCGACCTTACGACACGAAGCATATGGAGAATATAAGGCTGGTCGTAAAAAAGCTGACGATAATTTAGTAAAGCAGTTGGAGAGGTCAAAGGACGTTTTCAAGGCCATGAATGTGCCGATGTATTCGTCCCCAGGATTTGAGGCAGACGATATGCTTGGCACCATTGTTGAGAGCTTAAAAAATAACAAAGATATAGATATTGTTATTGCTTCTGGAGATATGGACACCATGCAACTTATAAATGGTGATAGGGTGCGGGTTTACACTTTAAAGAAGGGAATAAAGGACACCATTATTTATAACGAGAAAGCAGTGATGGAAAGATGGGGCTTTGCTCCAAAACTTTTAACCGACTACAAGGGGTTGAGGGGCGACCCGTCGGATAACATAATTGGTATTGTGGGTATTGGGGAAAAAACAGCAGAAGAATTAATTCAAAAATTTGGTTCGATAGAAAATATATATAAAGAAATTAAAAATCCAAAATCTAAAATTCACAAAGAAGTTAGACCGAGGGTTTTAGAACTACTTAAAACGGGAGAGGAAGAAGCTTTGTTTAGCAAAATGCTGGCTACCATTCGAATTGATGCACCGATTTATTTTACAATGCCCACAAAAATTTGGCGGGATGATATAGATATGAAAAAAGTTCAAGATTTGTTTTCACAATTTGAATTTAGAATGCTGGGGCAGAAATTTGCCGAGAGTCTATCTCTGGACATGCCAGAAAGAGCAGAAATAATGGCTAATCCTAAGGACGTATTTGAAGTTGGACTATTGCTCTGGGTAGTGGATTCAAACAAAACAAATTCTACGTTAGATGATATTTTGTCGTATACCAGAAGCGACAATCTATCTGATGCTCGGAAGGTTTTGGAGAAGACAATAAAAGACCAAGACCTATCTTTTGTTGTAGAAAAAATAGAAAAGCCACTTATGCCAATTGTTGAGACAATGAAAGAGGTTGGTATAAAAATAGACACCGAAAGACTAAAAATTTTATCAAAGAAATACCACACAGAATTATCGTCACTTGAGAAAAAAATATGGAAAATTGTCGGTGAGGAATTTAATATTAATTCACCAAAACAATTAGGTGAGATGCTTTTTGTTAAAATGGGGCTTAAAGTAAAAAACCAAAAGAAAACAGCTAGTGGTGGATTTTCTACAAAGGAATCAGAGTTGGAAAAATTAAAGGAAGAGTATCCGATTGCTGGATTAATCCTGGAGTATCGTAAATTAGCAAAACTTCTTGGCACTTATATAGATACCATGCCAACCCAAGTAGATAAAGGTGATAGGTTACATGCTAATTTTTTACAAGCTGGGACAACCACTGGCAGAATGGCAAGTCAGGACCCGAATTTGCAAAACATTCCAAATAAAACAGAGCTTGGTCGAGAAATTCGTAAATCGTTTATTGCCGAAAAAGGCTGGAAACTTATTTCGTTTGATTATTCCCAGATAGAGCTTCGTATTGCTGCTTTCTTGTCGGGGGATAAGAAACTAATTGAGATTTTTAAAACAGGCCAGGATGTCCACACTGCTGTGGCTTGCGAAGTTTTCGGAGTCAAACCAGAAGAGGTAACAAAGGAGATGAGAATAAAAGCAAAAACCATAAATTTTGGTGTGATGTATGGAATGGGTGTAACTGCTCTACAGAAAAATATTAAAACAAACAGAGAGGAGGCCCAGGAATTTTTGAATGGATATTTTAATAAATTTTCTGGACTAGCTGAATATCTAGAAAAAGTAAAAAGGGAAACGGCCCAAAAGGGCTTTACCTCGACATTTTTTGGTCGCAGGAGATATTTTCCTGAAATCAATTCCAGACTACCTTTTATGAAGGCCCAAGCAGAAAGAATGGCAGTCAATGCGCCGATACAGGGGACAGAGGCAGACATAATCAAAATGGCTATGATAGAAATTGATAGATTTATAAAAAGTAAGAATTTAGAAAAGAACGTCCAATTGCTTTTGCAGGTTCATGATGAGTTGGTATACGAAGCAAAAGAAAATATAGTTAATTCAATAACTCCAGAAATAAAAGTAATAATGGAAAATATAATTGACCCAAAAAAAATACACGGAATAGTTTGTGTAGCGAATAGCTCCTTTGGAGACAATTGGGCAGAAATGATATCAGTATAATGTATAACGTATTATGTATAAAACACTGACCCAGATTCCATACGTTATACTTTATACATAATACTTTATACATACTCATATGATTTATTTTTTACACGGCACAGATACACACAAAAGTCGGAAGAAAATGCATGAAGTTTTGCAGAGTCTTTCTGCTAAAAGACCAAATTCTGAAATTTTTAAAATAACAACGGAAAATTGGAGCGAGGGGCAATTCAATGAGCTTTTAGAATCACAGGGATTATTTGATAAAAAATATATTGTTGTTTTAGATTCTCTTTTCTCAAACAAGGAAGCTAAGGAAATTGTTGCGGGTGGATTAAAAAAAATGCAAGAAGCAGAACATTGGTTTTTGATTTTAGATGGCAAGATTGATTCAGCAACAGTAAAAAAAGTAGAAAAAGCCTCTTATAAATCACAGGAATTTAGTGAGAAGGAAGTAAAAAAAGAATCACCAATCATTTTTTCTATTACAGACAAACTTTTAAACAGAGATAAAAAGAAATTATGGATTTCATTTACTGATTTGTTAAGTCAGGGAATACCAGTAGAGGAAATTCACGGAGTGCTTTTTTGGGCAATGAAAAATATGATTATAGCCGGAAAGGTTTCAAGTCAAAAAGAATCTGGGTTAGCACCTTTCTCATACAGTAAAGCGCTTTCTGGAAGTAGAAACTATAAATCAGAGGAATTACAAAAAATGTCATCCGATTTGATTGAGATGACACACAGGGTTCGTCAGGGGGAGGGGGATTTAGAAGTGATGATGGAGAAGTGGATTTTGGAGAGATAAATTCTTAAAAACGAAAGGGGCCCCAAGCGACAAAAATGTCGGGGCCCCATGTCGGACCAGACCGAGGTTACCGGAGAACGTTGTCGTGTCTCAGTCGTCGGCGGAAATCACCGAGAAGGAGACGAATGACAAGTCCGGCAACAATCACGTAGGCTAACATCGCTGCGCCTACGACGGAGTCTTTCACTGCCACCACGGAAGACGTTATCTTGTGCATCCGAACCTCTCCTTGGTGAGTTGTGACCTCTTTGATTAATGCTACTCAGAAGTTTAGAAAAAGCAAATATAAGAATTAAACAGGGTGTGAATTGGACTTTCTTGAGATTTTTGTTATATTTTGTAGGTTAATAGAGTGTTTACGGTCAGGGATAATTTTCTTGCCGTCGCAAGAAAATTTCCACGACCCTGCCTCGCCTGTTTTGCATGGTAGCAAAACATGGCTGTGGCTCGCAAAAGCTTTTAATAAGTCAAAGCAGTTTGATTTATTAAAGCATTTGCGCCCGTAGCTCAGTCGGTAGAGCAGCTCCCTTTTAAGGAGATGGTCGCAGGTTCGATTCCTGCCGGGCGCACAATTAAAAAATCTCTGTGGTGGGGATTTTTTAATTGTGCGCCCGGAGCAAGAGTGTGGGGCACTCTTGCGTCAGGAATCGAACAGATTCACGGTTTACGCTCGCAGAAGCGAGTGTTGTGAATCTGCGTTTTAAATTCTGATGAGTGACGACGAATCAGAATTTAAAAAGATTCCGTCCAGAAAAGGTGTACTGACCATGTAATGGTCGATATTCCTGCCGGGCGCACAAACCAAAAAATCTCCACTGCTGGAGATTTTTTGCACTAGTGTGCTGACCGGAATACAATATAATTATAATAACTTTTAGTTGAGAGTTGAGTTTAGGTTTTATAAAAAGCAGGCACACAGAGATTCCCTGTGTGCCTGTTCAAGTGGTACTCTCCGACCTTACCCCAAGCGCTTGAGAAAAGCTGTTACTTCGGGCGGTAGCGGGAGCGATGGCGAAAAGACCGCTTCGTATTTGTAGTGACGGTAGGCGCCGAACACGCTCTGGAGTTCTTCTGGCGTGTGCGTCTCGTCTTGAACGACCTTCTTAATCGCCCCCAGAAGATGAGGGAAATCGACAGCAAGAGAGAAAAGCTTGTGAAGCACATCCACTTGCAGTCGATGTGGCAGACGAATTGGAGACCGGTAGTGATATGTCGAGAAGACACTCTCAACACTGTCAATCAAACCCTCCCGCAAACTCTGCTCCCCGAGCCGAGTCCCTGGATAGGGGGTGAAAATTGAAACCCAGGCAAAATCAGGTTTGAGTTGAGTGTTGAACTCAACCGTCTCGTAGTCGTTGTCCAAGGTTGTGCCGGGAAAACCCAAAATATTCTGGGTAAAAACGGCAATACCCTGGGCGCCAAGCAACTTCCGCGCCAGAATCATCTGGGCTTTGCTAATCCGCCTGCCCAAAAGTTCTGTGCGCACCTTGTCATTACCAGCTTCTACACCCATGAAAATCTTCGCGCAACCTCCTTGCTTTAAGAGTGTAGCAACTTCTTCGTTTACCAAATCGGCCCGCAGGGAACAGATAAACGGCATGCCGATCTCAGCACGATACCTCGACACAAAGGTGCGAAGTCGAGGTCGATCAAGTACGAAAATGTCGTCGTGAAAATTGATGGTTTTCAGATTATGGTGCATCTTCAGTTCCACCAGCTCCGCCATCAAATTTTCCGCCGAGCGAGTTCTGACAAACTTCCCCTTGCTCATATAAAGAGTGCGCAAGGGTCTATTGGCGCAGTACGAACAGTCGTAGGGGCAACCTCGACTTGAAAAGACGCAATATTCCCCGTCAGCGGGAACGCGCTGAAAGAGATCTCGGTCTGGGAAAGGCAACGCATCGAGGTTCGCCACTAGTGGGCGCACTTCATTGCGATACACGACACCCTTCTCCTTGATCCAGAAATTGCGTATTTCTCTGATCGATGAGTGGGTTTTGATCGCTTGGGCCAGCTCCACAACCGCCTCATCTCCCTCTCCGATTCCAATGACGTCCACCGCCTCATGTGTCAGAATCTCTGGCACAAGAGTCGGATGAAAACCACCAAAAACAGAGAGAAATGGGTGCCGCCGCTTGAGCCGACTGCACAATTCCAAACAATGCGTCTGTTCGCCCGTGATGACGCTAAACATCACCACATCCGGAACGAATTCTTCGAATATTCGTTCGGTATCCTCTTGGCTGGACAGAGAGCCGCGGACGACAAACCCATGTTGCTTGAGTGCTGACGAGAGATACATCGCCCCAAGCGGTTCATCGACCAAAGCAGGACTAACGATCAAAATCCGCGGGTAATCTTTGTCCATTTCTCAAACCTCCAGGTTTGATACTACAATGTTGATAGTCTTTTCTAGGAACTTCTAAGTTTGATAATACAATGTTTATAGGTCTATTGTCAATATTTAAATAAAATTTACACCGCCCTCATCTCCCTAATATACAACAGCTTAAAACTTATATTCTTCTTTCATTGACCGACGATACCAAAGGTAGGATATAATTGCCAACCCCAACAAAATCCAAGCAAGTAATGGTCCGGGTGTGTACGTGTCGGCAACATTCCACAGATTGATTTTTTGTAGGGAGATAGAGCCGTTTACTGTGGCAACATCATCAATAAGATTGCTGTCCCGTGTTTCTATATACTTCAGATTTTCTTGTCCATATTTAATTCGTGTATCAACTCCGCCTATCTTTGTTTGATAATTTCTGTTTTCATTTATAATTTCAGATTCAAGATTGCCAATCTCAACTTGCAACTGATTAATTTTATTTAGAATCTCTGCCTGACGTACTGGTGTCGCAATTTTATACTCGGCTTTGAGGGTTGTTACTTCTGAATTTATAGAGTTAATCCTAGTTTGATACAAAGAAATGTTTTGGTTGTGATTTCTTACGATTTGTTGTCTTTCTGCGTTTAAATCACTTAGGTTGTTTTGGACTTGCTTCTGGTTTTGTTCAAGGGCTTGTTTTTGAGAAAGAAGGTTTTAGAATTTGTTTGTTCAATGTAAAATCTTGACCCCACTAAGTTTTTTACCTCTTCTCTGAAAGCATCAAATTCACTTTTTGGTATAGCAAAACTAATGTCGCCCCATTTGTCTCCGCTATTTGATGTATCCACCCTTCCGTTAAAGCCCCTAACCATGATTTCTATCCTATTTTTTGTATCGGACACTTGTCTAGTTTGAAGTGTTGCATTGTAGTTAATTTTTAGAAACTCCCTTTTATCAGAAATGGCTCCGCTTGGTTGTGGCACTGGAGGAGTTGGTCTGTAAATGTTTATTTCTGGAGCATACATAACCCTAGATTCATCTGAGGCGACTATTTTATTAGCAGTATTACCTGTTGCACTGGTTTGTTCTACTGAATCTCTAGCATTGTTGCTGTAGTCAATTGCTTCTACAGAAGGTATTTCAATACCACCGCTTGAGACGGTGAAGTTTTTACTGACACCACCTGAACCATAGCTTATAAGTAGAGTAATTACGGCCATTGTTGCAAAGGCATATGAAAACCATGGAGAATGATGTTGGGCGTAAGGAGATATTTTATCTACAACGACAGGAACATTTGATAAAATCTCTCTTTTTAGCGCCTCATTATTTTGAGGTGTTTGTTGTTTGTTTTTTCCCCAAGATTCAAGTATGTCATGAATTGTTTTGTGATTAGTCATATTTGTTGGTTTTTAAGTATAAGTTTTGCGGCTCCCAAAGCACGGTGCATTCTGACTCTTATTGTCACAGGATTTGTTTTAAGAATTTTTGCAATATTGTTTAGTGGCAGGCCGGCGATATAGTGTAAATTAATAAGCTCTTGGTCACTTAGAGAAAGTTGAGCTAACATTTGGTCTATAAAAATTTTATCTTCTTCTTTTGAATTTATTTCTTCTTTGTCGTGTATTACGGGGTCAAACGGAATTTCTCTTTTGGGTTTGCGCCAATGTTGTTTGCACTCATTTCGGGCGATGGCAAATAGCCACGAAGAAAAACTAGTGTCATTGCGATTATCAAATTTAGGAAGCGCCTCAATAGCCTTAAGCCAGGTGGTCTGTAATATGTCTTCGGCCAGGTTTTTGTCGTGCAGGGTGTTCACTAGATAACCGTATAATCTTGGGGTTATAGTATCCCACAGCGCACCAATGTGGTCTTTATTTAAGGTCATTTTATTTATGAAGTATGATCACATTAAGTATAATGCATCAACTAGGCAAAATGTTACAATTTGACCAATTTTTATTTATAGAGGCAGATCTAAAGCAAAAAATCCTGGGCCAGTGAACAATAAAGACAATAGAATAACTTTTATTACCACATATAAAATTTTCTTCTCTGTTGAAAAAGTAGCTGAGTTATTTTCTAAAAAATAATCAAAACAAATTACTAAGATGGAAACAATAGCTGCTATTTGTGTATAAAAACCAGCAATGAGTAAAATACCAGACAAAATATAAATAACTGCTGACCAACTGTAGATTTTCTGGTTACGCTCTTTTCCGAGATATATCATAAACAGACCTACAGTTAGACGGAGTAAGGTTGGAGCGATAAGTCCAAGAAAAAATAATTGTGGAAAAACAGCTAATGGATGCATGAAAATAGTATACAATAACTAATTTCTAATTACTAATTAATCTAAATAATGACCAAACCCCAATAATCAGCTAGTATTTCTTTAGAAATTAGAAATTAGGTTAATTAGAAATTTGTTTGGTATGTGTTATATTGCTATAAATTATGAAAAAATCTAACCTTCAGATTTCTGTCTTACTGCACAATATTCGTAGTACTCACAATGTTGGGTCTATTTTTCGGACCTCTGATGCTCTGGGTATCACCAAGATTTATTTATCTGGATTTTCTCCTACACCGGTAGATAAATTTGGAAAACCAAGAAAAGATATCACAAAAGTAGCCTTGGGTGGAGAAAAAAATATTTCTTGGGAGTATTCAAAAAATCCAGAAAAAATAATTAAAAAACTAAAAAAATCTAACTATCAAATAATTGGTTTGGAACAAACAAAAAATTCACAGGATTATAAAAAGGTAAAAATTAAATCCCCGACTTTATTTATAGTAGGGAATGAGGTGGAAGGGGTTGAAAGAAAGATTTTATCTCTTTGTGATGTTCTAGTTGAAATACCAATGAAAGGTAAAAAGGAGTCACTAAACGTTTCTGTGGCTTTCGGGGTGGCTCTCTTTAGAATACTTAATATTTGAGTGTATCCACCACTTTTCCAAAATTATCGTATAGAATAATAACCTCACGTTTGTCTTTCCATAAACTCTCACCACGTTTTAGATATACTCTCCACTCTTTCAAATAAAAATCCTTGTCATTTTTATGAGTGTCTACGCACGAAGAATAGTTTATTTTTTTTGATATAAAGTTATTACACTCAACACCCAAATATTGTGGGGGTGTTTCCGTTTGGATTCTGCACGTTGGCATTGAATCAATATAGTCAAAACAACGGTCATTGGCTGTTATTTTTGGTATGGAAGAAAGGTCCTCGTCTCTAGGTGCCGGACAATTGCTGTTTAGGTAAGGAACAAAAGTTTGAAATTGTCCGAGATATCCAGAACATTTGTTGGCTCTAAAACTGCTACCATTTGGAGAAATACCGGTAATGAGATATAAAGTATCTCCGCCGATTAGAAATATATTATCTTCTGTGTTCATTACTCCAGCAAAAAATAAGTATGATGCTTTTGGTATTAATATTTGATTTTTTGTGTTCAGGCTTTTTAAAATCCAGCCAGTAACGGGTACCGTTCCCGTCGCATTATTGGCCATTTTTATGGTGACATATTCTTGGCTTGGATTTGTGGACCTATTTATATATGAAAGTGTTATCACCCCCTTGTACTGACTCTGGGTTTTTTTGTCCTCCTCTATCTGAAGTTGCTTTTTTAAATCATCAATCTGATTTTGGGTGTCTATAATTTTTTGTTCAACTGATACCTCTGTCTGTTTTTGGGTTTCATTGCCGGTGGGGGCTGGTTGGGTGACACCGGCGTTTTTACTACCACCAAATAAAGCAATGGCCACGATAGCCAGTAGAATTAAAATTCCTGTTGAGTCTTCTTTACTCATATTTCTCTATTTTACAACAAAATTACCCAAAATGCTTTACCCGCACACCAATTTTGGCATTGTCTCTATATTGCCACATCAATAATTATATAAAGAACGAGTCATTTTCATCTAAGTAAGGTTGTTTAATTATCTTGAGAGACTGGGCAATGATGCCAAATTTGGTGTTCGGGTTTATTTTTGGTGGACATTGCAAAAATGGCTAGTTCTACCCCCGATTATCTTTCTCATAATAATCCCTCGGCAGTCCTTTTTTAGACATTTTTCTTCTGTCCTTTGGTAAACCTTGTGGCTGTTTTGAAATCTACCTCTTTTTCCATCAACATTCCTGTAGTCTGACATAGAATCTCCTCCCATTTTGATTGACTTTGTAAGAATGGTTTTTATGGCTTTCCACATGGTTTTTAACTCTTTGTCTTTTAAGTTTGAAGTTTTTCGTTCCGGATGTATTTCTGCCGTCCACAAGATTTCGTCCGAATAAATATTACCAATTCCAGCGAGGATTGTTTGGTCCATTAAAACAGTTTTTATTTTTCCGTTGGGTTTTTTCAATAATTGTTTTTTTAATGTTTCTAGAGATAAGCCGGGGATTGATTCTGGTCCCAAGATTGTTAGGTCAATAACTTCGTTTCTTTTGCTGGTTTCAAAAAGAGTTACTTTGGCAAATTTGCGCATGTCGGAGAAAGCCAGGTGTTTCTTGTTTGAAAATGTAAATAAGAGATGAATAAATTTATTGAATGGGTCAGAAAGAAGTTTTTCGTTACTTCTCCACTTTTTGTTTTCCCAGAGATATTTTCCATATAAAAAGTGTCCAGTCATTTTCATATGAGCCAAGATTGTTTTGTTGTTTGTCAGGTGAATAAGAATATTTTTTCCTCTCCGCTCGGTGTTTTTTACTTTTTCACCAACGACTTCCTCTCTAAAATGTTCGAAAAAACCCTTGTTTTTAATTACATCCTCTCGTTTATTTTTTGTTCGCAAAAAATAATCAGACCAAACATCTGTGATTTTGAGATTTTTAATGGTTCTGTTGAGACCATTAACTGTCGTTTGTACTTCGGGCAATTCAGGCATTTTGTATTTACTTTATGGACTTTATAACTTTATAAACTTTTGACTCACTACGATAGTAGTTTCATTGCCTTTTTTATTTTTTCCCCGGTACTTTTTTCACCCCCTGCTTTTTTCAGTGCTTCTCGCGCCTCACGTTCACCAAACCCCAGAGATTTTAGGGCCTCGAGAGCGTCAATGTCGTCGGAAAGGGAAGACCCATCACTTCCAACGTGTTCTAGCTTGTCTCGGAGTTCTACAACTATTTTCTCGGCATTTTTCTTGCCAACCCCGGAGACTTTTGTAAGATGTGCCGTGTCACCTGTAACTATTGCCTGGCGTAAGTTTTGGAGTGAAGCGATGTTTAAGATACCAAGGGCCGACTTTGGTCCAATGCCAGAAACGGTTAAGAGAAGCTCAAAAAAGTTAAGTTCCTCCCTCGTTCCAAATCCATATAAATCTAGGGCATTTTCTCTAACAGCCAAATGTGTCCAAAATTCTGTCGTAGCTTGCGCCTTATATGATTTATTGCCTTCGCTTCGCTCCGGCGAGGACAGGGAGGCTGTATTTGTGTAGATTTTATAACCAACACCAGAAACATCCAGTGTTATTGATTTTAAGTCTTGGTGTATTATCTTTCCTTTTAAATATCCAATCATAATAGCTATTGTATCATTTTGTTGTGTTTTTTCGAAGTTTGTGTATTATATTACCAATATGCCTATAACCCCATACCAGAGCAAAGCTCGGTACGGGGCAGGAAGTTCCAGTTTTGATTTTATTTATGTAAATACAATTATTATATAAATCGGTTTATATCATATGCCCATAACAACATCAGCAAAAAAAGCCCTAAGAGGCTCCAAAAGAAAGAGGGAGTTTAATATTGTTAAAAAAGAACTTTTAAACAAGGCTGTTAAGAAAGTTAAAAAGTTGATTGTAGAAAAAAAGACAAAAGAAGCTCTTGCTATGATGCCGGAGGTTCAGAAGATAATTGATAAGTCTGTAAAAACGGGATTATTAAAGAAAAACACTGCAGCCAGAAAGAAGTCAAGAATCTCTGCCATGATAAAAAAAACTTAAAAACAAAAAACCTGACGAAAGTCAGTTTTTTTGTTAAACTTTGTTTATATGACCGGAAAGAGTAAAAGCGACAGAATTTTTAGTATTGATATATGGAGATATTTAGTAAACTTTTGGACACTGGTTATTTATATTATTGTTGTAGCTGACTTTTTTATGAGGAATAGTCTGGTGGAATTTCTTGGGCCAATCTGTGCTATCTACATTGCTCTTCTGGCTGTCTATACTACCCAAAAAGAGTTTGAACGATGGCATGATGAAAATATTGGCAAACATCCCGGGGAAGTATATGTAATAGTTTGGACTGCCTTAATTGTTGTATTAATTGTTCTAGAAATTATTTACCAAGAGAGTTATGTATTACCAAGTGAAGCTTTTTCAACATATGTTGTAGTGATGGGTATATTAGCAATCTCAAGAAGGTCAAAGGCAAATTATTGTCGTATAAAATAAAAACTTTGTGGTCAGGAATATTTTGCTCGTCGTCACTCGCAAAATTTCATGACCCTGACTCAGCTGTTTTTTCTGTTGAAAAAACATGCTTCCGTCCAGCACATAACAATAAAAATCTCCAGCAGTGGAGATTTTTATTGTTATGTGCTCACGGCAGGAATCGAACCTGCATTTCTCCCTTCGCAGGGGAGTGTCTTATCCATTCAACGACGCGAGCTATAAAAAAAAGAGTAACACAAAGATATTAGAATCCAAAGTAAAGCAATAGTTTTTCGAGTAACGGCTCAGCGTGTTCCTCTTCTAGCAGATGTTGTGAGAGGGCCTCACGAATCTGCTCTGGTTCAACGTCTTCTATAAGAATCATCACGAAAGGCATAAGTACCTTTTTAGATTTTAGTAATATCCTAGGGTAAGAATCACGAGTCTCAATCCAAAACGACTCAAGTTCTTTATATGGATAATTATTTTTTCCTACAGCAATCCCAGCCTCGCCGATGTCTATAGTGATTATTTCTGGTTTTTTTGAAGCAAAAAGAGAGAGAGTAAAAGAAGAAACAATTATAAGAATGGCAAAAATCAAGTTGTTTAATATTATTGAAATTAAGGCGATTGATACAGTAACAATACCAACGGTCCAGTACCAGTCGGGGGTTTTTTCTTTGTGTAAGTATTCAATCGTTTCCCAGGATAAATTTTGCATATAATTAAGTATAACAAATTTTGCGGAAGCGGTGAGATTCGAACTCACGGTACCTTGCGGCACTTCGGTTTTCAAGACCGATGCACTAAGCCTCTATGCGACGCTTCCGTGCTTGGAATAATGACATATTTTATGGATATTTTCAAATAAAACAAAAACCACCCAGAAGAAACAGGATGGTTTTTGTCTTTTTGTTTTGTTAAATTATGCTTGGTGTTCTGTCTCTACTGTATATTTTTTTGCCACAAAATATATGTAGATTATTTCCAAGATACCCAGGGTGTTAACTACAAGCAAAATAATAAACCACCACTTGCTTGATAATCGTGCAGCTTTCCACAAGGCCCAGCCTTTCCAAGCTAGTGACCAAACGATTAATAATGCTACAACCCAAGGTGCAACTTTTAGAAAAGGCAACATTTCAGGTTGTGTTAGAAAACTTGTTATTGTTGTTTCCATCCCATTAGAAGTAGGGCTCAGCAAACTTTGTTGTTGTGATACCTACTCAAATTAATTTATAAAGATTTATTGCTATCTACAATTTCCCGTTAACTTCTAACGGGATAAATAATCATTAATTATATCAAAAATATATTTTCCTAGCTACTAAACGCTAGCTACTATATACTATTCTTATGAAATATCTTGGTATTGATTATGGTTCAAAACGAATTGGCCTGGCGGTTTCTGATGAGGCTGGTAGTTTTGCTTTTCCCTTGAAAGTTTTAAGTAATTCAGAAAATCTAATTAAAGAATTGGTTGAAATATGTAGGGAAAACAATGTGGAAGGGGTTGTGGTGGGGGAGTCAAAAGATTATCTTCAAAAAGACAATGAGATTATGGATGAAATTTTGCCATTTGTTGAGGATTTAAAAAATGTACTTAACCTGCCAATATATATGCACCCAGAATTTTTGACTTCCCAGGAGGCCGAGAGATTGCAGGGTAAAAACGATATGCATGATGCTAGTGCAGCGGCTCTTATTTTAAAAAGTTATTTGGATTCATCCGCACACTAAGTTTAGCATCGTTGCCATTTTTTGTGGTTTGGCTAACGTTCAATTTTTTGTAATATCCCGTGTATTATAGTTGTATGTGTTGTGGCAACAAAAATAATGCTAAACTTAGTGTGCGGATAAAAAAATAATAAAAATTAATTTTATGGCAGTTTCAATTGATGATTTTAAAAAACTAGAAATAAAAGTTGGCCAGATTCTTAGCGTGGAAAAAATTGAAAACACAGACAAACTCTTAAAGTTGTCTGTCGATTTTAACGAAGGAACTTTTCGTCAAATAATTTCAGGGATTTCGTCATATTTTTCTGACCCACAGGTTTTGGTGGGGAAAAAGTGTGCTTTTGCAACCAATCTAGAGCCTAGAGTTATAATGGGTCTTGAAAGTCAGGGTATGATTTTGGCGGTAAGTGGGCTGAAACAGTCAAAAGATGATTTAGAAGATAGTTTTTTCTCTCTTTTAGAGGTGGAGAAAGATGTTCCGGCAGGAAGTGCTGTTAAGTGATTGTTAAAAAACACACCAGAATGATATAATTTGACAATGAATCTCAAGAGGATATCTAATATTTTTCCTTCTCCTAGGTTTTTAAGTCTTCCTTTTGCAGGTTTGTCTATTTCCGATTCAGCCATTCATTGTGTCCAGTTTAGTGGAGGAAAAAAACCATTACATATTGAAAAATATACGGAAAGGGCTCTTCCTGCGGATGTTATTGTTTCTGGACAAATAAATGACAAGGAGGCCTTGGTAGATATTTTGAAAGTTTTAAAAAAAGACCTAAAACTTGGTCGGGTAAAGGTATCCTTACCAGAAGAAAAAGCCTATTTATTTACAGCCAAGATTCCAAGGGTGACTCAAGAAGAAATAAGAAGTGCCATAGAATCTAAAATGGAAGAAAATGTTCCAGTTTCTCCAAATGAACTAACTTTTGATTACAAAATAATTGACCGTAGTCAGAAGGAATATCTTATTGTGTCTGTTTCTACATTACCAATAACACTTGTTGATTTGTATGTGGAGATTTTCGAAAAGGCAGAATTGCCACTTCTTTCTTTAGAGATAGAATCACAGGCAATTGCTAGGTCTTTATTGCGGAGAGAAAATCCAGAAAATTTAGACACAGTTCTTATTGTCAATTTTGGGCCAGAAAAAGTTGGTTTGTATGTGGTGGTGGACAGGGTTGTACATTTTACGTCTACGGTTTCCATTAAAGGAGAATCCTCAAAAGCTTTGGATTTTCTGTCGCAAGAGATAAAAAGACTTTATGTATATTGGCACACCTTAAAACAAAATGCTGGTAGGCCAGAGAAAAAAATAAATCAGATTATTGTTTGTGGTGAGGGTTTCAAAGATGAAATTGTTTCTTACTTATCTACAAGCAGTCAAACCCCCACTGTCTTGGGAAATGTTTGGACAAACGCATTTGATGTAAACACTGAAGTTCCAGAAATTCTATTTACTGATTCTTTGCGATATGCCACTTCGGTTGGACTAGCTCTTCCATCTAGTATCTTAATACAAGAATAAAAATCGAAATGTTTAATTCACTTCCATACGAGTTAAAAGAAAAAATAAGGTCTGAATATCACCTTCGTCTACTTATTGTCGTATTTGTTTCTATTATTTGTATTCAGATATTCTTTTTAATTATTCTACTTCCATCATGGTTTATTTCTCTAAACAAAGAAAAAGAAATTATTTTACAAACAAAAAAAACCGACAGTTTATCATTGGACTCAGAGATTAGCATGATTAATTCTAAAATTAAATCTGTAAATGCAAGATTAAATATAATTAATTCAACCCTTGAGTATCCAAAAGCTACATTTTTTATTGATAGTATTCTTTCAAAAAAAACCGATAATATTTATATAAAGGAATTGATGTATACCTCTTTAAGTAACAACACAGGTAAAATTGTTCTTGCTGGTATATCAAAGACAAGAGAATCTCTCGTTTCTTTCGTTAAGGAACTTGAGGGGTTAAAACTTTTTGAAAATGTTGATTTACCGATATCAAATTTTACGAAAGACAAGGACATTAATTTTTCTATAAACATGACAATAGCATCACAACATGTACAGTAATAAATTATTAAAAATAATACTTGCAATACTTAGCTTATTAGTCGTAGTTGTTTTTTTGATATGTTATTTTGTCTATGAAGATATCAGACATAAAAACGAAAATTATCATACTCTTTTATACAACCTATCCTTTCGAAATGATAAACAAAATTATTTGACTTACGCACAAAAAACAATAGGTAGTTTGAGTTTAGATATTAATCGTATGGACGACTCAATTATTTCTAAAAAGGGAGAGGTGGAATTTATTGAAAACCTTGAATCAGTTGCTCGGGGAAGTGGTCTCTCTATAGAGATAAATTCTCTTATTCTCAATAATAATTCAAATCTTGCTTCAAGTTCAATAGATATTCTTAAAATCAAAGCAAAGACTAAGGGCTCTTGGTCAGCCAGTTATACTTTTTTGACACGATTAGAGCTGTTGCCTTTTAAGTTGAGAGTTAACAAATTTGGTCTTGTCAGTATTGATAAAGAAGTTACTTCTACTGAAATTAGAATGGCTGTGTCTAGTGGCATTTGGCAAAGCGAGTTTGAAATTGATGTTCTAAAGTACAAATAAAATGAAAAATTTACTCCAAAAAATTAAATTCTTTTATACTAAGATAATAAAGAAAGAAGAAATATATAAGAGACGAGCAATAAGACCTGCGCAAGACTGGTCTATTATTCTGATTATAAATATTGTTATTTTTTGTATATTACTTATTTTTGCTTCCTATTTTTATATACAAATTAGAAGAGATAAGTTGTTTGCTATAACCGAAGCGAACATAATAAATGAGACGAAAATAAATTCAGTGCTTCTAAAGAAAACAATAAACGATATTAATCTTCGTGAGGAATTAACCAACAACCTTAAAAATAGTGGAATAAGGTTTCCTGACCCATCTATGTAAACTTATGTGGTCAGGAATATTTTTGTTTCCGTCAAAACAAAAATTTCACGACCCTGACTCGGCTGTTTTTTCTACTGAAAAAACATGCCTTCGTCTAGCACATAACAACAAAAATCTCCAGCAGTGGAGATTTTTGTTGTTATGTGCTCTCGGTTGGAATCGAACCAACATCAAAGCCTTAGAAGAGCTCTACTCTATCCATTGAGCTACGAGAGCGATAACGATAGGTTATCATAGAAAATCATTTAATTCCACAAAATATGTGTTATTATTTTCTCTATAACACTCAAATAAATCTATGAAAATTATTAATCCAGAAAAAGAATTTATTATTGTTAGGCACAGTATGTTGAATGGGGTAGGTTATTCTTTTAAAAATGCAATTCAAGAATCATTAACTTTACAAAGTTATATAGGTGATAAAAAAATTGTTGTCTGTTTTGAGGGGGATTTACATCAAATACAAGAAAACGGTGAGATTGTCTTTACTCACAGAAACACTATTAAAGTTGATATTGAGACATCACTACGGTTTAGAGAAATGGGGATTATTTCATCTCTTGATGAGGTTGTGGAAGCGGTTTTGTCTTTTAAAAAAGAGTCGCCTGGCACACGTCTGATTTTTTGTATTGAATTAAAACAAATCACATGGTTTTCAACAATTAAAAAAACAATGCTTAAACTAAAAGAAAACAATATTACAGAAGTATATTTTGATTCATTTAATGGAAATAAATTAGATGAAGTTTCAGAAATAAACAAACAAATAGGAACAAATTTTGAAAGGAGTTTTCATGTAATAGGAAATATTTCAAAAATTATATTATCTCTTAAAAAACCAAGATACGGATATGATGTATTAACGGTTCCTTTGGCTACATCTTTTGGAAAACTAAATAAACCGTTAATTAATGGTGCTGTAAACTCACACCACATACTTAATAGGATTGCAAAGTTAGACAATGTTTTTGGGGCTTATGTCAGGTTCCGAGAAGGGAACCCATTATTTTTATTGTTTAATTCTGTGCGTAACACAAAATGGTTTAGAGGAAAGCATGTTATGAGGTCACATCAGATTGTTGAAAAAAAATAATTGTGCGGGATGGAGGGCTCGAACCCCCGACATCGTCAGTGTAAATGACGCGCTCTACCAACTGAGCTAATCCCGCATGTGTTATTTATACAGGAAAAAGTGAGCTATTTCAAGTTTTACTAGAAAAATTATTAATAATAAGATATCATTGGAAAAATGAGTAATGAACTAAAAATTCCAAATTGTGTTGGTATTATTATGGACGGTAACCGTCGCTGGGCGGAATCAAAGGGCAAGCCTAGGATAGAGGGACATCGTTCCGGAGGGGAAAAGTTAAAAGAAGTGACTAAATGGGTAAAAGAAGCTGGTATAAACCACCTTGTTTTGTATACATTTTCTAATGAGAATTGGAATCGCTCACCCGAGGAGGTTTCTTACATGCGTGATTTAATGGGGAAATATCTTACTGAAGAATTGAGTCATTTTAATAAAGAGGGGGGTATTTTGCGTTGTATCGGAGACCTCTCTCGTTTTCCGGCAGACCTGCAAGAAAAATTAAAACATGTGGAAAAAGAAACAGCGGGTAATCCTGGTCCTCACATATATCTAGCTTTGAGTTATGGTGGCCGACAAGAAATCATTCATGCAGTAAAAGAAATAGTAAAGGAAAATCCAAAGGTAGAGGATGTGACCGAAGAATATTTTGCAAAACATTTACAAACTTATCCTATGCCTGACCCGGATATTATTATTCGTACTTCGGGAGAAATGCGTTTGTCCGGATTTTTGCCGTGGCAAGGGGTTTACAGTGAATTATTTTTTGTAAAAACTCTTTGGCCTGATTTTTCCAAGGAAGAATTTGTAAAAATTATTGAAGAATATGGTAATCGTGACCGGAGGATTGGAAAATAGTATTTAGAATGGAAATAGAAATTTTATATGAGGATGAAAATGTTGTGGCAGTGAATAAACAGGCGGGTCTTATTGTGCATGGAGACGGGAAGACTGACGGGCTGACTCTGGTAAATTGGGTTTTGAAAAAATATCCTAAAATAAAAGAAGTTGGTGAACCCGGAAGAAATGCAAAAGGGGAAATAATTTTTCGTCCGGGTATTGTTCATCGATTGGACCGAGAGACCTCAGGGGTTATGCTAATTGCAAAAAATCAAGAATCTTTCGAAAATCTAAAAAAACAATTTCAAAATCACGAAATTAATAAAATTTATCATGCTTTTGTTGTGGGGGAGATGAAAACTATGCAGGGAAAAATTGAAAGACCCATTGGCCGAAGTTCAAAAGATTTTAGGATGTGGTCTGCCCAAAGAGGAGCAAGGGGAGAAATGAGAGAGGCAATTACTGATTATCGAGTGATATCTAAAACGTTAGGATATTCATTTGTAGAGGTTTCTCCAAAGACCGGCAGGACCCATCAAATAAGGGTGCATTTTAAGGCGATCAGCTATCCTTTGGTTTGTGACTCCCTATATGCTCCAAAAGGCCAAAATACTCTTGGTTTTAATCGCTTAGCCCTACATGCGTACCAAGTTACTTTTACAGACTTAAAGGGAAAGTTACATACAATAACAGCACCATACCCAGATGATTTTAAAAAAGCCTTACTTTTATTGCAAAGCCCGAAGTAGTGTGTTAGTCTGTTATTCGTTATCATAAAAAACAAATGACGCCACCAAAACCCAAAGAAACGATAGAGAAAATAGTCTTAGCGCCGGTTAAGGCCGAAGATCGACAAAAGCTGGATATCCGTTCGGGCGATACTGTTCGTGTGTGGCAAAAGATTATTGAAAAGGGAAAAATCAGATTGCAGGCATTTGAAGGTTTAGTTATAGCTGTTAAGCATGGTAAAGAGGATGGCGCAACATTTACAGTAAGACGGGTAGCATCGGGAGTTGGGGTTGAGAAAATTTTTCCTCTATATTCTCCAATGATTGATTCTGTTGAAACACTCAAACGTTCAAAAGTAAGACGAGCGAAACTTTATCATATTCGCGAAAAGGCGGCCAAAGAAATTCGTCGACAAATGAGAAACATTCGTGCTCTACCAGACAATACTCCAAGTGCGGACGAAGTTGTTGAGGAAGTAGTGGCAGAAACTCCAATCGAATAGAAAATAAAAAGCATCCGAAAAATAATATCTTTTGAATAGTTATGTTTTATAAAATATTTTTATAGGTCAGTCGGTACTGGTTTATATTTAATAGGTCTATTTTTCTTATCATACGATATATCGTATGATATAAATACTATGCCTCACATATCAAAACAATTTTTAGAAAAGAAGAAGTTTCAAGATATCCATAGCCAGTTATTTAAAGTTATTAATATGCTTGTGAGAGAAGGAAAGACAACGGCGATTTTAAATGAACTTTTTACAAAGACAGAAAAATTAATGCTTGCAAAAAGACTAGCTATTATATTTATGTTGGATCAAAAAGAATCATCTTATGCCATATCAAATATTCTTAAGGTAAGCCAATCAACTGTTGCACTAATGTCACTTAAACAAGAAAATGGGAAATATTCGGATATAATAAAAGAAATGAGGAAGCAAAATAATTTTTGGATACAACTTCAGAAAATTATTCCACCACGTGTTGGCAGAAATCGTTTTAAGAATTTTCTTCAGTTCTAATATCATACGATATATCGTATGATATTATATGTATAAAGGAATAAACGACATGTCTATATTAAAGAGAAAAAAGTTGAAAATCAATGAATCTTTAAGTACTATTGGAATATCTCGGGTTTGAGAGTGTCGTCATTTAAAGCGCGAGTGGTGAAATTGGCATACACGCTAGCATGAGGTGCTAGTGCCGTAAGGCGTGGAGGTTCAAGTCCTCTCTCGCGCACCAACAGAGATGTTGCTTTTTGTCTCCAGTGCTACAATATAAACATTACAATTTAACCTAAAACCATGTACTACGCACTCGGAATTATAATTGTTTTGCTTTTACTTTCTCTTCGTGTAGTCAAAGAGTATGAACGAGGGGTGATTTTCTTTCTTGGTAAATGCACCGGAATTCGTGGGCCAGGACTCATCATTCTTATTCCAATTTTGGAAATGATGACACGGGTACAACTCCGAACCATCACCATGGCTATTCCATCTCAAAAAATTATTTCGAAAGATAACGTTTCTATTGATATTGCGGCGGTGGCTTATTATCATGTTGTTGACCCAATCAAAGCGACAGTCGCCATTGAAAATGTTTACGATGCTGTAAACCAGATAAGTCAAACAACTGTTAGAAATGTTGTTGGGCAGTTCCAGCTTGACCAACTTTTATCACAGACAAGTCAAATCAATATGCAGATAAAAAATGTTATTGATGAACACACCGAGCCTTGGGGTGTACAGGTTACAGCCGTGGAAATAAAAGATATTGTTTTACCTGATAACATGCAGAGAGCTATGGCAAAGGAAGCGGAAGCGGAGCGAGAAAGAAGAGCAAAAATCGTAGCAGCCCAGGGTGAGTTTCAAGCAGCGGTTAAACTTGGTGAGGCTGCAGATATTATGTCTATGCATCCAGTGGCACTTCAACTGCGTACACTTCAAACAATGGCTGAAATAAGTGTAGAGAAAAATTCAACAATTATTTTTCCCGCACAATTTATGACAACAGTCAGTGAGGCTATATCAATGATAAAGGCAGATAGTAAAAATAAATAATCAACAAGGTATACTACTCTTGTAAGGAGACAACGGATAAATAATAAAAATCATGTTATATACGAGGAAAGGAGATCAGGGTGACACATCAACATTTGGTTGTGACCAAAGAATTTCAAAAAGTTCAGCAATAGCTGAAGCTTTGGGTTCTATGGATGAAATTAATTCTTTTCTCGGTATTTGTAAAATAAAATCAACCGAAAAAAATCTTAAGCTTGGTGATAAAAATATTAGTGACATTGTGCATGATATTCAACAAACACTTTTCATAATTCAAGCAGAATTGGCTGGTGCCGACAAAAAGGTAGCAGAAGAAAAAGTTTTAGAAATTGAGGGTTTGATAGGAGAGATAGAAAAATTGCTTCCACCAATAAAATCCTTTTTTATTTCGGGGGGAACAGAACTTGGGGCCACATTTGATGTGGCTCGGACTATTGCCAGGAGGGCAGAGAGGCGAGTGGTGCAGGTGATAGAAGAGGGAACCCGACCCGTTGGTCCAAATACAAAAAAATACATGAACCGATTATCTAGTATTCTCTATGCTCTAGCTAGACTTTCTAACCACTTGGGTGGTATAAATGAGGAGTCTCCAAGTTATAAATAGTGTTATAATTCAGGAGTTAATGGTGGCTATGGTGTAGCGGTAACACAGAAGCTTGTGGAGCTTTTATCTCCGGTTCGACCCCGGATAGCCACCCAAGATGACGGGAACTTATTTTCAAGGAAATAGTTTACATCCTCAACATATTTCAGTTGGGGCCGTTTTAGTCAATGAAAAGGGTGAGATTTGTGGATAACTATGGACTTGACTTATAATACCCCCTGGGGGTATAATGATCATGTTATCAAATAATTAATAAATATATGATGTACTATTACAGCAACTTCCTTCCGTTTTCTTTTTTTGGACCAGTACTTATGGTTCTATTTTGGGTTTTAGTTATTTATTTAATTATTTCTCTCCTTAGGAGAACACCACACCATTACGAAGGTAATAATGCAGTAGAAATATTGAAGGAAAGATATGCCAGGGGTGAAGTCACCAAGGAACAATTTGAAGTAATAAAAAAAGATTTACAAAAGTAATCATATGAATCCCGTACGAAATTTATGTTATTTGTCTTACGGGATAAATATTAGTAAATAATAGTTAATAAAAAATAAAGGTGAATAAATAGCTTTTATTTCGTACGGGATGAATTTACCAAAACAAAAACTTATTCGTCGACTAAAAATAATTGAAGGACAGGTTCGTGGACTTCAAGAAATGATAGAGAAAGACGTTTATTGTATTGATATCATCACTCAAACATCAGCCGTTAAACAGGCACTTTCAGGTATTGAGGATGTTTTAATGGAAAGTCATTTAGAAACTTGTTTAGTACACCAAATTAAAAAAGGCAAAGAAAAACAAGCAACGGGAGAAATGCTGAAAGTTTATAGGTTAAAAAGAAAATAACTATGAGTGATACAAAAACTTACCGAATAAAAGGTATGCACTGTGCGTCATGTGCAAATATTATAGAAAAGACTTTCAGAAAAATTGAAGGTGTTTATCATGCCGAAGTAAATTATGGTACTGAAAAGACAAAAGTTTCTTTTGATGAGACAAAAACTAATCCTCATCATCTTTCAAAAAAAATTGAACCACTTGGTTATTCTTTGATTATTCCGACAGCGGAGTCCATGGGGATGTCGGAAAGTGAACATGCGAAGCATCTTGGATTAAATCAGTCAAAGCAGGAAAAATTAGCAGAGGTAAAAAGTATGAAAAATAAAGTTTATTCTATTTTACCTTTGGCTGTTATAAGTATTATCATAATGAGTTGGGATATTTTCTCCCAATTTGGATTAGTTAATGAGCCCTCATTCTTTTGGAGAAATATTTTTCAATATCTTCTTCCTTTGATGGCAGTGATTACATTTGCAGTTTTGGGAAAGCCATATTTACTGGGTGTGTATCGTTTTGCGCGTTATGGCAAAGCAAACATGGATACCCTTATAGGTGTAGGAACGTCGGTGGCTTTTATATATAGTGTGATTGTTACTTTTTTTACAGAAAGTCTAAAATCATTTATAAATGTTTCCAGTGTATATTTCGACGTTACTATTATAGTTATTACTTTTATAGCTCTAGGAAAATATTTAGAGGCTCGTTCAAAAATAAAAACAGGAGATGCTATAGAAAAGCTTCTGAATCTTCAAGCCAAGACGGCTTTAGTAATTCGTGAGGGGGTAGAAATAGAAGTACCAATAGACCAAGTTGTTCACGGTGATTTAATAATAATAAAACCAGCAGGAAAAATTCCTGTTGACGGCGTTCTTGTTTCAGGAAGTTCTTATGTAGATGAGTCAATGGTTACAGGGGAACCAATGCCTGTTTCTAAAAAAATTGGTGATAGTGTTGTTTCTGGAACAATAAATACAAATGGGACATTTACGCTCAAGGCGACAAAAATTGGTTCGGAAACCATGCTTGCTAGAATCATAAAAATGGTTGAAGAAGCACAAGGAAGTAAGGCTCCTATTCAAGCTCTTGCTGATAAAATATCAGGGGTTTTTGTGCCCATTGTTCTGGTTATTTCAGTTCTTTCTCTAATTTTGTGGCTTAGTATAGGTTCACAATATTTAGGGTTTTCACAAGCACTTTCATTTGGTCTGGTTTCTTTTGTTGGTATTCTTGTTATCGCTTGTCCGTGTGCTCTAGGACTTGCAACACCGACAGCAATTATTGTTGGAGTAGGAAAGGGGGCGAGTGAAGGAATATTGATTAAAGATGCTGGAACATTAGAAAAATTAGGAAAAGTAAATGTGGTTGTGGTTGATAAGACGGGAACATTAACCTATGGAAAACCAGAGCTTACATCAATACAAAATTTGTCTAACAAAACGGACAATGAACTCGTTTCGGTCTTGGCTTCATTAGAAAAAAGTTCTGAACATCCGATTGCTCATGCAGTTGTTTCATACGCAAATGAAAAGAAAATTGAACTTAAGTCAGTAAGTGCGTTTGACGCCATTAAGGGTAAGGGGATACAAGGTGAGATTGATGGAGTAAAATATTATGCGGGCAATACAAAACTGATACAAGATTTAGGCTTATCATTTGATACAGAATTATTTGAGAGAGAAACGATTGAAGGAAAAACTCCTATCATTGTTGCTATAAATGAGAAAGTTTTGGGTGTGGTAATGGTGGCAGATGCAATTAAACCAGAAGCGGTTGAGGCTGTAAAAAATCTTCACAAACTTGGAATAAAAATAGTAATGCTTACTGGGGATGATAAAAATACCGCGGAATTTATCGCCAAACAGGTTGGTATTGATGAAGTGGTAGCAGAGGTCATGCCTGAGGACAAATTGAATAAAATTAAGGAACTTCAGTCTCAAGGTAAGATAGTTGCTATGGCCGGAGATGGGGTCAATGATGCTCCAGCCTTAGCCCAGGCAGATGTTGGTATAGCAATGGCCACGGGAACTGATGTGGCTATAGAAAGCGCTGGAATTACTCTTCTCCATGGAGATATATCAAAACTTGTCAAGGCAATCAATTTATCAAAAATGACAATGCGGGGTATTAAACAAAATTTATTTTGGGCCTTCATATATAATATAGTTGGTATTCCGCTCGCTGGTGGATTATTTTATCCCATTTTCGGATGGATGTTGTCACCAGTTTTTGCGGGGTTCGCTATGGCTATGTCTTCTGTGTCTGTGGTAGGCAACTCACTTCGCTTAAAGACAAAAAAATTATGAAAAACGTAACTTATACATTTCATGTGGAGGGTATGCACTGCAAATCATGCAGTTTAGTAATTGAACAGGAACTTTCTGACTTATCATATGTAGAATCAGTTCAGGTGAACGGACACAAACACACAGTAACAGTCACGGGTGATTTTGAGGGTGTACCACAAGAAGAATTAGCAAAAGACTTTTCTGTTTTACTTGCTTCACAGGGGTACACTTTTTCAGTGGAGAAAAAGGAAATCATTAAAAATTGGAGCGATTTCAAAATTGCTATACCGGTAGCATTGGGGTTTGTTGCGTTGTTTGTACTATTGCAAAAAATAGGGATTGTAAATATTGTAGATGCAACAAAAATGACATACGGTACTTCTTTTATGGTTGGTATTATTGCTTCTCTTTCATCTTGTGCCGCAGTTGTTGGAGGTCTCCTTCTTTCTATGTCTGCCACTTTTGCAAAAGAAGGAGATAGGTTTAAGCCACAGTTTATGTTTCATGGCGGACGCCTTATTTCCTTTTTTGTCTTCGGAGGAATAATTGGCTTAATTGGTTCGGCTTTTACATTGAGTATTAGCGCATCATTTACCCTTGGAATAATAATCGGTTTGGTGATGTTGATTCTAGGAATTAATCTTCTTGATGTTTTTCATTTCACAAAAAGATTTCAACCAGCAATGCCAAAATTTCTCTCTAAACATGCACTTGGTGTTTCAAAATTAAATCACGCAGCTACGCCATTTTTGGTGGGAATAGTTACATTTTTCTTGCCATGTGGTTTTACCCAATCAATGCAAATATACACTCTCTCCACCGGCAATTTTCTTTCGGGTGGGTTGACTATGCTGGTTTTTGCCTTGGGTACATTACCAGTACTTGCCTTAATTAGTTTCAGCTCATTCAATATTAAAAATAGTTCAAAATCTAGTGTATTCTTTAAATCTGCTGGACTTATTGTTATAATGTTTGCTTTATTTAATATTATTAATAGTTTAGTGGTTGTCGGAGTTATTCCGCCAGTTTTCAGTTTCTAGTAGAATAAATATATGAAAGGAATCACTATATCAATAATAATTGCTGTTGGTCTTATCGGTGCAGTTCTTATTCTTGGAAAAAACAAATCTGGACCAGGAGAGGGTATTCCCGTTAATAATGTAACTATAGTAGATGGAAAACAAATTATTGAGATACAAGCCAAAGGAGGATATTCTCCTAGAAAAAGTGTGGCCAAAGCCGGTATACCGACGATTATTCGTTTTAATACAGCAGGAACTTTTGACTGTTCTTCTTTTGTCCGTATTCCGAGTATGAATATAAGTCAAAATCTTTCTCAGTCTGGTACTACAGACATAGATCTGGGTAGTCCTACAGTTGCTATCTTACAAGGAATGTGTGGAATGGGGATGTATCCCTTTGAAATAAATTTTACAAACTAGTTTTTGGAGTTTGATATTAATACTGTTATAATAAACTCTTATGAAACAGGAATTTTCTGTGCACCTTGAGACCAAAAAATATCAAACTCGTTATCGTGCGGAGTTTATTACTATTACAAAAGATGTTGAAAAAGCGATAGAAAAAGCTGGTATAAAAAGAGGAACTGTATTAATTCAAACCCTTCACACAACTTGTGGTATATGGGTGAACGAAAATGAAAAAAATCTTATAGGCCCATCAGAAGAGCTTGGCTACACGTCTGATTTAAGGAAGGTTTTGGACAATTTTGCTAATCCTGCTTTGGAGTATGGTCATAATGACGTTCGTGATGGAAAAAATGTCAACGGGAAACGTAATACGCATTTGTGTGAGCCGGATGAAAATGGAGTAATTCATGAATGTATAAATGGCCATGCCCACGCCCAGGCCTTTTTGGTTCACCCGTCAATTACGCTTATTGTGGAAGATGGAAAACTTTTGCGAGGTAGTTGGCAAGAGATAATGCTTGTTGAACTAGATCACGACAGAGAAAGAACTGTTTCTTTTCTTGTGTCTGGTCAATAACTTTTATGATAGATAATATTTTAATCACTGAAAAATCAGTTGACTACGAACTGCTCGATAGTGGCGAGGGGGAAAAATTAGAGAGATATGGAAAGGTTGTTCTTTCTCGTCCAGACCCACAAGCCATCTGGTCAAAGTCATTACCTGAATCAGAATGGAAAAAAGCTGATGCCGTCTTCAGTCGTGTCGGTACAACAGGGAAATGGGAAGTAGTAGCTAGTAGTAAGCATCTAGCATCTAAAGGGGGGTTTTGGAACATTCAATTAGATAACTTAACTTTTCAGTTACAACTTTTACCTTCAAAACATATTGGAGTTTTTTCAGAACAGAGTGAACAGTGGAAATGGCTAGAGGAAAAAATTGTTTCCCGTATTTCGCCGGAGCGAAGCGAAGGCAACAAAACATATAAGGCGCAAGCTACGACAGTTCTGAATTTATTTGGTTACACGGGTGGTGCCAGTTTGGCTTGCGCCAGGGCTGGAGCAGAAGTTTGTCATGTAGATAGTTCAGAATTTGCTGTTGATTTGGCTCATACTAATATGAAACTTTCTGGCCTTTCGGATAAAAAAATAAGATTTATTGTTGATGATGTCAGAAAATTTGTGGAAAGAGAAATAAAAAGAAAGAAAAAATACGACGTAATTATTTTAGACCCACCTATTTATGGTAAGGGCACGAAAAAAGAAGTGTGGAAGGTTGAAGATGACTTGTTGCCTTTTTTGCTTCACCTAAAAAATATTATTTCAGATAATCCATTAGCTATCGTTCTAAATGGTTATGCTTCAAATTATTCTAGCATCACCTACGTTCAATTACTTGAAACTTTAAAATTAAAAGGCAAAATTACTCACGGTGAATTGGCTATAAAGGAATCATCAGCTGGTAGGCTCTTGCCTTGCGGCATATTTGCTCGTTGGGAACAGTAAAGAAATGAACTCACTTGATATATTTATTCAAAATTATTTTTCCACAGTACGTACACCATTTACGACAGAATTTGCCTATATTGTTAGCCGTTTTTTTGATGTGACTGATTGGGAGGGTGCGATTGCCTTTATAGCCATGGTTTTTTGTATTTTTGTTTTGATTTATTTATTTAGGAATAAAAAATATAGTTTTTTATTCCTCTTTACCCTTTTTTGTGGGGCAATTATAATTTATTTTTTAAAAATGCTCTTTGGGGTTGCTCGTCCTCTTGATGGAGTAATTATTGCGTTTGGTCAGAGTTTTCCTAGTTATCATGCGACTATGGCTACAATGTTTTTTGCAATGCTCATGTATATATTTGATGATCATTTTAATAGTCTTGGACGGATAATATTTAACTTAGCTTGTGTCGTTGGTATTTTTCTTGTTGCTATAAGTCGTGTCTATTTGGGGGTACACTGGTTAAGTGATGTAATCGGTGGTATTGTGCTTGGTGTGTTAATCTGTTTTATGGCAACCAAGGTTTTTAAATATTTTAAATAGTATGCTTTTACTTTCAGGCAAGGAAGTACAGGAATATCTTAAGGATGAACTCGAGAAAAAAATTGAGCATCTTGGTGTTGTACCAAAGCTGGTTATTTTACAAATAGGTGATAATGAACAATCAAATGTTTATATCAAAAGAAAGAAAAAATTTGGAGAAGAATTAGGTATTGCTGTTGAGCACAGGAAATTTGAAGAAAATATTAAAGAGGAAGATTTGTTGAAAAATATTGAAAAATATAATCAAGACAAAACAGTTGGTGGTATTATTGTCCAACTTCCAATACCAAAAAATCTAAATAAATCAAATGTCTTAAATGCGATTACTCTAAAAAAAGATGTTGATGGTTTGGGAGTTGTTCAAACTGGTTTGTTTTACAGTGGAGACTCACAAGCAATTACTCCGGCTACAGCACGAGGGATTATTTCTCTTTTGGATTTTTACAAAATTAATTTGGAATCAAAAAATGTAGTAGTTATTGGTCGGTCTAGTTTGGTTGGTAGGCCCGTAGGGGAGATGTGTCTTAAAAGAAACGCAACGGTTACAATTTGTCATTCACACACAAAAGATTTAAAAGAAATCACAAAGAAAGCGGATATCTTGATTGTTGCTTGTGGTGTGCCTTGCCTTGTAGATTCTTCTTATGTAAAAGAGGGTCAGGTTGTTGTTGATGTCGGGATTCATCGTACCAGGGGTGGCCTCTGTGGGGATGTAGATTTTGATGATGTAAAAAATATTATTTCGGCTATTTCTCCTGTGCCTGGCGGTGTTGGGCCCCTAACAGTAGTGTCTCTGTTTCAGAATCTAGTAGATTGCACAGTAGACATGCAAAAATCTTAAATTGTGTTATAATGACAGTATTATTAAATTAAATTCATCCGCACACTAACATTAGTATTGTGTCTTACGTTGCTCTACTGGGTATTAAACAGAGTAATGAAGGATAAAATGATGAAGTAAACAAATCAAGATTAGACACAATTGCAACGATACCAATGTTAGTGTGCGGATAAAATTTTATGAACCAATTATTTGATACCTCTAATTTAGATAATCCACAAAAAAGACGATTTCTCAATGCCCTAATAGCCACCTTTATTTTATTGGCTATCTTTCTTGGTGTTAAGATTATTAATTCTATAAAGGAATACTCTTATATTGGTAGTGGAGTTTATCCGACAAACACCATTATGGTTTCTGGAACAGGTGAAGTTTTTGCTGTCCCAGATATTGCCTCTTTCTCTTTCTCTGTTAACGAGGTGGGTAAGACAGTAAAAGAGGCTCAGGATAAAGCAAGTACAAAGATGAACTCAATTCTTGAGGCACTGAAAGGTATGGCCATTGAAGATAAAGATATTAAAACAACAGGATATAATTCTGGTCCAAAGTATGAATGGAAACAGGGTGTTTGTCCTCCAGTACCAATAGGAGAAGGAGTTGCTGGGGTGGATTATTACTGTTCACAAGGGAAGAATACCTTAGTTGGATATGAAGTTAATCAATCAATTACTGTAAAGATTAGGAAAACAGATGAGGCTGGAAAAGCCTTAACTAAGGTTGGAGAACTCGGAGCAGAAGATATAAGTAGCTTATCGTTTGTGGTTGACGACTTGGACGCTGTTAAAGCCGAAGCAAGAGATAAAGCCATCGTAAATGCAAAAGAAAAAGCAAAAAAACTTTCAAAATCACTTGGTATTAAATTGGTCAAAATAGTAAGTTATAGTGATTCAGGAGATTATTCTCCAATGTATTATGATGCTATGGAGGTGAAAGGTATGGGGGGTGGAATGGTTTCTTCTTCTGTTGCTCCACAAATTCCTGTTGGAGAGAACACAATCGTGTCAAACGTGTCCATCACCTACGAAGTAAAGTAGATTTGACTAATTAGGGGGAATGGAGTACTATTATCTCATTCCCCAGGCGGGGTTTTTTAGTAAGAGAGTTTGAAGGTTACTTTATAACTTTCAACTTTATAACTTTATAACTTATTCATGAGCCTACTTACTTATTTTAAAGATACGCAGGGAGAGTTGAAACATGTGTCTTGGCCAACTCGTAATCAAACAATTGCCTTCACTATTGTTGTTGTTCTTATTTCTGTGTTCGTTTCTTTTTTCTTGGGATTTTTTGATTATATTTTCGAATTGATTATTGGCAAGTTCATCATTTAACTTACTATGTCAAAACAACAAATACACAGTACTAGAAATTGGTATGTTGTTCATACATATGCCGGATATGAAAATGCGGTGATGCGTAATTTGAAACAGCGCATAGAATCACTTGGAATGGAGGATAAAATTTTTAATGTCTTAGTTCCAACTGAGAAAAAAATAAAAATTAAAGGTGGAAAACGAGTCGAGGAGGAAGAAAAAATTTACCCTGGATATATTTTGGTAGACATGATAGTAACCGAAGATTCATGGTTTGTTGTTAGAAATACTCCTCGCGTAACTGGTTTTGTTGGCTCTGGTGTTTATCCTGTGCCGATTGACCCCAAGGAAGCAGAAGAGCTTTTTAAACGAATGGATGCACATACTGTTAAGCACAAGATTGACCTTTCTTTAAACGACGCTGTAACTATTGTGGACGGTCCGTTCAAAGACCTTGATGGTAAGGTTAGTGAGGTAGATGAAGAGCGGGGGAAAGTTAAGGTTTTGGTGGCTATGTTTGGCCGGGAAACCCCAGTAGAGTTGGACTTCTTGCAAGTCAAGAAAATTTAAGGTAATCTTGGAAACACACAATTATGGCAAAGAAAATAACAAAAAAATTAAAGCTCGTTATTCCAGCAGGTAAGGCAACACCAGCTCCTCCTACGGGCCCGGCCCTAGGTCAGGCGGGGGTAGCTATTGGCGAGTTTGTTAAGCAGTTTAACGACGCCACAGCTAAAATGGTTGGAGATATTGTTCCTGTAGAAATTACAGTATATGAAGACAGGACATTCTCTTTTGTATTAAAAACACCTCCAACCTCAAGCCTTATTCTTAAGGCTCTAGGTAAAGAAAAAGGTTCAGGCAAAAACACTATTTCAAAAGTCGGAACTCTAACAAAGGCACAGTTAAAAGAAATCGCCGAAAAGAAACTGCCCGATTTGAGTGCAAACGACATTGACGCTGCTATGAAAATTGTCGCTGGTTCGGCACGTTCAATGGGCGTTGATATCAAGTAATTTTCTATGGAAAAAGTATATCTAGGTTGTTCTCTAACTGGAGCACCTGAGTCTTTTAAATCAGAGGTAAAAGACCTGATTTTTCTCTTAGAAAAATCTTACACGGTTTTGCCTTTTTTTAGCTTCACCAATAAAATTGCGAAAAATAACCGCGAGGTCTTTGAATTTGATATGAATCAAATCAAAGAAGCTGATTTTATGATAGCTATTTGTTCACATCCATCAACAGGAATGGGTTATGAAATCAAAGAAACATTATCACAAGGAAAAAAAGTTTTTGCTTTTGCTAAAGACGGAGATGGTGTCAGTAAATTTATAGATAATGGTATTATAGATTCCAACTACAAATTTTCCAGAGTAGAAAATTTAAAAGATATAATAAATATTATTTTTTCTTGATTGCGGGGTATTTTTCTTTGAGTTCTTTTATTTTTCCTTTTAGAATTAAAGAAGATTCATTTTGTTTTTCTTTTTTTATACCATCTATAACATCTCTCTTGTTATATTTACCTTTGTAAGCTCCAGTTGGTTCTTTGAGTTCTTCAAACACAATTTGACAGATTCTTTCCCCAGGGAAAATTCTAACTACTTGCGAAGATGTGTTGTTTCTTAAAGGAAGAACTAGTTGTCCCTCATATCCAGCATCTATCACCCCCGTTAAATCAAGAGACAAACCTTTTCTGTTGGTTGATGAACGAGGATATAATACCGCCATTAAATCATTAGGAATTTTTAATGATTCAAGAGTTGAGGAAAGCACGTATTCTCCTGGCATGAGTTCAAAAAACTGTCCTTCTTCAAGTTCAACCACCTCAAACTTGTGTGCATTTGCTGTGTCAAAATTTGATAAAGAAAGTGTCTCGCGCCCTAGTTTTGTCATGCTCCAGGTTTTTGGAATCATAAAGGTAAAGCCGAGGCGCAAATCCACAGCGTGTTCCTGAAGTTGAAAAGAGTCAATTTCTGGTTTTATTACTAAATCGTTAGCCCTGATCCTTTCAATTATTTGTTTTTTTGTTATTACTGCCATGGTGTAAGTTTATAAAATTTATGTGGTTTGTAAAGATTACAGTGGAATGACTTTGTATTCCAATAAAACAACGTTATCAGAAAGTTTAGTTATATTTACCAAAGATAATTTTTTGTCTATGGCTTTGTTAAAAAGTTTTATACCAGATCCGAAAATGCGAGGCTCCATTGTCGCGTAGATAGTATCTACAAGTCCCGTTTCCATAAACATTGTGTAGATACTAGAGCCACCACAAATCGCAACCTCCTCATAACCACGAGATTCCAAATCTAATAGCAGGTCTTTTGGTGGTTTTTGTGTGATTTCCACCCCAATAATTTGTGGTGTTTCTGTCGGGGCGTAAACAATATTCAACCTATTTGGTAATGGTTTACCAATAGTTTGAAAAGTTGTGAGCCCCATTACTATTACCCCGGCTCTTTTTGTAACTTCTATAAAATGTTTTTTGTCAGTACCAGAAGTCCAGGCCATAGAAGTCTGTGTAGTTTCCTGTGATATAAAACCGTCTAGGGTTATGGCTGTTATTATAAATACTTTTACCATATTATAAAATTATTTTTATTCCTCGTATTGACTCCATTGGTTTATATTGCTTATTTAAATTATCAAATATTTCCTCTACCAATTTTTTGTCTCCTTTTTCTGCTCGATTAAAGGAGTTTTTTGGTAATTTTAAAACAATTGGCTTATTGTTGTTTTTTCTCTTCATTATTTCTTTTCCTGCAAAATAGTGTGTGTCATAGATATGTGCATTTGAAATCGAATGGGAATAAACCCCCGGTTTTACACCAAGTTTTTGTGCGAGCATACATTGAAGTAAAGCAAACCCCGCCACGTCATGTGGAAATCCTAATAACATGTCATTTGAACGTACAATGAGATGAAGATGGAGTCGTCCGGCTATTATATTTGTTGTGAAAGTATAGGGACACGGTACATTTTTCTTGTTTACTCCACCCAGCCCATCGGACGCTGGGTCCCAAAACACCACCACCCCATGTCTGGAGCTCGGATCTTTTAAAAGCAAATCTACCAATAATTTCATCTGATCTCTGCCAAAATGTTTTCTCATTCTGTATCCATAGGCAACAGTTACTACATCTCCCGGATTAGTAAAATCGTCCCATATTTTAGTAAAATCTCTCAGAAATATTTCTGGTTTTCTTGCTCCAGTTAAGAACCAAACTTGTTCTGCCACGAATACCTTAAGTGGTATTTTACGAAGTGTTAATAGTGGAAAGCCCTCCTTTTCTATATCAATGGAAAAATGTACTCCTGGGATTGCCTTTACCTTGTGTCCTGTGCGTTTATTAATGTCTACAAAGCCCTTTTTCATTATGTCGGAAATCAGGTTTTGGTATATTTGGTCAAATTTTGTCATTGTTTTTTTATACTCTATACTATATGCTATTTTCTGTGACTATCAACTATCCATATATGCCAGAAAATCGTGAAATAAAGATTGTTTCAAAAGACAACCATTTCATGAGTCTTGCCTGTGAAGCAAGAAAAAAAAGTAATGACTTACTCATTTCAACTGGTGTGGTTGCTGTAAAAGACGGAAAGGTGTTAGGTGAATCGTCAAATATGGCAGGATATAATTGGAAATGGTTAGTAACACAACATCAAAAATGGTTTTGTCCTAGAAGATGGTTTAAAGCTAAAACCGGAACTAAATATTGGCTTTGTCGTGGTTGTGCAACTAATAATAAACATGCGGAGTCGCGTTTAGTGAATAGTTTTGATAAGGTCGGTAAATTGTCCGAATTAAATGGTGCTGATATCTATTTGTGTGGTCATTGGTGGTGTTGTAAACCTTGTTGGGATAATATGATTCGTGCTGGAATTAAAAATATCTATGTGTTGGAAGGAGCCAAGGAAAAATTTGATTCGAGGACGTGGTAGTTATTATTTATATAAACAAAAATAACATGAAGAAAGGAAAATTAATTGTTATAGATGGTATTGATGGGTCTGGTAAGGCCACTCAAGTAAAGCTCCTTGAGGAAAAATTAAAGAAAAACAAAGTAAAAGTAAAAACCATAGATTTTCCTCGGTATTACGATAATTTTTTTGGGCAACTAATAGGGGAATATCTTTCTGGTAAGTATGGCGATTTTATTCAAATGGACCCCCGCGTAGCTTCTATTATGTACGCAGCAGATAGATTTGAATCAAGCAAACAGATAACAAAGTGGCTCAGGGAGGGCTTTGTGGTTATTGCAGATAGATACGCTAGTGCCAACCAGATTCATCAGGGTGGTAAAATAGATAATCCAAAAGAGAGAAAAATTTTCTTGGATTGGCTGGCAAAAATGGAATACGGCGTGTTTAATATTCCAAAACCAGATTTGGTCGTTTATCTTGACGTGCCTTTTGAGGTTAGTCGAGAATGGCTCCAGAAAAAAGTTGCCCAGAGAAAAAAGAAATATCTAAAAGGTAAAAAAGATGTTGCTGAAGATAATTTAATGCACCTTAAAAATTCTAGAAATAGTGCATTAAGTCTGTATAAAGAAAATAAAAACTGGGAAAAAGTTGAATGTTGCCCAAATAATATTTGCATGTCTCCAGAAGGAGTGCATGAAAAAGTTTATAAAATAATAAGAAGGAAATTAAAAATCTGAAATAGCATGAGAGATAAACAAATAGAAAAGTTAATAGATGCTGAAAAGAAGAGACAAAAAAAAGTCATAAACCTTATTGCTTCTGAAAACTATGTTTCAGATGACGTGTTGAAAGCTTTGGGTTCTGAACTTACCAATAAGTATGCCGAAGGATATTCAGCTCTTAGGTATTATGGTGGAAATGAGGTTGTTGATAAAATTGAAAATCTTTGCAAAGAAAGAGCCTTGAAACTTTTCAAATTGTCTCCCCAGAAATGGCACGTCAATGTTCAGCCCCTCTCAGGTTCACCAGCAAATGTTGCTGTTTATTTAGCTCTTGTGCCAACTGGTGGAAAGATAATGGGAATGAATCTTCAAGATGGAGGGCATTTAACTCACGGGCACAAAGTCTCCATAACCGGCAAGATTTGGCAACAAGTGGCCTATGGTGTTGATAGTGTTACTGAAACGATTAATTATAAAGAAATAAAAAAAATGGCAGAGAAGGAGAAACCCCAGCTTATTGTGGCGGGTTTTACTGCATATCCAAGGGTTGTTGATTTTAAAAAGTTTCGTGAAATTGCTGATAGTGTGGGGGCGTTTTTAATGGTTGATATGTCACACCTAGCTGGGCTTGTGGCTGGGGGAGCATATCCAACACCTTTTCAATATGCTGATGTTGTTACCACTACCACACACAAAACCTTACGAGGTCCTCGCTCGGCCATGATTTTCTCTAAAATAGACGGAAGAGAAATTTACAAAAAAATTGATAAAGCCGTTTTTCCCGGGATTCAAGGTGGTCCACATTTAAACCAAATTGCTGCGATTGCTGTGGCATTAAAAGAGGCTGACACTCCAGCGTTTAAAAAATATGCAAAGCAAATAATAAAAAATGCAAAGGTCTTTTCCAATGAACTAGCAAAATTGGGCTGGAGAATTGTTTCCGGCGGTACAGACAGTCATTTAATTTTAGTAGACACCTGGATGAACGGTGCGGGAATTTCTGGAAAAGAGGCCAGTGATAGATTGGAAAAAAACGGCATCATTGTAAATAAAAATACTATTCCTGGAGAGACACGGTCTCCCATGGACCCTTCTGGTATTCGTCTCGGCACTGCGGCTGAAACAACTAGAGGTAAAAAAGAAAAAGATTTTATCCTAATTGCCCGAAGAATTGATAAAATTTTAAAGAAAAGTAAAACAAACAATCCTTTATAAACCCATAAGGCAATGTTATAATCGGGTTTATGAAGGAAATCTTAGAAGAAGAGCTTAAAACGATATTGCGAAATATTGGGATACAGAATCCTACGATTACTTTTGATGTGCCTATTCACGTTGAACTGGGGGACTATTCTACAAATGTAGCTATGGCTTATGCAAAACAACTTGGGACAAAACCGGTTGATTTAGCAGAAGAAATAAAGAAAAAACTCACAGAGAAGAGTATAGAGAATATTTTTAAAATAAATGTTATTGCCCCCGGGTTTTTAAACTTCTTTTTTAATGAGAATTATTTTGGCGGTGTTGTGAAAGAGATAATTTTAAAAAAAAATAAATATGGAGAGAGCGACTCTCTTCTAGGGCAAAAAATAATGGTTGAGTTTACTGACCCGAACCCATTTAAAGAATTTCACATTGGACATTTAATGAGTAACAGCATAGGTGAATCAATTTCTCGAATTTTAGAATCACAAGGGGCCAAGGTTTTTCGAGCCAACTGGCAAGGGGATGTTGGAGTCCATATTGCTAAGGCGGTGTGGGGCATGTTCCATTCACCACTTTCAAATGATGACAAATCGTCTATAGAAAAATCTGTCATCTATCTTGGGAGGTGTTACGCACTTGGTGCTTCACAGTATGAAGAAGATGAAAAGGTAAAAAAGGAAATACAAGAAATAAATAATAAGATTTATGAAAAAAGTGACTTAGAGATTAATGAGAAGTATGAATGGGGAAGAAAAGTCAGTTTAGACTATTTTGAAATAATCTACAAAAAACTTGGAACAAAATTCGATTACTATTTCTTTGAAAGCAAAGAGGGGGTCCTTGGTAAAAAAATAGTAGAAGAATATTTAGAAAAAGGTATTTTTGAAAAAAGCGACGGGGCAGTTGTTTTTAAGGGTGAAAAATATGGCTTACACACAAGGGTTTTTATCAATTCAAATGATATACCAACATATGAAGCCAAAGAGTTAGGCCTGAACCGAGAGAAATTTATTGTTGAACCAAAGCTTGATCAGTCAGTCATAATTACCGGAAATGAGATAAATGAGTATTTTAAGGTTTTACTGCAGGTTATTTCTCTGATATTTCCGGAGGTTGGTCAAAAAACAAAACACATTTCTCATGGGATGCTCCGATTACCCGAGGGCAAAATGTCTTCACGAACCGGCAATGTTATTACAGCCGAATCACTAATATTAGAAGTTCAACAGAAGACTCTTGAAAAAATGAAAGACAGGAGAATGAGTGAAAAAACACAACAAGAAATTTCTGAGACCATAGCTATTGGTGCCCTGAAATATTCCATCCTAAAACAAACGACTGGAAAGGACATAATTTTTGATTTTGATAAGTCGGTTTCATTTGAAGGGGATTCTGGTCCATATTTACAATATGCAACTGTGCGGGCAAATTCTATTCTAAAAAAATCCGCCTCTTCGGCGGACCAGCCGATGAGGCTGGGCGAAATACCAGAAAATTGGAAGACCACAAATTTAGAGAGAATTCTTGAGAGATTTCCGTCTGTGATGGAGAGGGCGGGGACAGAGTATGCGCCAAGTCACATTGCCACCTACCTTATTGAACTGTCAGGAGAATTCAATTCGTTTTATGCTTCCCACAAAATAATTAATGAGACCGACCCAACATCTTCCTATCGATTAGCCTTAACTCAAGCTTTTGTTTATATAATGACTTCAGGACTTAATCTTCTGGCGATCAAAATTCCGGAACAAATGTAGTTATTTACAAAAGTATATATTTTAGTTAATATTTAAGTATAAGCAGTAAAGAGACCAATCACCTCTATGGCTTTGGGAAGAAAGCAGAAATGCAAATAGAACCCAACGGGTGGCCCGTTATAGCCGTAAAGAGAAGTAAGCAAGGTGGTACCACGAGAAACTCGTCCTTGCATAGCAAGTGTTTGCTGTGTAGGGACGGGTTTTTTATTACAAAAAATATGGAAAAAGAAAAAATAGAAAAAAGTGAAGTTGCACTGAAAGAAGAAAAAATCCTGGAGTTTTGGGAGAAAAGTGAAATTTTCAAAAAAACCCTAGAAAAAGAGGCACCAAAAGGGGAGTTTGTCTTTTACGATGGGCCTCCATTTGCCACTGGTTTGCCTCATCAGGGGACATTGCTTGGTTCCATTGCTAAGGACCTAATTCCTCGCTACAAAACGATGCGAGGCTACAGTGTGCGTCGTAGATGGGGTTGGGATTGTCACGGTTTACCTATAGAAAATCTTGTAGAGAAGAAACTTGGCCTCAAGCATAAAAAAGATATTGAAGAAATGGGTATAGAAAAATTTAACGAAGAATGTCGCAGTCAAGTGTTGACATATGTTCATGATTGGAAAGTGTACATTGACCGCGTGGCTCGTTGGGTTGATTTTGAGGGCTCTTACAAAACCATGGATTCTAGTTATACCGAAAGTATTTGGTGGGCACTCAAACAAATGAATGACAAAGGCTTGCTTTACGAAGGCAGAAAAGTTCTTTTGTATTGTCCAAGATGCGAGACTCCTCTTTCTAAAGCAGAGATTGCTATGGACAACTCATATAAAGATATAACGGAAGAGGCGGTGACAATAAAGTTTAAAATAAAAAATCCAGAAAAACATAAATTACCCCAGAACACATATTTACTTGCATGGACAACAACCCCGTGGACATTACCTGGAAACGTTGCACTTGCAGTTGGTAATGATATTGAATATCAAGTAATGAAAAAGGGGCAAGAAACCTATGTTGTTTCTACACAGGTATGGAAACAGGGAATCTTGGGAGAGTTTGGCAACCTAGCAATAGGAGATGTTCGTAAGGGGGCTGATTTGGTTGGTTTGGAATACGAACCACTTTACGAAATACCTGTTGTAAAAAATAGTGGCAAAAAAGCTTGGTATGTTACCTCGGCTGATTTTGTTAATACAGAAGAGGGAACGGGTATTGTGCATACGGCGGTAATTTATGGAGAGGATGACTATCAACTTGGTCTAAAAGTTGATTTACCAATGGTTCCACTGCTTTTGCCAAATGGAGAGTTTAATAATGAGGCTCCGGAATTTATTCGTGGAATGTATGTGAAAAAGGCCGAGAGATATATAAAAGAAGATTTGGAAAAAAGAGACTTGCTTTTCAGTAAGACCATGAACACTCACTCATACCCTCATTGTTATCGTTGCGAAACCCCCCTTATATACAACGCTCTCTCAAGCTGGTTTATTAATATTCAAAAAATAAAAAAACAAGTTATTGATTTGAATGAAAATATAAACTGGGTTCCGGACCATCTTAAACATGGACGTTTTCTAGATATTGCTCAAAATGCTCCGGACTGGACAATAAGCAGAAATCGCTATTGGGCATCGCCACTGCCAATCTGGAAAGATGACAAGGGTAAATATATTGTTATTGGAAGTATTTCTGAACTTAAGGATTACATTGGTCGTCGCAATAATTATTTTCTCTTACGTCATGGAGAATCGGAAGGAAATGCAAAGGGTGTTATAAGTTGTAAGAAAGATGGTAAAGACTCACTGACTTCTCTTGGTAGAGAAGAATCTCTCTCTTCTGTAAAAGAACTCAAAAATAAAAAAATAGACATTATTATTTCATCGCCTTTTGTAAGGACACGTGAAACTGCCGAAATTATTGCCGAAGAGATGGGGATTCCAAAAGAGGAAATTATCTATGATGATTTGCTTGGTGAGATTTCTTGTGAAAAGTACGATGGGGAATTGTGGACAGGTTTTAATTTCAGGAAAAAAGAAGAAGGGGTTGAAACTCCACGCCAGGTTCTCTCGCGAACAATGAAAGTTATGTATGGATTAGATAAAAAATATGAAAGCAAAAACATTTTAATTATTGGACACGGGGGACCACTTAGAATAATCAAACTTGCGTCAAGTGGTTTAGCAGAGGAAGATATCATGAAGCATTATTATGATGACCCACCAAGAAACGCAAAAACGATTGACTGTGATTTTGTGGCATTGCCTCACAATGGGGCATATGAAATTGATTTACACAGGCCATACATTGATGAGGTTGTGCTACATGACAAAGACGGTTCTATTCTCAAGCGAATACCAGAGGTTATTGACTGTTGGGTTGAATCTGGGTCAATGCCTTTTGCCGAATATAATTATCCGTATTCAAATAAAGAAGAATTTGAGAAAAGAGCTCCAGGAGATTTTGTGGCTGAGTATATAGCCCAAACCAGAACTTGGTTTTACTACATGCATGTCATCTCTACGGCTCTTTTTGGACGGGAATCTTTTAAAAATGTTTTGACTACCGGAAATATTCAAGCCAGTGACGGAAGTAAAATGAGTAAGTCAAAGAGTAACTACACAGACCCATTGCTTCTCATGAATAAATACGGTGCTGACGCTCTGCGTTACTACATGATGACTTCTGTTGTGATGCAGGCAGAGGATTTAAACTTTAAAAATGATGATGTCAAAGAAGTTAACCAAAGAATGTTAAATATCTTGCGAAATGTTTTATCTTTCTATGAAATGTATAAGACGGATTTTACTGGAATCCCAAGCAAAAATAATGTTTTGGATAAATGGATTTGTTCTAGGTTGGCAGTTTTGCACAAAGAAGTAACTGAGGGTCTGGAGAAGTATGACACAATCCGTTCTGGGCGGCCGATAAGACTTTTTATAGAAGATTTATCAACTTGGTATTTGCGTCGCTCAAGAGACAGATTCAAATCAGAAAACTTAGAGGAGAGAAAAGAGGTCTCAGAATGTACCGCTTTTATTTTGGTAGAACTTGCAAAAATAATGGCTCCGTTTACGCCATATATTGCCGAGGAAATTTATCAGGGTGTTAAAGGAAAAAATCATAAAGAAAGTGTACATTTAGAAAATTGGACAGAAAGCATGGAGGATTTTTTAGACAGGGAACTTATTGTTCAAATGCAAAAAGTCAGGGAGGTGGTTACCCAAGCCTTAGATTTACGTCAGAAAGCTGGGTACAGTGTTAGACAACCTCTGCCATCTCTTGTTGTGTCGCAAAATTTTTCTAAAGAACTATTAGATATTATTGCTGATGAGGTCAATGTAAAAGAAATAAAGGTCTTGGAAGGAAGTGAGGTAAGATTGGACACAACCTTAACCGAAGAATTGAAAAACGAAGGAATTGCTCGTAGTGTTATTCGTGGTATCCAGGATGTAAGAAAAAATGAAGGTCTTAATCCAGGCGAGAGAATAAAGCTGATTATTTGTGCAGATGAAAAAATAAAATCTGTGATTGTTTCTTTTGAGATTTTAATCAAATCTCCAACACAGGTGGTGGAGATAATATACTCAAACGAAAAACAAACTCACGCCATTTCTTTGGGTTCCGGCGAGATGACGGTAACAGTATCTAGATAATTTCTAATTTTCAATTCTCAATTTTCAAACAATTTCCAATTATAAAATTTCTGAATTAGTAGATTAATTTATTTTTTAGACATTAAAAATTAGAAATTGAAAATTTTTCTCATGTCCTATCACATTTACACCACAGATGGAATAATTTTAAAACGCAAAACATTTGGAGAAGCCAATGTCTTGTTACATGTTTTAACTTATGATTTAGGTTTAATTATTGCTTCGGCTCAGGGGGCCAGACTGTCTTCTTCTAAGCTTCGTTCGGCCCTTCAAGAATATACACTTAATTCCATCTCGTGCGTTAAAGGTAAAAATGGATGGAAAATGACAAACGCTGTAGAAAAAGAAAACTTCTTTTTTAATTATCCTGCTTATTCTCACAAAACTTTGTCCCAAGTTGGCTTTGTCTTATTAAAGATGATTCCTGGAGAATCTCCCCACAAAGAAATTTTTCAAACCATAAAGACAGGTTTTGAATTTCTGAAATTTTTGCCGGAGAAACATGTATCAGATTTTGAGGTTTTGATTGTTTTGCGTATTTTACATCAGCTTGGATATGTAGAAAACAAAAAAGACACAGATAGCTTTTTAGAAAATAATGAAGAGTGGAACGAATTAATTCTTGAAAAAGTACTAAAAAACAAGAAAAACATCATTCCAATAATAAACAAGGCCCTAAAGGAAAGTCAGTTATAGTCAACGTTTAAATTGTTGTGGTATAATATTTGGATGGAATTCGAAAAAAGCAGTATAGAGCGTCTAAAAAGGACTTTATATTCTAGAAATGAAAATGTTGTTCCGAAGGAAAAACGTACTCCTGTTTCTGGTAAAGAAGTCAATGCCCCTACCGACTGGGGCACAAAACCATCTTTTGATATTCCAATTGACGATACCATGACCAAACGAAATCATTCATTTTTTAACAAATTTCTAATTGGTTCTTTCGTTTTCTTTTTTGTTGCCCTTGCTGTGGCTGTTTTTATCTTTTTTGGAGGAATGAATACCATTTCTTCCAACAACTTAAATATAAAAATAGTAGCTCCGAGTTCCATGTCTTCTGGAGAAGAGCTTCTGGTGGAGCTTTCTATTATAAATGATAATCGTGCAGATTTAGAGCAGGTGGCCTTTTTCGTTGATTATCCAGAGGGAGCTTTGTCAGTTGGAGAAAACAAACCTTTGTCCCGTGATAAAGTAGATTTGGGTGTTATTTCTAGTGGTGGCAGTAAAGATTATGTGGTTCGTGCAATATTGTCTGGCGAGAAAGAAACAGTTAAGACTTTTCATTTCAAAATAGAATATAAAGTAAAAGGGTCAAATGCTGTTTTTTCAAAGGAAAAAACTTATGATGTCATAATTAGTTCATCACCAATCATTCTAGACGTTTCATATCCAAAAGAGATAAATTCTGGTCAAGAGGTAAACTTGTCTATAGATTTAATTTCTAATTCAAATGTGATAATTAAAAACTCTCTAATAAAAATTGAATATCCATACGGTTTTACTTATAAAAACTCAAACATAAAACCTTCAAGAGATAATTCTGTTTGGAATACAGGCGACCTGAAAAATGGTGATAAAAAAACTTTGCTAATTAATGGTGTTTTGGTTGGTCAGAATTTAGAAGATAGGTCTTTCAAAATATCTGCGGGGACCCAAAAACCTGGAACAACAGTAGATTTTGAAACGCCATTAGCTACTAGTGTGGTGACAATAGGAATACGCAAGTCATTTTTTGATCTTGTTATCGATTCAGAGCCTGTCTCAGTAATGGGTTATCTTATGCCAGTGACAATTAAGTGGCAAAATATTTTACCTGATAAGATATTGAACACAAACATAGTGGCAACAATCTCTGGGAATATTTTTGACAGAACAACTGTGAAAGCTAACGATGGTGGATTTTATAGGTCAGTTGATGATACTATCCTTTGGGACAAAAACAGTACAAGTAATTTAACAAGTATCTCTCCGGGTGATTCCGGTGAGGTCTCATTTCTAATTTCTTCTCTTCGAGATTCAATTCAGACTAAGTCAATAAAAAATCCACATATTGACGTAAATATAAAATCAACAGGAGACCGCTCTGGAACAGAAACTGGAATAGTCTCGTCCAGTGAAAATATTACAATAAAAATTTCGTCATCCTTTGTGCTTACCGTCAAAGCTTTTCGTAATCTCGGACCGTTTAGTAATATAGGACCTATTCCTCCTAGAGCAGATAAAGAATCTACTTATACAGTAGTCTGGACATTGACCAATGCGAATAATGATCTGAAAGACACCTTAGTGACAGCTGTCTTACCAGCCGGAGTAGAATGGAAAAATGAAATTTCTCCTATCGGGGAAAAATTAAGTTTTAACCAGGAAACAAGAGTCTTATCATGGAATATAGGTAATGTCTCCTTAGGTACAGGTTTCACTTATTCACCAAAGGAAGTTTATTTTAAAATTGGAATAATTCCAAGTGTTAGTCAAATTAATTCTATTCCAAATTTGCTTTCTAAAATTAATTTAATAACCACTGATACTTATACAGAAACACAACTAACATCTGATATTTTTTCGGTTACTACCCAGTATTCTGACCCAAGTTATAAAAGTGGTGATAATATGGTTGTGAAATAAGGAAAGTGGCGAGAATCTAGCATCTAAGTTAATATAGGGTATTATGACTGAAAACAAGAATGACAGAATGGAAAAGATAGTCTCGCTTTGCAAGAGACGTGGTTTTGTTTATCCATCCTCAGAAATATATGGTGGTTTTGCCGGTGTGTATGATTTTGGACCAATGGGAGTTGAGCTTGAAAATAATCTCAAAACACATTGGTGGAAATGGATGGTTCATAAAAGACAAGATGTTGTTGGACTAGACTCTAGTATTTTTATGAGCCCACAAATTTGGGAGGCCTCTGGTCATACTAAGGGTTTTTCTGACCCAATGGCTGAGTGTAAGGAATGCAATACCAGAATAAGAGTCGATAAGGTACTAAACGATTTAGGAATTTTTGCTGATGAAAAAATGTCCGAAGAAGAAATCAACAAGCTTTTTGATGAGAATAAATCAAAAATTAAATGTCCTAATTGTAAAAAGCAAAATTTTACAAAAGTCAGGAAGTTTAATGTGTTGGTAAAGTCCAATCTTGGTGATTTTACTGAATCCAATTCTAGTCCGTCATATTTGAGAGGAGAAACTTGCCAAGGGATATATGTAAATTTCAAAAACGTTCTTGATTCACAGCATCCAAAATTGCCTTTTGGTATTGCTCAGATTGGTAAAGCATTTAGGAATGAAATTTCTGCAAGGCAGTTTCTTTTTAGACTCAGGGAGTTTGAACAGATGGAAATGGAATATTTTACAAGGCCAAAGGATGAAATGGGTGAATATGAAAAATTAAAAGAATATAGATGGAAGGCAATTTTAAGTCTGGGAATTAAAGAAGAAAATTTGCGATGGAAAAAACACGATAACTTGGTTTTTTACGCAAAAGAAGCATATGACATAGAATACAACTTTCCATGGGGATTTGATGAACTAGAGGGGATTCATGCTCGTGGAAATTACGATTTAACACAACATTCTAGTGGGTCAGGAAAAGAATTGGTCTATCAAGACGAAGAAACAAATGAAAAATTTATTCCGCACATTGTTGAGTCGTCTGGTGGTGTCAGTCGGTTATTTTTTGCAATTCTTTGTGACGCTTATCATGAAGACGAAATGGGCGGAGAGACTAGGATTCTTCTAAAACTAAAACCAAGTATTGCACCAATTAAGGTTGCTGTTTTTCCACTTCTAAAAAACAAACCAGAACTTGTAAATAAAGCCAAGGAAATTTTTGGTTTATTAAATGAAGAAATTCAACCGGTAACATTTGACGATAATGGAAACATAGGCAAACGATATCGTAGACAAGATGAGATTGGCACACCATTCTGTGTGACGATTGATTTTGAAACAATTGAAAAAGATGCTGGAGTAACTGTTCGTAATCGTGACACTGGAGAACAAGAAAGGGTTCCTGTTATTGAGCTAGTTTCATATCTTAAATCTAAAATATAAATCCGAACACTAACTTTGGCATCGTTGCACATCTCCACACGTAGATGTAAACGATAGTCTAGATGTAGATTCATATTTTGTATTAATACTCACTTAGCAACAAGGAGATAATGCCAAAGTTAGTGTGCGGATAAGTTTTTACAAAACAAGATTTAGGTGGTACTATTGGCCTATGGATCCCGTTAGAAATCCCTTGGTTGATTTGTAAAAAATGGATTTTAACGAGAAACCTAATTATTAAGATATATTAACTAATTAAATGCGGAAAGGCTTTAGTAAAAGGCTTTCCTATTTCTAACGGGATGGATAAAGAGCAAGTCATTAGTATTAGTCTTGGTACAATTATTAAGACAGTATTTGTTATTTTGTTTTTTGCACTCCTTTTTTACTTGAAGGATTTAGTTCTTGTGTTACTTTTGTCTATAGTCATTGCTTCTGCTGTAGAACCAGGGACACAATGGCTTGTTCGGCGCAGAATACCCCGTCTTTTTTCTGTGATTTTCATATATGTAGCCATTGCTATATGTTTTGCTGGTGTTATCTTTTTTCTTTTAATACCACTACTTTCTGAATCAAGTGATCTTTTAAGAAATTTTCCAACCTATTTTAAGGCCGGAAGTATTTCTAATTCATTAAATAATAACAACTTTTTTTCCTCACAATCAATAAACAGTTTTACGAACAGTCTAAATTTAGAACAAATTACTGAACAGATTAATAATATTATAAATGGTATATATTCAAATACGTTCAATACCGTTGCTGTCTTTTTTGGAGGAGTCTTATCTTTTCTTTTAACGGTAATTTTGTCTTTTTATCTAGCCATGGAGGAAGACGGTGTTGGTAAATTTTTGAAAGCCATCTCTCCCATTAAACACGAAAAATACATAACTTCTCTTTGGAAAAGGTCTCAAAGAAAAATAGGTCTTTGGATGCAAGGACAGCTTATTTTGGCAATTATTATTGGAACACTTGTTTATCTAGGCCTACTAATCATTAATGTTCCCAATGCCTTACTTCTGGCCACCCTGGCCGCTGTTTTTGAGATTATTCCACTTTTTGGACCAATTCTTGCCTCAATACCGGCCATTGCAATTGCTTTTATGACTGGAGGAGTTTCTTTGGCTGCCCTTGTTGCTGGCTTGTATATTATTATTCACCAATTTGAGAATCAACTTATTTATCCACTGGTTGTCAAAAAAGTTGTTGGTGTTTCACCGATAGTTTCCATAATGGCGCTGGCTATTGGATGGCAATTAGCCGGATTTGTCGGTGTTATTCTGTCGGTTCCATTAGCTTCGGCCATTATTGAATTTTTTGATGATATTGAAAAGGATAAAATTGAGAAATTCGAAAAGATGAATGCTCAGTAAGTCGAAAGTTTATAAAGTCTGTAAAGTCCATAAAGTAGAATGCAAAAGAATTTTTATATTACGACCACTTTGCCATATGTAAATTCAGACCCACACATCGGGTTTGCTATGGAAATTATCCGTGCCGATATAATTGCAAGAGCGAAAAAATTACAGGGGTTTGAGGTGTTTTTTAACACCGGAACAGATGAACACGGCCAAAAAATTTTGAAAGGAGCGGAAAAGGAAAACGAAGAAATAAAAAAATATGTTGATAAATATGCGGAACGCTTCAGAGGTCTTATTGATTTACTTCAAATTTCTAACGACATTCATTTTATTAGAACAACGGATTTAGGCCACCAAAAAGCGGCAACACATTTTTGGAAAATTTGTGATGAAAACGGATTTATCTATAAAAAAGCATACAAGATAAAATATTGTGTCGGTTGTGAGTTGGAAAAAACTGACTCTGAACTTGAAAATGGTAAATGTCCTCTCCATCCTAATTCAGAAATTGAATTAATTGATGAAGAAAATTATTTTTTTAAGTTTTCTGCCTTTCAGGAAAAATTACTCAATCTGTATTCAAAAAGACTGGATTTTGTAGTTCCTGATTTTAGGCAGAACGAAATTAAAATGTTTGTAGAAAGAGGGCTTGAGGATTTTTCTATCTCTCGATTAAAATCAAAAATGTCCTGGGGAATACCTGTACCCGGAGATGACGAGCATGTTATGTATGTTTGGTTTGATGCATTGGTGAACTATATATCAACTTTAGGTTGGCCAGAAAACAAAGAAAACTTTGAAAAATTTTGGATGAATGGCACACCTATCCAATATGCTGGAAAGGATAATTTACGTCAGCAGAGTGCCATGTGGCAGGCCATGCTTTTGGCTGCCGATCTTCCTCTGTCACACCAGATTGTTATAAATGGTTTTTTCACAGGTGAAGGTGGGGTAAAAATGAGCAAAAGTATAGGCAATGTTGTTAACCCCTATGATATTGTGGAGAAATATGGAGCAGAGGCTCTCCGATATTATGTTTGTGGTGAAGTCTCTATGTTTGAAGACAGCCCGGTCTCGGAAGAATTAATTAAATCATCTTATAACGCCAAATTAGCAAATGGTTTGGGTAATTTAGTTTCAAGAATAATGAAAATGGCTCAAGATAATTTGGATGAGCCAGTTTCAATCCCTGAATTTGAGGATATGCGTGAGTATTTTGGTTTACTTAATAAATATGAAATCGGAAAAGCTGTCCAAATGATTTGGACGGAGATAGGAGCAATGGATTTATTTATTCAAGAAAACCAGCCATTCAAAATAATTAAAACCGACAAAACAAAAGGCCAAAAAATGATATCTGATTTAGTTGTTCGGCTTTATTCTGTTGCTAGAAAGCTCAATCCTATTCTACCAGAAACATCAGATAAAATTAAAAAACTTATAAAAGAAAATAAAGCTCCGGAGGTACCACTTTTTTTAAGAAAAGAATAATATGTTCGAATATTTTGATATTCACTCACACTTGGACGTGTCAGATTTTGATTCTGATAGGGAAAACGAAATTAAAAAAATGAAGGAACAAAAGATTGGCACTATCACAATTGGTGTCGATTTTTTATCAAGTCAAAAGGCCATAGAATTATCAGAAAAAAATGAAAATATTTTTGCCACCGTTGGTCAACATCCGGAAGACATAAACACAGATTCTGTTTTTGACGAGAGAATAAAGACTTTAGTTGCTAATGAAAGAGTGGTTGGCATAGGGGAGTGTGGTCTGGATTATTTTTATCTTTCTACAAACACCGAATCACGTCTAAAAAATGAATATATAAAAGAAGTTCAGAAAAAAATCTTTGAAGAACAAATTAAATTATCTGTTGAATTTCAGAAACCGTTAATGCTCCACATTCGACCGAGTAGGGGTTCTCAAGATGCCTATGTAGATACTCTGAATATTTTAGAGCATTACTCAAAGACCTATGGAAAAAAATTAAAAGGTAATTCACATTTTTTTGTCGGGGAATTAGATACCCTCAGGCAATTTTTAGATATTGGTTTTACCGTCTCATTTACCGGCGTTGTCACATTTAGTCGTGATTATGATGAGTTGGTCAGGTATGTGCCAATAGATATGATAATGTCCGAAACAGATGCTCCTTTTGTCGCTCCGACCCCGTATCGTGGCACAAGAAATTCTCCAGTATATATTACCGAGGTGGTTAAGAAAATTGCCGAGATAAGGGGAGAAAATTTAGACAAAATGAAGGAGGTTTTAATAAACAATACACTCAAATATTTTCCGGGTATTTCTGTGGTTGCGTCCTAAGTTCATTTATGATACTGTGACTCACATGGAAATAGATATAAAGAGACAAGGCGAAGCTATGATAAGCGATAAATTGACCATATACGAGGTCTCTTATTTACTTCTTCCATCCCTTGCCGTAGAGCAAGTTCCTGCTAAAGTAACAGCTCTAAAAAAGCTATTAACTTCTGTAGGTGGCCAAGTGATATCTGATGAGAGCCCAATTCTCATTGACCTCGCTTATTCAATGACCAAAGTTGTTCAAACTGTTCGCCACAAATGTACAATGGGGTACTTTGGGTGGGTGAAATTTGAAGTAAACAAGGAGGGGATAGAAGCAATAAAGAAAGGATTAGATATGGATAATGAAATCCTTCGTTATCTTATTATTAAAACTGTGCGCGAAAATACTCTTCTAAATGGCAAAATGAAATTGAAATTTGAAGATATTAAGAGACAAGGTGTTAGCTACGACAGCGAAACAGTTGAAATGCCTGTTGTAGAAAAGGAGGCCACACCAGAGGAGATTGATAAGAGCATAGATGATCTTGTTATTGCTTAATAAATAATAAACTGCCATGTATTTAAACAAAGCAATTATAATAGGAAATTTAACCAGAGATCCAGAAGTGAAAGCTATTCCTTCGGGGGTTAAGGTGGCTAGTTTTGGGGTGGCTACAAATCGAGTTTGGAAGGACAAGAATGGTGTTAAGCAAGAAAATGTAGATTTTCATAATGTAGTAGTTTTTGGTCGCCAAGCGGAAATCTGTGGACAATATTTGAAGAAAGGTGGTTCTGTTTTGGTAGAGGGAAGAATGCAGACACGAAGTTGGGATGATGCTGGGGGTGTTAAAAAATACCGCACAGAAATCATCGCAGACCGAATACAGTTTGGTCCAAAGAGAGATGCCCCTAGTGGAGCATACAGTGCTCCAGCCCCAACAGAAGACGAACATAAAAAAGCATTAGATACTATAGAGTATCCGGAGGAAGAGATTAACCCCGAAGACATTCCCTTCTAACTTTAAAAACTTTTAACTTCATGAACTTTATGAACTCTAAGAAATGTTACTTTACTGAAAACAATATCAAATATATTGATTACAAAGATGTAGAGCTTTTAAAAAAGTTTCTTAATCCTCACGCTCGTATAATTTCTCGAAAGAGAACAGGAATCACCGCAAAACATCAACGCAATCTGGCAATGGCCATTAAGCGCTCTCGCTTTATGGGACTCTTGCCGTTTGTTTCTAGATAGCTCTGGTCTTTTTGTCCGATTTCAGCGTTGGAATTTCAAAAATTCTCGTCACCGTACGTTTAGTACGGCTCCTCGCATTTTTTCATTCCGCCTTGAACTCGAACAAAAATCCTCAGAGTTTCATTTCTCGACCTATCAAAACTTGCGTGGTCGTATCTTTTTTGGAAACACAAACCCAGACGCTGGTCTGGGTTTGTGTTTCCAAAAAAGATACGACGAGCTAAAGTTTTGAAAAACTAAAAGTTGTTACCACCGACTCGTTCAGAATACTCGCCAGTATCACTGTTGATTCGTATAACATCTCCTTCTTTTATAAACATAGGCACTTGAAGTTCGGCTCCTGTTTCTACCTTTACTGATTTTGTTCCTCCTTGAGCAGTATTGCCTTTGACAGCGGGGTGAGCCTCGATAACTTTTAGTTCAACCTTGATTGGCATTTTTACACCGATGGTTTTGTCTTGGAAAGATAGGACCTGAACAATTGAATCTTTTTTTAGAAATTGGCTTTGTGTGCCAATGTGAGATTCATCAATTTCAAATCTGTCGGATGGGTCTTTCGGGTCACAGAACCAAAATTCACCACGATTACTATATAAATATTTTACGTCTTTTGTTTCAATTTCTGCCTCCTCCACTTTTTCAGACACATGAAAAGATTGCTCTGTTACTTTGCCAGTAATGAGGTTTCGGAGCTTTGTGGCATTAACAGGTTTTCTCTGTTGTTTGCGGAAAACATGAGAGGTGAGTACTTCCCAAGGCTCGCCGTTAAAAACAATGTATTTTCTTTCTTTTATTTCGTCGTATGTAAGCTGTGACATTCATAGAATATAGCCTATTTAGGCCGAAAAATCAACTCATAATGAGTTTTACTTTACTATCGGGGTCTACTTGACATCATAAATATTTGGGTATCTAATAGTGGTGGGAGGTTGGGCGCCGCCTGGCCAAATTGAAAGAGGTGGAAGATGGAACAAGTGTTAGCGGTTCAGGATTACTCACCGGCAGGGGACGAGAAATTGTTCCAGGCAAAGATCAACGAGGATCTGAAGCCCTTTCTCACTTCAGCAAGATGGCGCACTAAGTCAGTTTGTGTGACAACGACGATGATTTCGGTCTGTGGAACCACGTGGGCACTGCGATGTGCTATCTTCGTTCTTTCTGACGACTAGCTCTAGGTACAACCGGTCCAGCGAGTTCCCTGCAAGGCAGGAAAATCCGCTATCGTGGCCGGTTTTTCTGTATCAATTTAGTTGACAAAAATACAATTATATTTATAGTTAAGTTAGGAGGATAGTTGTGGAGAATTCAACAAAGGCTCATCTTGCCGTCATGTATCTCAGTGGTGTTGCGACCATCGTCGCAGTCACTGTTCTGCCGATCAATATCGGCTCGTGGGTGGGAATTCTCACCTTGATCGTGTTTGCTGTTATGGCTCTCAAAACAGCCTGGCGGGTCAAAGTATAGTGATGTGATGTAGTCGACCGCCGGAAGGAAAACCACCGGTGGTTTTCCTTTTATAAAAATAATAATATACGAAAATTATGCGAATGATACGAATGAATACGAATGGTCAATTTACTACGATATATCGTAGTAAATCATAAAAACCAGAACGAAGCACAATCTCGTTGAGTCATGTCTTGAGAAAGGCCTTTCGCAGGAGTTTAGAAAATAAAGGAAGTATTCTGACTATTATTTTCTTGAACGACGAGAAGTTCGCTAGCTCACCAGAGCTAGATAGATTGCCTTTTGAGAGATATGACGAGAAAGAGATTGTGCGAATGTTATTCTTCGCTTGAGCTTGATTCGGTTTCGTTTACTGCGACAACAGAGCCTCCATTTTTGGCAAGGCCCTCGCGGATTTCTTTGAGTATAGCGTCGGCGATTTTTTTATTTACTTTATCTTTCAAAAATTGTCGTGTGGAATCATACCCACGACCAAGTTTTGTTTCTCCGTAATTGTACGACGTCCCAGATTTTTGAATTATCTTCATTTTCTCGCCGAGAGCAATAAGCTCACCCTCTCGAGAAATTCCCTCGTTATACATGAGATCAAACTCTGTTTGCTTGAATGGAGCAGCAACTTTATTTTTTACAACCTTTACTCTTATGCGTCCACCCATAATTTCTTCGCCTTTTTTAATTTGAGCAATCCTACGAATATCAATACGAACTGATGTATAGAATTTGAGTGCCTTTCCTCCAGGAGTTGTTTCAGGATTACCAAACATAACACCAATTTGCATTCTGATTTGGTTAATGAATATAACCAGCGTTTTTGATTTAGCCACGATAGCCGTTAGCTTGCGGAGGGCTTGTGACATAAGCCTAGCCTGTTTACCCACATGAAAGGCTCCCATATCACCCTCAATCTCATCTTTTGGTGTCAGGGCTGCCACAGAGTCAATCACAATCACATCTATCTTGCCGGAGCGCACAAGAGACTCTACGATTTCCAGGGCCTGCTCACCATTGTCTGGTTGAGAAATAAGAAGTTGGTCTATCTTTACACCAAGCCTCTGTGAATACTCTGGGTCCATAGCGTGCTCTGCGTCAATGAATGCGCAGATGCCACCTTTCTTTTGAGCCTCAGCAATAACATGTAGAGACAAGGTGGTTTTACCAGATGACTCTGGTCCAAAGATTTCCACAATTCTTCCACGAGGAAGACCACCAACACCAAGAGCGGCATCCAGTCCAATTGAGCCAGTTGAAATTGCGTTTACATCTACATGAGGTTTATCACCGAGCATCATTATAGAATCATCACCAAATTTCGTTCGGATTTCCCGAAGTGTGTTTTCTACATTTACTTTTCCAATTTCTCCCTTCTCTTCCTTCTTTTCTTTTTTCTTCATCATAAAAAATATTAGTTAAGAAACTTTGTTGAGTTGTGTTTCGAAGAGAGACTAGTGAGCGCGACGGCGCGAACTCAAGCAAAATTTTAGTAAAAATTTATGCGTGTCTCTCAGAGAAATACAACGAGAAAAAAGTTTCTGGTCGCTATTAATACTCCTTCAGCACTAATTCTAATGTCTTCTCCGTATATTTTTTAAACTTATCTACGGCATCTAGCTTAATTATATTATACCCAGGGGACAGGAGCAATTTCTCCTTGAAGTATCCATCTTTGTCTGTAAATATAGGTCGACCATTCAGATTGAGATAGGCGACATTATAAGCTCTTCCGTCGATCTCAATAAGGGTTTGATTGTATGTGGCTCCGTTCTGGGGGGTATAGACATCGATGACGGGACCTGTTAGGAGTTTTTGAGCTTGAAAGAGGGAATATCCGACTATTACCAAAACTAATATGGAAATGAGGGAAATTCTGAGAACAGATATTGCACTTCTATTCATGTTTATTCGCTTGGATTATTGGGCGGTATCTCATTGTCTGTATTCAGTGGTTCCAGAATTTCCCTTGGTTTTGCCCCAGAGCCCGGTCCTATAACCCCACGTTCCTCAAGCATATCAATGAGACGGGCAGCACGGGCATAACCAACGCCAAGTTTACGTTGAAGGTAAGAGGTTGAGGCCTTACCGGCCTCTAAGACAGTTTGTCTTGCGTCTTCATACAAGTCATCATCTGCTTCCATTTTTTCGTCATCAATTGTTGCTTCAAATATGTTGTTTTTTTGGTCTGTTCCAGTGATATTTATTTCACTTGGAATTTCATTTTCATAGCTATCTACCAAATATTTAACCACTGACTTTGTTTCGGTTTCTGATATGTAAGCCGACTGAATCCTTTGTGGTTGTGACATTTCTCCCGAAAGGTAAAGCATATCTCCAGCACCAAGAAGTTTTTCTGCTCCGCCCATGTCTAATATAGTTCGTGAATCAATCTGTGATGCCACTTGCAGTGCGATACGTGAAGGAATGTTGGCTTTAATGAGCCCGGTGATGACATTTACAGATGGCCTCTGGGTTGAAAGAATCAAATGAATTCCGACAGCACGACTCATTTGGGCTAGGCGAACGATAGCAGCTTCCAGTTCACGTGGATATGCCGACATAATATCGGCCAATTCATCAATAACTATGATGATATATGGCATAGTCTCAACAACCTTATCCTCTGGGTTAATTTTCTTATTTTTGATTCTCTTTAGCTCTGGCTCAACAATATTTTTATGGTATGAAGCGATGTTTTGAAGACTCTCGGCTTGCAGAATATCATATCTTCTATCCATCTCTTTTGCCGCCCATTTCAAGGCTAAAATCGTCTTTTTTGCGTCCGTGATAACCGGGGTTAGGAGATGTGGAATCTTGTTATAAAGAGTTAGTTCTACTCGTTTTGGGTCAATCATAATAAATTTAACGTTGTTTGGTGAGTTTCTGTAAAGAAGCGAAGTTATGATTGTGTGAATAGTGACTGACTTTCCAGAACCCGTAGCTCCAGCAATAAGAAGGTGTGGGGCCTTAGATAGATTAGCAAAATATGACATCCCCGATATTCCTCTTCCGAGAGAAATCAAAAGGGGTTTGTCAGAGTTTTGGAATTCATTTGAAGCGAGTAGTGTTCCAAGACCAACAGTTGTTTTTGTGTTGTTTGGTATCTCTATACCAACAAGAGATTTACCAGGGATGGGTGCTTCTATACGAATTGGATGTGCCGCTAGAGCCAGAGACAAATCATTTTGTAAACCGACTATACGAGAAAGTTTTATACCCTCGGCTGGTTTCAAAGCGTATCTAGTAATAGATGGTCCGATGGAAATTTCATCCATCTCAACATTTATACCAAAATTAGCTAAAGTTCTTTTTATAATATTAGAATTTGCTTTTATATCACCAACACCAGGTTTACCACGGTCTCCTTCAAGCAGTGACAGTGGTGGTGGTATGAATTCTTTACCATTAAGTAATAAAGGACTAATACCAAATTCATCTTTTATCTCGGTTGATTTTTTAAAAAGAGATTGGGTTTCTTCCAATTTAGTCATTTCTTTTTGGTCTGCTACGTTTAGAAGTTCTCCATTAGAAATGATTACTTCAGGTCCAGCATCTTCGGTTCCTGGAAGAATTTCTTTCTTTTGAAACAGGGATTTAATAAAGGTAAATTTTATTGGAGCATCAAAAATAGTCAAAAGAGAAATAATCACAAGAGCCACCAAAATTATTACACTGACAAACACATCAAACATATTGAGAAGCGGTTTAGAAATAAATCCACCGATGACTCCACCACTTTCTGTTCCACCAACATTTTGAGAGAGGATATTTATTAGTGCTAATGAAGATATAAAAAACAATGTTCCACCGACAGTATGTGTTAAAGCAAGTTTTTTTTGAAGTGAACGAAAGAAGGAGACGCAAAGAATAAAAAATAATATAGGTAACAAGTAGTAACCAACCCCAAAAAGGTAATGAAATATTTTATAAGCACCGACCCCAACTTTCCCCCCCTTATCTATTGGACCAGAAGAGAGAATCAAAAAAATCCCAAAAACAAAAAACACTACAGCAATGATTGTATTTAAGGTCTCTTTTTGCAAGTGGTTGGAATTTGTTTTATCTTCAAACTCTTTTTTCTTTTCTTTTCTTTTTTCTTTTTTATTTCTACCAAACATATACACCTATTTTAACAGAGTACCATTCAAATCCAAAGTTTTTTGTTACAAATTTTTACAACAACAAAAAGACAATCTGTCTATTGTCAGTTTGTCTTTTAGTGTTATATAATGGACACACTTGACGGTATTAAAGACTGGTGGTATTATAAAGGACATGATAAGGACAAAACAGTAAAAGACATTGAATATAAAAGACATATCAATTACAAATAAAATGGAATCCAACAAAGAACTTTCAACAGAAACATCACAGGAAAATGTCGACCCAATATCATTTTTTAATAAAAACAATGATTTTGTTTTAGCGTATAAAAAGACAGAAAAACTAGCTTCAGCCGTCTATATGATTACAAATTTGTTTTCGGACAATGAACCAATGAAATGGACTTTAAGAAAAAAAGCTGGAGAACTATTGTCTTTTATTCTTACTTATAAAGATACTCCGGAAGGTAGTTATGGTGATTTTATTTATAATACAAAAACTTTTACCACTGAGCTCATTTCATTTCTTGAGATTTCTTTACGTGGTGGACTTGTTTCTCAGATGAATTTTTCTATTTTAAAACAAGAGTTTTTAAATCTTTTAAGTATATTTAACAATGCCAATCCTACTTCAAAATATTCATCAAAAGAGATGATATCAAAGGATTTTTTTAATGTTTTAGAAAACTATTCTAATATAGTAAAATCAGAAGGTGAAGATGATAAAATCTATAAAACACCCGAATCTATACCATTAGCACACAAAATGTCCTTTAGCAGGATAAAGGACATAAATTTAGATACTAATAGAGATAACTTTAAAAAAACGAATCGCCAAAATATAATTCTTGATTTACTTAAAAAAAGAAAGGAGTTGACTATCAGAGATATGGCCATTGTAATAAAAGATTGTAGTGAAAAAACTATCCAAAGAGAACTAAATTCCTTTATATCTATTGGTATTTTGAAAAGAACTGGAGTTAGGCGTTGGAGCAGATATTCGCTGGTTTAAATTCAGGTTGACTTTTAAGCTTATTTTATGCAATACTAGCTTGGTGGATTGTGGCTATTTTTATAGTTATCCACACACCCTGATTTGAAAGTTAGGACAGGAGATATATAATAGGTTTTATGTATGGCATTTTATATGCTGTGCAAAGAATACATATATATTCCTTTACTATTTCGGAACGAAAAAGTCCTTTGAAAATTAAATCCGAACACTAAGTCTAGCATTGTGTTTTTGTTGCTAGTTGAGTTTGGTTACACAAACAAGATTTGTAACTAAAATAGCAACGACAATAACTACTAAAAACACGATGCAACGATGCTAGACTTAGTGTGCGGATAAATATGGATTTTACAAAAAACATGACCTCAAATCATGTTCTCGGACGTCCTTTTTCAGTCACGAAAGATAGATAGAAAATCAGTCAAAAATTTACCATCTACTTTTTTGTCTTGTGTCGAAGCGCTCGGCTCTGCCACCATGTGGAGATGTGAGCGAAAATATGAGCTCAAAAAATTAGTAGGCAGAATGTATTACTGGAAACAAAATAAAATTTGTTTTGAGTGATACGTTGACATTATTAATTAGCTAATGTTTTCAATAACTATTCTTCAAAATTTTTATTAGTAAACGAAGAAAGTTATTTTATTAAAAACAATATATGAATTTAACAAAATCAAGAACTGTAAAGTTTGTCGCTACATTAGCGGGTTTTGCTTTGGCTATAGCTTTCGTAGTTACACCAGTAAGTGCAGCTACAATTGCTGAGCTTCAAGCACAAATCGCAGCGTTGTCAGCACAGCTTTCAGCGTTGAGTGGAACACCTACAACAGGTAGTTATACATTCAATACGAACTTAACAATGGGTAGTAAAGGTACCGATGTTATGAATCTTCAAAAGGTTCTTAACTCAAGTGCTGATACTCAAGTGGCAGCCTCAGGAGTTGGTTCATCAGGGAATGAAACATCATACTTTGGTGGTCTAACCAAAGCTGCTGTTATGAAGTTCCAGACAAAACATGGAATCTCACCAGTTGCTGGTTATGTAGGTCCAATTACACGAGCAAAACTTAACTCAATGGGAGGAGGAACAGTAGTTACACCCCCAGTAGTTACACCAGGTCTTCCAACAGGAGGTTCTTTGGCAGTAGCGGCCGGTACACAACCTGCTAATTCCCTTGCACCACAAAGTGCAGCTCGACTTCCTTTTACAACATTTAGTATCCAAGCGGGTGCAAGTGATGTAACAGTGAATTCAGTTACAGTTCAGCGTGTAGGTCTTGCAGAAGATGCTGCATTTTCTGGCATTGTTCTTCTAAAGAGCGATGGCACACAAATCGGTATTGCAAAGACACTTAACTCAAACAGCCAAGCATTGGTTGGCGAATCTTACGTAATTAAAGCTGGTACAACGGAAGTGTTTACAGTTGCTGGCAACATGGCCGCAGACCTTTCTAGTTATTCTGGACAGGTTGCAGGTCTACAGGTTGTAGCAATTAACACTTCAGCAACAGTTACAGGGTCACTTCCTATATCTGGTGCACAACACACATTGAATAGCAACCTATCACTAGGTTCTGTTACAGTTGCAGCTTCATCTTACGACCCAGGTTCATCTCAGAGTAAAGAAATCGGAACAACAGGATATAAATTCTCTGGTGCAAGAATCACAGCTGGTTCATCTGAAGATGTAAGACTCTTCTCAATTCGATGGAATCAGACGGGTTCTGCTTCAACACAAGACCTTGCAAATGTAAAGGTTTATGTTGATGGTACAGCATACGACACTACAATCTCAGCAGATGGTAAATACTATTCTGCAAATTTTGGTGCCGGCATTATTATTGCAACAGGTCTTTCAAAAGACATTTATATTCAGGGTGATATTGTTGGAACAGGTTCAGCAGGCCGAACAATCAAATTTGATTTGTACAAGAGAACAGATCTATATCTAAAGGGTGAAACCTATGGATATGGCATCACACCACCAGCAGGAGCAAATGCAGTGGTTACATGTTCAGCTTCACAGGCTTGTGGTAACTTCTCAACAGGAGCACCTTGGTTCCAAGCTAACATAGTTACTGTTTCGTCAGGTTCTGCTACTTCGATAGGAAAGGCAACATCAGTTGCTGCGCAGAACATTGCTGTTAGTGTTCCTAACCAAGTATTTGGTGGATTCACAACAGATATCAAAGGTGAGCCAATCTCAGTTCAAGAAATTGTCTTTGATATTGCGACAACAGGAACATGGTCAAGTAATGGCGTTCTTACAAATGTTACTATAGTTGATAGTAATGGTGCTGTTGTGGCAGGTCCAGTTGATCAACCATCAAATGGTGCGTTGACACTTACCTTCACAGACACAGTTACATTCCCAGTAGGCGTGAAGACATATACAGTTAAGGGTACAGTTCCTACAGGTGCACCAAATGGTGGCACAATTATCCTTTCAACAACACCTTCATCGTCAACATACTGGTCAACCGTAACAGGTCAAACAACAGGAAATACAATTACCTTGACTCCTGGTGCATTTAGCATGAACACAATGACTGTAAAATCAGCAGCTCTTGCTGTTTCAGTCTCTTCTTCACCAGCAGCTCAAAGTATAGTATCGGGTGGTCAAGTATTATTTACTAACTACCAATTTGATGCTTCACAATCAGGTGAAGATGTAAGATTTGGTACACTTGCGCTTCAGCTTTCATTCACAGGTGCTGAAGTTACACAACTTACATCATGTCAGTTGTTTGATGGTACAACAGCATTGAACACGGGTTCAAATGTTTTGAATCCAACGGGTGCAACGGGAGCTGATAAGACATTTACACTAGATAGTCAGTACACAGTTCCAAAGGGAACAGTAAAAACGTTGGCACTCAAGTGTAATGTTTCTACGGGTACATCTGCTGATGATATGTTTAAGTGGGGCATTCAAACTGCTCCTACCGCTACAGGTGCAACTTCAGGAGCTGACTTTACAGAAACATTCACAGCATCACTTGGTCAGCCTATGACAGTGGCTTCAGGTTCGTTCACAGCTAGTGTTGATTCATCAACACCTAACTATGCAACTGTAGCCGCAGGCTCAACAGGTGTTAAAATTGGTGTATTCAAATTCCGAGCAACAAACGAGAACATAAACTTAACAAAGGTTGGTTTGGTACTTTCAACAAGTACACCTTCTGATCTAAGTACAGTTTATCTGTATCAAGGCTCAACCCTTCTAGGGTCTGTAGTCTTTACAGGAGCTACAACAGTAGCAACTTCAACCTTGAATTCCCCTCTAGTTCTAACAAAGGACACAGACGTTCTTATTACGATCAAAGCTGACTTGGGTAATATTGGCTCAAGTGAGACTGGTGTAGAGGGTAGATTAGTCAAGATTGATGTTCAAAGTGCTGAGGGCTCAGGAGTTTCTTCAGGTATAACACGACAAATTGGTACAGTTACAGCTGGTGTTAATGGTGTGAGAATGTTCAAATCATTCCCAGTCATTTCAGCTGATACACTTGCATCAACAGGTGTTGCTGATGGTAAACTTATGAGATTCAAGGTTACAGCTGACTCACATGGTCCAGTTGGTATATACAGTATGAACTTCACAATTGCCACCTCTTCATTCGTAGCTGGTGGTGGTGTTGCAAGTCCTAAGGTGATGGTTTACTCAGATTCAGGTTATTCACAGCCAGTCAGTGGCTCATATGGAGCACAGACAGGTCAATTAGGTGATACTTTCCTAGTTGATACAGGCGGTCCAACCTTTACTGCATCAACAACTGGTTCTTATGTTCCATTACAAATTCCTGCAGGTACTACATACTACTTCCAAGTTGAAGCAACAGTATCAGGTACACAAGTAGGAACATCAGTCACAACGACAATGAATGGTGATGGTGCATACATCAATGCAACAGCACACTTGGGAACAGGAGTAAACTCCAGTAACCCACTTACCTCAACGACAACCGGTGCAGTTGCAGATGATCACAATGACTTTATCTGGTCAGGTAACGCAACCACAACATCAGGCGTTTCTCAAAACGACTGGGCAAATGGTTACGGTATCCTAGGTCTACCTTCAAGTGGATTTAGTCAGACTCGTGCGAACTAATTAACCTCTTGTGATTGGGTGATTACAGAAATGTAGTTGCTCATTGGTTAGCAAAAAACACCCGAAAGGGTGTTTTTTGTTATTTTGAAAATTGAAAATTAGAAATTGAAAATTCACTTTGTTTCAACAAAATGGGTTATCAGTGTGTCTCCCTTAGCAACACAATTTTTAAAAATCTGGGGATTTTTTCCGAAGATTTTTAAAAATTGTGTTGCTAAGGGAGAAGTGTGGGGTTATCCACAGGTAACATTAATTTTTATTTTTAAATAGGAGTATAATTATTTGTAAGAAGAAATTTTAGTCTTCACTATTATTAGTAGTCATAAATTATTAGTTAATTAATAACATGTTTAAATCAATAAAAAAAGAATATGTTTCTTATGTTCTTGTGTTATGTTTTGGTTTGTTTATGAGTGCTATGGCAGTAAATGCCACTACTTCTACTATTAGTGGTAATATTAGTACAACAGGAACATTAACTGTTACTGGAGTCTCAGACTTTACAGGTCTAGCCAGTTTTGTTAATGCCTCAACAACAGGTCCCGTTTCAGTAGCAGGCAACTTCATAGTTAATGGCATGGCTACTACAACTGCCTCAACTGGAAACATTGCTACACGGGGAACGTTAACTGTTACCGGGGCTTCAACATTTACTGGGCTTGCAACATTTAACGGAAATGTTTCTATACCAACGGTAGCCAGCGCTACTTCTACTATAACAGTAGGTTGTGTTGAAGCTTATGCAACCAGTTCAGCAACAAAAATTCGTTATGTTTACAATACTAGTGCAACAACAACTTCAATTAATGGAGCAGCTGTTATTGGGGAGGTACTCTGGGCGTACGGTTCTTGTCAATAACCTAAATTAACTCATTACCCTGCCTCTACTAGGTCGAAATCGGTAATGAAGGTTTAGACTTTATAAGTTAATTTAGGAAAAATCATGAAAAAATTATTAATTTCTCTAGGTATTCTACTTGTACCGTTGGTAGTCGGGGCGGCATATAATGATGTGTCTTTGGGTACTTCGGCTATAATTTCAATCAATGATTCTCTCGGCAATGCAATAAGTTTGACTGTTTCAGGTTCAGCAGATGTAGTGGAATCACTTGTAGTTGGATCAGCTAGTTTTACAGCCAATCTACAATCAGGTTCTACCTTGAAAGTGGCGTCAGCTGGTAGAAATAAATTATTAACTGATGCTGGAGGTACAAATTATACTACTACATGTGATACGAGTCAGAGTACCATGACTCTTACAGCGACAGCGGAAGCGGCTGTAACTGTTACTGTAAGTCCCAACGCCTGTAGTGGAGCGACAACATCATCATCTAGTAGTAGTAATGGACCTATTGTAAGTTCTGGTGGGGGTGGTGGGGGTGGATATGTTGCTCCAGTGGTAACAACCACACCAGCACCAACCACGACATCCGCTACCACGGTAGAACAGTTACAGGCGATGATTGCTTCGCTTACAGCACAGATTGCGGCACTTAGTGGAGGTTCAATAGCTGGGACTGGAACAGGGTTTACATTTACTAAAAGTTTAACAGTTGGTAGTCAAAGTAATGATGTTAAGAACCTTCAAAAAGTTCTTAACTCTGATTCCGATACAAAAATAGCCTCTTCTGGGGCTGGTTCACCGGGTAATGAGACATCATATTTTGGTGCTCTAACAAGAACTGCTATTAAGAAATTTCAAGTTAAATATGGCTTAGCACAACCAGGAGGGATAGGTTATGGTGTTTTTGGTCCAAAGACCAAGGCTAAGATGGCTGAGGTTTCCAAGTTAAAAGGATTGTAAATTTATCCAATATCCAAGGGTTCCCCTTGGATAGGAGAGCAAAACACTGACCAAAAGTTAGTGTTTTGTTGTGTCTGGAAAATGTGATAGTATATCAAATATGCAATTAACAAAAAACCACAAAATTATTATAAGTACTGCCATTGTCATTATTCTGCTTGGTATTTACATCACTTTTGATAAAAAATCAAAACAAATCACGGAGAATAAAATAGTAGGTACTACAACAGCTACTACAACTAATAATACAGAAACTGGAATAAAAGGTAACTATAAAATAGAACAGGTGCCAATTACTGAAAGTAAAGAAGTTCCACAACCAATACCGGATTTAAACAGGGAACCTGTTTTATACAGTGGAGCGATAATAAGTCCAGAGGCAAAAACCTTAGCAGTAGAAAAAATTAAGTCGCTTCAGACGACATTAAAAAATAATCCAGCTAATTTATTTGCATGGATTGATTTAGGAATTTATCAAAAACAAGCAGGAGATTATAGTGGGGCAGTTCTGTCGTGGAAATATGCAGTTAAACTTTCTCCAGCCGACTATGTTTCACCAGCTAATCTTGGTAATCTCTATGCTTATTTTTTAAAAGATAACACTCAAGCGGAAATATATTACAAACAGGCAATTTCCAAGGGTTCCACACAAGCCTATCTCTACACACAATTAGCGGAGATTTATAGGGATATCTTCAAGGATTTAAACAAAGCGAGGATAATTGTTAATCAAGGTCTGTCAAAAATTCCTAACGACCCCAATCTTCTACAACTTCAAACATCTTTGCAATAACAACCATTCGTTAATTTTTTTATCATCATAGTTGGACTAAGTAAATAAAATATAAGGAGTTATCCACATCTATTCGTGCGGGAGTCTATTATTTGTTACAATTTACCCAGGCACTAACTTGATGAGTACAATGTGTTTCTATAATTTATTTTTGTTTATTGGTGTATAGAAGTGGCTAGTAAAATAACCATTATCTCATCAAGTTAGTGCCTGGGTAAATTTATGTCAAATTATTTTGATAAAGACTTTTATAGATTTCTCTTTGGTTTTTTGGCTATAATTTTAATCAGTCTAGCTATAATTTTGATTGCTAAGGTCTATTCATCATGAGACTGTCTAGATTTTTTATATTTACAATTTTATTGTTATTACCAGTTTTTTCTCATGCGGAAGTTATTATAAACGAGATTGCGTGGATGGGGACAGCAGAATCGTCTAATGCCGAATGGATTGAACTTTATAATACGGGCAGTGCAGATGTTGACCTGACGGGTTGGAAGTTATATGAAGCAGGTGGGGGGACCCTAATAATCTCGTTGGCTAAAAGTATTTCTGCTGGCGGGTATTTTTTAATAGAACGAGTTACTCCATCTGTTCCTGATTCTGTGCCTGGTATCAATGATGTTTCGGGAAGTTTTGGTGGTAGTGGTCTTAGTAATAGTGGAGAACATCTCGTATTGAAAGATTCTGCCGATAATACCATACAGACACTTAATTTTTTGACTGGTTGGTCGGCAGGAGATGTTGCAACAAAAAAGACAATGCAATGGAATGGCACAATGTGGATTACTGCCAGTTCAACACCAGGAGTTATTAATGCCAGCACTTCATCTTCTGCTTCTACTACCACAGATGAAACGGTTACTACCACGAGCCAAACTGCCGATACCACGGCTTCTTCAAACCAAACAACCCACACGATTATATCTGCCCATTCATCCCCGGCACCACTATCTAGCACAGAAAATAAAATAGAATTTGAAGTTTCTGCTGGGAGAGATAGGTTAACTGCGGTTGGAAACAGTCTGATATTTAAAGCTATACCAACAAAGATACAAAATATGCCGGAATCTGGCATTGTCTACTTATGGTCATTTGGTGACGGAACTATGGCTCAAGGAAATAATATAAGTCATGCATATAAATTTGCTGGGGAATATACTGTTGTAGTTAACGCCAATTATTCTGATAAACAAGCGGTAAGTAGAATGTGGGTTGAGGTTATTTCCCCAACTATTTCAATTAATAAGGTATCTGGAGGAATAGAAATTTCCAATAATTCTAGTATGGAAATAAATTTGGAAGGATGGAAACTGGTATCTCAAAAAAAGATATTTGTTTTTCCGACAGATACTTTGATACCAAATAATCAAAAGGTAACTTTTGCCGATGATGTGACTGGAATGTTGGATGAGTCAACACAACTTTTAAATCCATTGGGTAAAGAAATGAGTTATATAAAAAAAGTTGAAGTAAGTACAGCGAATGCTGTTTTAGAAAACATACAAGCAAAAATTGAAGAAGTCGAAAAGAAAATGGCACAAATTACCCTACCGGCAAAAAATATAGTTACTAAATCAATACCGATACCTGAGGTGGTTCTACAGCCAGAATTTAAAGTTGAAAAAAATGAGGAAGAGAGTTTGGCTTCTTATAATGTTGGCATTGGGCTGGAAAATACTGCAACGGTTTTTGAGGCAGAAAAAGATACGGGTTTAGTCAGTCGTCTTTTTACTTGGCCAATTAAAGGTTTTAATTTTGTAAGGAAATTGTTTGTTGAGGAATAAGCATTTGACTAAAAACAGTTTTTGATATACTCTACTGACATAAGGTCAAAGACAGTAGGCATCTATAAGTCCTACCGAGATTTTACTTCACTTATTGTGAGGTACTCAATTTTAACCTTAGGTCGGATTAAAAGTCTAAAGTCCATAAAGTTTATAAAGTCCATAAAGTAATGCAGGATAAAATTTCTGACTTTACAGACTTTTGACTTTACAGACTTTATAACTATTCAATATGGCAATAAGTAAACAAAAAAAGGGAGAAATCTTAACCAAACTCAAGAAAATTGTGAAGGATTCAGCTTCTGTTGTATTCATAAACTTTCATGCACTTCCTGTAGCAGATTCAACCGCCATAAGGAGAGCACTTAAAGAGAAGGGGGTTGGATATACAGTAGCAAAGAAAACCTTAACGAAAAAAGCTTTTTCGGAAGCTGGACTGGAAGGAGCTATGCCAGAATTACCGGGGGAACTTGGTATTGTTTATAGTGCAGACCCCACAGAAGGAGCTCGTGGAGTATATGAGTTCCAAAAGAAGCTTGATAAAAAGATTCAAATCTTGGGAGGGGTGTTTGAGGGAAAATTCTTGAACCAAAGTGAAATGCTTGTCATCTCACAGATTCCAGGATTGAAGACCCTACAAGCTCAATTTGTGAATCTTATCAATTCTCCGATTCAGGGATTTGTTATGGCACTTGACCAAATAGCGCAGAAGAAAGCTTAATTATAAATAACAGGTTCTAGGTTCTAGTTACTAGGTGTTAGAGAAAGTCCTAGAAGCTAAAAACTAGACACTAAAAACTAAAAATATGGATGAAACAACAAACACAGTAGATGCAGTAGTAGAGACTAAGGTTGAAACTAAGGCAGAAACAAAAACAACAGCAACTCCAACTAAATTCAAGGCTGTAGTAGAAGCTATTGAAAAAATGTCAGTTTTGGATTTGCATGAACTTGTAAAACACTTGGAAGAGAAATTTGGCGTATCAGCAGCAGCAGTCGCCACAGCGGCTCCAGCAGGAGGCGCGTCATCAACAGCCAGCGACGAGAAATTATCTTTCAATGTTGAACTAACTGATGGTGGGGCAACAAAGATTGCAGTTATCAAGGTGGTAAAAGAGGTTCTAGGTCTTGGCTTGAAAGAAGCCAAGGATTTAGTTGATGCAGCTCCAAGTATGCTAAAAGAGGGAATGAAGAAAGAAGATGCAGATGCTTTCAAGAAGAAGCTGGAAGAAGCTGGAGCCAAGGTAACACTTAAATAATAAAAATCACAGGTTTTTTAGAAAAAAGGGCATTTAAATGCTCTTTTTTCATAATTTTTAATAAAAAAGTCAATATATGCAATTAAATTCAATTTACTCTATAATGAGCCGTATGGAAACCCTAGCAAAACTATTTGGCAATGAGACAAAGGTTAAAATTATGAAGCTCTTTCTCTTTAACCCAGAACAAGTTTTTGGTATTAGTGATATTAGCGATAGGGTAAAGACTGGTTCCAATAAAGTACGTAGAGAGATAAATTTGCTACAAAAAATAGGTCTAGTTAAACACAGAGCTGGAGGTAAGAGAAAAGCACACAGTGGCGGTTTTGTTTTGGATTCTAGTTTTACATATCTGTTACCACTTCAAAACTTCTTGATTAACACCGAGCCATTGCATCCGAAAGAAATTATAAGAAAAATCAGTAAACTTGGCTCAATAAAGCTCGTTATTATTGCTGGGGTTTTTGTTCAGGAGCCAGAAAGCCGTGTGGATATCTTGGTAGTGGGAGATAACATCAAAAAAGGAAAACTTGAAAATACCATCAAGATTTTGGAGTCAGAGATAGGAAAAGAGCTAAAATATACATATTTTACGACCGAGGATTTCAAATATCGTCTTAGTATGTATGATAAGCTTATTCGGGACATTCTAGATTATCCACACAGGAAAATTGTAAACAGGCTTGGCATTGTATAATGGATTGTTGTATAATATAGGCATTACTCATTTAATATATTTAATATGATTCTAGATACATGGGGTCAAGTTTTGAACAACTCTTTCCAAGGTCTTTGGACAGGAGTTATTGGGTTCATTCCAAACTTGATTGTTGCGATAGTTATTTTCTGCATAGGTTGGGCAATTGGTGTCCTTGTATGCAAAGGCATCGCACATTTTATGAAAATGATCAAATTCGACGAAGCATTGCAAAAGGCCGGCTTCGAAGGATTTATTAGAAAAGCCGGACTGAATTTAAATTCAGGGAATTTTCTAGGAAGTCTTGTAAAATACTTCATCATCATCGTATTTTTGATAGCAAGTTTTGATGTTCTTGGCCTAAACCAGGTAACAGCTTTTCTACAGCAAGTAGTTATTGGCTATTTACCACAACTCATTATCGCTGTACTTATGCTCCTAGTTGGAGGTGTTGTTGGTGATGTGTTATCACGAATCGTGGTTGCATCAGCTCGTTCAGCCAATCTTTCCCAAGCAAATTTCCTTGGTAGTGTTTCAAAGTGGGCTGTATGGGTTTTTGCAGTTTTGGTTGCTCTATCACAGATGGGAATTGCAGGAGCATTCATTCAGACAATCTTCACAGGTTTAGTGGTTGCTATCTCTCTTGCTCTTGGCCTTTCGTTTGGTCTTGGCGGACAGAACGCAGCAGCTCGAGCTATTGATAAAATATCCGACAGTATTTCCTCAAAATAAGTAAAACTTCCAAATTTAGGTTTGCAAAAAGCTCCGGAAACGGAGTTTTTTGTATCTTGCAAAGTTTTAATATTATGGTATAAATATAACAGAAGTACCTCTATTAGCCACGATTGAGTGGCAGAAAGGTTTGTATGGAACTGGACATTCTCGGTGCGCAGATCATGCTGGCGTTGCAGTTTCGGGAGTCTGGGTTTGATGTGAACCTCCCAATGAGAGATGACGTTGATGCTCACTCTGGTGTGGCGCAGGACGTTTTCTCCAAGGGTGAAGGCGACCAGTGGTTCATGACGTCGGAGTCCATTCCCGGACACCTCGGAATCAAGGCCATCGTGGTGGAGAAAGATCGTTTCTTTCTCGAGACATCACCCTTCAAACTCGATGAGGTGCGACAAGCAATTGTCGAGCGGATGTTGCCGTTCGAACTTCGCGAATTGGAGGACGGTCTCGGTTTCATTGACCTCACAACGGGGAAGAAACTGATTTCCGTTGGGAAGCCGGTGAAACCAGAGTTTGAAGGTTTGGGGCTTCGGTGTCTCTGGACCATTGAACTTGACAGACTCGACGCCGTCCGCACGAAGGCCGTGGTTGAAATGGCTGACATCGTCTTCTCCATTGATGCGTATGATGTGGAAGAAGACGATGAGGTTGTGTCGACCAAAGCTGTTCACTCGGTAGCTGTTGCGCAGAGGATTTCCCAACAACTTCAGTTGGGACTCCAACAGCGACTGCAGATGGAACAGAGGCCTGTTCTCTCCAGGAGGATGGTTGGGACCACCAGCCCGATACCTGAGATGAGACTCGAGCTCAGCCAGATCATGGCCCTCAACCGGCGGCTACTTCATATGAAACCAGAAGAGTTGCCACAGTTCTTCACCGAGTACATCGCCAAGCACGGCGAGAAGAGGGCTCTTGAAGTGGCGATTTTCACTCTCGCCGGTAAGGTCAAACAGGCCAAGCCTCATCTGTCGTGGCGGGAGACTCGGCGCATCGCTCGCAATCTCATGACCCGCACCGCCTAGGTGCTCGGGAGGTCTTCTCACATGTTCTTTCTCGGCGTCACAGTCCATTATTGTGTGGGCCGTGACGCCGTTTTGTTTGACATTAATTACTTAGCGTAATACTCTGAAAGAGGAGGTGACACATGTCTTGGTGGGACGGTTATAAATACGATCGTGTTAGGGCACTTCGTGATTCCTTGCGACTTGATCGTCAACAACTCGCAAACGCTCTTCTTACTGCACGGGGGAGAAATGGCCTGAAGGCCCGAATTGCTTTTCAGGAAAAACAATTGAAAGAACTTCTTTGGCAAAAGCGCATTGCCAAAAACGTGCGCAATGCCAAAACACACCCGTTTTTTCCACCCCCATAGAACCGTTCGCGAACACCGTTCGCTGGACGGTTTTCGCTTTATATAAGTTAGAACAATAACTAGTACTTAACTATAAATTTTTGGTTTTAATTTGGTACAATATATTGTACCAAAATTATATAATTATTTGGTTATTTCGAATATTTTTTCCAATATTTTCTACCAATTTTTGGTGGCATGATTCCTCCCACGGTAAGGATATTCCAAATAATTTTTTCAATATCATCCTTTTCGTTTTTTGAGATATTTAGTATTGAATTATATTTTCCAACTTCAATCTCTAATGACATTTTGATTACTGTAGTTGGGCTTACCATTAAAGTATCTGCAATCTTGTGTATTGGGGTTTTACCTGAAAGCATAAGGATGATAGCTAAACGTTTGGCTAACATGATTTTTTCAGTTGGGGTTAGTATCTCATCTATAAATGACTGCATCGATTTATTATCTTTTGCTCGGCTGAACACGGTTATTAGCTTATTGAATAGCTTTTCTAGTAGGGCGGGGTTTATTTTTTTACTCGAAACATGAGGCATAATATTATTATTAAAATAGTAATCTGGTACAATATATTGTACCAAATATAATTTATTGCATAACTTGACGGATAAGGGCTTGATGTGATATAATATAAAAGGGTGGCAGAGATGCCAAGTCGTAAACAGCCGAGAGGCTAAAGGAGGCCAGAGATGGCAGACAACATCGCTCAGCAACTCGTTCGTGGCTCACAGAATATCGACCGCATGAAGGCCGAAATCTGGATGATCGTTCGGCTGATTCTTGGCTTTCTCAACGACCTTGTGGACGTGAAAATGAAAATGGAGTTTGAGTCTGACGGTTCACTGTGGTATGTCAGACAGTCACGTGGGAAGTACGCCTACATGGTTGAGTGTTTCGTGAGACCCTTTCCCGGTTCAACAGGTTGGATGACAGCTTTCTCGCCAGGGCTATTTCGTAGCAATTGGTCTACGAATGACCTCGAGAGTGTGGAGAAGGTCTACGACGACCTTGACGTCTTCGTTGAGGGGATGTTTCGGGAGTTCCCGGGGTTGGAGCAAAAGATCGCCCCGATTCTGAAGGCCTCGCAGAAGTTTCCACCGGCCCAGTAGCCACGTTCCTTTCACCCGTCAGAGGGTCACTCCTCTGACGGGTTTTCGCTTTAATAAATAAATAATTTGATAGTCAATGATAGTAATCTGGTACAATATATTGTACCAGATTATATAAGGAATTTATCTTAGTTTTCCACATAAAATAGCATTTGACAGTATATGTGGCTTCCTATATACTGTTACCCATTACAGATATGTTAAAAATTCACTTAACTTCAAAGCGGTATAGATAATGCTTTTTTAAGTGTTGTCCGAAGAACCCGCTAAAAAGCGGGATTTCTTGTCTTAAGACAAGAAATCAATAAAACAGCTTAAACTTCAGTGAATTCCCGAATTGCTAGTAACTTGAAAATATTCCCAGAGGCAAAACACAGTTTCGCCAAAGGGTTCATGCCATCCAATCTTTTCTCTTGATATTTGCTTTGCAGATATCTTGGGGTCTTTAGATAGAGATGGAAAAAAAGTAAATCCGCACACTAACTTTGGCATTGTGTTTTTTCAAAACACGGCGAAGCGATGCTAAAGTTAGTGTGCGGATAAACAAACCCGTTACACATTAGTCCTGTAGTGAGCTTTGCTCTACTACTGGGATTCATTATATGTAACAGGATAAAGCATGCCCTGTACTGAACTTTGTTCTAGTACTGGGGCAAAATCCTGCATGATTAAGCATCGTGCAGGTTATACTCGATTTCATAATTAGTGGTAGTGGTACCACAAAAAGAAATCGAAAGAATTTGGTTTTTAAATTTCCTAATGGGAAATTTAAGAGCGTATGGTGAATGCCTTGACTCAAAATGGCGATGAAAGACGTAGCATGGCTGCGATAAGTTTCGGGGAGGTGCCTAGCAACCGTTAATCCGAAAATCTCTGAATGGGGAAACCCCTTCCGCCTTTGGCGGAAGACCGTATGAATTACATACGGAGTATACCCGGGGAAGTAAAACATTTCAGTACCCGGAGGAAAATAAAACAATCCGCCTTTGGCGGAACATTTCCTTAGTAGCGGCGAGCGAAACGGAAAAAGCCCAAACCACCCTCCTATCTTTGGTCCTTCACGGGGTCAGAGATAGTAGGGTGGGGTTGTAAGGCAGAAACGTCATAATTTATTATGAGAGAAGTTACAAAATATTATGTTAACTGAATGTGCTGGAAAGCACGACCCTAGAGGGTAATGGTCCCGTAAGTGAAAATATAATATCTTCTTTGTTTCTGTTCTTGAGTACCTCGAGACATGAATAGCTCGGGGGAATCCGCCGGTACTAACCGGCAAGGCTAAATACATTTTGAGATCGATAGTGAACTAGTACCGTGAGGGAAAGGTGAAAAGAAGTCCGATTAGGACAGTGAAATAGATCTGAAACCATATGCTTACAAGGAGTCGGAGCGGGTCGCACAGTGTGCGTTAATTTGTATTTTTTATGATGGATATTGTTCGGGGTGAGGAGTGGTGAGGCACCTGAAGGAATACACAGGGTTCCGACTGGTCCAGTAAACACTCTAACAGAACTGAACAAACACCATTGAGAAGCTGGGTTCTCTCCTGAGTCACTTCGGTGGCGTGATGGAGTCGAGTAGACCCAGTTTCTCTCCATCATAAAAAATATAAATTGTGCATAGTGTGCGGTCCGTCACGGCGTGCCTATTGAAGAATGAGCCAACGAGTTCTAGTACGCGGTTTGACTAAGTCCTTCATCGGATGGAGTCACAGGGAAACCGAGTGTGAATAGCGCGTTTGGTGCATCTCACAGAGGTGAGATGCAGGTTATAGTTTCTAGTGGCTAGGTGTTAGTGAAATGCATTTTTGCATTTTTACTAGAACCTAGAACCTAGTCACTAGTACCTGCACCGAATTTCCGTGAGGTGCATCTATCGTGTGCTAGAGACCCGAAGCCAGAGCGAGCTTGCCATGAGCAGGGTGAAGTTTGTCGAAAGACAGATGGAGGCCCGAACCCTTTTGCCGTTCAATACATTGGGATGACTTGTGGTAAGAAGTGAAAAGCTAATCGAGCCTGGTAATAGCTGGTTCTCTCCGAAATAGCTTTTGGGCTAGCGTCGCGTGTTCCCCTCCGGGGTAGAGCACTGGAAGGTTTCGACAGGGAGCAATCTCGCGAAACCTATCAAACTCCGAATACGGAGGATTTAAAGCGCGGCAGTTAGACGGTGGGGGCTAAGCTCCATGCGTCAAAAAGGAAACAGCCTAGATCTCTATTTAAGGTCCCTAAATCTATGTTAAGTGCACTTGAGGTGGTGAATTTTCTCTGACACTGAGGAGGTTGGCTTAGAAGCAGCCATCCTTTAAAGATAGCGTAACAGCTCACTCAGTAAGAGAATTCGCGCCGCAAATAATCGGGGCTAAACATAGTACCGAAACTGAGGGTTTGCCACGACGGTTACCGTCGGGGCAAGCGGTAGGAGAGTATTCGCATCTGCTGTGAAGGCAAAGGGGTGACCCATGCTGGAGCGTTGCGAAGTAAGAATGTTGGCACAAGTAACCACATTGCGGGCGAGATCCCCGCACGCCGAAAGACTAAGGTTTCCTGTTCAATGTCAATCAGAGCAGGGTTAGTCGGGCCTAAGGCAATGGCGAGAGCCGCAGCCGATGGACACATGGTTAATATTCCATGACTTTGGTGTGATGCGATGGAAGGACGGAGTGTAGTATGTATTGCTCATTATTGGATTTGAGTAACTGCTATAAGGTAGATGTGTAGGTAAATCCGCACATGCTCTTAATTGAGAATACCAAGTAGTATTTAGACCTGGCGATTCGTCAAAGGGAATTATACAAAGCACGCTTCCAAGAAAATTTTCTAAGCTTAATCACATTGAATCCGTACCGTAAACCGACACAGGTAGTCAGCTCGAGTAGAGTAAGGCGAACGAGTGAGAGATCCCCAAGGAACTCGGCAAAAAAGCAGCCGTAACTTCGGAATAAGGCTCACCCTTCGTAAGAAGGGTTGCAACAAAAGTTTCTCTGGCAACTGTTTATCAAAAACACAGCTCCCTGCGAACTCGCAAGAGGATGTATAGGGGGTGACACCTGACCAATGCCAGAAGGTCAAATATGGTAGGAGAAAGCCGTAAGGTTCTATCTTGACTATATAAGCCCTGGTGAATGTCGGCCGTAACTATAACGGTCCTAAGGTTGTGCCAAGCACCAGGAATGGTGCTCGGTGCAAGGACTGGGACTGTTATGATACTGCTTACACATGTAAAAATGTAAAAGCATTTTGATAAACTAATTAAGAAATAATCATTACAATCATTCAAAGCTGCCTCGCCCTGTGGTAACACGGGGCAGGTCCAAGACATGGCTATATGCTGGGAAGTCTGCAATTTACAGACGGCCAGCAGGGAAGTCTAATGAATTTCATTGAGGAAACGTTCTTTAACCCTTAGAAAGGGGTGTGTATCATGTATTCGTTCGGAAGTAACCGTCTTCCGTCTGTTGGTCCAATGACGAGATTTGAGAAAATCGTCGTTGGCGGCTGGGTAGCGTTTTTCGTTTACATCGGATACGTGTTGTGCAACAAGTAGCACTGGAGTGACGCGTGGACTTCAAACGCGCGTCGCTTCCTCAATGAAATTCATTAGATCCCTCAGAGACCACACGCCGTGCATCCTAAACATTGCAAAATGTCGGATGAAGATATGGTCCTTCGTTAAAAAGGAACGAAAAGCGAAATTCCTAGAAGATTGGGACAATGAGAAGTGATTCTCATTGAAAATTTGGCTATATGCGGGAAAATCTGGTGTATCTCGAGCTACTTTGTCGGGTAATTATGATATAATTATCAGATGAGTAAAAATGCTTCGAGTGCAGACAATCCGCAGGAAATGTTTGAACATAATTTTTATTTTTCAGGGCTTTTAGCCGCTGAAATGTCGTGTTCAATTATCAAGGCGACAAATAAAAATCCAAAAGGTTTTTATTACGCAATAGATCTGACAGTTACAAATGCAGACAAAAATCTTTTGCAAAAAATTAATCATGAAGTGATAAAAAATCACGGAATAATAACTTCTGTAAAAGGCGCATATAACTTATCGGCTCGAGGGAAAGAAAAAGTGAAAATTGCACTTAACTTTCTTAAGAAATATCCGATTCTTGTTGGCGATTTAGCAAAAAATCGTATCTCAATTTTGGAAACTGCTTTAGAGTACCTTAGTACTCATAAAGGTCATAGTTTTCAAAAAGAGAAAACAAGGATAATGGATGCTCTTCGAAAGAAATTAAGAGATATTAAAGAAAGAAGAATTGTTGATCAAAAATTTGATCCTATAAACCTTTCTGAAAAATCTCTTGGGAATTTCTTTGCTGGAGTAGTCGATGGAGAAGGGTCGTTTGGTATAAAGTCTTCGGGACTTTATACACAACCCTTTTTTGCTATTGCGATGAAAGATAAAAAGATAATTGAATCACTAAGAAATTTTGTTGATTATGGAAATGTGAGATTAAGAAAAGATGGTGTATATCATCTTGAGATAAATAATCGTAATATTTTAAAAAATATATGCGATATGTTTTTCAATCAATATCCACTAAGACATAAAAAACAAAAAAATAGATTAAAATTGGTTAAACAGCTCCTCAACGACTACACGCCAAAGTCTCTAAACGTAAAATTTAGAGAGCATGATATAGTCTGAACTGCATGGCGACATGCAGAGTTTGGCTCGCGCCAAACCGCTGAGCACTAAATTTAGTGCCTGGTTAGAATCTTAACTTACAAGGTTCACGTAACAGAATTGTGTCGGGTAAGTTCCGACGTGCACGAATGGTGTAATGACTGGAGAACTGTCTCGGGGATTTGCTCGGTGAAAATACAATACCGGTGAAGATGCCGGTTACCTGCAGTTAGACGAAAAGACCCCAGGAGCTTTACTGCAACTTGATATTGAGGATATGACTTGCATACGTAGAATAGTGGTGAGACTTTGAAGCCGACCTCTCGGGGTAGGTGGAGTCGTCAGTGAAATAGCCATTTTGTTTGTTATATTTTCTAACCTCGGCGGAAAAAACGACGAGAGACAGTTTCTGGTAGGCAGTTTTAGTGGGGCGCTATCCTCCTAAAAAGTAACGGAGGAGTTTATTAAGGTCAGCTAGGCGCGAATGGAAACCGTGCCGATAGGGCAATGCCATAAGCTGGCTTAACTGTAAGTCGTACATGACGAGCAGACGCGAAAGCGGAACATAGTGAACCGACGGTCCGTGTTAGAGGCGGCCGGAGATTATCGGATAAAAGCTACCCTGGGGATAACAGGCTGGTTGCACCTAAGCGTCCATAGCGACGGTGCAGTTCGGCACCTCGATGTCGGCTCATCTTAGCCTGGGGGTGAAGAAGCTCCCAAGGGTATGGCTGTTCGCCATTTAAAAAGATACGCGAGCTGGGTTCAGACCGTGGAGTAGTTCGATTCCTTCTAGCTTGCTAGAAGTTTTGGACTTCTCCACAATCTGAATCCTCAGAGGATTGTTTGAAAGTTTTCGTTTGTGAATAAGTCCGCCTCATCGGCGGATGCGCCGAAGAGGCGCAATAGAACCAATCAAATCACGGCGGCATGCCGAGCACCAATATCTTTTGGTGCTTGGTCTGACAAGTTGATTTATATCGGTGAAATCTGCCGAAGAGGCAGACAATACCGAGGGAAGTTTGTGAATTTCAACGAGGATAAGTTCCTCAAAATTTCTGACGGATGTACAACAGCGCGTTCCGTCCTTTGGGATCGTTTAAGCAGACGCCGCCTTCGAAAAGCGGTAGACACTACAGCTGTAAAACGATTCAGACCGCGTTGCCGGCAGGTGACGCAGAGTTAGTCGTGGACGGTAGTACATCCGTCAGATGTTCTTTCGAGACAACTTCGTGTTGTCTCCTCGTTGAAATTTGCAAGCACCCGTAGAGACTAAACATCGACTAGTAAGTCGAAAGTTAAAAGTCCATAAAGTTCATAAAGTAAAATGCAAACGCATTCACTTTTGACTTTACAGACTTTACAGACTTTAGACTGATTAAAGTTATAGTCCAATGCACGAAGTAATTCGTGGAAACATGCGTGAGACAGGTTGGTCTCCTATCTACTGTAGGCGTTGATTCTTGAGAAGATTTGCCCCTAGTAAGTAATTGCTACTTTCGTGAGTAATCACGATTGAAAATGCTGCTCATAACGGTGAAGCCTTCATATGATTTTGATTTAGAATTACAAACATCAGGTCCGATTTTGCAATTTGTTTGAAAATTGAAATCCGCTTTAAGGTAATACCGTGGGAAGTTAATCGAAACTGAAAGAAGGATGTGGTGGACAAGTGCATCTCCGGACCTGGTGACTGGCCATTCCGAGGTACCTCGGACCCTCTCACCTTGATTGGCCGGACTCTCCTTGTCCACCACTCCTTCCGCGAAGGATTTATTCTTCGCTCCTTCTTTCAGTTTCGATTTGACCCCGTAACGACTTTCCGTCTCATCGGCGGAGGACTTAGATATATCTGGAAGACTTGGCGGTTAAACCGCCAAGTAGGAATATTTAGGTAAGATGCAGCTTTCCCACAGGCCTGGCCTGTGGGAAAAAGGTATAGTCTGTGCTCCTAGAAATAGGGGGTTTAACGACGAGAGGACCGGGGTGAACTGACCTCTGGTGTGTCTGCTGTCCTGCCAAGGGCAACGCAGAGTAGCTAAGTCGGGAAGGGATAAACTCTGAAAGCATCTAAGAGTGAAACCCACTTCAAGATTAGGAATCGTTTGAGGCCCGTGAGAGATTATCACGTGATAGGCACTAGGTGTAAGCACAGTAATGTGTTCAGCCAAGGTGTACTAATTAGCCGAATCTTATTAGGAAATTTGGAAACCAAAAGCAGGTTATAGGTTATAGTGGTTAGGTTATAGTGAATACGCAAGTATTTTTCTAAAACCTAAAAGCTAACACCTAACACCTGTTCACGCTTTATCCTGTTACATGGAATGAATTTTCCATGATTTACTTTTACTTTAGTTTTGAAAATTTAGTTTTGGTGCTTTAACGCGAGGGTCACACCCGTTCTCATTCCGAACACGGAAGTTAAGCCTCGTAGTGGCGATGGTACTTGAAAAGGGAGAGTAGCTAGGCGCCAGAACTAAGTTTTCAAAACAATATACGATTGAGGCGCGACACATGTCGCGCCTTTGCCGTTTGTATGGGTTCAGAGTCTCTCGATGATAGCACCATACTGAACGGGGCACACGCCAATCGCAGCACTTCGCTGCGAAAGAGCGATGACTCGAAAATCCAACAAGGTACTTGTGTTCCTCAACGTTGCCCTGATCACTTCTCCAACGTTTGGTTTGTGATCAATGAGTACAGACCCAAAGTTTTGTGAGTAATCATGCTCGCACAAGACGAGTTCACAAATATTTGGCATTTTACACCCCCAATCAATCATATAACGATTATTCTGCATGTCAATTTTGTTGGTCACACCCAGTCACGCATAATTTTCTGTTGAAAATTTACATAGTCTCGACTCGGTTGTCTACCTCCGTCTCTAAAACGATGTTTTCAATCTCAAAATCTTACAAAGATTTTTCTTGTACTAGGTGGTACAATAAAAGTAATGAAGCGAAAGATTGTTTTTTTATGTCTCATCTTACTCCTGATTTTTTCGGGGTTTTTGATATTTTTTCCACGGAGTACCTATTATGTTAATTTGACTGTGGAGAATATTGGTAATAATCTTGCAGCGGTATTTTTCAATAAATTTGTTACTATCTCATTTTTAAAAGATAAATATTTGGCAATTTCTCAGGGTGGGCCAAGACTGAATATTTTAGTAGTTCCTGGTCATGAACCTGATTTTGGTGGGACAGAATACAGAGACCTCAGGGAGAGAGATATGAACGTTTTACTTGCTAAATATTTAGAGGAATTTCTAAAAAAAGATGATCATTATAGTGTTGCTGTTTCTCGTGACTCAAAAAGTTGGAATCCTAAATTGTTGGAATATTTTAATGAACACTCAAATCGGATTGTTGATTTTATTAATAAACACCAGGATGATATGTCACGAATGGTAAGTGATGGCAGTGTGGTTAAAATTGATAATGGAATAAAACACAATAGTGCTCAAAAGGATGCAGCCTTACATTTGTATGCTGTTAACATGTGGTCCAATGAAAACAAGATTGATATTGTTGTGCATATTCATTTCAACGATTATCCAAGAAAAAACATGAAATCAGTGGGGGAGTATTCCGGATTCACCATTTATATCCCGGAAAAACAATACTCTAATAGTGTTACTACATTAGCTATCGCAAATACAATATACAAAAGACTAAACAAATACAACGCTGTTAGTGATTTACCAAAAGAAAATATTGGAATAGTAGAAGAACAAAATCTTATTGCTATAGGAGCATACAATACTCTAGATGCTCCAAGTATGCTCATTGAGTATGGTTATATTTACGAATCACAACTTAACGATAGAGTAACGCAAGACCTTATATTAAAAGACATGGCTTTTCAAACATATCTCGGTCTTCAAGATTTTTTTGGGAAGCAAAATGTGGATAGGTATGATACCCTTTTTCTCCCACATGTATGGGAAGAGACGACAACAGGTACAAAAATTGATAGAAAAGATGTTTTGGCACTACAAACAGCTTTAATAACAGAGGGTTTGTATCCACCACAACAAAAGAATAAAAACGATTGTCCTCGCACGGGGTATTTTGGCAAGTGTACCACGGACGCCTTGAAAGAATTTCAAAAAAAGTATGATATAGAAGGAGAAAAAAACATTGTCGGAGATCAAACTAAAAAAATATTAAACAGCCTATTTTCTTTTTGAGGAACTAATAAGCTTGAATTATAGGCTTTTTGCTCTATACTTATATCATGATACGGTGGTCTACAAAAAGAAGACTTGTTTATGGGGGAGGCGCCAGAACATAGTATTGAATGGTTTTTTGTTATAATTCAAATATGAAAAATTTTAATGTGGTGCCTTCCACAACTGAATCTGTTGAAGATGGGAAGGAAAAACTTAAAGAAAAGATAAGAGAAATTTTAAATTTTCCAATATATCGGACAGTAGAAAAACCAAACATAGAAATAGATACTCGTAAATTTTTTGACACAAATCCATCTGAAGAAGAGATAAAGAGATTTTTTGAACAAAATTATTATCTTGAAAAAGGTGATAAACACAGTCTGGCTCAGTTGTGCTTACTGATAATAGGAGAACAACAGGCTTATGATGGAGATTTTATTTTTGAGGACTATGTGGCTGTACGGGAATTTGTTAATCTTGTAGAAAGTTTGGGAATATTAGTACATGTTCAAAACAGCATCGAATTATTATTAGGGAGAATTGGGGCTCACATTTTTTTTGCTAGATCTCAAGAGGATTTAAAAAAGATGAAAAGTTTAATATTAGATGAGATAACAGATTATGATGCTTATCACAAAGAATATGGAAGGTTGATGGGGTTTCCAGAGACAGCAATTAAAGCGTTTGTGGGGGAATCAGAGCGTTTTTCTAGTCCGGAAGATTCTTTAATAAATAAGGATAAATTTCCACAGGATACAAACCTACCAAATACTTATGGGCACTTCGTTTATTCTAAAGATCACGCCGATGAAGAGCATGCATATTTTATTGAAAGGAATAGAAAACTAAAGGAATATGCATCTGAACTTTTTGAGTAATTAATCATACTTTATACTTTATACTAAATACTTTATACTATAAGGTATGGCACAATGGTCTACTAAAAGAAGGTTTATTTATGGGGGAAGTGTGATGCTGGTGGTTTTTGTGATTGTTGTTTCTGTGGCCTGGGATTTCTTTTATAGAGCGCCAACATGTAGCGATGGTATAAAGAATAGTGATGAAAAGGGAATAGATTGTGGTGGTTCTTGTACTACTCTTTGTACTGCAGATACTTTAATACCTGTAGTTTTGTGGTCAAAAACATTTAACATTTCTGGAGATGTCTATAATGCTGTTGCTTTTATTGAAAATCCAAACGTTAATTCTGAAAACAAAAGGGCAACCTATCAATTTAGAATTTATGATAGCCAAAATAAATTAATCATAGTTAAAGATGGAATAACGTCTATTCCGAAAAACAAAAAGTTTGCAGTTTTTGAAACAGGTATTATCTTAAAAAATAGTAAACCAAAATCAACCGATTTTAAATTCACCTCTTTCGATTCATGGCAAAAAAACACAACAAAAGAACCAGAGATTTCTTTAAAATATGGAACCATATCCTCTGCCACCACAACCCCAAAGCTTACGGGTACGATTTTTAATAAATCGTTGCAAAACATTCCAAAAACTGAATTAGTTGTTATTGTTTTAGATGATAAGGAAAATACTATTGCGGTTTCCAGGACTTTTATTGATAATCTTTTAAAAAATACCTCACAGGATTTTGTCTTTACTTGGCAAAAACCTTTTATTGAGAATGTTAGTGTAATCAACTTGGTATATCATTTTCTTTCAAGCTAATATAATGTCGTCTGTTTTTATTAAAAATTCAATTAAGTCCATTTTCAAAAATATTGATTGGATGTTGTTTGGTAGTGTTATTTTAGTGACTTTTGCTGGCCTAGTGACCATGAATTCATTTATGGACAATAGTCGTTTTTTTGAACGGCAAACCGTTTGGCTTGCTATTTCAATACTGGCATTTTTCATTGCTAGTTGGATTGATTGGGGATTTTTAAAAAATACCCGTATTATTATTACCCTTTTTATTCTATCTGTCGGCTTACTTTTATTATTGTTTATTTTAGGTAGTGTTTTTAAGGGGGCTCAAAGTTGGTTTAGTTTTGGCACTTTTTCTTTTCAACCAGCCGACCCCATTAAATTAGTTGTAATCTTACTTTTATCTAAATATTTTTCTCGCAGACACATAGAAATTGCGAACATAAGACACATTCTTGTGTCTGGGTTTTATGTATTAATTATATTTCTCTTGGTTTTTCTTCAGCCGGATTTTGGTTCAGCCATAATTATTTTTTTCTTATGGCTTGGTATGGTTTTGGTTTCTGGTATCTCAAAAAAACATTTATTGGCAGTTTTTCTTACAACTGTTGTTGTTTTTGGAGGACTATGGCTTTTTGTATTTCAACCATATCAAAAAGACCGTATTATAAATTTTATTCATCCCCTAACAGATATTCGGGGAAGCGGTTATAATGCATACCAATCCACCATTGCTGTAGGGTCTGGTCAGTCTTTTGGCAAGGGAATAGGGTATGGTACACAGAGTAAATTGCAGTTTTTACCAGAATATCAGACCGACTTTATTTTTGCTGCTTTTGCCGAAGAATGGGGATTTACTGGAGTGACACTTTTGTTTGTTTTATACGGGATAATTTTCTGGAGATTATTAAGCATTGCTTTTAAAGGTAGTGGTAATTTTGAGATTTTATTTGGTGTGGGTCTGACCATTCTTTTTTTAATTCACACAACCATTCATGTCGGCATGAATATAGGATTGTTACCAGTTACAGGCAATACCTTGCCGTTTATGAGTTATGGGGGAAGTCACCTGCTAACAGAATTTTTTGGCCTAGGGATGCTTATGGGAATGAAGAGAGGAGCGAGAGTGGTACACAAAGAAATTGCATCTAACGAAATGGTGGGAATATAGTCCATAAAGTCTAAAGTCATAAAGTCCTTAAAGAAGGTTGGGTTTTTACTTTATGGACTTTACAGACTTTATGAACTTTTGACTATTTGTATACCTCAACTGTTTTTTCTAGCATTTGCTTTAAAGAAAATTCTTTCTCTACTTTTTCTTGAAGCTTTTGGCCAAATATTTTTCTTTGTTCTGGATTATCAATCATAAATTCAATAGCTTTTATTACTTGTTCCACACTTGTTTTTTCTACAAGCATTCCACTCATATTATTTTCTATAATATCGGGAATACCGCCAACTGAACTTGCAATAACGGGAAGTCCAGCGAGACCAGCTTCTAGAATAGTATAGGGAAGACCTTCCTTGATTGAGGTTAAGGTAAAAACATCAAAAGCTTTTAAATATTGATTGGCGTTATCTAAGAATCCAACAAGAAAAACTTTATTTTCTAAATTGTATTTTCTAATTAATTTTTCCAAATTATCTCTTTCTTCGCCTTCGCCTATAATAAAAAATATAAATGGAATTTCAATTTTGGCCATAGCTCTAATGGCATATTCCAAACCTTTGTTTTTATGAAGCTCTGAAATTGTTCCAACCCATAATTTATTATATTCTACGAAGGTCTGACCTTCGCAGAGGGAGTAGAGTTCTTTTTTGGCTTCAAATCTTTCTTTGAATAATACTGGTTCGACGCCGTTTTTTATCAAGATAATTTTTCTTTTACAAAATGGCATTTTTATGGCTTGTCTTAGCTCTTTTTCAGCAATTACGATTGTTTTATGGCAAAGCATGGTTGTGATCCAAGAAAAAAACCAAATCACCGTTTTTGTAAAAATTTTTCGGTCTTCATTGAATGTCCATCCGTGTATTGTTTGAATAATGTTTTTAGTGCCAACCAATCTCCCGGCCACAGAACCAAACCCAGAAGCTTTAGGACTGTTGAGATGTAATATATCTGGTCCCTCTTTCCAAACGATTTTAAGAAGAGTTAGTGAACTGACAAATTCTTCAAATATCGAAAGATCTCTTTTTAAACTGCTTATCTCGTAAGTTTTTATGTTTTGTTTTTCTAGTTTGTTTTTTAAAATGTCGCCAGGGCCAGTAATAACAACTACATCAAATTGGTTTTTAGGCAGAGAGGTGGTTAATGAAAAAACATATTTTTGAGCTCCACCCCACACTCCTTTGGTAATGACAAAGCAAATTTTTTTTCTTGGTTTTATGTCTTGTGCGGGTTGCATATTTGGCCATTTTACCATACAATATAGGTAGAATCTATCTCAAAAATAAGCGCAAAAAAGAGAAATTCTAAGCTTGCTTGCTGAAATATTCAAATTTCTGCTGCAAATCGTCAATCCCTCCTTCGCATATAGGTATATGCGTTGTCGGGCTTGACGATTTTCGCCACGAAATTTTATTATTTCATCTAAGCATTATTTTGTGAGATAAATTCTAACTTTCTATGGGGAACTTAATAAAAAAGGAAGCAGTTATACTGTTTTTTGGGGATGTATTTTTCTTTGTTTTTTCTCTTTGGTTGTCTCTTTACCTTCGTTTTACTGAACTTCCAACTTGGGACAGATTTGAAACTCACCTTACACCGTTTTCTATTCTTTTTGTTGTTTGGTTTCTGGTTTATTTTATTGCTGGTCTGTATGAAAATCATACTTTAATACTAAAGAGCAAATTACCGAGTATCATTTTTAATGCTCAGGTAGTAAATAGTATTTTTACCATCATTTTCTTTTACACAGTTCCTGTTTTTGGCATCACACCAAAAACCATTCTTTTTATATATCTGGCCGTCTCTTTTCTTTGCGTTCTTGTTTGGAGATTGTATGGCATTAGAATCTTTGGTTCTAAAGAAAGACAACCAGCTCTTCTTATTGGTTCTGGTGTTGAAATGAAAGAGCTTTTTGACGAGGTTAACGGTAATAATAAATATGACTTATCATTTGTTATGTCTGTTGATGTGGCCAGTCTTGAAAGTCTTGATGTCCAAAATGAGATTATTACTCCGATATATTCAAACGGTATAAAGATTATTGCCGTTGATTTTTCTCATAAAAATGTCAGTCCTCTACTGCCACATCTGTATAATTTAATTTTCTCAAAAATTCGTTTTATTGATTCACATCGTATCTATGAAGATATTTTTGACCGCATTCCTCTTTCTTTAGTAACTTATAGTTGGTTTTTAGAAAACATCTCTGTCTCGCCAAAATTTACCTATGATTTTTTAAAACGCATTATGGACATTATTCTTTCCTTTATTCTTGGTGTTATCTCTCTCATTTTATGTCCGTTAGTTTGGATTGCTATAAAATTTGATGATGGTGGAAAGATTTTTATCAAACAGGAACGTGTTGGCCAAAACAACCACCTTATCCAGATTTTGAAATTTCGCACCATGTTAGTAGATGATGGGGGTGATGGTGAGGCAAATAGAGCCCAAAAAATTACTCGGGTTGGGCAGTTTCTGAGAGCAAGTCGTATAGACGAATTACCACAACTTTGGAATGTATTCAAGGGCGACATCTCTCTTATTGGTCCTAGACCAGAGTTACCAAATCTCGTCTCTCTTTATGAGAAGGAGATTTCTTTTTATAATGTTCGCCATCTTATAAAACCAGGGCTTTCGGGGTGGGCCCAAATATACCAAAAAACCCCGCCCAAATTTTCTACCGATTATGACCAAACAAAAACCAAACTTTCTTATGACCTATTTTACATAAAAAACCGTTCTTTTTGGTTAGATATAAAAATTGCACTAAAAACAACAAAAATTCTTCTGTCAAAAGAGGGGCTTTAGATTAAAAGGAAACTTTTAAGAATTATCCACACGCGACATATACTATGGTTTTTTTGTAGTATAATTAATTTATGAGCAACCAGTCTATAATAAAGTATTTTATTGTTATTATAATAGTTTTAATTTTATTATCGTTGGGTTTCATTTATATTTTTTCCGTCAAAATTTCAAAAGAAACACCATACCAAACTCTAACTCCTGAAAATTATGAAAAGGGTACCGTTGTAAATTTGTATAAAAATATACCACCTGGTTTTCCTAAAGAGGTAGTTCTAGAAAATAAGACACTTGATTATTCTGGTAGTGTTACTACCTCACAAGACAAAACACGAATAACCGTGTCGTATATTTCAGATAAAAACATGCAAAATGTTGTGGGTATATACGAGAAATCTCTTCCGGATGTTGGGTGGAATATTGTAGATAAGTCAATTTATGAACAAGTTTCTATTATTAGAGCGATAAAAGAAGAGCAGAGTATATTAGTATCTATCTCTCCTTTAAAAGAAGACGAAACAATGGTCACTTTTCAATATGAAAAATAATTTTAATAAATGTCTGAATAAATATGAAATATAAATTTTTTAGAACATTAAGCTTGGTGATTATAAGTTTACTTATCGCACAGTTTTTCTTTTCTGTTAAAAATGTGGTTTTAGCACAAAGGGATCCCGGCATGTGTGCTATTAGTTATAATACTACATTTGGTTTTGACTATGCTCCTTGTAATACACAACAAGGTGGTGGGCCAGCTTTTAGAGATAATGCTACAGTGACTTTTATTAGAGTTCTTCCTTCAACTCTTGTTTCTGGACAAGAATATTCTTTTAAAACGAGTGTACAAAACATAGGTAATACTTATTGGTGGAATGGAGATTATTTTAAATTACTCCAAAAAAGTGGACTTTTTCTTTCTCCAAGTTATGGACACATACCAACAGTGATGGATCCAGGAGGTTCTTTTGAAACAGATTTTATCTTGACAGCACCAAATGAACCCGGCAATTACACTCTAGAGTTACAAATGGATCATGCTGGTTCTTATTTTGGCCAGACGGGTACGGTTAGTTTTAATGTGAAAGAAGAAACAAAAATTCCTATTTGTTCCATTATTGATTTTTCAGCAGGTAATATCACACCCGAATATAACACAAGCACAACACTAAGATTTTCTCTTAAAGATTCTGTTTCTGGTCAAACTAATATTTCTTTTCCTTGGTCTATCAGTCTTTTAGCGGGAGGAATTTCTCCATCTCCGTCTTCTGGGATAGGTTTTTATGGAACACCAACAACAGGAAACCTAACTTCACTTCACACTTATCGTCTTACCTGTGATACTGCGACTAGAGATATAACTATAATTCCTAAACTACAATCTTGTGGTTTAGCTGGAGGTAATACATGTGACCAACCAGGTCAGAGTGCTTGTGCTGGTTATACTACAATTCCTTCATCAGATTGCTCAGCCGTGGGTCAAAAATGTTGTTATATACCGCCAGCATCAGGTTTTGTAAATTTAAATTTTATCATCAAAAATCAACTTGACACTGCAGTCTCTGGAGCATCTGTAAATATTGGTCAAGATTTTGGAAATGGAACTACTCGCACTACTGATGGTGGTGGTTTTGCTAATTTTGGTGTCTATAAAAATACAGCTATTGATTATTCAATATCAGCTAGTGGATGTAGTAGTGTCAATGGAACTGTAAATTCAGGTAGTGATGGAACTACAGTTAAAAAAACACTTATCTGCCAAGGTACACCCCCACCCACTTCTCCACCTCCAACACCAACGGGTTTTTGGGTAGGACCAAGTGCCTGTGATAACAGATGGCTCAATTTATCGTGGAATGCATCAACTGGCGCTACGAATTACAAAGTATACAGAGGCGGAACACTGGTATACAACAATAATGGTTTGGCTTTCTCTGACACAGGACTTACTCTTGGAAAAACTTATTCATACACACTTACTGCATCTAATAATGTAGGAACATCAGCCCCCGCTAGTGCTTCGGGAACTGTTTCAGAGACATGTCCTCCTAATACTAAAATCAATGGTAAGTGTTCCAATCCTCCTGCACACTATATTTGTGTTGCAGGGACAAGTAATAATAAAGTAAACGGCACTACTGCTTACACTTGGAGATGTATCGGTTCAGGAACCGGTCACACAAATGATTCGTGTTTAGAACCTAAAACTCAATCTTGTGAACCAAACGGTTCTTGTTCAGCCCCAACCCCAGCTTGCGGTCAGACAACCACAGGGGTGGATAATTGTAATAATATTTGTAGCAGAACAGGTCCACCGTGTAGTACAACTGGTTCCTGTGGCTCAAGAAACACAACCTACCCAACAGGTATAACATCATATCCGGGAGGAAGTACATATTGTTCAAGAGGAAATCCAACATCATCACCAGCCTTTCCGTCTCCAGGAGGAAGTGTCAGTTGGTATTGTATTGATGCGGGCGGAAGTAGTGGTCAATGTACTGCAAGTGCGGAAATTCAAACTTATACCGTTACAGCAACACACTCTTTAGGGGGTCAAGTTTACAGTGTGGACAACAAAATAAATTGTGGAGGAACTTGTTCCAGTAATTACAACAAAGGTAGTGTGGTTATTCTAAGAGCCATTCCAAGTTCTACTTACTGGCAATTTTCAAGTTGGACAGGAGATTGTTCTGGCTTTACCACCAGCTCGTGTACATTGAATGTTAATAGTCCAAAAAATGCTACAGCCGTGTTTATTCCGAGAAAGTTTAAATATATTGAGTTTTAAAGTTTAGTGAATTGTAATATAATTAGTCTATGATAAAAAAAATAACAAAAATAAGTTTACTATTAATTGTCATTTGTATTTTTTTTATTTCTCTTCCAGTAAAAACAAAGGCTTGGGCGGAAGTTGATATTTGGATAAGAGATACTCAAAACAATCCGATA
>JBAZZC010000004.1:0-86240 GCA_041658985.1 Minisyncoccota bacterium
CCATGACTTTGGTTACCACAGTTAAACCCGGTACTCAAGGACAAACCATACCAAACACAGCATCAACAACAGCCACACAAACAGACCCTACACCCGGGAATAATACTTCTACGGTGAATATTGGGGTTAATGGAGTTCCACCCACCACAGGAAAGTTAACAATGTGTCTCATGCTTACGGACATAAATAATAATATAGCTACATCAACTAACAATTTGCCCGCAGGTGTTTTCTCCCTAAATCTTGCAACTTCAACTGACTTTTTACACAACACAATCCAAACAAAAAATTGGATAACCTCAACATTTTCTCCAAACAAAAATGTAATATTAGGTGTTAATGATGCAGATTGTGTAACCTATGACAACTTGCCTTTAGGTACATACCATTATTCACCACTAGCAGTCGTTGGAACTTTATGGCTTGTACCACAATATAATGACCAAGATACACAAGCAATAAATAATGTCTTTGACTTCTTTAATTATAATTCAAATGTAAATGCTGATGGGCAAGTTGCACTAACAGCTGGTAATGCTGATAGGACAGTAGTGGTATTTGAAAAAGATAACCCCGGCCAATTTTGTCCCGTTCCACAATTTACGTCCTCTCTTACGGCAAGTGGAATTGTTGGTCAATCATTTAGTTACACACTTGTTGCATCATCAACAACAGCCACCACATATTCAATATTAGGTAGTCTTCCTCCAGGTTTAATTTTTAATTCTACAACAAACACCATTAGTGGCACACCCACACAAACAGGAACATATAATGTGACATTAATTGCTATTAACCAATGTATTGGGGGAATAGATATGAGAACATTAGTTATTACGATCACCAATCCAGTTTCGGGTGCTGACCTATCAGTTTCAAAAGTACCAAGTAGAACCACAGCAAATGAAGGTGACACAATAACATATACAATTACTCTAATAAACAACGGACCAAATACTGCTACAGGAGTAACAGTAACGGACATATTAAATTCTAAGTTAAACCTAGTTTCCTACACTACTTCTTTAGGTAATTATGCTACATCAACAGGGGTGTGGACTGTTGGTAACTTAAACAATGCTTCATCCACAACCATGACTTTGGTTACCACAGTTAAACCTGGTACTCAAGGACAAACCATACCAAACACAGCAACGGCTACATCTGCTCAACCCGACTCTAATCCTGCAAACAATACTTCAACCGTAAATGTTTCAGTTAATACTATTACTCCTCCCTGTACATCAAATTGTGGAGGTGGGGGAGGTGGCGGCGGAGGAGGATATACTCCAACATCCAATCTTGTTGTTACAAAAACAGCAAATAAAACAAGTGTTAATTCTGGTGATAGTTTGACTTACACTATTACCGTTTCAAATAATGGTCCAGATAATGCGACAGCAGTAACAGCTGTAGATACCTTTCCCTCAGGTTTGAATTTTGTTTCAGCAGCACCAACCTTGGGTTCATATAATCCTGGAAATGGTATGTGGACAATAAACAACCTAAATAATGCCTCATCAACAACTCTTGTTATTAATGGTACAGTGAAAGCAGGGTTTGAAGGACGAATACTAATTAATTCAATTAATGTTTATGCGGCCCAAACGGACCCCTTTCCATCAAATAACACCGCAAGAGTTGATGTGCCAGTTGGAACACCAACCACTCCACCACCAAGTTCATGTTATTACTTATATGATTATCTTAGAAAAGATTTTAACAACAATCCTGTTGAAGTAAGAAAACTTCAAGTGTTTCTACGAGATTTGGAAGGATTCAGTAGTGTACAAATAACTGGCGTGTATGATGACCAGACCATTGTTGCTCTCGATGCCTTTCAAGCTAGATATGCTGGAGATATCTTAACTCCATGGGGACATACTGCTCCAACAAGTTATACATATATATTGACTAAGAAAAAAGTTAACGAGATATACTGTAGAATGGCTTTCCCAGTTACTGCTCAACAACAAACAGAAATAGATACTTACAGAAACTTCTTACTTGGTTTGCAGAGTGCCGGTATTACATTACCAACACCTGGAATAACTCCTACAGCTACAACAACTCCATTTACCCCATTAATTTCACCAACTAATGAAGTGGGCGTAGCATCAACAACAGAAAATACCACCCTTGCTGGAGTTTCAACCACAACAGTTGGTATTGCTTCTAGGTTTACTGCAAACGCATTGTTTGCATGGAATAAAGTTGGAGACTGGACTGGACTTAGATGTTCTGCGGGAGCACTCAACTGTTCTTGCCGATTACTAAATTGGATTTTGTTAATCATAATCGCTATCGTGTCGTATCTATGGTATAGAGAGTGGCGTCAGAATAAGAAGATAGAGGATATCAACAAGGAGATTGATTTGAATTAAAAAGAAAGAACCCGCTTACGCGGGCATCTTTCTTTTTTGTACTTCCAAAGGGGTATTATAATATATATTGATTTTTATTTCAACCTTAGATTTCCATCAGCCACTATTGTTTCTATGTTTGTGAGTACGTTTGGCCGTAAAACTATGTTGATATAAGTTGCACAAGCAATCATCAGTGAATTGTCTGTGGCCATAATATTTGTTGGGATTCTTATAATTAATTCAGAATATTCTTTTTCGAAATCCATAAATGCTGACCGGATTTTTTTATTTGCTATTACCCCCCCAGCGATAATAAGTGTTTTTGCCCCAGTTTGGTCAAGGGCTTTTTTGGTTTTACTTTTCAAAACATCTACTACGGCGTCTTCGAATTCTCTAGCCATGTCGGCCTTTTCATTTTCAGATGGGGAATTTGTATCACTAAAATAGTCTCTTAAATAATAAAGCACCGAAGTTTTTAATCCAGAAAAAGAAAAATTTAGGTTGTCAGAATGTATCATTGGTCTAGGAAATTTTGCCAGATGCGGAAGGTTTTCTGTCCGAGCTCGTTCTGCCAGACGAGATATTTCTGGTCCACCAGGATAGGGAAGTCCAAGCATTCTTGCCGTCTTGTCAAAGGCCTCACCGACAGCGTCATCAAGAGTTTCTCCTAGAATCTCATATTTTCCCCAATCTAGCATGTTTACTAGTTGGGTATGACCACCAGATACCAAAAGAGCCAAAGCAGGAAATCGGATTTTACTTTCGACTGCTTCAGTTTTATTTAATAAAACTGAAGCAATATGTCCCTCCATGTGGTTTATCGGTATCACTTGAATATCCCAAAGTATTCCCAGGGCTTTAGCACAGCTGACTCCTACCCACAGGGCTGGAGCAAGTCCCGGGCCTGATGTTACAGATATAACATCTATGTCTGGTTTCTTCACGTTTTCAAGAGTGCTTTTCAATTCTTCGTATAGACCTTCTTCTCTGTTTAGAATTTTTTCTACCTCATTCCATTTTTCTTTACTATATGACACATCGCATACTGTAAACATACTAGCTTCCGTCAAAACCTTTTTTAGTAGTGGTGGAAGATTTTTCGCATGTTCTCTTTTAGCCAACATTGGATAAACACCCCCATATTCCTTGTGAATGTCTATTTGTGAGAAAAGTACGTTCCCGAGCACTTTAAAAGAAGGGGATTCTAACCCCCCCTCTGCTTCAACTATGCTTATTGCAGTTTCGTCACAGCTTGTCTCAATCGATAGGATTCTCATGGTTTATATTAAAAAATAATTAAATATGGCACTTCTCGCCCCGTACCGAGCTTCTCGCCGTGTACTGAGCTTTGCTCTGGTACTGGGGTCGTCGCAACTGGTTTCTATACTTAGAATAATCATAACAATGTGTATTTAAGAGTAGCATTTTAATTAATTTAATCAAATAATCAGAGTTTTCCACTTTTATATTTGTTTTTATGTTACAATAGTGTAGTCCATTGAAGCTCCTTGAAGCTCAAATCGCTTTATGCGAATTATAATGAGCGAAGTTATCAAAAAAACAGAAAACTACAGAGAACACGTTCGTTGCACAAAGTGTAATAAACTTCTTGCAAAAAGTTTATCTTCAAAGCATCTTGAGATAAAGTGCGCACGTTGTGGTGCCTTAACTATTGCTTTTGAGAAAAATCTAGATCAAATAATCATTACTGACCCAAAAGGAAAAATTTTATATATAAACGAAGCGACTGAGAAGGCAACTGGATATAATAGTACTGAAGCTATAGGACACAAGCCGTCAGATTTATGGGGAAACATAATGTCGTTGGAGTTTTATAAAAATATGTGGAGGGTGATAAAAAAAGAAAAGAAAATCTTTCAAGGTCTTATTTTAAACAAGAGAAAAAATGGCGAGCAGTATGAAGTTAAGCTTATCGTTTCACCCATTTTAGATAATAAAAGAAGTGTAATGTTCTATGTTGGTACTGAAATTATTATAAAAAAGAGTACATAAGATACAAAAATAAATTTGTAGAGGCTCATGAAGCCCAGACGAACAGAATTTTTCTTCATGAGTACACATAAAACTAATCAACAAAACACAAACCAAAACAGGACCACTTCAAAAAAAGTCTTGTCTTTTTTACATCTAGGTCCAGACAACCCGGTTCATCTATTTATCTTTGTAAGTTTGGCTATATTTTTTGTAGAAATGGCCATAATGCTGTCCTTCCAGTATCTATTTATTTTTTCTCATCTATTTGAAACGTTTATTGATTCTTTTATTCTTATCTTGATTATGTATCCAGTTCTTCTTTATTTTGTTTTTAAACCTCTGACAAGACAAAATCTTGAGTTGGCTACCTCCAAATTTTTAATTGAAAGGGAAAAGATTAAAAAGGAAGCTATTTTAACCAGTGTTGGTGATGGTTTCGTAGTGGTTGATAATGAAGGAAAAATAATAGAAATGAGTAATGCTGCTGGTGAACTTCTGGGTGTTTTTCCCCCCGAGTGTAAGGGGAAACCATACAACAAAATTTGGTTAATGAGGGATAAAGAAGGAAATAATGTGCCTGAAAAAGACAGACCAATACAAATTGTTCTTAGGACAGGCAAAAAAATTATATCCGATATTTCTACTGATTTTTACTATGTTCGTAAAGATGGGGTAGCGTTTCCTGTTGAGATTACAGTGAGTCCAGTAATATTGGAAGAAAAAATTATTGGGGTTGTTGATGTTTTTCGTGATATCACAAAAGATAAGGAAATTGACAAAGCAAAAACAGAGTTTGTTTCTCTGGTTTCCCATCAACTCAGGACCCCTTTGACCGCTATCAACTGGTATGCGGAGATGATTTTAAATGGGGATGCTGGAGAAGTTTTGTCCAAGCAAAAGGAATATTTGCAAGAAATCTATACTGGTAATCAGCGAATGATAAAACTTGTAAATACATTACTTGATGTATCTCGTTTAGAATTAGGCACTTTTGTCATTCAACCAGAGCCGGTGCAATTCAAAGATGTTGCTGAAAGTGTCTTTACAGAACTTACGCCACAGATTACATCCAGAAAACTTACTATTAATAAACAATATGAACCGTCTCTGCCGATTATTTCTGCCGACCCACAACAAACCAGGATGATTTTTCAAAATTTACTCGGAAATGCCGTTAAGTATGTTGAAGATGGTGGTGAAATTCGTTTAAGTATTTTTGCTAAAGGTCGAGATATTTTAATTGAGGTTTGGAATAGTGGAGGGGGGATTCCGTTTTCAGCCCAGCCCAAAATTTTTACCAAACTTTTTCGAGATGAGCTGGCCAAACAAAAAAATTCTGAGGGTAATGGACTGGGGCTATATATTGTGAAATCGGTTGTAGAAAAATCTGGTGGAAAAATATGGTTTAAATCTGGAAAAAAAGAAGGAACGACATTTTATGTTTCGTTTCCTCTGGTGTCAAAAAATTAATGTTTAATAGTTTGTAGCCAAAAATATTATGAATGATGAATCAAAAAATAAAAAAGTACTTGTGATTGAGGAAATTGAAGATGATGCTTCACTTCGAAAAGTGATTCATGATAAGTTAGCTCTCGAAGGTTTTAGTGTACTTGAGGCAAATGATGGTGAAAGTGGGCTGGTAATTGCTTTACGAGAACATCCAGACTTAATTCTACTTGATATTATTATGCCCAAGATGGATGGATTAACAATGATGAAAAAGTTACGAGAAACAAATGAGTGGGGGAAGAATGTTCCTATCATTCTTCTGACAAATCTTAGTGCGGATAACGATAAGATTATGAAGGCAATTACAGACAATGAACCCGCTTACTATTTAGTCAAATCGAACTGGACAATAAATGATTTGGTTACCAGAATCAGAGAACGACTTTCTCGCGTGTAGTATTGTGCACGGTACAGGACATTCGACTCTTACAGAGTCAGTACACCTTTTCTGTTTTTTGTTTTGCAAGCCAACAAAAAACTATCAAAGGTTTTCGAGTTCTGTCAAAAGCCATAATATGGCTTTTTACCGCTTACCGAAAATCAACCTAATTGTGATTTTGTGCGCGGTACAGGACTCGAACCTGTGGCCTTCTCAACGTCAATGAGACGCTCTACCAACTGAGCTAACCACGCTTATTTTCATATAAGCTAACATATTTTTGCTTTTTATACAAAAGATGTTATATTTGTAGGGTTCTTTGGCCCTATCGTCTATCGGTCGGATATAGGCCTTTGAGAGGTGAGCTTGGGTTGGGACCCAAGCGCAAGACCTTGCCTGATTTTTTCAGAATGAAATGAATGAAAAAATTGACAAGGTGTACTGCTCCTGTAAGGAGGGAAGCGCGGATTGTTATTTAAATGTTATGTTAGTTTTCATGGCCTCATCGTCTATCGGTTAGGACATAGCCTTTTCAAGGCTAGAAGCGGAGTTCGACTCTCCGTGAGGTCACCAAATATAAAATTAACTATATAAAAACATGGAAGCAACATCAACACTTTCACAACTAATATTTACGGTTTATATTCCTTTCATAATTGCTTTTATAAGTCTTGCAGTTCCGATGGTGGGGATACTTCTATCAGTGTTTGCCCAAGGTCGAGAGGAAGTTAGCAGAATTCATCAAGAAGAAATATCAAAAATTACTCAGGACATAAAGGTAAATGAATCGAGTAGACAACGTTGGGTGATAAAACTATTTTGGCAATTATTGGTGAAGCGATATAAACTACTAATTCTAAATCCAAATTATTATTTGCCACTTCTGGTGATTCCCCCTGTTTTTTCGATAGTGTTTGCTGTATTAGCACTAAGTATGTATTTTAAATTTTTTATAATTACAAGTCTGATTCTGCTTGTATTATTTCAGATTCTCATGTGGAGTTTAATTAAATTAATTGCAGATGCTACCTTGTTACGTGATAACAAAAAAGAAGAACGTGAGCGGGTGATACTGGAAACCCTACAGGGTATTTTAAAAAATACAGACCCACAAAGTTTAAGAGTAAAAGATTGTCATCTAACCATAGATAGGGAAAAAGTTAAGGATGGTGATGTCTTGCCTGTAGGAATACTTGGAAGGGAGTTGTCTTGGAAGATAACTTTTTGTAATTCTGAGACACAAATATCTGCTAATAAAACTGAAATAGGCTTTCAGTTTCCAAAAGATGCTTTTGAAATTAAAAAACAAAATGGTTACAATGTTTATGAACGAGACAATATCGTCCGTTTTGAAAGCGAGTATATACAAAAAAAGACCAACCTCAATTACTCTACACCTTTAATTGTAATCCCTAAACGTACGGGTGTTCATAAAATAGCAGCATGGCTCAAAGGAGAAAATGTTACACCCAAATACATTAACTTAACAATCACAATAGAAACTGAAATTTAACCCGTTATTTTTAATGGAGTATTGGATAATTTATTTACTTAGTCCGTAGGGTTACATATATGTCTTCCAGTGCTTTCACCGCATCTCCTGAGGCGATATTATTTTGATGATATAGCCCGTCTGTGCAATCCCCAGCGGCCCAAACACCAGGCACTTTTGTCTGTTGGGTTCTTGGGTCTGTCGGAATTTGGCCGACCTCATTTAATTCCAAGATATTTTTTGCAAAAAAAGTTGTGGGGATTAAACCTATCTCAATAAATATTCCAGGGGTTTCTATTTCATGTCTCTCTTTCGTTTTTCCATCTTCCCAGACGATACTTTTTACAAAATTATCACCTTTTATCTCAACCGGGATCGCATTTGTAATTATTTTAAAATTTGGATTTTGTACAAGTTTAGAAATAGTAATCGCATCTGCTTTGAGAGCATCAGAACGACTCAGTAGCGTGACACTTTTACAGTAGGCCAACAGTTGTGCCGATGTTTCAAAGGCTGCGTTTCCGCTACCCACAACAATGACATCTTGACCAGCGAAAAGGGGTCCATCACACGAAGCGCAATAAGTCAGGCCTTTATTATCAAACTCTCCAGCTCCAGGGATGTCCAATTTGCGTCTGGTACTACCGGTAGTAATTAGTATGGTTTTAGTCTGGTATTCTCTTTTTTCTGTAATAACAGTAAAATTTTCACCATCTTTCTTTATATCCTGAACTCCTTCACCCTCTTTTATTTCCAATGACTCACCGGAATAGGCAAGTAAGTGGGCTTTTAAATTCTCCGCCAATTCTTTGCCGGAGATTTTTGTTGTGCCAATCCAATTTTGAATATCTTCAGATACTGTGCTTTGTCCACCAAAATCTGGGGCGATTATTAAGGATTTTAGTCTTTTTCTGGCAGCATAAACACCAGCTGATACACCGGCTGGTCCACCACCCACAATAACAAGGTCGTACATTTGATTCATAAAAAATAATTTCTAATTGACCTAATTATACTAAATTTCTAAATAATAACCAAATCCCAATGACCAACTTGGTCATTGGGATTTATTTAGGTTAATTAGAAATTAGTAATTTTATTTTAATTTTGACCTCCTCAAGAAGGCGGGTACTGCGCCCCACTCATCATCCTCCACAATTTCTGTTTTTTCTGGTGTTTCAGGTGTTGGTGTTAGTGCAGGAATAGAATTAAAAATTTTCCCCTTTTCTCCTGACTGTGCGGGCAGGTCTTTTTCACTATCTTTCTCACCGCCCATTATTTGGTTTGACTGAAAGAGAGTTTTCTTTGTGAAGTTTTCTGGAAAATTTGAGGCAATAACGGTAATCCTAACTTCTCCTTTCTTTAATTTCTCATCTTTTACAGTTCCAAATATAATTTTTGCGTTTGGATCAACTGACTCTGTTATCAGTTTTGCCGCATCTTGAATTTCAAACATACCAAGGTCATCACCGCCAGCAATACTGAACAAAACACCTTTTGCTCCATTTATAGAAACTTCTAAAAGAGGGCTATTTATAGCCATTTTAGCTGCCTCTTCGGCTCTTTTTTCTCCAGTGGCAGTACCTATACCCATTAAAGCGGAACCAGCATTTTCCATAATGGCTTTTATATCAGCAAAATCGATATTAATAATTCCGGGCGTAGTGATAAGGTCAGAGATACCTTCAACAGCTGATTTTAAAACATCATCACAAATTGCAAACGCACTTTTCGCTGTTGTTTCTTTATTGATGGTTGAAAGTAATCTATCGTTTGGAATAACAATGATTGCATCTACTGCCTGACGAAGTTCCTCAAGTCCAGATTCTGCCAACTTCATTCTTTGCTGACCTTCAAAGAAAAATGGTTTTGTAATAACAGCCACCGTAAGTGCTCCCATCTCTTTTGATATTCGAGCAATGATTGGAGCAGCACCTGTGCCTGTACCGCCACCCAATCCACAAGTAATGAAAACCATGTCGGCACCCTTTAGGGCTTCTTGTATTTCTTCTTTTGTTTCTTCAACTGCTCGCTTACCAAGTTCTGGATTCATACCAGTACCTAGGCCATGAGTCAAGTTTTTACCAATATGGATTTTTCTTTTGGCAAATGAATGGTGGAGGTCCTGTGAATCTGTGTTAATGGCAATAAAATCAACTCCTTTAACTTTGGAATTTACCATATGGTTTAAGGCGTTTTTTCCCGAACCACCAACTCCTAGAACCTTTATTCTGGCAAACGCTTCTACATCTGGATTGATTTTAGGCATAATAGTTTGTAATTAAAATTAATTAGTAAAAGTACTATAGCACCAAAGTGTATAAATAAAAACTATTGACCCCATTAGAGTTATATGTTCAATTTTACGCACAAAAATAGCCATTTTAGATGGTTTTTCTAAATAATTTTATACTTTTTAACCCTAACTCTAACGGGGCAGGCCCAACTATGGTAAGAATTGTTTAATCCATCCAGTTATTTTTCCTCCAGCCCGATTTATTGTATTTCGAAGTCCAACGTTTATTTTTTCTTCTTTTGAAGAACCAAGCATACATAAACCACAAGCCACAACTAAAGTAGAGTCCTTGGTGTTATTTTTTGGGTCGCCCAGATTTATTGTTGCGATTCGAGATGGAAGTTTTAGGGTTGTTTTAGCAAAGTCCTCAATATTTATAATAGAACTACCACCGCCTGTAATAAAAATACCTGCCGGCAGTAATTCATTGCGACCTATTTTTTTTAAATGGCTTTCAATCAACTCAAAGACATCATAAAGTCTAGCAGATATTATTTCGTCTACTTTTTTCTTTGGAAAAGAATTTGAGCCAACATTTCCGATTTTTATACTTTCTGCTTCTTCAAGGGGTATTTTCAATCCTAGGGCTATATCGTTGGTTATATCAGTTGAACCAATGGGAAACACTTCTAAAGATATAGGTATATTGTTTTCAAAAACCACAATAGAGATTGTTTCGGCTCCAATGTTCGCCAAGACACAACCGGCCATTTTTTGTGATTTGGAGAGGGTGACAAAAGAAGCGGCGACAGGAGAAGCCAGACAGTCTACAATATCAATTCCAGCCTCATCCACAGCTTCTAACAGACTATTTAAATGGGGTTCCAAACATGTTACAAAAAGCATTTTTATTTCCAACTTAGTTCCTTTCATATCCAAAGGGCTTTTAGCCAGAACAGCTTTTCCGTCTATCTTATATTGTATTGGTATGCTGTGTAGGATACGATGGTTCTGGATGAGATTAACCGGTAACTCTTCCTCGCATATCTCCAATAGTTTTTCAATATCTAATTCAGTGATTTGTGAATCGGCACGACTGATTATTATACTGGCCGTTCCGGTCATTGCGGATAGACCAATACCACTTACCGCAATGAAAGCTTTGTGGATTTTTATTCCAGATGTTTTTTCTGCAGATTTGACAGCGGTTTTTATACTCTCAACCACATCTTCATTATTAATAATGTAGCCGTGTCTTAGGCCCTTTGATTCTGCTAGTCCTGTGCCGACAATATGGGCAATTTGTTTACCTCCTTCTTTTACGAGCTCTGCAACCACCACTTTTACTTGGTGTGTACCGATATCTATTCCTACTGTAGTGTTACGCATCATGAGAAAGTTATAAAGTCAAAAGTTTTAAAGTTTGTAAAGTGAATTCAAAAAAGTTTTGACTTTATGAACTTTAGAACTTTATAAACTTTAAACTCGAAATTGCTTGCACAATTTCGCTTCTGCTCTTTCCATTCTACTACCATGTTCCATTCCTTTCAAATGCAGTAGACCGTGGATAAATAGAAAAACAATAAAATTGTCTGGTTTTCTATTAAACAAAACGGCTTCTTTTTTGGCCACCTTTTGGGTAATAAATATTTCTCCTCTGCCTGCGCAGACAGGAGTTTTTTTGTCCAGCGGAAAACTCAAAATATTTGTCGGTTTGTTTTTGTTTCGGTATGAGAGATTTAGTTCTGCCGATTTCCTTTCTCCTATAAAAACAAGAGATAAAGAATAATTTTTTCCCAGAACTATATTTTTTATATTAACAAAAGACACGCGGGGAAGCGTGCTTTTTGTTTTATTTGTTATTGAAAAACCATTCTCTCTCATCTTATTTTTTACCTCCTCTGGTATATTCACTCATTTTACCCATCTTAATTAATTCGGCTACTTCCTCACGTCTTTTGAGAACTTTAAGGGTTTTTTTTTGTTTTACATATGGTGATAATTTGCGTGTTGCGTATCTAATACTGCGTACACGAGACAAAACACCGGAACCTTGGACCTTTTTTGTAAATCGTCTTATAAGGTTTACGTTGTTTTCATTGCCTGTTTTTGTTACTTCTGCATTTATCATCCCGTACGAAATAAAGGTTATTTTTTCACCTTTATTTATTATTAACTATAATTTACTAATTTCTTTCCCGTAAGATAAATAACATAAATTTCGTACGGGATCATAGGGCTACATCCTAACACAAACAGTTAAAAAACTCAACCTATTTTTTAGTCTTATTTATCTTCTTTAAAAAACCACAGAGTTCATTTAGGGACACCGTTTCTTGTTCTCGGTTTGTTATGTTTCTTACTACCACAGTATTTTCAAGCGCCTCTTTTTGCCCGATTATTAATACATGCGAAGCTTTCATATATTCTGCCCCCGATAACTGCCCAGTTATTTTATCCTTTGTGATGGAGTGATATATAGGGATTTTCTGTTTTCGAAGTATTTCTACGACATGAAGAGCTTTTATTTTAGCGACAGAGCCAAGTTGTACTAAGTAAAATTTTGGTTTTCTTATATTTTTAATTTTTACCTTTTTTAACATATCTGGATTTTTTCTAATAAAAATAGTTACTCCTGTCGTAGGTATCTCCCTTTTTCCCCCGATTTTTTTGGCTAAATGATTGTATCTATACCCACAAGCCAAAAGCTCTCCGTCATCACTTGCTGTTAGTAAGGTGTCACTTTTATCAGCTAATGATTCTTTTAATTTTCGAATTTCAAAAACAGTATTTGATGCATAGAGTTTATTAGACAAAACACTTGGTTTAATCTTATAGGCGACACCAAAAGCCTCAACACACTCCAAAACTTCTTTGAAGTGTAGTCTGCTATTTTCCGACAAATAATCAATTGGTTGTGGAATGTTTTTTCTAAAATCCTTTGTTTCGTCTCTTGTGTCCAAGAGCATCAGGTGGTAATTTTTTTTAAATTCTTGTCGTATTCTCGCTGGTATAGTACTGGCTTGTTTACGGAAGTGATTACTTAATTCACGTTCAAATTTTCCAATTGATTCTTTGTCCCCAACACTATTTATGTCTATAAAAAGATTTGTATAACCACATTCCTCAAGTACGGCCACAGCACACTTAAGAAGGAGAGCTTCACTTGTTGCTTTAAGACTACCCATGATTTCAAATCCATAGGTCTCTATGTTGGTTTTCTTTTTAATTAGGACACCAGTGAAGGGTTTTTTATAATGAATAGCTATCGGCTGAGCTTCTTGGTCCAACCTTTCTTCCGTATACCATCGGGTCAAAGCGATTTTTTCTAAAACATCATCATAATAATCAAAGTCCTTGAATTGTTTTGATTTGTGTAAGTCGTCGTTGTTTATTTGTGGTGGTTTAATTACTGTAAAACCATAATGTATGGCAATTTCCCCAACCTTGTCGGTGATGTCTTCAAAATATGTTTTCTCTTTTTTTGTCTCTTTTTCAGCCATCCCGTACAAAATAAAAGTTATTTTTTCACCTTTATTTATTATTAACTATAATTTACTAATTTCTTTCCCGTAAGATAAATAACATAAATTTCGTACGGGACCATATCACTTTTTGTCATTGCCGGGAATAATACTGAATTTACTTAGTATAGGAAAAGGGATTATTCCAATTCTTCCTACACCAAAAAGACGCACCACTGGTTTGCCGGTTATATATTTTTTTTGAAGTGGTCCCCAATAACGAGAATCAAAACTTTCGGTTCTGTTATCTCCCAAAACATAGTATTCATCCTTTGCCAGTTTTTTCTCGTATGAGCCTAAGGATTGGTGGGTGACATAAGAGCCATCAACTACAAAGCCATTTGGATTTTCTGAATTTACAACCGTCACAGTATTATCTTTGATTGTAACCGTCTCTCCTGGTAGGCCGATTATTCTTTTTATGAAACTCTTGCTTGTGTCATTTGGATATTTAAAAACAACCACAGAGTTTCTTTCTGGAGTTTCAAATCTGTAGGAGAGCTTATCAACTATCAAATAGTCTCCAGTAGCAAAGGTTGGATCCATGGACCGACCATCTACTAGATATGGTTCAGCCACATAAACACGAAAGGGAAGTACTATTCCGAAGGCGATGATTACAAAAATTAAAATCTCTTTCAGTATTCCTTTCCAGCCAGTTTTTTTTGGAATTTCTTTTATCAAAGAGTCAATTTTTTCTTCCATATGGCGATAGTATACAGGGGAAGTTAGCTTGACACAACAGGGAAAGACAATTTCTAATTACTAATTTCTAATTAACCTAAAAAATGACTAAACTCCAAATTCCAAATGACTTATTTTGTGATACATTTTTTATTGGTCATTGGTGATTGGGTATTGTTTAGAAATTAGGTTAATTAAAAATTAGAAATTTAGGATTATTCTATGATAGAATAATCCTATGTCATACGTAATAGTGGGGTTGGGAAATCCGGGGGAGGAATATGAAGGCACACGTCATAATACGGGGCGGGTTTTGCTTTCCATGTTTGCCAAACAATATGATGCTGAGTGGAAGGAAGACAAAAAACTTTCTGCACAGATTGCCAAAGTCAAGGTGGGCAAAACACCAGTAACTCTTGTGTTACCTGATACATTTATGAACAATTCCGGACGTAGCATAAAGCCACTAGTAGCTAGTATCAAGGCAGCGGAAAAATTAATGGTTATTTATGACGACCTCGATTTACCTTTTGGTGGCAGTAAAATTTCTTTTAACAAATCTTCTGGTGGACACAAAGGTTTAGAGTCAATAATAAAAGCAATCAAAACAGAAAAGTTTACTCGTGTGCGGGTTGGTATCTCACCAACATCTCCAACAGGCAAAATGCGCAAACCCCAAGGTGAAGAAGCGGTGATGAAAGTAATAATGGGCAAGTTCAAACCAGAAGAATTACTCGTGCTCAAAAAACTATCCAAAAAAATTAATGAGGCCCTTGAAACCTTTGTTTCTGATGGTCTCGGTAAAGCAATGACAGGGTTTAATTAGGTCTACAAAATAACTCTTAAAATAAGGCTTGTTTTAATATTTACATTGTACTTGACTTTTTATTAATACTTTGATATAATGCTAATTGGAGGCTGCCAATGTGCATGTGTGACGCAGGATATCCAGATCGATGTAGACGACACAACGGGCAGGACGAGGAGGACTCATCCAGCAACGAGGTGTACACGAGCGACAACGGGTATATTCACCACAAGTCTGGTTTGGTGATTGACCCTCGCTGTCCAGAGCGTGGTTGCCAGTGTGCCGAGTGCCGAGCGGCGACGCTCTGAGGTACTGCAGCAAGCGACCACAAGGGCCCACAAACTAGTTTTGTGGGCTTTCTTCATATCAGCCATGGCGTAAATAGGTCACAAACAAAATCTCATTGAACCAACTTCTCAACCTCGCAGGTCAACGAGTTCTGCTGGGTTTAACTCTTGACAGGAACAAAATAAAGTATACAATTTATTTTAGGATTTGAGTACACACCCCGTTTTTCCAGAGAAAGGTGGCGATTTATGACTGTGAGTGACAAGCTTGCTAACGCCAGTGCGCTTTCGCTTGGTGCTGGCGCCGTGACGTTCATGGTTGGATTACTCAACACCCCCAACACCCCAAACACGATGTCAAGCGGGGTGTTGATCGGAATCGGCCTCATGGTTATTGGGGTCGCCTTGGTGGCAGTTTGCTTTCTCATCGAAATCGTAAAGATGTTCCAAGACAAGTAGACCTAGCGGTCTACACGCTGTGCTCAGAGACAAAGCCGGACTTATGCGGAGTCCGGCTTTTCCATATTTGTCAACCTGCGAGGTTGACGAGTTTTTATAGGGTTTTACTATTGAATGTTGGTGTGGTAATATTTTGGCGGAGAAAAAAGGAGCTCCAGACATGGCCAGAACGGTTCCGTATCACGAATGGCTACTGAATGCCATTCGCAACGCCTCATGGGTCGGGCTTCACGAGCTGGCGCCGATGGTTAAGAAGATCACGATCCCGAAAGGGCATCACGACGAGACCATCGATGCATGGAGGGAGAGAATGGAAAGGCTCGGCCTGATGAAGGACGACCTCGGCGTGCCGGCGGCTCTCCGTGAACAGAAGGCAGAGGCTGAAACCGAGGACCAAAAGGAGTCAGCCGGAATCTCAGCTGAAATCGAAGCTTATGCCTATCGGTTGGCTGACGGCTAGGACAGCTTCCTCTAGGTACAAAGAGCCCGACTGGTGAAAACACCGGCCGGGCTCGAGTCATTTTTATTAATCAAACAAATTACTCAGGTTTCTTTGAAGGGTCAACAAACGATAATGTCATTTTCTGCTCTTTTGCGTCAAAGAGAGTGATTTTGAATTTATAGTTTTTACCGAGCTCTAATGAGTCATGTAGCTTTTCGTCACTGCCAAACTCTGAGATGTGAACCAAACCGGCGATACCCTCCTCTATACTTGCCAAGGCGCCGTGTTTGTTGAACTTGATGACCACACCATCCACAACATCATCCTTTTTATATTTCTTCTCTGCATCATGCCATGGGTTTTCTTTGAGGGCCTTAATAGACAGGGAAATTTTGCCGTCTTTGATTTCAATAATTTTTACTTTTATTTTTTCACCTATGTGAAATAGAAGTTTTGGATTTTCTACAAGTGCCCAATCAATTTCTGAAATATGAACCAATCCTTCCAATCCTTCTTCTAGTTTTACGAAGACACCGAAATCTACCATACCAGTGACTTCACCAGTAACTTCTTCACCAAGGGTGTATTTACCAATAATAGAGTCTTTGTTTTTTTGCTCTGGATTTTTCTCAGAGAAAATAAGTTTACCTTCTTTTGGAGAAGCACCAATAATAGATACAGAAATTTTCTGACCAACCAGTTTTTTTAATTCTTCCAATATTCTGTCTTTATCGCCGTCTGTGACACGAGGATAGTGTTCTGTTTTTAATTGTGAGGCCGGAAGGAACCCAGAAATACCTTGCCATGACATGATAAGACCACCCTTGTTTGCTTCTTGAATTGGAAGCTCAAAGATTTTCTTCTCTTTTATTGCTTCTTCTGCCTCACTCCATATTAGGGCTTGTCTGGCCTCCTTTAGAGATATTTCAATATAGCCGTCTTTATTAGAAAGGCTTATAACTTTTCCGGCCACACCATCGCCAACATTTATTTTTTTTATGATATCGCGAGCGTTTATATATTCACGACCATAAATAATACCAGTACCAAATGGTGGTAAGTCTATGTAAACTGCTGATTTTTCTATACCCAAAACCGTCCCCTCCAAAACATCATCAACTGATGGGGGAGTGGCGCTTGCATTCAAAACCTTCGTCATTAGGTCCTCGTTTTTTGACGCAACAGCGTCATCCTGCGTAGTCTCTGGCGAAGCAGAAACTGCCTCGTCTATTATTGTATTCATATAGTATATGCAATAAGTTGTTTATCTCGGACAGCACCCCAGGGAAGAGATAAGGTTAAGACTTACTACGATTTATAATATACGGATTTGACTATACAGGAATATGGGTATTTTATCCACTTGACATATAGTTTGTTTAGGTGTATAATAGTAGGAGGAGGTCGGTATAATGAAATCGACGATCAACAACACCTGTGTCATCGTTGGGATGACCCTGATCATGATTGCTCCACTCATGACTTGGGTATATACCATCATCTACCACCCAAAGTGGTAGGCATCAAGCGGTCTCGAGAGGAGTCGGTGCAACTCGTGCCGGCTCCATCGGGGCTTTTCTTTTGTTCAAAAATTGAAAATTAGAAATTATCTGCTATACTTCTTTACGTATTTTATTATTCGCAGATATTCGTAGCTATTCGCATAATTTTCGTATTCTATGATTATAACTTATCACGGCGTGGATTTTTTTAAAGTCTCATTTGGTAATACGACCATTGCAGTCAATCCCATTTCCAAAGCCTCAAAATTTAAGAGCACGACATTTGGCAGTGATATAACCCTTATTTCTCTAAATAGTCCGGAGCACAATGGGGCTGATATCACTTCTCGTGGCGACAAAGAATCTTTCCTAATAAATGGTCCAGGGGAATACGAGGTTTCTGGTGTTTTTATTAAGGGCTTTCTTTCAAAATCAACATATGGAGGAGAAGAAAGAATTAATACTATATATACGATAAACCTTGAGGGTATAAATTTGTGTTTTCTTGGGGCTTTGTCCCAAAAGGACCTTTCAGCTGAAACAAAGGAGGCTATTGATGGAATTGATATACTTTTTGTCCCAATTGGAGGTGATGGGGTCTTAGACCCAGCATCAGGACATAAGCTCGCGGTACAATTTGAACCAAAAATAATTATTCCAAGTCACTATGGGGATGTTGGTGTAGCCAATTCTCTAAAAAGTTTTTTGAAAGAAGCTGGTGAAGAAGGGGTAAAACCAGTTGACAAACTGACTATCAAAAAGAAAGATTTGGAGGGTAAAGAGGGAGAGGTGATAATATTGGATGCGATATAAACAAATTACTAATTTCTAATTACTAATTAACCTAAATAATATCCAAGCACCAACGATTAATTGGGATTTGGAGATTGGGATTTATTTAGAAATTAAAAATTAGGTCAATTAGGAATTTTATTTTTATGTTTGAATTACTTGAAAAATTAAGACAAAAACCTGACCACGTTAAAAAACAAATAGCTTTTTTGGCAACGTTTTTCTTGGTTGGAGTTATTTTTGTGGTTTGGTTATCGGTGGTTTATCCGAGTTTTAAAGAGGACCAATCTAGACAAGAAGCGGTTTCAAATCTTGAACCAAGTCCACTTGAGACCTTTAAAGAGACACTTGGAACTGGTATCTCTGCAATGGGGGAAAATTTTAATAAGTTGAAAGAATCAATAACACTACTTTCTAATAACCCGGCTTTTTATAGCACAACCACAACCCCATCAATTATCTTGTCTACAACCACAGAATCGCAAAATTAACGTTGAAAATTTACTCCACCCATGCTATAATAGAAGCACTTATTTTTATATTTCATGTCTAAAAAGGATACGGATGAGCCAAAAATCCCTGAAAGATTAAGCATTATCTCACAGGAAATAGTAGACGAAATGAAGACATCCTTCATTGATTATGCTATGTCAGTCATTACTGACCGTGCTCTTCCTGATGTTCGAGATGGACTGAAACCAGTACATCGTCGGGTGCTTTTTGCCATGAACGAACTTGGGCTTACATCTGGAGCAAAGTCTAGAAAATCAGCAGCTGTTGTTGGAGAGGTCTTGGGAAACTACCACCCCCATGGAGATGTGGCGGTTTATGATTCAATGGTCAAGATGGCGCAGGATTTTACCATGCGTTATCCTCTTGTTCTTGGGCAAGGGAACTTTGGTTCTATAGACGGGGATTCTCCTGCAGCTATGAGATACACCGAGGCCAAGATGACCAAACTATCTTCGGAATTATTACGAGATATAGAAAAAGAAACTGTTGATTTTATTCCCAACTATGACGGAACAAAGAAAGAACCAAAAGTTTTACCAACGACCGTCCCAGCTCTTCTTTTAAATGGAACACTAGGTATTGCTGTTGGTATGGCCACAAATATTCCTCCACACAATCTAAACGAAGTAATGGATGCTGTCTCATATCTTGTGGACAATAATGACGCCACAAACGAAGATTTACTCCAATTTGTTAAGGGGCCAGATTTTCCGACCGGCGGGCTGGTTTTTGGTAGTAAAGACATCGCCCATGCTTATGCAAATGGAAAAGGTGGGGTAGTTACTAGAGGCGAAGCGGAAATAGTTGAGAATAAAGCTGGGGCCTTCCAAATTATAATTACCTCCATTCCATATAGGGTTAACAAGGCAAATCTTATTACAAAAATTGCCGAGTTGGTCAGGGATAAAAAACTTGATGGGGTAAAGGGTTTGCGTGATGAGTCGGCGAAAGACATCAGGATTGCAATTGACCTGAAGGGCACCTCTCATCCACAAACTGTTCTTAACTATATTTATAAACACACGCAGTTAGAGGAAGCTTTTCACTACAACATGGTGGCCTTGGTTGATGGTGTTCCAGAAACACTATCACTTAAAGGTATTTTGGAAGAATTTGTGCTTCATCGGGTATCTGTTATAAAACGGAGAACGGAATACGATTTGAAAAAAGCTTTAGAGCGGGAGCATATTTTACTAGGGCTCAAAAAAGCTCTTGACCACATAGACGAAATAATAAAATTAATTAAGGGTTCAAAAGATACAACCGAGGCACACAAAAACTTAATGGCTAAATTCAAGTTCTCTAGTATTCAGGCTACGGCTATTTTGGAAATGAAACTGTCTCGTCTTGCTGGGCTTGAGAGGAAGAAGATTGAAGACGAGCTAAAAACGATTCAGGAATTTATAGAGAAATGTAAAATAATCCTAGCTAATCCAAAGAAAATTCTCGGAATAATAAAAGATGAATGTAAAGAAATTAAAGAAAAGTATGGTGATGAGCGAAGAACAAGAATAATAAAAGGTGGAGTTCAGGTTTTGTCGGTAGAAGATTTAATTCCGGATGAAGAAAACGCTTTGGTTTTGACTGCTGGTGGATATATTAAGCGCACAAATCCAGACGAATTTAGAAAACAAAAAAGAGGAGGTGTTGGAGTGGTTGATATGGACACAAAGGAAGAGGATTTTGTGACAAATCTTTTAATTACTTCAACACACAGCGATTTGCTTTTCTTTACTGATAAAGGCAAGGCTTATCAAACAAAAATGTATGATATTCCAGAGGGACGTAGGGCTACTCGAGGTAAGTCGGTTATGAATTTCTTGCCCCTTTCAGAGGGAGAGAAAATTACATCTATTTTGCCAATGCCAAAAGAGGTTAAGAAATCAGAAAGTTCTCTCATGATGGTTACAAAGCACGGCATTGCTAAAAAAGTAGCTACAGCTAGTTTTCACGACGTTCGTATTTCAGGAATTATTGCCATAAAACTTGATGACGGTGATGCTCTCATTTCTGCAGGATTTACACACAAAAAAGATACAGTAATTGTTATTACAGCCAAGGGACAATCAATACATTTCAAGGAATCAGATATTCGTGAGATGGGCAGAACAGCCATGGGAGTAAGAGGAATAAAGCTTGGTAAAGGGGATGAGGTTATCACTGCCGAAACTGTCTCCCATGAATTGGATAATGGGACACTTATGGTTATTTCGGAAAACGGATATGGTAAGAGAACAGATATAGATGAGTACAAAGTCCAAAATAGAGGAGGAAGTGGAATAAAAACAGCTAAGGTGACACCAAAGACAGGTAAACTTATTTCGGCCAAACTTTTTGCTGGTGAAGATGCCGAGGTTGTAGCAATTTCTAAAAAATCTCAAGTCATCCGAGTAGACGCAAAAGAAATTTCCGTACTTGGTCGCCAGACTCAGGGTGTCCGAGTGATGAAGCTCCGCGAAGGGGATAGTATCGCCTCTCTCATCTGTCTCTAATCAAAAATTTATATGAGTCTATCCGAAAATGGTTTAGCTAAGATCTTTAAACCAGATGACGATAAGAATCTGGGAAAACAGCGTACAGTCTATAATGTGGAAGGTCGTGAGGGTGTAGATTTTATAGTGAAAGAAAAACAGTCAGACGAAGAACTGTTAATTTTAAGATTCTTATCAGAATCTGGAATAACAGAAAGACTTCTTGCTTATGATGATAAAACTTTAGTTATTGAAAAAATAAAGGGTGAATTAATCTCAGATTATCTAAGGGGATTAATACAGAACCATTCTAAAAAGATTACTATCACCGAAAATGGAGAACCTAGTGAAGCTCACTCTAGATTTAGGATCGATTCTGTTGAACACAACTATTTACCAGAGGAAATTCTAGTAGAAGATTCTAAGATTAGAGAATTTTATGTGGATTATGTCTCTAAACTTATTTCTATGGCTCTTTTAGGAATTCACCATAATGATATTAAGTCCGACCATATTTTTTGTGAAAACGAAACAGGCAAAACTCGATTTATAGATTTTGGCCAGAGTTACACTGTAGGAGATAATCAGTACCAACCACTAGATAATTATGTCGAGTGGGGAGTTTATAATATTGCTCAAGGATTTATGCTTTTACAGCACCTAAGCCCATCCTATAGACAAATTTCTGAAAATATTCGAAGTAATAAATCTATAGAAAAATTGATAAAAGATTTATACGAACAGTTTATTGTTTTAAATATGGATCTAAAAAGTAGGCTTATTTTTATATCTACTTGGATTCAAGGGGGTAATCTCTCGAGATTACTTATGGAGTGTTCTGTCCCGCCAGTGTTAGTTCCAGAGATTAGTTCTAGTATAGATACACTAATCTCTAAGATTCAGGCATCATAATCGATGTCAAAACCTACTCTTGACATAAAATCGGATTCTTCAAAATCATCTTTTTTGTTGTAATTTAATGTTTCCTCTTTGAATACATTTTTGTCTCCGAATAAATCCAACAATAAATCCTTTGTAACGATTGGTAGATTTCTTTCCTCCACATAGTCATTGTAGCTACTCCATTTATACTTTTCTGGGGATTTTACGATCCCATCCTTAACTGGATTCATGTGTATATATGCTGATGTCCACATGAGCTGAGCATCGTCTTCAATTATATTTGATTTAAATCTGTCCTGAAATAAATGTCCAACACGTTTATATTTTTTATTTATATACATCGAATAACTTATACAAATACTGGACATTAATTTTGATAATGATTTGTCTTTACATTGTTCCACTATTAGATGAAAATGATTTGGCATTAAACAGAAAGAATGAATTTTAAAAGTGTTTATTCTACTAGGCTCTACTCTGATCCTTGAGTATGGCATGGTCAACATTTCGTTTTTCAATTCTTCCTGATTATATCCCAAAACTAAGGCAATTCTAAAAAGAAAAGCTTTATAATCTTGTTCATCAAAAAATATCCTTTCTTTGTTGTTTCCTCTGTTGTAAATATGAACAAATGATCCCTCTGCAAATTCTTTATATTTTTTATTATCCATTTTTTGTAAATATATTGATTGTAGCTGTCAAGTCGCGTTCTTGACATGATTATGTCAAGAACGCGACTTGACAGCAAGGGGAATTGTCCACAGGTTTAATAATAAAATGTTTTGTACTATAATATAGTTATGTTTTCTGACCCAGTAAAAAATGTGGAGCAGTGTGGAATACAAGCGGGTATGGAGATTGCTGATTTTGGTAGTGGCTCTGGACATTACAGTTTAGCGGCTGGCAAGGCCCTTATATCTACAGGCAGAGTTTATGCTGTTGATATTCAAAAGGATTTATTGACTAAACTAAAAAATACAGCAACCCACGAGGGGGTTTATAATATAGAAGTTATTTGGGGCGATATAGAAAAGGTTGGTGGAACCAAACTTCGAGACAATAGCATTGATTTAATATTTCTTTCTAACATTCTTTTTCAGGTTGACAGCAAGGAAAATGTAATTAAAGAAGTAAAACGGGTACTTAGGCAGAGTGGTCGGGTTTTAGTTATTGACTGGACTGACTCGTTTGGTGGTCTTGGCCCTAAATCAGAGGCAGTTTTTAAAAAGGAAATGGCCATAGATTTATTTGAAAAAAATGGTTTTCATCTTGATAGGGAGATTTTAGCGGGAGCACACCACTATGGCTTAATATATAAAAAACTATGAAAAAAATTCCATATTTGGCGCATTTTTTCGTTAAAACACAAAAAATAATTTTCAATGTACCACCAAGTACACCTCAAATTCTTTTTTGTGTTTTGCCTCAAACTGCATCCAAATCTGAAATTTTAAACAATTTATATGAGTACTTTTAAAATCGCAGTTACAACTATTTTTGCTATATCTTTTGTCGTTGGAATTATTCTTTTTGCTCTTTCCAAGGGTGGGTCATCTGGACAAACAGCAAATCTTGTCATTTGGGGGACTATTCCAAGTGAAACTTTCGATGTGGCCTATCAGGGCTCATCTCTAAAGACAAATAAACTTATAAAAATAACCTACATAAAGAAAGATAGTTCTACTTTTAACAATGATTTTATTGAGGCCCTAGCTGAAGGTGTCGGTCCAGACATTGTTTTATTGCGTGATGATTATATATATAAAAATCGCAATAAATTATTTACTATACCCTATAAAAATTATACAGAGAGAAATTTTAGAGACACTTTCATTGAGGGCGGGGAAGTATTTTTAAATGTTGATGGGGTGATTGCCTTGCCTTTTATGGTGGACCCCATGGTTATGTATTGGAACAGAGACTTGTTTTCAAATAATGCCGTTTCGAGTCCACCACAATATTGGGACCAAATATATAGTCTGATAGAAAAAACCACTCGTCGTGATACGGACGCCAACATCCTTAAAAGTACTATAGCTTTAGGTGAATGGAGTAATATAACAAATGCAAAGGAGATTATCACAATGCTTCTTCTTCAAGCCGGAACTCCCATAACCAGTCGCAACGGTCAAGAAGTTATTTCAGTTTTAAACTCAAAATTTGATTACCCAGTTATTCCTAGTCAAAGTGCTATAAATTTTTATACTCAATTTTCCAATCCAACATCTCCATCTTATACGTGGAATCGCTCACTACCATCATCATTTAATCTATTTCTTTCTGGTAATTTAGCAACTTATATTGGTTTTGCCAGTGAAATCTTTTCTATTCAACAAAAAAATTCAAACCTGAATTTTGACGTAACATATGTTCCACAGATTCGTGATGCAACAAGGAAAACGGTTTTTGGACGAATGCATGCCCTAGCTATTGTCAAACAATCCAAACAAATTGCCGGTGCCTATCTAGCTGTGAATGGTTTGACAGAAGCGGTGGCCATAAAGGAGTTAGAGACTTTGACGAATTTACCTCCAGTTCGGAGAGATTTGTTGGCTGATAAACCAACAGATACTTTTCGTACAGTCTTTTATAACTCTGCACTCATCTCTCGTCTATGGATTGACCCTGACTCTGTGGGTAGTGAAAAGGTTTTTCGTGATATGATAGAATTAATAACAAGTGGACAAGGAAGAGTAAGTGATGCTTTGGACCAGGCAGATATTGGACTTGGGGAGCTACTCAAGTAATAAATAGTCAATAAAGTTTATAAAGTCTATAAAGTCCATAAAGTCGTAAAGTAGATGCCAATACAAAATATTAAAAAAATAAGTGCGTTTGTTTGGGTGATATTTTTATTTACTCTGATTGTTTTACCTGTTTTTACATATTCGGCACCAAGTGAATCAACCGCTGGTAATACTGGTCTCACATACGATTGTGGGGATGGTCCGACTGCTGGTAATTGTGATTTTAATGACCTAATGGCAGCGGTTAAGAATGTTGTTAATAAAGGTACAATAATTACTCTTTCTCTTTCGGTTATTGTAATAGCTTGGGCTGGCTTTAAATATATGACTTCTGGTGATAATCCTGGAGAAAGAAAGAAAGCAAATGAGATGCTTTTGAAAGTTGTATATGGTATAGCTTTTATTATCGCTGCCTGGCTTATTGTTTCTTTGATATTACGAGGTCTTAAAGTAACAACCCCAATAGCTTTTTAAATAATAAATATATGAATATGAACATGAATATAAATATGTTAAAAAAAATATCAATACATGTGTTGCTTATAAGTCTGTTTATTCTTCCAGTGTTTGTCTTTGCAGACAATACCTCAATCCCAATTCGTATTACTAATCCTTTTAAAGGAGGTGACAGTCTTTCTGAACTTATTACGACAGTGTTGAATAATGTGGTTATGCCAATAGCTGCTGTGGTTGTGGTTATTTGGATTGTTTGGGCTGGTTTTACATTTGTTATGGCCCAAGGTAATCCTAAAAAAATAGAAGAAGCCCAGCAGAGACTTTTATGGTCTCTTATTGGGGCTGGAATACTACTTGGAGCAGCTGGTATATCAGCCGTGGTACAAAACACAGTAGGAGCACTTATAGCCCCATAAACATGAGAAAATCATACAAAATTCAATATTTAACCTTACCTATATTTTTATTTCCCACCTTTGCTTTTGCTGATTTTTCTCTTGGTGTTAATACTCCTAGTAAATTTGGAGATTTTATCATATATCTCAAAAGCATAACCGACCTGCTTATTCCTATACTTTCTGCACTTGCTTTTATTGTTTTTTTCTGGGGAGTATCAAAATTTATTCTTAATTCCAACAAACCAGAGGAGATAAAAAACGGCAGAAATTACATGATGTGGGGGATTTTGGTTTTATTTATCTTACTCACCTTTAAAACCATTATTGGTTTAGTTTCAAATGATTTAGGAATTGGAAGTAAAACCCCGAATCCAAACAATATATTATTACCAACACCATAATTTATTAATAAAAATATAAAAAATATATGAAAAAAATAAAAAACAATTTAATATATACTTCTCTTGGGCTTCTTCTTGTCCCAAATGTTTCTTTTGCTGCGTTATCAGGAATAAAAAGCCTACTTGGTGAAATTAAAAACCTTTTGACGAACGATATTAGAATAATAGTGGTATCGCTTGCTTTTATTTATTTCTTCTGGGGGGTTGGACAGTTCATATTACATTCAGATGACCAGAAAGCTCGTGAAGAAGGAAAACAAAAAATGATATGGGGGGTTGTTGCTTTGTTTGTAATTACGGCTATTGGTGGTATTTTGATTGCAATAGGCCAAGGTTTTGATATTCCTGTTAACACCAACTATTAGCAAAATCATTTAACCCCTTGATTTATCCACAGTTCTTTGTTTATTTTTGCTTTTTGTATTATAATTCGGTTATTATACGTAATTTAATAGTAATTTAACAAAATATGAAAAAAGTTATTTATGGGTTAATGTCTTTCACTCCAGTATTAGCACTGGCTGCGGGCTTTACTGGTATAGGTGATTTGGTTACACAATTACAAGCAGTTTTGGCTAAGGTTGTGCCATTACTCTTTGCTCTAGCCATTGTTTATTTCTTCTGGGGAGTCATCAAGTTTATTCGTTCAGCTGGTGACCCAAAAGCAGCCGCAGAGGGAAAAAGCATTATGATATACGGTATTATTGCTATTGCTGTTATGGCTTCTATTTATGGACTTATTGGTTGGTTACAGACAACATTTAATGTTTCTGGTGGTGGTACAATTTCTCTTCCAATTCTTCCACAATAAGCTTGTTTGTGGTTTTGATTATAACTATCACGTAGTATGACCATTATCCCTTTTCTTAATAAGGTTAGTGATTTAATTCTGAATCCTCTTATCCTACTTGCTTTTGGTTTGGCCTTTGTTTATTTCACCTATGGTGTAGTTAAATTTCTAAGTCTTGATGCTGGGGATAAAAGCAGAAAAGAAGCTCAAGATGCAATACTGTGGGGGTTGGTTGGAATGGTAATTATGTTTTCTGTTTATGGAATAATAAAATTTGTTTTGGCCAGTTTTGGCATAACAGCTCCTGACAATGCTATTATATTTCTGAGATAGTCCTAAGAAAAGTTAAACCGCGTGCCCTCCTCCAGGGGGCGCGCGGTTTTGCGTACAATGTACAGTCTTACCTCGAGAAGGTCACGATGACCGGTCTCGATGTTCCAGATTGGATTTCTATCCACGGTTGTTCGGGGATTTCAACCGTCATTCCTGGGCCGTCAACGTATGGTCGGCCGACTGGGTCCCAGATGAGAATGGGTCCTTGTGGCTTCCCCTTCATTCCGGCCAGGTAGGGGACTCGGCAACTCCGGCCCACAATGGGGGCTGTGACGACGTAGGTCCCATCTATCTCTGGAGTACAGAGGTTTACGATTGTAGCCGGTCCGGTCGACCAGCTCCAGCACCCCCTAACCAGGAACACCGTCGTCAGGATGCCAACGCCGACGAGTACCCAATTGAGCCATCCACTTCTTCTGGTTGTCGTCGTGGCCGTGGTACTGGGTGGTAGTGGTCCAAACGGCCTTGGGCTATGGTGTTGTCGTGACTTGAAGACCTTGACAACAACCACGAGAACCAGAAGGACCGCCAGAATCACAACAAGGGTGATAAGCACGTTTACCCACCCTTCTTCCCGTCAGTGGGCAGAGGGAGCGTGACTGGCACCTGCCCACCACCCGTGACGTCTACTCGTGTAGTCAGTCCGGGCTGTGCTCGTGCCGCCAGGATGCGCGAGACTTGCTCTGCGGCGATGTTCGGGTTGACCCCCTGCTGCACCAACTCCGCAACCATTCGTGAGAACTGGGCGGCGTCTGCTTCCGCAAGTCGTATCCCAGCCTCTTGTCTGGCTGTGCTTGAGATGGTTAGGGCAGTGGCTTCGGCCGTTGCTTGAGCGATCTGTCCAGCACCCTCTAGCTGAGCCATCTTCTTGGCCTCGATGGCTTGACGGGTCTTCTCGTCAGCCGGGTCCCACCGTGAGATGGAGATTCCAGTGATTCTGGTTCCGACCTGCCTGACGAGTTCCTTGTTGAGTGGGCTGTCGGGGTCTTTCAACCCGTCCAGAATCCCTTGGACTTCTCCCTTGTCGATGTTGATGAAGTCGTCGATGGTCAAGTCGTTAATGATGTCACCAACTGCTCCCTGAACGATTCCTCCTGCGTTTCCAAAGAAGTCTCCCTTCAGGCGAATAATCGGTGTTCCCGGCGTTACGACCACAGACTTGGTTCTGACTAGGACGTTGACCGACATGCCGTCCTTGAGCTCCACCTTCCACATGAGGTACGAACGGGGGAAGGTCTTTCGAAGGGTGTCCGTCCACTCCACGCCGAGATCGATGATCCACTTTTCGGCGGGAGCTTGATCATCCGGGTTTTCTTTTTCCCTGTGAATCGGAAACTTCAAGACAGACGAGATGCCAGGGATTCCTACCCACCACAAGCCGAGATGCTTGTTGAGGAAGGATTTCTCTTGGTTTCCGTCGACGAACAACCCAGAGTCGGTTTCTCCGTTGTCGTCGAGGTGTTCTCCACGCGCGTCGTGGATGATTTGTGCGAGGGACTCTCCCACCATCCTGAACTTAATGTTGTCCGTCTGGATACGGGTTAGCATACCCAGTTGGACGAGGAGAATGATCCCGACCACGGCAATTGCTAGGGTCAGGATCACAGACAGCAAAAAAGTAACCACTGTTCACGCTCCTTATCGTCTTGTCTTCCAATCTAGAATTTCAAAGAACTCCCTCGGAACACCCGAAAGTAGTCCTTTTGGTCCTGAACGGATTTTATCATATAAATATGTAAAAGTCAATATAAAAACGGCCCAGTATGGAGTTGTTTTTGATGTTGTGAGTGCGAGAGGATTTGAACCTCCAAGAGTTACCTCATACGCTCCTGAAGCGTACGCGTATACCAATTCCGCCACGCACTCGATTTGTTGTTGTGGGTGAGGGGAGACTCGGTCACAACTCTCGTCTTTCATGAACTCAAGACGAGGTCGCGACCCCGACTCAGCTTCACTTCTGTCTTTCTCGTCTCCTACCAATTATTAATAAATCACCCCAGAAAGAAGTGATTTATTAATAATGTGGGTGAGGGGAGACTCGAACTCCCAAGCCTTACGGCACTAGTTCCTAAGACTAGCGTGTCTACCAATTGCACCACTCACCCAAAGAATACAAGATAACATGAATGCAGAACTACGCCCAGTAGGGAATCGACCATTACATGGTCAGTACACCTTTTCTGTTTTTTGTTTCGCAGTCTCACAAAAAACTATCAAAGGTCTTCGATCCCTGACGAAAGCCGTACCCACGGCTTTCTCTGGATGCAAAAAAATTATTTACATAATTTTTTGTGCGTCCAGCAGGGATCGAACCTGCGACCTTGTCCTTAAGAGGGACCTGCTCTACCAGCTGAGCTATGGGCGCAATTTAAACATATTATCACAAAACAAAGTTTTGTTTGTGCCCGAGGCCGGAATCGAACCGGCATGACTGTTGAGGTCAAGGGATTTTAAGTCCCTCGTGTCTACCAATTTCACCACTCGGGCAAAGGTTTGTCAATGATACACAAATTTGTGTTGAGGCCTGGGTGGGATTCGCACCCACGCATAAAGATTTTGCAGATCTTCGCCTTGCTTCTTGGCTACCAGGCCTTAAATTTTAACCTTGATTTAACAAGGCGTCAATTTTTTGTCGGTTTTTTTCTCCAGAGTCAATCTCAAAATTTATTTGAGGAATCCTGCCCAATCTCGAGTTTTCTTTAATGAATTGCTTGAACTCACTTCTTTTTCTCTGGGCGAACTCTAGGGCTGTTTTTTCAAAATTATCTGGAAAGACCGTAAAAAGAATAGTAGCATATTTTCCATCTCTCGTTAAATTGACTCTCGTTACGGTTATTAAAGAGGATTTGTTTCCATTTAACAATAAAAAACGCGCTCCTAGGTCGTGTAATATTTCTGCTTTTCTTTCGTTTTTTGTAGACATTATTTTTCTGTGATAATAAAACTTTCTAAATAATCTCCTGGTGCTATCTCGATGTTTGCTATGATCATAGTTCCGAATTCTCCGCTATCTACCTCAGTAGTTGCTACTTTTTGTTTTTGTAACTCACGAACCTTGCCATCTCCGATCATTGCATCACGACGAGTTATTTTTACTTGTGCTCCTATTGTGAAAACACCTTTCTCAATCCTGGCCCCAAGAATTTGTTTGTCCTTGACCTTACTAAATGTTTTTAAAACCCTTGCCAAACCTAAAGATTCCTCTACTTTTATTTTCGGTGTTCGTGTTGCCAATGTTTCTTTTAACCATTCATTCATTTTGTAAATAATATCAAATGTTTTGACTTCAATTCCATCTCTTTCTGCTAAATTTTTTGCTGGGGAGTCAATTTTCACACTGAAGCCAATTATAATAGCTCGTTCTTTACCATTAGCCAGGCGTACATCATTTTCAGATATGGTTCCGATGCCAGATGATATAACACGGGCGGAGACTCTTTCTGTGGTCATTTTTTTTATTTCAGACACAACGGCTTCTAAACTACTACCAGTATCTGCTTTTATAATGATTGGTATAAGGTGTATTAAAGATTCACCATCAACAATACTGTTATTGAGACCAATCTGCCCCATTCCTATTTTTTCTTTAGCCAGTGTAATTTTCTCTCTGGCTTCTTCTCGCGTCTTGTGTGTCTGAAAAGTGTTTCCAACAATAGGGAGCTCATCCCAACCAATAATCTTAACTGGACTTGGGAAAGAGGCCGAATCAATAGATTTTCCTAAAAAGTTTTCCATCATGCGTATCGGGGCGGTAGCTGTTCCAGATGTAATAAACAGACCTTTTTCTATCGTTCCGTTTTTTATAATACAAGTTGCGGAAATTCCTTTTTGAATGTCTCTGTTGCTTTCTATGACCATTCCTTCAGCCTGGAGAGACGGGTCTCCTGTTAAGTTTTCCATTTCCGCTACTAGAACAATCATATCAAGAAGTTCTGGAATACCATCACCTGTTTTTGATGAAAGACAGACAACAGGAATATCTCCACCATAACCCTCTAGGTAGATTTCGTTTTCAGCTAAATTTTGTTTTGTTTTTTCTATATTTGCTTCTGGTTTGTCTATTTTATTTATTGCTACCACAAATGGTGTTTTAGTTTCTTTTATACACGATAAAGCCTCAAGTGTTTGTGGTTTAACACCATCCTCGGCTGAAACTACCAACACCACAACATCAGCAATAGATGCTCCACGTTGTCTTATGCCACAAAACGCTTCATGTCCAGGAGTGTCTAAAAAAGTAATACTGTGTTTTTTTCCTTCTTTTGAAACATGCTTAACTTCATAAGCTGAAATGTGTTGAGTAATACCTCCAGCTTCCATAAGATCAGGCAAGGCCTGATTTTTTAAATTAGATAGCGGGGTTTTGCTTTTTTGATTTCTTATATAATGAAGCAGGGTTGATTTTCCGTGGTCAATATGACCCATTATTGCCACAACGGGTCCACGCTCTATAAGATTTGAGTTCTGATTTTGCATTGTGGTTTATCCGCACACCAAATCTGTCATCGTTCTGGTTTATTGTACGGTTTTTGTGGTTATTTGAGGTTGGTAATAAAAACATAATTATAGATGAACATAACACAGAACAAAAACCAATGACAGAATTGGTGTGCGGATGAATTATTTTCCTAGATTTTTTTTGGCTCCCCCAACTACCTCTTTTTCTTCGTCGGTTAATTCAAATGTACTTTCAAACTTTATAAGTGGCTTTGAAAAAACACTAACTCTGTCTCTGGAATATAGACTTGATAAAACAACCCCATCACCATTTTCACTTAAAAATGAGGTGGAAAAACTCTGGCTTCCTCCTTCACCTGTACCTTTGAATGGATTAAAGCGGATTGTTTCAACGGCCTGTATACTACGGTTTAAACGTTTTTCTAGGCCTATAAAATATTGGATTGATTCTCTTTGGAACTCATTCAACTTGTCTAAGTTCTCGTGAGCCGAAACGATTGAATCTTCAAGAGATTTTGCGTTTTTTCCTCGCAATAGTCTACCCATCTTTATTTCAAGCCACACAATCCACCCTACAAGTATCACAATACAAGTTACTAAACCATATGTAATAAATTGAGGATCAGAAAGCATTTGATGATTATTACACAAATTATTGTCTTTTGCAATGAAAAATGTATAGTAGATTATGAAATTTCATAATAATAGGAGATGAAAAGAAAAAAAGATAAAAGAAGAATATTTTTAGATTATGCCTCCATTACACCCATTGATAAAAAGGTTTTGGCAAAAATGGAAAGTATTCAAAAAATGACCTTTGCAAATCCATCTGCTTTGTATAGTGAGGCAATTGTTGCAAAAAATTTAATTAAAGAGGCTAGACAAAAAATAGTCACGATTATTCATGCTCAAAAAGATGAAATTATTTTTACAAGTGGGGGAACCGAGTCAAACAACCTGGCACTTCTTGGTATTTTTGAAAGTGTTCAAAGGTCTGACCTTAAGAATTCCAAAAGTCAGATCTTTTTGGGTAAACCCCACATTATTACGACAAAAATTGAACATCCGGCAGTTTTAGAGGTTTGTAAGGAAATTGAACGGCGAGAGGGAGAAGTTACTTATTTGCCGGTATCTTCTGATGGTCTTGTTTCTATAAAAAACATTCGAGAATCAATCAAAAAGAACACAGTTCTCATAAGCATTGGATATGCAAATAACGAAATAGGCACAATACAACCAATTCATGATATGGGTAGGGTGATAAAAGACTACAGACAAAAAAATAATACTAAGCTTCCGTATTTCCATACTGACGCTTGTCAGGCGGGGTTGTATTTGTCTCTTGATGTATTAAAACTTGGGGTTGATTTAATGACTTTAGATGGAATTAAAATGTATGGTCCAAGAAGCTCGGGTATTTTATATGTAAAATCTGGTTTAGAGTTGTCGCCGATTATTTTTGGCGGTGGACAAGAAGGGGGACTGCGAAGCGGAACAGAAAATGTTGGAGTTTGTGTTGGACTGTCAACCACGCTTGAAATTGCAGAAAAAATTAAAGAAAAAGAATCCAAACGGCTGATGGCACTTCGTGATTATGCAATTAAAAATCTTTTAAAGATTTTTCCAAATTCTACACTAAACGGGTCAAGAGAATATCGTCTACCAAACAATATAAATATCTGTTTCCCTGGTTTGGATGCAGAATTTGCGGTTATATCACTTGATGTTTTAGGAATTTCCGCCTCATACTCATCATCTTGTAGGACTCTAAAAGAAGACTCGTCTTCTTATGTTGTTGAAAATTTAGGTAAAAAAGATTGTAGTCAGTCGAGTCTTCGATTTACTCTCGGAAGAGAAAGCAAAAAAAGTGATATTGATACTTTAGTCACTGTCCTAAGAAAAATTGTGGTATAATATATCCGCACACTAAATTTAGTATCGTTGCCTAGTGTTTTATCTAGATATTATTTATTAGTTATGTAATCGAGATAATATTTAGTGACAAATATTTAAAAGGCAACAAAAACACAATACTAAAATTAGTGTGTGGATAAATGGAAGATTTAAATAAAAATCAAATTATTTTATTGGTGCTTCTTATTAGTTTTGTCACATCTATAGCAACTGGTATTATGACCACCTCTCTTCTTCAGGAAGCGCCTCTTGAAGTAACTAGAAACATAAATCGTATTGTAGAGAAAACCATTGAAACGGTCACAATCCCGGGAGTTACTACGCCTAGTCAAAAAGAAATCACCACCGTTATTGTAAAAGAGGAGGACATGATAGTCAGTTCTATTGATAAAAATATAAAAAGTATTGTCCGTATAAATGAAAAGGATTCGGTTACTGGACTGGTTGGTTTTTATGGATTGGGTCTGGTTATAAATAAAGATGGAATTATTGCAGCAGACAAGAAGATAACAGTTGTTGGTAATACTTACACAGTAAAAATGAGTGACGGAAAAGAGTTTAGCCTGACACCCATTGGAATGGACAAACCGACCAACTTTATTTTATTTAAAGTCGTTTTACCTGAAAAAATCTCATACGTTTTTGTACCCACAATCTTTAGTGACAAAGAATTAAAGCTTGGACAAACGCTGACAAGCTTAGGGGGTGAATCAAATAACTCTGTATCGGTTGGCCGGGTTGTGTCTTTGGACACAAAAGAATCTGGTACTGGAACGTCAACCATAAAATATATTACGAGCATTAATACCGACATTTCCGGAGGTAATCTTCTTTCTGGCAGTCCAATATTTAATCTTTCTGGTGACATTGTTGGTGTAAAACTTTCTTTTGATGCGTCAAAATCATTCACTCCCATCTCGGTTTTGAAGAAAGAATTAGGTATTCTCTTAGAAACTACCAAAACTCAATAATTTCTGGCACAGATTTATTTGACTTAGAGTAAAAATAGCTTATAATAAAGCCATCTCGGATTAATTATATATGTCCGTATTTTCTTTATAAACTTTATAACTTTTAACTTTATAACTGATTTTTATGCCACCATTTGGTCATTTTACAACAAAAGCAAAAGAAGCTATCCGAAAAGCCCATGAGCTGGCTATTGAACGTGGTCAAAATCACGTTAACTCCCTCCACCTTTTAACTGCTCTTATTTTACAAGAAGAGGGAATTGTCACTTCAATATTAGATAAGTTACAAATTGATACAATTCTTTTGACGGACTCTCTTATAGAAGCCATAGAAGGTGCTGATGTCGGACAAACCATTTCTGCTTCATATCAAGTTTATCTTACACCAGATTTAGCTTCTGTTATTGAAGCTTCCGTTAAACAAACCCCAGCTCTTCATGATGATTTCGTTTCAACCGAGCATCTTTTTCTAGCCTTAATTGAAGTTCCTGGTCCTGCCAGGGATTTACTCATAAAATTTAAAATAGAAAAAGATTCAGTTCTTCGTCTTATTGAAGAAATAAGAAATACAAAAACTGCTGATACGGAGACACCAAAGAAATTTAAGTCACTTTCAAAATACACAAGAAATCTAACAAAACTTGCTGGGATGAATAAATTAGACCCAGTTATTGGAAGAGAAGATGAAATTTCCCGTATCATCCAGATTCTTTCCCGTCGAACAAAAAATAATCCAATCTTAATAGGTGAAGCTGGAGTAGGAAAGACAGCTATAGCTGAAGGTTTGGCCATTAGAATATCTATGGGAGAAGTACCGGAGTCTCTCAGAGATAAAGAATTGGTTTCTCTTGATTTAGGTCTTTTAGTGGCAGGAACAAAATATCGTGGGGAATTTGAAGAAAGGTTAAAAAATATTTTGAAAGAAATAGAAAAATCGGATGGCAAAATCATTTTGTTTGTTGATGAGATACATACAATTGTCGGGGCTGGTTCGGCCGAGGGGTCATTAGACGCATCAAATATGTTAAAACCAGCTTTAGCACGCGGGGAGTTACGAGCCATTGGAGCAACCACCCTTAAAGAATATCAAAAACATATTGAAAAAGACCCAGCTCTCTCAAGACGATTTCAACCAGTCTATGTTAATGAACCAGGTATAGAAGATGCTATTACTATTCTTCGAGGATTGAAGGAAAAATATGAACTTTATCACGGGGTTCGTATAACTGATGAGGCCATAGTCGCTGCTGTTAATCTTTCTAGCAGGTATATTACTGATAGGTTTTTACCAGATAAGGCTGTTGACCTTATCGATGAATCTGCTTCATATTTAAAAATTGCCTTAGAAAATAAACCAGTAGTGCTTCAGAATGCACATTCGAAAATTATAAAGCTTCAGATTGAACACGAAGCATTAAAAAAGGAGACAGACATGAAATCAAAGACCCGCTTAAAAGAAATAGAGAAAATTATTGCTGACTTAAAAGAAGAAACAAGCGAGATTGAATTAAAATGGAACAATGAAAAAGAAACAGTCAATGATATAAAGGCAATCAAAAAACAACTTGAAGAGCTTCGTCGTGAAGCAGAGATTGCAGAAGCCAAATCTGACCTCTCTTTAGCTGCAGAAATACGGTATGGCAAAATTCCAGCTCTGGAAAAAGATCTAGACAACAAATCAAAGAGATTAAAAAAACTTCAAAGTTCTCGAAGAATTCTGAAAGAAGAAATTACTGAAAATGATATCGCTACGATTGTGTCAAAGTGGACTGGTATTCCAGTGACAAGAATGCTTGAAGAAGAAGCGGATAAATTAAATCGCATGGAAGACGTTTTACAAAAAACAATCGTAGGTCAAAAAGAGGCCGTTCAAAAAATATCCGACACAATCAAAAGGAGTCGTGCTGGTATAGCTGACCCTCAGAGACCAATTGGCTCTTTTCTATTCTTGGGTCCAACTGGTGTAGGTAAAACTGAACTGACAAAATCTTTGGCTCAATTTATGTTTAATGATGAAAAAGCTCTGATTCGTATTGATATGTCTGAGTTTATGGAGAAACACAGTGTCTCAAAAATACTTGGTGCTCCTCCGGGATATGTTGGACATGAAGAAGGCGGAACAATAACTGAAATGGTACGTCATAGACCATATTCTGTCATATTATTTGATGAAATTGAGAAAGCTCATCCGGAAGTGTTTAATGTTTTGCTTCAGATTTTAGATAACGGGCGACTGACCGATGCTAAGGGTAGAGTGGTTAATTTTAGAAATACTGTGATTATTCTAACCTCAAATATTGGTTCGCAGTATATAGATAAAATGGAAAAAATTGGTTTTGCTTTTGAAAAAAGTGAAAAGGCAAGTTACGAGGAAGCTAAATCAAGAGTGATGGATGCCTTGAAGGATCATTTTCGACCAGAGTTCCTTAATCGTTTGGATGACGTTATTGTTTTTGATATTTTAAGTCGTGACGCTATCGCTGAAATCGTAAAAATCCAAGTAGAAATTGTCACAGAAAGATTGGCTCAAAAAGAAATCAGACTAATACTTTCTCCAGCCGTATTGGAACATCTAGCAAAAGAAGGATACAGCCCACAATATGGCGCTAGACCATTAAAGCGTCTAATACAGACAAAAATTTTAACACCAATAGCTTCTTTCATGGTTAGTAAAAAAATATCGAAAGGGGGTTCTATTTCTGTTGATATGAAGGGTACCGAGCTTGTCTTTAGTGTAAAAAAAGGTAAACATGATTCGTTTGTCTCACCGACCTTTGTTAATGATGGTATCTTGGCATAGAATGATTTCTTGTGATAAAGTAATCTGGTTAATAGTATATGCGCCGGTCGGATAGCGGCTATTCCAGGGGACTGTAAATCCCCGGTCCATAGGACATCGTTGGTTCGAGTCCAACCCGGCGCACCACGTAGGAAAAGTCAAAGAGTTTTGGTTCGCCTCGCTTCGCTCGGCGACTAATTTGTATTCAATTTTGGGGGTAAAAACGAATTCCCGATTTCGCAAAATATGGTTCGAGCCGATGTTTTTCAGAAATGTTGGCAATTCGGAAAGATTATTCTCTCCAACCAATTTCGCGGCTTGATTTAAGGACTTTACGAACTCACGAGCCGGTTCGAGCCAAGACAACCCTTTTTCCTCAAAGTCGGTTATTTTCTCTATTAAAGATATTTTCTGAGATAACAGACTTTGTTTTTTGGCGGCGTATTCCTCTGTGGATAAGGCGTCCGCTAAATAGATGTCTAACAATTTTTGGAGTTTTGCCTCAACCTGTGTTACTTGCTCTTTCAAAACGCTGATTTCACTTTGTGCGTCCTCTCTCGCTTTATCCTGTTCGCTATCCAACGCCGCCAAAACTTTCTCGGTGTCTTGGCTCGACAAAGAAACTTTTTGAAGATAAGAAGTGATTTGTTCGGTTAGTGCTTCTTCTCGGAGATAATGCTTTTCTTGGCAAGGGCCTTTCTTGTGAGTACAGCGATAATAGTTATGACCCTTTTGTCTTTCGGCAGTGATTGAACAATCGCACGAAGCGCATTTGAGAAGGCCAAGAAAAGCAAAATTATTTTTGTGAGATTCCTGTACTTTGCCACGCTTGCTCATCACTTCTTGGCAAGTATCAAAAAGTTTCTTTGAAATTAACGGCTCGTGTTGTCCCTCAAAAATTTCCCCCTTCCATTTCATTAGTCCAAGGTAAAAGACGTTTTGTAGATTTTTTTGAATGTTTGCGATAACAAGTGGTTTTCCGAGATTACCACGCAAATCGTGTTCCTTACACCAATTTGCGAGAGAGTGAAGCGTAAATGCTCCGGTGGCGTACATTTCAAACAACCTCTTAACTTTCGGCGCTTTCTCGCTATCAATATCAATACCGCGAGTCTTTGGGTTATTGGTGTAGCCCACCGGAGCCCAGCCGGGCCAAACGCCGTTTCTGATTTTCTGTCGTAGTCCTCGCTTCACATTCTCTCGCAAATTATCTACAAAATATTTTGATTGACCAAAAGCAATATTGAGCATGAATAATCCCTGTGGTGTAGGCTCAAACCAGAAGGTGGGAAATTTTAGAGAACGAATCAAACCGCGATCTACAAAATGGATAATCTTTCCGCCGTCCACACTATTTCTTGCTAATCTATCGGGGTGCCAAGAAATAATCCCATCTGCTTTTCCTGATTCAAGAATTGCCAACATTTCTGCGAATTTAATTCGCCCGGGTTCTTTTGCGGTTTTGGCTTCCTGAAAGGAAGCGACAATTTCAAGTTTTTCTTTGGCGGCATACTCTTGCAACTCTACGAGTTGCGCTTCAATACTTAAAACCTGTCGGTCATCTTCTTCAGTAGATTTTCTTGCGTAAAGTATGTATTTCATAAGTTTTAGAAATTAAGGATTAAAAAATTTTCTTCCCCCAAAATGCGAAATCGGGAATTCGTTTTTACCCCCAAAATTGAATACAAATTAGTCGCCGAGCGAAGCGAGGCGAACCAAAACTCTTTGACTTTTCCTACGTGGTGCAGTATCCTTGAATTAGTCCGAACGCATTTCGCCGCCTGCGGCGGCGAGGAAGTCCCCCCGCAAAAATTCGGAAAGGCGGCGGAGCCGCACCGATCAAAACCGTAAAAGAACCCGGAGAAAAACATCGGCGCGAACCATATTTTAATTTTGGGGGAAGAAAATTTTTTAATCCATTCAGAACCCTCTAAAATGGCCCCAAATAAGGGCTTTTTTGATTGTTTCGATATGGCTTGACAGAAAGGTTTGGATATGCTATACTTAATGCAGTAAATTGAAGTAAGTTCTTTATCATTTTTGGTCAGCTTTCTTGCGACACAATAGCTTAGAAACCTTGTTTTTCTTAGTTGCTGTGTCGCAAGAATCCAACAACCCACAACCCAAAGGAGACTGACATGATGACGACGCAACCGCGACTGACCAAGGGGCTGTTCGGGCACGAGTTTCGCTCTGCCAGCACCCTGTTCGGCATCCGGTGTGGACAGTGTCGCGGTCGCGACTTCGTTCACAACGGCGGCTGGTACAACAGGGACGGCGAGAAACTCGGCTGGGGCGATCTCGCACCGGCGGACTTCCTGAAGATCTCCAACGAGTTGGAGGATGGTGAGCTCTTCATCATTCTCTACGAGTCGGACTCTTTCTGGAACTTCGTCACCCGCCCGGGCATCATCGGCAGCATGGCCGCCGTGAAGCCCGACGTGGAGGCGCCCGGCGTCGACTTCGTAGCGGAGAAATGCTGCTACATCGTCGCCAAGCACCGACTCTACTACGTCGACCGGAACGGCTACTCGAAAGAGAAGACGTTCGATCGAGACGGGTTGCAGTTCACGGTGCTGACGCCCGAAGCCGCGAAGCAGCTCATCGCTTCGTAGCTCCGCCCGCCGCCAACCCAAACCAAGTTCGCCACCTCTTGATAAAAGGTGGCTTTCTTTTTGTCTGATTTTTTGATAAAATAAATTCATAATTGAATGCCGCCAAAGAAAAACTTGAAATTGTCAGCGGTGCGGCTCCGCCGCCTTTCCGAATTTTTGCGGGGGGACTTCCTCGCCGCCGCAGGCGGCGAAATGCGTTCGGACTAATTCAAGGATACTGCACAAATAACTCCTGCAAGGGAGTTTTTGTATTTTATAAGATTGCACTTGAGTTATATTTATGATATATAAGTAAATAGAGTGACGAGTTTAGTAGTAACCAAGTCGTCAAGGGGAAATCACATATGTCAACAATCCACGAAGAGTTAAAGGCCCGGGGCTTTGTCCAGCAGGAAACTGCACCGGTGCAGGTCTTTCATCCAACAACTCACGAGTTGCTGGAGACTTTGTCGCTGAAGAATCTACTCAACAATAGTAGGATTACCTACTATGTCGGTTTTGACCCGACAGCGGACAGTTTGCACATCGGCCATCTTTTGCCGATCATGGCCATGACTCATCTGCAGAGAGCCGGCCACACGCCGATCGCTATCATTGGTGGCGGGACCACTATGATTGGTGACCCGAGTGGTAAGACTGAGACAAGGCAAATGCTCTCGAAAGAGGTCATTGCCTCAAACGGACAACGGCTTTTGGCACAGCTGAAACACTACCTTGACTTCGGTCAGGGCAAGGGATTGTTCGTTAACAATGCTGAGTGGCTTTTGCCACTTAACTACATTGAATTTCTCCGCGACATCGGGAAACACTTCCGTGTCAACGAGATGGTTCGTACAACGGCGTACGCAGAACGACTTGCACGTGAGGAAGGATTGTCCTTCATCGAGTTCAACTACCAACTGCTTCAAGCGTACGACTTTCTCGTTCTGTACGAAAAGTACGGATGCACGGTGCAGATGGGGGGGGACGACCAGTGGAGTAACATCCTTGCCGGAATTGACCTCATCCGGAAGGTCAAACAAGGAAACGCCCACGCCTTGACATTCCCGCTTCTTACCACGGCGAGTGGCAAGAAGATGGGAAAGACCGAATCGGGGGCCGTTTGGCTTGATTCGGCCAAGACCTCACCCTACGAGTACTACCAGTACTGGATTAACACCGAGGACGGAGATGTTGAAAAGTTCCTGAAACTCTTCACCTTTCTGCCCTTGGAGAAAATCACGGAACTGTGTGCTCGTGGAGGTCAACACCTCCGTACCGCCAAAGAAGCCCTTGCCTTTGAGACGACGAAGATCACCCATGGCGAGGTAGAGGCAATCAAGGCCCAGAATGTTTCAAGGGAGTTGTTCAGTGGTAAGGGGAGTGAAGCATCTCACCTTCCGAGCACGGCCATCTCCCAGACCGAAGTGGACAAACTCCGACTCGTTGAAGTTCTTGTTAGGGTGGGCTTAAGCTCTTCAAAGACCGAGGCGGGGAAGCTCATCACTAGTGGTGGGGTCTATGCCAATGGTGAGAGGGTAATCGACGCCAAAGTCATGCTGTCCGAACTTCTCGTGGACGGCACAGTTCTTTTGCGGAAGGGACAGAAAACCTTTCACAAAGTAGTCGTTGGGTAACGAAGTGGGTAGGTGCCCGAGCGGTCAAAGGGGACTGTCTGTAAAACAGTTGGCCTAGGCCTACAGAGGTTCAAATCCTCTCCTACCCACCAACTTCCAAAGACTACTAACGAAGTAAGTCTCGAGGACGGGAGGACAGAATCATCGCGCGAGCGATGGGGATGTCCTCCTTTTTAGTAAAAATATTTAATACACCTTATTTATATATGATTGTTAGATGTTATAATCTTTCTGTATATTAATAGTTCAACAATCTCTTAGATATTATCAAAACAAAAGAGAATTACTATGAAAAAGAAAATGTTTATTCTTGACATTGCTACCTTTGGACATGAAGCGGCTCTTATGTTTATACAAAGACAAGGATGGTTATTGAAAGATGTCGAGATTGTTTTTTGTGGGTCACACGGGAGTCTACTTGAACGTTTTGTCACAGAACCATTCTCCTATGCAACTGTACCACTCCGAAACTCTTCCGCTGGTGAGTATACGGAGGTAACAATTCCTCTTGCAAAATTTCGAGGGGAGGGACATAAACTACTAGAACGAGATCAATTTGATCTCCCAATCAATCTTTTTCTTCTAGTTTCTCCTAGTGTTAATCAAGTCGATGAACTTGAATGTGTTATGTCACATGAGAAAGCGCTCAAAGAGTGTGGTCAATATCTTGATTCTATCGGCATTACACAGGATAAGCGCTCAGAGGTTAAGTCAACCGGCGAGTCTGCAAGACTTGTGTCTGAACTCGGCCTTGGTGCATTAGTGGGGGCTGTTGCACCAAAGATAGCCACCAAGGTTTATAATCTCAAAGTTTTAGCTGAAAACATTCAAGACGACCCGAACAACAAGACCATATTTGTACTTCTCCAGAACCAATTGACTATGAAACTAAAATAGAATAAGCTCTAAATAGAGCCGAAACCCTCGGCCAAGAACCAGACAGGAGTGTATTATGAAACTGGCGGTACTGTTAGCTGGTCTACCTGGGTCGGGTAAGACAACGATCTGTCGGCACATGGCTGAAATGCCCAAGGTGTGTCATGTTGATGTTGACCACTATAAGAGGCACAGAGCTGATCCAAAGAAAGTGACAAAAGAAGTGGACTCGCCGGAACTCCGACTGCTCTACTGTCGGGATGCTCTGAACGAGGCCTTCTGTCACTTTGATGCTGGGGCATCGGCTGTTGTGATGGATGAAGTATATCCCTACCACTCAGTTCGTGCTCAATTGGAAGCGCTCTGTGCGGAAAGGCAAGTGCAAGTGTTGTGGGTTGAGGTACGGTCCTTGTGTGGTACGGCGGTGAAACGTCTTTCTACACCAAGACCAGGACACCTCCTCACACCAGAGTGTGCCGCGGAGATTCACCGCATGTGTGCGGCTATCTTCGAGGCGTTTCCTGCCGGTTGTCAGAATCACGTCATTATCAACAACGAAGATGGTGCCGACATCAATCGGTTGGTGACTGGTCTCATGGGGGTTGTCAACAAAAACCCTCAAGTCATCAGTTGTGGCTAGGGAAGAAGTCTTGGGGCACGTTGTAACAGACGTGCCCCTCTTTTGTTGTCTGTATCTTATGTAGTATTATACGGTATAATAAATGCTTATTTAATAAACACTACCCATGACTAAAAACAATTTAATAGTTAAAATTATGATTCAGTCTGCACGGAAGGCTGGAAAAATACTGAAATTAGCGTTTGAAAGTAGCTCTTCAAAAGAAGTAAATAAGGGCAAGGGCAATTACGACGTGTTTTCTAAGGCAGACACCGATTCTGAAAATATAATTATTAAAATTTTGACCTCCAAATTACCAAAGATAAGTATTTTAAGTGAGGAAAGGGGGTTTATTGATCGTAAATCGTCCGATACAATTATAATTGACCCACTTGATGGCAGTAGTAATTTTTTGCTGGGCATACCTCACTTTTCCGTATCATTAGTTTATATTAGTGGTGGCGAAATTGTTTCTTCGGTAGTTTATAATCCAATCTTAGACAAAATGTATTTTGCAGAAAAAGAAAATGGGGCTTTTCTTAATAGTAAAAAATTGAAGATACAAACTAAAAGAGATTCGTCATATATCACAGTGAATTTTAGCCATAATACCAAATGGAAAGAAAAAAGAAAGTTTTTTGATTGGGCCTATAAATCTGGTTTTAGTCGCGTTATGAACAATTGGTCACCTAACTTAGATTTTTGTTTACTTGCTGAAAGTAAGGTTGATGCGGTTGTATCGCTTGGTAGTTTAATCTATGATTTTGCCCCAGGTTATTTGATTGCCAAAGAGAGTGGTTGTATTGAATTTCCATCAATAAAAAAGATTAAAGTAACTGCCGATGGCACCAAACAGTTTGTCATTGCTAATAAGAAATCGCTATTGGCAAAAATACAGGTTATGGTATAATATATTTAGTTATAAAATCTAACCACTAACATGACAAAACAAACTAAAAGTTATTTATCAATAGTTGGTCTTTTGTATTGTTCAGTTATTCTTGGAACTCACTATATTGTAACCAAACAAATATCCTCATATGTTGATGCTTCAATGCTGACTGCCTATAGATTTTTGATTGCGGCAATACCTTTGTATATTTATATACTTTATATCAAAAAAAATCCTTTCCAGAACATAAAGCCCGGAGTAATCCTGGGCTTTTTCCTTTGGTTAGTATTTATTTTGATAGTAACGGGTTTAAAATATACATCGGCAATTAACACTGGGTTCATCAGTGGGATGTTTTTTGTCTTTGTGCCTCTCGTAAACTATCTGGCATTTAAAAAGCATCTTAAGTTATTTCTGATGCCGGTGATTATTCTTTCTATTATAGGTTTATATCTTTTGACGGGGGGATTGAGCGCTCTTGGTTTGGGTGACATACTAATTCTTTTTTCAGCAGTCTTTACCGCCATTCACTTAGTTCTAGTTGGGCATTATTCAAAGGAAGGTCTTGACCCTGTAGTTGTTTGTTTTCAACAGTTTGCGGTAGTAGCCTTGCTTAGTGTCGTGTTTGCTTTTTTGACAAATAAATTTGATATCTTTGTTCCGGTTTCCCAAATTGGACCACTGTTATTTTTGGGGATATTACCTACACTTTCTGTGTTTTTTGTCCAAATGGTTTCTCTAAAATATGCATCTGAAATTACAGGGGCTGTATTATTGTCTCTTCAACCAGGTTTTGCAGCATTCTTTTCTTATTGGCTGGGAGGAGAGAGATTTACAACGCTTCAATTATTGGGAGGAGTCTTATTGTTTTTTTCTGCGATTATATACTCTTTTTTGACACAAGGAAAAAAGAACATTGAAAAGTCAGATGGTCAAAAAATAGACAGTATAGATTAAAATATAATTCTGTAACCCACCAAATCCAATGACAACAATCACTTTTAAGATTCCAGGGTTATCTAAAAAATTTATTTTTAAATCTCCTAGAGTAACATCTCCCTTTTATAAAAAAAAGTGTCGTTTAGAAATTGCCAAGCATCTTCCACCTACACATTTAGCCTTACACGCTTGTTTGTTGAGAAAAAATAATAAAGGAACTCTTTTAATTGGTCCTACGCAATCTGGTAAATCTACAATGGCAAAGTTATTAGTTGATGTTGGTTATCAAATTATAGCGAATGATTTTGTTGCGGTGACTTATAAAAAAGGTCAATTATGGGCGAGTGATATCAATTATGAAATAAATAATAAATTTCTATTACCTATAAGTGTGGATTATATTTTTACTCTTGATCCAAAAAATAAACTGGATATTAGTCGTATGACGAAGTCTGAGTTTGATAAGTTTTATACTAGGACGTTATCCCCAATACCCGAAAAATTTACAAAGTTGTTAATAGAAAAACCTGTCTATCATCATCTTTTTAGAAGACACGTTTGCTTGGGTAATAGAAAAGATCCAGAAAAATGGATGAGGAGTATTAAATATGTATTGTCTATTCATCTTGGTAATCGTGTGGGAATTTTTGGACTAGGTGCTATTGGTCAAGGTGTTGCTAATTTATTAATTGACCATCCCGGTTTAACAGAGTTACATTTATACACTCGCGATAAATCTAAACTTTCTTCTTTTGTTTTAGATCTAAAAAGTGCTAATCCTAAAATGACAGTTGTTGGTCACAACACGACGGAAGAATTTTTTGCTAATTGTGACATTGTCATTCTTTGTTTTAGAGACAGCGGGTCGTTAACAAGTGTTTCTGGAACCGAGGAACGTGTGGCAAGATTATTTCCACATGCTCGTATTGTTTGGGATATCAGTCGTGTCATTCGGAAATGTGCTTTTTCTGGAGTATTTTTAATGGTTTCTAATCCTGTAGATATTCTAAGTTCGGCTTTGTATGAATTTTCTTGGCTTGATGACAGTGGAAAGAAGGATAATAACGGGATATTTTCGAATCAAATATATGGTGTTGGTCTAGGACTTGACTATAATCGTCTTTTAGTTATCAAGACAGGGGTTAAATATGAAGTAGTTGGACCACATGGTGATAATCTTCAATTGGCTAAAATTAATAATGGTGTTCTTGTTCCTGCAATTGATAAAGAATTGCTTTCTTCTGTTTTGGATTATTCAAAAAAGATTCGTGTTGGATGTTCTCGTACAATTGAGGGGCCAACTCATGAAATACAAAAAATTATATCTGTGCTTATATCTGGTAAGGGAATATTACGGGCATCAGGATTATATTCATCTGACATGTTTCTTGGTAATATCTGGAATATCAAAAAATTAATTCCTGAAGTTAAATTTTCATTTAATAAAAAATTAAAAGATACTTTAGATTCAGTATCAATAAAACAAACAGATATATTATATTTAACGGAAAAGGAATTACTCAATGATGTATTTAAACGGAAATAATAATTTTAGTTTTTGTGTGTTATTATGTTTTTATGCAGAAAGATATAAACAGAAAAGGATTACGAACTTGGATAGAAATAGACAAAAAAGCTTTAAAATATAATTACGGAGTATTACAGGGTATGTTACCAAAAAATGTAAAGCTCATGTCCGTGGTTAAATCCAATGCTTATGGTCACGGTCTTGTTGATTTTTCTCTTGAAGCTCAACAACTTGGTATAGATTGGTTTGGTGTAGACTCAATTGTTGAGGCAATTGCTTTGCGGGAGGCAGGTATTACAAAACCTATACTTGTGTTGGGATATACGCTTCCGGAGATGCTAATAAGGGCCGTAAAACACAATATTAGTATCACTGTTTCAACATTTGAGTTACTTGAAAATATTTCTAAAATGTCTTTTTCAACTAAAATTAAAGTTCATATAAAAGTTGATACGGGGATGCACAGACAGGGTTTTCAAGAGGACGAAATTGAGAAGGTGGTTGTGAGACTTAAAGAACTTAAATCGAAGGTTGAAGTTGAGGGTTTGTTTACACATTTTGCTGGTGTAAAAAACTCTAAATTTTCAGAACTTACAAATAAACAACTCCAATCTTTTAAGCTTTGGGTAGATAAATTTAAAAAAGAAAAATTTACCCCAATTATTCATGCTGGAGCATCAAGTGTGGTTTTCATATTTCCGGAGGCCTATTTTGATATGGTTAGAGTTGGGATTGCTCAATATGGATTGTGGCCGTCTAAAGATGTAAAAAGACTCACAAAACAAAAAACGAAGTCCCGTAGTGAGCTTTGCTCTACTACTGGGATAAAACTGAAGCCAATATTACAATGGAAAACTCTTGTTGGAGAAATAAAAAAAGTACCAAAGGGTAACCGAGTTGGTTATGACTTTACCGAAGAGTTTAAGAAAAATTCTACTATCGCTGTTTGTCCTATTGGTTATTGGCATGGATATCCAAGAAGTCTTTCCAGTGTTGGTAATGTGCTTGTGAGAGGTAAACGGGCCAAGGTGTTGGGTAGGGTTTCAATGGACATGATTGTTGTAGATGTTTCAAATATTTCAAAAGTTAAAGTGAGGGATGAAGTCACCTTGATTGGCTCCGGTGGTAAGGGGATTGTTTCGGCCGAAGAAGTGGCAGATTTGGCCGGTGCATCTCTCTACGAGATAGTTACACGTATTAACCCCCTCATAAAAAGGGTATACTTTTAAGGTTGCAACATTTATACTTTTCAAGTATAGTATTGCCTATGTCACAAGATAGATTAATACAGCTAAAAAACAAGGAGTCCAAGGAGGTTTATTGGACGTCAAAAAACAAAAAGAAAGTTGAGCGTAAAATAGAGCTCAAGAAATATAGTAAAAAACTTCGAAAGAGGGTTACGTTCAAAGAAGCTAAAAAATAATAAACAAAAATTCGCCAGATGGGCGATTTTTTGATATATTTGTTTTTATTGGGCCTATAGTTCAGTGGTAGAATTTTCCTCTCCAAAAGGAAAGACCGGGGTTCGAATCCTCGTGGGCCCGCAAAAGACACCAACTTCTTTATCTATATTCTTTGTTTTGTTTGGTGTGAACCACTTAATTTTTTTATCTCTCTTGAACCAAGTCATTTGGCGTTTTGCATAGTGCCAAATTTCTACTTCTAATCGTGTAAAGAATTCCTTTTTTGTTAACTTTTTTTGTAGAAGAAATGCTAAATATCTATATTCCAATCCAAGCTCACACATTCTTTTCCACGACAAGCCGTTTTTATGTAAACTTATCGCTTCTCGTATCATCCCAGCATTTACACGAGCAATCAGACGGTTGTGAATTTTCTCCCTTAATTTTTTATCTGGTAATACTAACCCAATTTGAAGTATGTCAAAGATGCCCTTTGACACAGATTTTAAAGGCGGGACAGAACCAATAGCCGTGGCTATTTCTATTGCTCGTATTAGTCTTGCTCTGTTTTTTATGTCTATGTTTGAAAACCGTCTTAGGTCTAGCTTTGCTAATATTTTTTGTAGATTTTCCAAACTGTTTTTTCCTAGCTTTTTTCGCAGTATTTTGTTTGGTGGTACTTCTGGTAAAACCACACTTTCTACTATTGATTGTATATAAAATCCTGTGCCACCACATATAATTGGCAGTTTACCTTGCTCATGGATTTCTTTAATTATTTTCTCGGTTTGTTCTTTCCACTCTGCGATTGTAAAAGTTTTTTTGGGAGAAACCACATCAAGCATGTGGTGGGGAATACCCAGCATTTCTTTTTTTGTGATTTTACCTGTTCCAAGGTCTAATCTCTTATAAACCTGTCTTGAATCAGCAGAAACAACCTCACCATTAAATTTTTTAGCAAGTTTGACCGCTAGACCACTTTTTCCTGTAGCAGTAGGCCCGAGGATTACCAAGATTTTATTACGTTTTTTTGTTGATTTTTGAGTCATTTTCAGTTACTATAACACACAAGCCGAGGTGATGAAATTGGTATACATGCGACACTCAAAATGTCGTGGGCGCAAGTCCGTGAGGGTTCAAGTCCCTCCCTCGGCACCATGCTAAAAAGAGTAAGTAGTGATAAAAAGCTACATGCTTATATTGTTGGTTTGGTTCTCGGTGACGGAAATTTGTCTAATCCAAATGGTCGTGCAGTGAGACTTAGAATCACTTGTGACAAAAAGTATCCTGAACTTCACCGATATATTCTTTCTTCTTTGCAAAAATTTTTGCCAGACAACAAGGTCTTTATATCTTACCGTAAAAATTGTTTAGATGTAACATGCTACTCAAATATGTTAGAAAAATTGCTTGGCTGGAAAGCAAAAGGTGGTTCAAAGTATGCTCAAATGGTTGAGATTCCAAAATGGATTTTGAGAAATAAAATATATACAAAAGAATGTCTAAGAGGAATTATTCAGACAGATGGTTCTATTTATAAAGACAGAGGTTATTTAATGGTAAATATCACTAGCAGTATCCCTTCTCTTGCTGAAAGTGTTGTTTTAGGAATAAAAAGTATTGGTTATAAACCAAATATACAACCCCATCAAGATCCTAGAAAAATTAAATACACAATAAGAATTTCAAAAAACACTCAAAAGTTTATTGATGACATTGGGGTGTGGAAAAGATAGTTTTATTTTACCTAAAAATCAATTTTTAAATTTTTTCTTAACTCTTCTCCATCAGAATAATGAATCTGATATCCGTCCATAATTTGATATTGTTCAGGACCTTTTCCGGCCAATAACACAATATCATTAGGTCTAGCCATAGCGCAGGCTTTAGCCACTGCTTTTTCCCGGTCAGCGATACATTGATAATTTTTTTGAGGCAGGTCTTTTACAATGTCTTGTAAAATATGTTCTGGGTCTTCGCTTCTGGGATTATCGGATGAAAAGAAAACGTAGTCGGATAAAGAACAAGCAATAGAGCCCATGGGTTCTCTTTTTGTTAAATCACGCTCACCTCCACATCCAACTACCGTAATAATTTTTCCATTTTTTGTTTTTATCTTAATAAGTGTTTCTAAAACATTTTGTAGGGCGTCTGGTGTATGAGCATAATCAATCACACCGTAAACGCCAGAATTTGATTTTAAAAATTCTAACCTTCCAGCTGGAGCAGAAAGTGAAGAAATTAAGGGTATAATCTTATCAACTGATATTCCAAGAAGAACGGCTGATTCAAATATCCCTAAAAAATTAGATGCATTATATTTTCCAATAAGTTTGGTGTGCACTTCTTTCCCGTTTATTAAAATTGTTTGACCATTGATAGATTGGGCCATTATTTTACCAACAAAATCAGCATCAGATTTTTCTTTCAAGGAGAAAAAATATTTTTTTGCCAAAGTATTACGAAGTAGGTACTGAGCTCTTTCATCATCGCCGTTTCCAAGAGCAAAAGCCGTTTCTGGCAATCTATCAAAAAATTGTTTTTTTGCTTTAGCATATTCATCCAAGGTTTTGTGATAATCAAGGTGGTCATGTGTAAGATTTGTAAATATAGCACCAGCAAAATGTAAGCCGTCTATACGTCTCTGGTTTATGGCGTGCGAGGAACATTCCATAAAGGTGTAAGTGCAACCTTTTGATACGGCAGAGGCTAAAAGTGAGGCAATACTAACCGGGTCCGGGGTTGTTTGAAAGGTCTCATAAATCTCATCATCAATCTTGTTTTCAATTGTGGAGATTAGTGCACAGTGAAATCCTAATTGACGAAATAAATTAAAAAGTAGAGTGGCTATGGTAGTTTTCCCGTTTGTTCCAGTTACTCCTACTAAACGTAATTTTTGTGACGGGTTGTCGTAAAAGTTATTAGCCATTATCGCCAGAGCGGAACGAGCATTTTTGACGTGTATATAAACAATTCCAGTTTTTTTGTTCTTGTGTTCCGTTTCGTGAACAATAGCTATGGCTCCTTTTTGTATGGCCTCATCTATAAACTGATTGCCGTCTTTCGTGGTTCCTTTGATGGCCACAAAAAGAGATTGATCTAATGTTTTTCGTGAATTAAAATTAATTGAAAAGACAGAAGTTGTGTTGTCCCCGATAATATTTACTATCTCCACACCAACAAGTAATTTCGAGATTTCCATCTTAAGAATTATTAAGTAAAGTTACATCCGCCCCAATAGTATTTAGTCTTTTGGCTATGTTTTCATAACCGCGATTAATTGAATAAACATTTCGCAAAATTGATGTGCCCTTAGCTCCTAACATTGCTACGAGAACAATCGTGGCTGGGCGCAGAGCTGGTGGACAAATAACCTGGTTTCCTTTTAATTCAGTTGGACCAGTAACCAAGACCCTGTGTTGGTCAGCTAGAACAATATTTGCTCCAAGTCGATTAAGCTCTGTGAAATAAATTGCTCGGTTTTCCCACATCCAATCATGAATAAGTGTTGTGCCTTTTGCTTGGGTAGTTATTGGCACAAAGAACGGCAGATTGTCCGAATTTATTCCTGGGTATGCTGACGCATGCACCTTGTCATTTAAGGCATTCAATTTAGACGGATAGGCCGTGATATCACACAGTCTGGTATGCTTATTTTTAGCTAAGTATATTTTTGATTTATGGTATTTTAGGCCCATTTTTTCTAGTTTTAATAACTCAAGAGAAAGAAAATCAATTGGGCATCTTGTGATTAATAATTTGGAGTTTGTGACAATAGCCGATGCAATAAACATCATGGATTCAGTAGGGTCTTCACTGTTGTAATATTCAACTGGTGTATTTATTTCTTTTACTCCATGTATTACAAGTGTAGAGGTGCCAATACCATCTATTTTTACTCCACATTTTTCCAAGAAAAAACAGACCTCTTGGACTTGATAGTTGGGTGGGGTGAACCGAAGTGTGGTAATGCCTGGAATCAATGCTGAAGCGATTAATAGGTTTTCTGTGGCCGTATCGCTGGCCTCATACAAAACAATATCAGCTGGTTTTAATTTTTTGCACTTAATTTGATGAACTGCTTCTTTGGTAACAATTTTTACACCAAAAGATTCAAGTCCGTATCTGTGAGCGGCAATAGTTCTCTGTCCCATTTTGCATCCACCGGCATGTGGAAGCTCAAAACTATTTTTAAAATGTATTAAAGCTCCAATCATCATTAAGACAGAGCGAATACGAGAAGAAGAGTTATTGTCCATCTTTTTTAGATTGAATTTTTTAGGTGGTATAATTTTTACCGAGTTATGTTTTATCCATTCAACTTTTACGCCAATACTTTCAAATATCTCAATAATTCGGGATATTTCTTCTATCCGAGGAATTCCATGAAGTACTGTAATTTGTTTATTTAAAAGAGATGCGCAGAATAGACCAAGAGCACCGTTTTTAGATGTGTTTGTTTGTATGGTACCGGAAAGTTTTCTACCACCCACTATTTTGAAATCGTCAGTATCGTTTTTTGGTTTACTTTTCATAGTGGGATTATAACATATTTTATGTTTATCAAATTTGTGATAAACTAGAGATGTCGTTCTTGTATTTTCTTTATAACTTTTTACCTTATAACTTTATAACTAATTTTCATGTCACAGTTTTATAATGATTCAATTTTTTGGATTGATGTAGAAAAAATACACCCGAACCCTTTTCAACCAAGAAGGGAATTTGACCAGGCCCAACTTCAAAGTCTGTCTGATTCAATTCGCCAATACGGAGTGCTTCAGGCCCTCGTTGTTACCCGCAAAGAAGTTCCTAAAGAGGACGGTGGTCTTGCCGTTGAATATGAATTAATAGCAGGAGAGAGACGTCTACGAGCGGCTAAGATGGCTGGTCTTTCACAGGTGCCAGTTCTTATAAAAGTTGGTGATGAGGAAAACGATTTGATGAAACTAGAGCTTGCTATTATAGAAAACATTCAACGTGAAGATTTAAATCCAGTAGATCGCTCTCGTGCTTTTCAGCGTTTGATAGATGAGTTTGGTTTTAAACACGTAGAAATTGCAAAAAAAGTTGGCAAGAGCCGGGAGTACGTTTCTAACTCAGTTCGTCTGCTATCTTTACCTTCGGAAATCTTAGACGCATTATCACAGGGTAAAATTTCTGAGGGTCATGCAAGACCTCTCATGATGCTTGGTGACAGGTTGGATGAGCAGATGACTTTGTTTAAAGAAATAATGTTTAAAAAATTGACGGTGCGAGAAGCCGAAGCTATTGGTCGTCGCGTTGCCTATGATAAAATTCGCAAAAAGGGAGCCACTCTTGACCCAGAAACCCAAGAATTAGAGGAAAAACTAACAGAAACATTAGGTACAAGAGTTTCCATAGAAAAACGAGAAAACGGTGGGAAGATTTTAATAGATTTTTTCTCTGCAGATGATTTACGGGACATTCTTACACTTCTTGAAACTAACAAGGCGAAATCTCCAACCGAAAGATTGGACAAACATATAGAGAAAAATCCCGTTCCACCAAAAAATGAATTTATTCCTAATTATGTCAGAGACCCAGGGTTAGCAGATTTGACCGTAGAGGATCTGAATGGTTTAGACGACAGAACTCCAGAACAAAAAAATCAGGATGAAAATAGCGAGGAGGAAATTTACTCAATCAAAAACTTCAGTATCTAGCTTTATTTTTTGTTTCTTTCTAGAAAATTATTAATTCTTCTTCTTGCTATAGTTGTTTTACAGTCCTCAAGCCATTTGATACTTGGCTTTGAATTTTTCTTAGTCTCTATCTCTACTCGGTCTCCATTCTGGAGAATCGTTTCGATTGAAACAAACTTGCCGTTTACTTTAGCGCCAGACATGTGATCACCTACATCTGTGTGTATTGCATATGCAAAATCAATAACTGAAGAATTTTTTGGCAAATCTATAACATCTCCGATTGGTGTGAAGACAAAAATCCTTTCCTCAAAAAAGTCACTTTTTACCTCCTCAATAAAACGTTCGCCGGCTTCTTTTTGGTACTCAACAAGCTCTTTTACCCAGTTTGGAACATCATCCGAAATATTATGGTTGTTTGGGTTTTTACTATTACTTTTCTGTGGCAGAATTTTTGTGACCCACAAAAGATTTGGATTGGTTACCTTTTTTACACTTTCCTTATATGACAAATGAGAAGCAATACCATACTCCGCTTCTTTATGCATCTCTTCTGTTCTAATCTGAACCTCAATAATACCTCCATCGCCAGAAAATATGGTTGTGTGTAATGATCTATACCCGTTTATTTTTGGGGAAGCGATATAGTCTTTTATTCTCTCTGGTAGCGGTCTCCAAGCACCATGAATTATTCCAAGAACCCTATAACAATCAGAGACTTCTGGTACAGTTATACGCATAGCTGAAATATCGTAAATAGTTTCGACATTACCTTTGTATTTTTGTAATTTTTTATATAGTGAATACAACCCCTTTACTCTATGGTCAATTTTAAAACTTGTTATATTATTTTTGGCTAATTCTTTTTTAACTAGTTTCTCAAATTTTTCTAAATATCTTTCCTGCTCTTCTCTTTTTGCATTAAGTAGCTCTTTGGTTTTTTTGTGGTCTTCTTTATAAACATAAGCAAAAGCCAAATCTTCCAATTCTCTTTGGAGTTTTTTTATACCAAGACGACTGGCGATAGAGGCGTATATTTCTAAAGTTTCTATTGCTATTCTTAATTGTTTTTCTTGTGAGACATATTCCAATGTTTGCATATTGTGTAATCTGTCACAGAGCTTGACGATAAGCACTCTAATATCCTGCGACATTGCAATGAACAGTTTACGCAAACTCTCGTTGTATCTTTGGGTACCACGATATTTTATTTCTCCAAGTTTTGTTACTCCGTCTACCAGAAACAATATTTCTTCGCCAAATTCCTTTTTTATTTCCTCTGGTTGTGTCTTGGTGTCTTCTAGTAAATCATGCAAAAAGCCGACCGAGATGGTAGTTGCGGTCATTCCAAGCTCGGCGATATTTTTTGCTGTGGCAAATAGGTGAGTTATATATTCGTCCCCACTATTTCTCTTTTGTCCTCTGTGAGCATTCTCGGCGAAACTGTAGGCTTTCTGTATAAGCCCGATGTCAGCCTCCGTTGGGTTCTGCATGAGGGAAATTATCTCTTTTATGTCCTTCATATTCGGATTATACATTAAAACACATTAAAGTGAAGATGTTGTTGACTTTTTGTTTAAATTACATTATTACTTTGTTTAGAGGGCAGGGTTTTGCCCGGGGAGGTTTCCAGTGTTATTGTTAGAAGATTACACAACCCTACTCAGATGGACCCTCTTGGTTAAGGGTGTTATCTGGATGGTCGTTTTCACGGCCATCATCATGGTTTGCGTCGGCTGGAGGCCGTGGCACAGGTGTGTTCACTGCCAGAGTCGGCTCGTCTTTTGGCGGGACAAGATGACCACCATCATGACGTGTAGTGTTATTGAATACCACCAAAGAGGTTGGTGGAGGTGTCTTTGGTGCTGGAAACGAGAAATCAACTTCCGGCCCCAATGACACTCCCAGGCCTCAACAGAAAAGAACTTCGCGCTTCGTGCACGGGGTCCTCATACTGTTGAGGCCTTTTCTGTTACTTATTAATTTTTCCCGCCTCATCGGCGGGTCGCCGAGGAGGCGACTTCTTAAACCCACGTTTCTTTTTTTCTTGAGCAAAAATTTCTAATGCACGGGGGAGTTCTATCGTATAAACATCATCTTCTTTTAACGAGCGAAAATCTTTTTGGTGGACAATATATGGTCCAAACATTCCGATATTAGCTGTTATCTTTTCTCCAGTATCTGGATGAACACCTAATACTCGGGGAAGTGTAAGATAGGTCAAAGCATCTTGGAGGGTTACGGTAGAGAGATCTTTTCCTTTTGGAATCGAAGCCATTTTAGGTTTAACGGCTTTAGTTGAACCTTTTCTCCCAGTACCAGAGCGAAGCTCGGTACGGGACTTCGCTTTAGCTCTTTCTCCCACTTGAACATATGGTCCGTATTTTCCAATCAAAATGTAAATAGGTAATCCGGTTTCTGGGTCTGTTCCGATTGGTTCTTCCTTTTTTATTTCCTGTCCATCCATAGTCAGTGCTCCCTGACATTCTGGATATTTAGCACAAGACAAGAATTTTCCTCCACGAGAAAGTTTAATTATCATAGGTCCCTGACAGACAGGACATTTCATTTTTGCGTCTGCATCACCAAGATTATTTACTTTATCTATTTTGTCTTTGCTTTTTACATCAGCTAAGAATGGTTTATAAAAAGTCTTTAGGGTTTTTACATATTCTTCTTTTCCGTTGGCGATGAGGTCAAGCTTGTCTTCCATTTCAGCAGTGAAACTATCACTTATATAGTTAGCAAAATTGGCTTCAAGAAAACTTGAAACCACATCACCAGTATCGGTTGGTACTAGGGCTTTATTTATTTTGTCTACATAACCCCTGTCTTCCAGAGTTCCAATAATAGAAGCATATGTACTAGGTCTTCCGATTCCTCTCTTTTCTAATTCTTTAACAAGCCCTGCCTCAGAATATCTTCCTGGAGGTTCGGTTTGTTTTTCTTCGGTTGAAACTTTCTTGAGCCCCAATTTCTCACCGACAGAGACTTTTGGTAATTCAACATCATCTCCTCGAGAGGCGGGGTCACCCAAAAGCCACCCAGGAAATTTTATTTGTGAACCAGTTATAGAAAAATCTGGCATATCACTACCTTTAACGTTTGTGGTGATTTTTGTGCGTAATGTCATCGCATCCTTCATTTGTGATGATACTGTTCGTCTCCAAATTAATTCATAAAGTTTTTTTTGTTCGTCATTTATTCCAGCATGCTCAACATTAAAATGGGTAGGGCGAATAGCTTCGTGGGCTTCCTGGGCATTTTTGCTTTTTGTCGCAAATTTTCTAATTTGTAAAAATTCTTTTCCGTATTTACTTTCAACAACTTGTGCTATTTGAGCTATAGCCACAGCGCTTAAATTTGTTGAATCTGTACGCATGTACGTAATATATCCTGCTTCATATAGTTTTTGGGCAATACCCATAGTTCTTGAAGGTGAAAATCCAAGGCGAGAACTAGCGGTTTGTTGAAGTGTTGAGGTAATAAAGGGTGCTCTGGGAGATTTCTTTACGTCCATTTCTTTAACATCTTTTACGAACCATTTATTTTCTTTTCCACCTTTTTCGGCAGTTTCAACAATCTGCTCAACCTCTTTTTTGTCTGTAGGTTCAACCTCGCAGACCACCGTAAATTGACCAGACCCGCCTCCTTGGCGGGTCGCCGAAGAGGCGACATCTGCCGAGATAACCCAAAAAGCATGAGATTTAAAAGCACGAATTTCCCTTTCTCTCTCCATTATGATTCGGAGAGCGGGGGACTGAACTCTGCCTGCAGAAAGTCCATATCGAATTTTTTTCCAGATAAGTCCGGATAAATCATATCCAACAAGTCGGTCCAATACACGTCGCGCTTCCTGTGCTTGTCTCAAATTCTGATCTATGTCTCTGGGATGTTCTAATGCTTCCCGTATTGCTTCTTCTGTAATTTCAACATATGAAACCCTCTTCACTTTCGACTTTCGACTTTCGACTTTCGACTTGCCGAAATCATTACCTATGATTTCGGCAATGTGCCAAGCGATAGCTTCACCCTCACGGTCGGGGTCGGTAGCAAGTAGTATTTCATCTGCCTTTTTTGAAAGAGATTTAATTTCATTAACCACCTTTTCTTTTCCTTTTGATATTTCGTAATGGGGAATAAAACCACCATCTATATCAATGGCTTTTTTGTTCGATTTTGGTAAATCACGAATATGACCAACAGAAGCAACAACGGTGTACTCACCATCAAGATATTTTGAAATTGTCTTTGCTTTTGCTGGAGACTCTACAATAAGTAACTTCATTTGAATTTAATATACGAATATACGAATAATACGAATTTACGAATGGCTACGAATAAAATCATAACATAATTACATTATTCGCATACATTTGTATCATTCGTACGATGTTCGTATCCGTAGTATTACCTCAAAAAATAATTTTGTCCAATTTTAATAAAAACGAAATCCGCCGAGCGCGACGAATCTCGTCGGTCGGCGGGGCTTACCACTTTCAGTGAATTGTGTCTGGTGGGGACGGAATCTCGGCGTCGTCGATGATGATTGCCGAACACGTCCAACTGTTGGGGTTCACATCACTTTCCAGGATGTAGAACTCCTTACCTTTGAACGTTAACGGCAGAGCCTTGAGAACCCTGTGGTCATAGCCACATTCCTCAGGTTCCCTCGTCTCGACAACCGTTCCCGCAGACAGACTGAGCTCCGTGTGGTGTAGGAGCTGGGTTCCTTCTCGTCTCTTGAGAACCCGAAGTCTCTTGTTGACCCTGATTTTCATTCGTACCTCCTGTTTTTAAGTTATCACTTTTTTCTAATTTTGCAACCATTCATGGCTCATTTCAAATGTATTTCTCCCATAACTTCCTCAATAAGATTTTTTATTTCCATCGTGGCGATAATTGTTTGTGTTACATAAACCGGTTTGCCAAGTCGGCGAATTATTTCGTCCCGAGAAAGTGGTTCATTTAATATATTTATAACTTCATGTTCGTCGCTTGAACACTGCGAGTAATCTCTTTTTTGAAATAGGTCTTCGTGCGGATTGAGTCCAAGTGCTGAAACGATATCACTTGATTGTGTTATGGGCGTTGCACCAAGACGTAGAAGCATATGTGGTCCTTCGGATGTTTTAGAAAAAATGGAATTAGGAACTGTGAAAACATCACGATTGTATTCCGTGGCGTATTTTGATGTGATGAGTGTTCCAGACTGAAGCCCAGCTTCAATTACAAGAGTTGCATTACTCATTCCTGCAATGATTCTGTTTCGTTGAGGTGGACTCCATGGTGTTGTTATAAAATCATCCTTGAATTCAGAAATCAATGCGCCACCTTTTTCAATTATTTGTTTTCCGAGTTCGCGATTGGTTGACGGATATAAAACTTTTTCTCCAAGTCCAGACGGTAATACTGCGACAGTTGGGAGTCCGGTACGCAAGGCTGAATGGTGTCCGATCGCATCCATACCAAGTGCTAACCCAGATACAATAGTAATGGAATATCCTCGCAGACCCTCAATAAGTTTTTCACAAACCGCTTTTCCATACTCACTGTATTTTCGCGAACCCACAACGGCGAGATATTTCTCTGTCTGTGGCAATTCACCAATAATCCGCATTGATTCCGGCGGGTCGTTTATTTCAAGTAGTAGAGGAGGAAAATCTTTCTTTTTCAAATCTTGAATTTGCATTATTTTAGTATATCAATATGTATGTAATTTGTAATGGATTGTGATTGACAATTTATGCAACAAGTATAATCTAAAAAAAGATTTATGTTTTTTGGCCACCTGTAACTCGGAGGTTTCTATGAAAATGGTTCTTGTGTGCGTGCTCGCTCTTTGCTTTGTTGCTTGTGAACATCACAGTGTGACGACATTCAATGCTGTGATTTCCGACCTCCGGGTAACGGGGTCGTTGGCCTTAGGAGAAACGGTGGAAACTGTAAGTGCATGCGGGTTTTCTGCCAAGGGTGAGGGTCGCACACTCATCTTCAGAACTACCAACTACGCGTTGGAGTGTTCTCTTTTGAAGAATGGGGACATGATACAAATCACGAAGGTGGTAACAACTTCGCCTGGGGGTGAAGGTGTTCGTTACCACTGGTATGTGGGGGAGAAGCACGACAGTCTCTATCCGGAGACGGTTCGTTGACTTTCTCGGCGTGTGTTTGGGTTTTCGGCCATGGATTAGCAGTCCGTGGCCGTTTCTTTTCATATTATATTGATTTTGATACTATATATACATGTTAGACATAAAATTTATTCGAGAGAATAAGGATCTCATATCTGCTGGAGCAGAGAAAAAACATATTAAATTTGATGTTAATGCTTTACTTACTGCTGACGATAAACGCAAGGAACTTTTAGTGACTATTGAGAACAAAAGAGCAGAACAGAATGTGGTTAGTGAGAAAATGGTCAGAACAAATAACCAATCAGAAAAAGACCAAATGATTTTGGAGATGAAAGGACTTAAAGAAGAACTACAGAAGGAAGAAGAAGAATTAAAAAAGGTGATGCACGAATGGCAAACCCTAATGATTTCAGTGCCAAACATTCCAGATATGTCTGTGCCAGATGGAAACAGTGATAAAGATAATAAGGAAGTAAAAGTTTGGGGAGAAATTCCAAAATTTGATTTTAATCCCAAGGACCACATTGAACTTATGCAAGACTTAGGAATGCGTGATATTGAGCGTGGAGTCAAAGTTGCTGGGTTTAGAGGGTATATTCTGAAAGGAGATGGGGCGAGGTTACAATTTGCTCTCTGGCGATTTGTTCAAGATTTTTTTATGAAAAAAGGAGGATTTACTCCAATGATTGTACCTTCACTTATAAAACGAGAGGCGTTTTTAGGAACAGGATATATTCCACAGGGAGAGGAGGACTTGTATAAAACACAAGATGGGGAGTATCTTTCTGGTACTGCAGAGGTTGCAATGATGTCGTATTACATGGGAGAGGTTTTAGAAAAAAAAGATTTACCAATAAAAATGTTAGGGTTTTCTTCCGCCTTTCGTCGTGAGGCAGGAGCACACGGAAAAGATACGCGGGGTATTTTGAGAGTTCATGAGTTTTATAAATTTGAGCAGGTAGTATTATGTGAAGCCTCTCATACTGAATCAGTAAAATATCATGAAGAAATAGAGAGGAACACAGAGGAGATTATGGAAACACTAGGTTTGCCTTACCACGTTGTTATTAATTGTGCTGGAGATTTGGGCCTTGGGCAGGTTAAAAAATATGATATTGAGGCGTGGCTTCCATCAGAAAATACATATCGTGAGACTGGTTCGGCTTCTTATTTTCATGATTTTCAAACACGCAGACTTAATATTCGTTATAGGGACAACGATGGTAAAATGAAATTTGTTCACTCGCTTAATAACACCGCTCTCTCTGGTCGTCCTCTTATTATGATAGTAGAAAACTATCAAAATGAAGATGGAAGTATACGAATTCCGGACGTACTTCAGCCCTACATGGGAGGACAGCAAATTATTTCGAAGAAATAATTTGAATTTCTAATTTTTAATTCCTAATTTCTAAATAAGCACCAATAAACAATGAATGAGTTGGGGATTGGGTTTTGGAATTTAATTAGTAATTAGAAATTAGGTCAATTAGAAATTTTTATTATGATTGTCACCAAGTCTCTTTCACACGGAGAGTATTTAAGAAAAAGGAGAAATAAAAAACTCTGGAAGTTTAGTATTGCTCTTTTTTTAGTCATTTTAATTATCGGGCTTACTTCATATCTTTCACACAGGTCAGAGGTTCGTATCTCAAAAGTTGAATTAAACGGTGGAATTTTGGTAACACAAGCCGATTTAGAATCTAAAACCCTTGAATACATGTACGGTTCACATTTTTGGTTATTTCCAAGAAACAATGCTTTTTGGTATCCACATGGTGGTCTAGAGAAATATTTAAAGGAGACCTTTAAAAGAATTGATGCTATAGATATCAGTCGGAAAGGTTTGCAGACTTTGGTGATAGACATCAAGGAACGAAAGCCGTTTGCTCTTTGGTGTAATAGTCCTTCAGTCTCTACAACTACTCCAATCACGGAGAATGGTGCGGAGGATTGTTATTTCCTAGACCAAAATAGTACTATTTTTGCCAAAGCCCCGACCTTTTCAGGTGACGCATATTTTAAATATTATGGAATCTTATCAGAATCGGAGTTGTCACCTATAGGCAAGGAATATATGGCAAGCACTACCGAATTTACTGCAATTTCAAATTTTGTTTCAAGTGTAAAAGAGCTCTCAATAAGGCCGTTATATTTGATAGCAAAAAGTGATGATGAATTTTCTCTTGTTGTCTCTGGTAAGGGTGAGATTTATTTTAATTTAAAGGAGCCTTTATCTATTACCAGCCAGAATCTTAAAGCACTTTTACGTACCCCAACTTTTGCCAGTACGACGGGTGATTTGCCGGTGGAGTATATAGACCTTCGCTATGGCAATAAGTTGTTTTATAAACTCAAATAGAATTTCTAATTACTAATTTCTAATTACTAAATAAATCCCAATGATCAAAAACCAAAAGTTTGATTTGGAAGAACGAAGTGCAAAATTTGGGGAGGATGTAATTAAATTTTGTAGAGACTTGCCGAAAGATGAAATAACAAGACCAATAATTAATCAACTGGTAAAATGTAGTACGAGTGTTGGGGCTAATTATTGTGAAGCAGATGATGCTGAATCTAAGAAGGATTTTAAACACAAGATTGGTATTTGTAAGAAAGAAGCAAGAGAATCAAAACATTTTTTGAGAATGTCTGTAATTGCAGTACCCGAAGTTAAGGAAAGAGCAAAAATTTTGTGGGTTGAGGCAAAAGAGCTAAATTTGATATTTAATGCTATATATAATAAGTGTTGACTTGGTAATTGGTGCTTGGTTATTGTTTAGAAATTAGGTCAATTAGTAATTAGAAATTTTTACGTATTCGTATATTAACTTTATGACTTTTTGGAATAAGTTAAAAAAACCATTTTTTGTTCTTGCACCCATGGCAGATGTAACTGACCCAGCCTTTCGGCGTATTATTGCCAAGTATGGAAAACCAGATGTTTTGTGGACGGAGTTTGTTTCGGCTGATGGTTTGTTTATGGGGGGATATGATGCATTAGTCAAAGATCTGGCTTTTAGTGAAGAAGAGAGACCAATCGTGGCACAATTTTTTACTTCAAAACCAGAAATAATGGAGAGGGCGGCCAAACTTGCAGTGGAGCTTGGGTTTGATGGTATTGATATAAATATGGGCTGTCCCGACAAGAGTATAGAAAAGCAAAGTGCTGGGGCAAAACTTATGACCAACCCAAAGCTAGCTCAAGAAATTATTTTGTCTGCCATGAAGGGGGCGGGGGATTTGCCTGTTAGTGTAAAGACACGAATTGGTTGGAATAAAAATGAACTTGAGACTTGGTTGCCTGCTCTTTTAGAAACAAATCCTGCTGCTATTACTGTCCACGCACGGACCCGCAAGGAACTGTCTCTTGTGCCGGCAAGATGGGAACATGTGAAGCGAGCTGTTGAGATTAGAGATAATTTTATTAATTCACAGGGAGAAAAAAGTAAGACTTTAATTATTGGAAATGGTGATGTAAAAGATTTAGATGATGCAAAAGCTAAAGCCGAGGAGACTGGTTGTGATGGAGTTATGCTTGGACGTGCTATTTTTGGTAATCCATGGTTATTTGCCAATTTGTCCCATGCGAAGCATGGTAGACAAATTGAGCATCCCGCCGAAGCCTTGGCGAAGGTGGATATTTCCATTGAAGATAAATTAAAAGTGCTGGTAGAACATACAAAATTATTTGAAAAATTACTTCCGCAAAAAAGTTTTGCGGTTATGAAAAAACATTACAAAGCGTATGTGACAGGATGGCATACAGCAAAAGAATTACGAATGAAATTGATGGAAGCAGGAAATACAAACGAAGTTGAGCAGGTTGTGGATAACTATTTAGAAAATAGCTTAAAATAAGGATATTTTCATATTAAAAAATAAGGCATATTTTATTGCTTGACTTATCCTATGGTTATGCTATACTTAGCCTCGGAACCCTGGGGCGTCGAGTCGGAGAGTTGAGGTTGGCCAAAGGGCCGAGTTTCTCCGCGCGAATGAACGCGCCGGGCTTCCATGTGGTATACTTAATTCATCGATGGCCGGGCCGCTGCGACGACAATGCAACGACCTGGCAAAGCGGACCAACTCTGGCGGTTGCCAGAAAGGAGGAGTGCCTACGCACCCGAGAAGAATGCATTGATACACCCCGCCAAGGGAAGTCCAGTGCAGGTCCTCGGGCTAGAACACACCAAGCTCTTTTATGGCCCGCGGTGGCCTAGAGCCACCGCGGGTTACCATAACGCCCTTGGACGTAAGACGCAGATTTGCGCAGTCGTAGGGCGTTTTTTCATATCTAAAAAGAAAAAGTGAAAACTTTTTAAAATGCTTGACATATTTTGGTAGTATGATAACTTACTTATTAGACGACGAAGCTCGAGAGGGGTTGAAGTGGTATAACCCATAGACCCATCTCTGGCCTTTGCGAGGGGCTCACGCCATGACGACGCCGGACTAAAAAGGCGCACCACGGCGGGTGGACCATCCAAACAAATGAATCTCGGTTTATTCCGAGCTTCAGCACACTGAGTTGGATGGCCACCCCCCAAGCCAAGCACCGAGGTCCACCTGCGGACCGAGGTGTTTTTTCGTATACAAAAAGAAAACGAAATAAGTTATACTGTTATAACTATGAGCGAGACACTATATAGAAAATACCGTCCCCACAAATTCTCCGACGTAATCGGGCAAGACCATATCGTTAAAGTTCTAGAAGCAGAGGTGAAATCTGGCGACATTTCTCACGCCTATCTTTTTGCAGGAACTCGCGGGACGGGGAAAACTTCTGTGGCAAGAATTTTTGCATCTGGCATTGGCACATCCGCAAATGATATTTATGAAATTGATGCCGCATCAAATACAAGTGTAGATGATGTTCGGGCATTGAACGAATCAGTTTTTACTCTACCTTTTGAATCAAAATATAAAGTTTACATTTTGGACGAAGTCCACATGCTCTCCAAGTCTGCTTCAAACGCCCTGCTCAAGACTTTGGAAGAACCACCGGCACATGTTGTTTTTATTCTTGCCACAACAGAGACACACAAGATACCACAGACTGTTTTGTCTCGCTGTGAAGTCTACACATTTAAAAAACCAAGTCAGGAGGTCTTGAAAAAAATGTCTCAAACTGTGGCAAAGAAGGAAGGATTTGTGCTAGACGACTCATCGGCAGAACTAGTTGCAATTTTGGGTGACGGCTCCTTCCGTGATACACAAGGGATTGTCCAAAAAGTGCTTGCGTATTCAAAAGACCCCAGTACTAGAGCAGAGCTCAGTACGGGGCACAGCAAGAAAATTTCTGAAGACGAGGTTCGTCTCGTTACGGGTGCGCCATCGGTGGAGCTTGTTCATGGTGTTGTTTCAGCCATGGCTGAAAAGGATTTGACCAAAGGTCTGGAAAATGTAAAAAAGGCAGTTGAACAAAATATAGACATGTCTGTCTTTCTGAAATTAATCTTGCACACAGTCAGAGCGGTCTTGCTTGTTAGATTCGGGGCAGGGCATTTGGTCAAAGACGAACTATCAGAAAAAGAATTTGCTTTTGTAAGTGATTTTGCTCTAAATCCCGAAGTTGGTGAAGTCTTCTCATCCCAGACACTCATTGAACTTCTGACTGCCTACGAGAAAACAACTGGGGCGTATATACCGCAGTTACCACTTGAATTGGCTCTAGTAAAGCTTATTGGTGAAAACAAATAAAACAAAATGTTCTTTGTTAAAGATTTTACAAGAAATTCTTGGGTGGTAAAAGTCTGGAAAGAAGGGAGGCATTTTGATTTATGGCACGTTAACCATTTTCTGGCCGGTATTTTATTGGGTTGTTTGGTTATATTTTTAAAATTAGAATTCTGGATAGGTTTTGTTGCGTCAGTTGTTTTGATGTTGGCCTGGGAGGTGTTTGAGCTTGTCACAGAAATAGAGGAAACGAGGTTTAATATGGTCTTTGATGTTGTTTTCAGTGTTTTTTCTTATTTCTTGACTCTTTTCTTGGCAAAAAATTATTTATCATCATTAAGTCTTCTCGTCTTGTTTTACGTGTCACTCATTATGTTTGCTATTCTTGAACTCTGGGGTTATTGGGCTTATAAAAATAGAGGTTTAAATAGAATAAAAAATAAAAGAGAAACTGTTAGTAGGGAATAACCAAAGTTGTCCACATCATGTCGAACATAGGTTATGATATAATTATCTATATAATCTATGTTCTCAAACAATATTAAAAAAGAAAAGGCCGTTACTCTCCGAAAAGAAGGTAAGTCGTACTCGGAGATTTTAAAAGAAGTCTCTGTCGCAAAGTCTACACTTTCAGAATGGTTACATAGTGTAGGTTTATCTAAAAAGCAATTTCAAAGATTAACTGCCAAGAAATTGGAAGCGTCCAAACGTGGTGGTTTGGTAAAACATCAACAGAGACTACAAAGAGTACAAAAAATACATGAGGTGGCGTTAAAAGATATAACAAATATTTCAAAACGCGAGTTATGGCTTATTGGAATAGCGTTGTACTGGGCAGAAGGAACAAAAGAAAAGGATTCACACCCGGGACCAGGTATTAGTTTCAACAATTCTGACCCCAGAATGATTAAAGTATTTATTAAATGGTTAGTAGAATCATGTCGAGTTAATAAAGACAGAATTGGTTGTGAGATATATATTCATGAAAATAGTAAAAACGGTGTTGATGAAGTAAGAAAATACTGGTCTAAAATAACAGGTTTTCATGTAAAAAAATTTAACAAAGTCTATTTTAAAACAAATAAGTTAAAAACTAACAGAAAAAATATTGGGAGCTTGTATTATGGGCTATTACGGGTTAAAGTAAGTGCTAGTTCTAGTTTACTTCGGCAAATAGCTGGGTGGACAGAAGCAATAGTTAGAGGTATTAAATGAAATATTTGGGGGATCGTCTAATGGTAGGACATTTGGTTTTGGTCCAAAGAATCGGGGTTCGAGCCCCTGTCCCCCAGCCAACTCGTGCGTCGCTCGAGTCGCGTCAGTGCTACTAAACCAATAGTTTGCATAGAGCGATATTTTAGCAACGGCGATATAATTAACAATATGAAAAATATAATAGGTATTGTAGTTGTGGTGGCTCTTATTTTTGGAGTTTATATTTTCTTGAAAGGAGATGAATATATTGGGTTTTATTATCCGGATGCAAATAACTTAACAAATGATATACAAAGTAATACCGTTTTTAATTCTTTAGAATCTTGTCGTGACTGGGTGGGTGAACAAATGTCTAAATACAATCCAAATGGTTCTGGATATGATTACGAATGTGGGAAGAATTGTGACACATCTGGTGGAAAACCTTATATTTGCGAGGAAACATTAGAGTAGAATATTTTTACAGACCAAAATGGGAACTACAACTTCACCAATATTAACTTCTATAACAATTAGTGATTGGGTACTAATATTTACAACAATATTACTTGCCTCGGTTGCTTTTATTGCTCCATATGTTATAGAGAGATGGAAGTATACATTTTACTCGGCTAAATTAAGGTTTAGATTTAATCATTTTCCGCCAGATTGCCACAAGACAGAGATGAGGGGAACTGGTATAAGTTATCCTGTTTATTATTTCAGATTTAGAATAGAAAATATTGGAAAAATTCAAGCAGAACAATGTGAGGCTGTTTTAGAAAGAATTTGGAAAGAAAATAGTGCTGGTGATTTAAAAGAATGGGCTGGATTTTCCCCAGTATCGTTAAAGTGGAGTGGTACTGCTGATAGTAAATATTTCACGGTTCAACCTGGGAGAGAATTTTTCTGTGACATTGGTCATATTTCTCAACCATCTCATGAGCCGGAATCGATATATTATGCGATTAAGGAAGAACAAAAACAACAAAACAAATTCTTTTTTGAGTTGCCGACAAGACATTACTCTCAATGGGATTGTTTAATTCCAGGGAAGTATCAAGTGCAAATATCAATGTATAGTAAAAATGCTAAAAAGGTCAGTAAAAAGTTTGGAATAGTATGGTCTGGAGTGTGGAAAAACGAAGAACTAGAAATGCTTAATGAATTAGTAATTTCTTAAGTGCTCGAGTGCCGTCGGACATACTTTCCAAAAAGTGTTAAAATGACCTTATAGAGCAATGCCAACCACGGTTCTAACTCGAGTCGGGCAGCTTAATAATTGATGATTTAGTAAATAATAATGACTAATTACTCAAATAGGTTAGTTCAAAAGGTCCAAAGTGCTTTAACTAAGAGTATTAGTGAAGGGTCTGTTTTGTATACCCTTGTCATGCTAAGTAAGGCAATTCAAGATTCCTGCGATGATCATACTATTAAATTTCCAGTCATTTATTTCTATCGAGATTGGATTGTTCATACAAGTCTTGATTATAATAAACAATTAAAAAAATTTTTTGAAAAGTGGGACAATATAATTGAGGGCATAAAAAATGGTGGTGATAAACAAAATTTCACTGGGGCCAGTTTAAACTCTCTTGAGATTTCAAAACTATTTACTGAGATGGAAACTTTAGGAATCACCATTGGCTTTGAACAAAAAGGGGAATTTGTGATTGCTTTAGTTAATAATCTTATTGATGCGCCACTTCGTTGGAAGGGGAAACATATTAAAGAGTTTAGGTTTACTTATGATGTAGAAAGGAAGAAATCTTCCTCGTCCTACATTTGTCACATGCAAATACAACACATAACCAATCTATGGTTCAATGGACCAGAGTTACATTTTTTGACTTCTCAATAGTGCTTGTTCCAAGGTCATACCAGACGGCCAGCAAATTTAATTTTAGATTTGATATAATAAAGTTATGACCATTGAATGGAATAAAGTAACAAGACTTTCGCAGATTGTGGCAATTATACTTTTTGTTGCGGTATTTTTCTGTGGATTTTTAATCGGGAGAAAATTTGAAAATAAATCTGTTTTAGGGGAAGCAATAAATAACGTAAAGTTTGCTTGTGTAGACGACAAAACGATATCTGCCAGCTTTTATAAAAATTTCGTGCACATTAAAACAGACGAACTAGGTTCGGTTTATCTACCGCAGACAATTTCTGCTTCAGGCGCTCGGTATGCAAATTCCAACGAGTCTATAGTTTTTTGGAATAAAGCTGATACAGCCTTCATTACCGAGGGTGACCCCAATACTCCTACCTACGAGGATTGTGTGATTATTTAATAAAAATGAATACAGTAGTAGTAACTAGTTATACGGAACCAGACCTTGATGGCTACTCATGTGCAGTGGCCTATACAGAATTTTTAAATAAAACTGGTACTCCAGCAGTTATGCGAATATTTGGAGAACCCCATATTGAAGCAACTTATTTGGTTAAAAAATTTGGATTGAAAATAGAAGAAGACAAAACAGCTGATTTGGAAAAAATAATTCTAGTAGATGCCAGTGAATTACGTGACCTAGATAAATTTGTTCGGCCTGAAAATGTTATTGAGGTTATAGACCACAGGAAAGTAAACGATGCCGAGCTTTTCACAAACGCAAAGATTCAAATTGAATTTGTTGGTTCTGCTGCTACGCTAATTGCAGAGAAGTTTTATAAACAAAACATTAATATTTCGGTTTCTTCCGCCACATTACTTTATGGAGCGATTGTGTCAAACACCCTTAACTTTCGAGCAAAAGTCACGACTGACCGTGATAGACAAATGGCAGAATGGCTCAACCAAAAACTAGGACTCACCCAGGAATTTATTGATGATATGTTCCGTGCAAAATCAGATGTCTCTGGAGAAAAATTAGCCCAAAGAATTGAGGCTGATTTTGCTTGGTTTAAATTCGGAAAACATAAGATTGGCTGTGCTCAACTAGAGATAATAGACGTGAAGTCGTTGGTTAATAGTCGTAAAGCAAAGATTCTTCAGATACTAGAGGACCTCAAGGCAAAAGATGGATTAGATATGATATTTATGTCATTTATAGACCTCGGCGAAGGATTTAACGCTTTCATTACGGGAGACCTAGAAATGCAGCGAGTTTTAAGTGAAATTTTAAATATTCAATTTAAAGATGATTTGGCATTCAGACCAAGCCTTATTATGCGAAAAGAAATAGCCCCATTACTAAAAGAAAAATTACAACAATAAATGATTATTCGGAATTTTAAAAAAGAGGACAGGGAAGGGGTAAAAACATGAAAAAATTAAATTTTACAAATCTTGCAGTTTTTGTTCTCTTTTTTGGTATAGCTCTTATTGAGGCCATCCAAAAAAGCAACTGGCTAGAAGCTTCACTTTTTGCTGCTCTCGGAGTTTTATCTCTCTGGGTTGATTTTCAAAAGAAGTAGAGAGTCCATACAAGTTCGTGATTTTTTGCTATAATTAAGAACAAATGCAAAAAGATGACGAACAACTTATTTCAGCCTACCTAGAAGGAGACGACCATGCTCTCACCGTACTTGTCGACCGCTATCTCAAAGATGCATATAATTTTGCTCTTAAACTCACAAATGATAAGCATATCGCTGAAGATATTACCCAAGAGTCTTTTATGAAAGCTTGGAAGAATATACGAAAGTTTATTTCCGGCAACAGTTTTCGTGGCTGGCTTTTCCGTATCATTTACAATACATCAATTGATTACCTTAGAAAAACAAAAGAGTTGCCATTTTCTAATTTTGAAAACTCTGAAGGTCACAATCTATTAGTAGAGACTCTCACTGACAAGGAACCTCTTCAAGATGAACTCTTGGCACAGGCAGAAAATGTAAGATATCTAGAAAATTTTTTAAGTCAACTTAATCCTCGATATCGCGAGGTATTAACACTCCGACATACGAGCAATATGACTTTTGATGAAATAGGAAAAGTACTTAAAAAACCGATTCATACGGTAAAAAGTCAATATCGCAGAGGTCTGGCTTCTTTACGACGATTGCTAGATATTCAGACGGCATAATTAAAACATTACGAAAGCAATAGGGTGCACCAAAATGCACCCTATTTTCGTATATATGTTATGGATAAACTGAGACCATCAAGAGAACTTAGAGAAAAAATACTTTTTTCAATTAAAAAAGAGGAAGTTTATCGTGCAAAAATGTATTTTTTTATGTCTATTACCATAGGACTTGCTTCTATTTTTGGTTTGTTTTTCTCGGTCAGATATATGGTTCAGGAATTTTACCAGTCTAGTTTTGGAAGTTTTATATCTATCATTTTCTCTGACCCTAATATGGCAATTTACTACTGGAAGGAATTATCCCTGTCTCTATTAGAAACATTACCAATATTGGGAATAACGGTCTCATTAATAGCAATGTATACTCTTCTGGTTTCTGTCCGAACATTAGTAAAAAACATAAGAGGAGGGTTAATTTTGTCTTTTAACAATTAAATAATATGAATCCCGTTAGAAATCACCAGGTTTGTTTATGAGAATAATGAATTATCATGAAATACTTAATTATTAACAAATATTATTAAATAACTACGGAAAGGCTTTAGCAAAAAGCTTTCCTATTTCTAACGGGATGAATATAAAAAATTTTATACAATCGAGAGTCTTTCGGGGTATCCTAATCGGTCTTGTAATAGCAATTGTTGCTCTTGTTATCTTCCAAGCAGGTATTGCTGTGGGATATAGAAAAGCGACGTTTGGTCATCGTTTGGGTGATAATTTTGAGCGAAATTTTAAAGACCCAAGAGGGGGAAATTTTGGCTTTAGGGGTGTTCCAGGAGGAATGGATATGCCGAGCGGTTATGGGGCTACCGGAAAAATAGTAAGTATTGCATTGCCACTTATTGTTGTCGCTGGACCAGATAATCTTGAAAAGACGTTGGTAATAAATGAAGATACTGAAATTCGTGAATTTCGCAATAGTATAACAAAGGATAAACTCCAGGTCGGGAATTTTATTGTTGTTTTGGGTACTCCGAATGATAAAGGACAAATAGAGGCTAAGCTTATTCGTTTGGCTCCGATGCCAAAAAATGATTTATAGTCTAATACAAAAACATAATGAAAAATTTTATTTCACACATAAGTTTCAAAAAAGTTTCTGCTTATGCAAAATTACACAAAATTATAAGTATTATCATTATCCTCGTAATCGTTGGGGGTGGTTACTTAATTTACAAAACATTTACATCTTCTAGTGCTAGTGTGAGTTATGTTCTAGGCACAGTAGAGAAAACAACCATTGTTTCTTCTGTGTCTGCAAGCGGTCAAGTTTCGACCGTAAATCAGATTGATATTAAACCAAAAGCCTCGGGGGATGTTACTTGGGTTGGTGTAAAAGCCGGAGACGCGGTTCGTGCTGGTCAAGCACTGGCATATATTGATGCCACGAATGCCAAACAAACTATTGCTGATGCGGAAAGCTCGCTTGCAGAAGCAAAATTACAATATCAAAAAGATTCTGCCCAAGCACCGATTGATTATGAAAAATCGCTTGAAGCACTTGATGATGCAAAAAAAAGTCTAGACACTACTTACAACGATACATACAATACTGTTTCTAATGCCTATCTTGATTTGCCGGGGGTGGTTACTGGTATGCAAAATATTTTATATGGGTATACTCTAAGTGGTCAGGGTCAATGGAATATTGATGTACTTAAGAATACTGGTTCAAACAACTTAAATTCAGGGATACAAACATTTGCAGATATTGCCGAAAGAGATTATAAAATAGCTCGCACAAAATACGACCAAGCGGTATTGGATTTTAAAGTATTAACTCGCTATTCACCCACTTCCGGCCTCGAAAAGTTATTGAATTCATCTGTTGATACCACCACAGCTATAGCACAAGCATTGCAGAGTGAATTAAATGTTTTAGACGCAGTAGTTGATGATGCAACAATACGTAACATAATGGTGAACTCATTGATCACGACTATGCGCACAAATGCTCGCAGTTACCTTTCAACAGTTAACAGTAATTTAAGTGCATTACTTAATCAACAAAAGTCACTTGATACTACAAAAAAGACTATTCGTGACAGTGAACGTAATATAGAGATATATAAAATTGGTAATGAAAGTGGAAGTAATCCTATAAGTCTTCAATCAAGTGCGGGGTCAATAGCAAATCAAGAACGTAATTTGCAAGAGCTCAAAAATAATCTTTCATATTACACAGTCACTGCGCCTTTCGCTGGTACAATTGCATCCGTGAATCTTAAAAAGTTTGATACCGTTTCAACTGGAAGTAACGTAGTAACACTTATTACTACTCAAAAGATTGCTCAACTCTCTCTTAATGAAGTAGATGCAACAAAAATTAGCCTAGGAGACAAGGCTACACTTACATTTGATGCTATAGAAAATTTTACTCTGACTGGTGAGGTTATTGAAATTGATGCGGTAGGAACAGTCAGTCAGGGGGTTGTGTCATACAAAGTGAAAATTGGATTTGATAGTCAGGATGAACGTATTAAATCTGGTATGACCGTAAACAGTTCTATTCAAACTGATGTTAAACAGGATGTCTTAGCGGTTTCATCAAGTAGTATAAAAACACAAAACGGCGTAACTTATGTTCAGGTATTCAATCCAGCATTAGCAGAGACCGGAGGGACAACGGGGGTGGTTTCTACTATTTCACCAACACAGATTGAGGTAAAAACTGGTATATCTGATGACACAAAAGTGGAAATTTTGGAAGGATTGAAAGAGGGAGAACAAATTGTGACACGTACTATTTCAGGGACAGCAACAGCAAACACAACGACTTCTGGTAACGCAAGAACCGGACTTGGTGGAACAGGAATTCGTTTCTAAATTTTCTATAGCATGATTGAAATTAAAGATATAACAAAAACATATGGTTCTGGTGATGCAAAGCTTCAGGCTCTAAAAGGAGTTACTTTTACTATTGAGGATGGTGAATTTGTGGCAATTATGGGACCATCGGGTTCTGGTAAATCAACTCTCATGCATATTCTCGGTTGTCTTGATACACCAACCTTGGGAACATATTTTCTTGATAGTAAAGATGTGTCTGTTCAAACGGACGAAGAGTTGGCTGAAATTCATCGACTTCATATTGGTTTTGTTTTTCAATCTTTTAATTTGTTACCACGTACGACTGTTATGCGTAATGTGATGTTACCTCTTGTCTATGCAGGTGTAGACGAAGAAGAAAGAGAAAATAGGTCAATAAAAGCACTATTGGCATCTGGAATGACAGAATCACATTTTGCCCATATGAGTAATGAGTTATCTGGTGGACAGATTCAGCGTGTTGCTATTGCGAGAGCACTTGTGAACGACCCCTCACTTATTCTTGCTGATGAGCCTACGGGAAATCTGGATACGAAGACTGGAGAAATTGTTCTCGGCACTTTTCAAAAACTAAACAAAGAACATGGTCGTACTGTTATTTTAATTACACATGAGCATGAAGTGGCCGAGTATGCTGAACGCATTATTACGATACGGGATGGTGTCATAGTCTCCGACTCTAAATCACATTCACGTAAACATTATAAACACGATGAAATTTAAAGATATCATTCAGGAAACATATTCAGCATTATCTGCCAACAAAGTTCGGTCTGGGTTAACCATGCTCGGTATTATAATAGGTATTTCATCAGTAATTGCCATGGTTAGTATTGGTACTGGTGCATCTAAAACAATATCATCTTCAATTGAGTCACTTGGCTCAAATTTAATTCAAGTGACACCTGGAGCACAGCGTCAACAGGGTTTTGGTGCAAGTGGTGGCCGTGGGAATGCTAAAACTTTGACCAATGAAGATGCCGATGCTATTGCAACACAAATTACAGATGTAGAGGCCGTTGCTTCTCAAGTTTCTGGTCGGTATCAGATTACGGCAAAGGGTACAAATACCAATACAACGGTAAACGGTGTCACATCAAATTATCCTCAAATTCGTAATATAGAAATAGCCGACGGGTCGTTCATTTCTGATACCCAAAATAATTCAGCGTCAAAAGTGGCAGTACTTGGGCCTACGACACTTATTGATTTATTTGGAGAGGGGACAAGTGCTGTAGGACAGTCAATTCGCATTAACGGAATGGAATTCAAAGTTATTGGCGTTACAGTTTCAAAGGGCGGGTCGGGTTTTCAAAACCAAGATGATGTGGTTTTTATTCCAACAAAAAGTGCACAAAGATATCTCTCAGGTGACCAATATCTCTCAACTATTGCTGTACAAGCTACAGCACCTGAGGTAATGTCACAAGTACAAGCAGATATTACTGCATTGCTTTTAAGTCGGCACAAAATCTCAGATTCTACTTTAGCTGATTTCAGCGTGCAAAATCAAAACGATATTTTAGGAGCAGCATCTAGCATCACATCTACACTTACCTATCTTCTGGCCGCAATTGGAGGTATTTCTCTTTTGGTCGGGGGTATCGGTATTATGAATATGATGCTCACGACCGTGACAGAACGCACAAGAGAAATTGGACTACGCAAAGCGATTGGTGCGCGCAAAAAAGATATCTCAATTCAGTTTTTGGCAGAAGCGATTACCTTGACAGTTATTGGTGGAATTATAGGTATTGCATTAGGTTGGTTGATTTCATTTGTCGTGAATTGGACGGGTCTTGTGACAACAAGTGTTTCACTTTCGTCAGTTGTTCTTGCTTTTGGGGTGTCAGCCGTTGTTGGTATCGTGTTTGGGTATTACCCCGCACGTCGTGCATCAATGCTTAACCCTATTGAGGCATTAAGGTACGAATAGGAAGTTAGTTATAAAGTTTATAAAGTAAATTACAAAAATAATTAAAAAAATGAATCCCGTTAGAAATAACGGAGATCAAAAGTGCCATTATCAGATACATTAAATAATTAAATGTAGGAATCAAAACAAAATAATGATCTCCTATTTCTAAACGGGATGAAGAATAAAACAACAATAGTTGTCGTAGTATTAATTTTAATTGGGGCATCATTTTATGGTGGAGTGGTGTATGGCAAAAGGACTCTTCCTACTCGAGGACAATTTACTAACAGTCAATTTACGGGAAATGTAAGTGGTGCAAGAGGTACTGGTATGAGAGGAAATATAAATGGTGGATTTACGGCAGGTGAAATTATTTCTAAAGACGCCACAAGTATAACTATAAAAATGCAAGACGGTAGTACTAAAATTGTTTTAGTTGCTACTAGTACACAAGTAATGAAATCATCAGCCGGTTCTTTGGGGGACCTAACGACCGGTACAAATGTAACTATTACCGGTACTGCAAACAGTGACGGAAGTCTTACTGCTCAAAATGTGCAAATTCGTCCTGCAGGGCTTGCACCAATTGGCGGTATGAGAGCAACTCGATAAACTTATAAAGAACAGTAGTTGACCCACAATATCAACTTGACTTATTTTTAATATTGTGTAACAATATCGTTTGGTAAATCCGCCACAGCAGAAGGAGATTCGTCATGCGTATCGCCACAGTGTTCGTCGCTCTCGCCCTGCTCGTCGGTTTGGTTGGGTTTGTTAGTGCTCAGCCACCGACGACGATGGTCGTCGGATACGAGGCCGAGCTGGTCAACCTGACCTCACTCGGCCTTATCTGGCCTGGCGTTGATGAGCCTTGTGGGCCATACTTTCGGTTCAATGGTGTTCCGAAGGGAGCTGGTAAGATTGGAACGTTGGTTCTCGTCGCATCGTCCATCGGCAAGGACGGTATGAGGGAGGCCCTGGTTCCCATGTTGGGGACGGACAAGTTCCAGCTCCGGATGACTACGGGGCTTAAGGTCCCGAGGATCAAGATTCTCCGGCGTGGAGGCCCGGTGCTTCCATGGATTGAAATTTCCATCAGTCCGGCAGACTATAGACAGGCGCCGTGCCTGTCCCACGTGGCGGTCTTGGGCAGTGTCCCTGCCCACTGACGACCCGTTCGTTCGTGTTCCAGGCCCTGGGGGTTCGCTCCCCGGGGTCTTTCGTTTATAAATTTTCAACTCAACAGGTCTTTTGATTTGTGATATTATTTAATACATGAAAGATGAAAATGAAAAACAGGTGGGCCTAGATATTCTCAAACATATTGAAGAACTGTCTAACCAAATAAACAATTTTATGTCTATTAGGACGAGGTCAGTTTTTAGGCGATATCCTCTGACTTTTATGCTTCTAATTCTTGTCGGGGTAGTGGCTGTGAGCGAAGGCTTGAAAGATATAATCACTCACATTTCCTTTTTTGCTGGTCATCCCTGGAAGTTATTTTTTGTGGGACTTATCATCCTCGTTATCACTGGAACTCTTTATAAAAAATTAGATAAATAAATTATTATGAAAAACTTAATCATAAAAAATGCTTTTATGAACGCTGTCATGACAATTGGCTATATCGTAATCGTATCTTTGTTTTTATTTTATGTGCCAAAATCTTTTGACTCAGCGGGCGACAACGTGATACTTGTTCCAATCTTAATGTTGTCTCTTTTGGTATTTTCAGTCGCTATAGTTGGCGTATCTATTTTTGGTCGGCCTATTATATGGTATTTAGATGGTAAAAGGACAGAAGCTGTTCACCTGCTTGCCTATACATTAGGAATATTTTTTATTATAGCAATTCTCTTATTTCTGACACTATTTTTTATTTTATGAAACTACTGTTAACATCTGGAGGAATTACAAATAAATCAATTACTGACGCACTATTTGAATTGGTAGGTAAAAGGCCAGAGGATACTTCACTTGTTTTTGTTCCTACTGCTTCAAATGTAGAAATGGGAGACAAGGGGTGGCTTATAAATGATTTAATTAATTTGAAAAAATTAAACTTGAAGTCAATAAATATTGCTGACATTTCTGCTGTGGGTAAGGATGTTTGGTTGCCACAATTTGAAGAAGCTGACATTTTGTTCTTTGAAGGTGGAGACGAATATACTCTTATGGAATGGATAAATAAGTCTGGACTGAAGGAGCTATTGCCGGAATTGTTGAAAACAAAAGTCTATGTTGGTTTGAGCGCAGGCACTATGGTGACAAATCCGGATTTATCTTTTGAAATATCACAATCCTTATATGACGAAGATTTTGATAGGTCAGAAGACATGCTAGGTCTTAATTATGTAGATTTTTATTTTCTGCCACACCTTAACTCTCAATATTTTTCAAAATTGCGAGAGGAAAATATCAAGAAAATAGTAGAAAAAATACCAAAAAAAATTTATGCTATGGATGATGATGGGGCCCTGAAGATTGTGGACGGTAAGGTTGAAATTATAAGTGAGGGAAAATACTTAATTTTTAATTAAAAAACATGCTATCAAAAGTCTCTAATCTGACACCTATAGAATCGGAGTTTATAAGAATTACCCAAACTCATTTGATAAAGAGATAAAATTGATAGAACTAAATAAATAAAAAATAGTATGACAGCTTTCCGTTTTAGTGGTATTAGTATATACTTTTACATACCTGTCCCGTTAGAAGTTGTAGAGAGTTAATAGGGATAGGTATTCATTATAAAAATAATTTAAGTAATTTATCACAAGGTATATTATTTTGTGAATTTTACTTCTAATGGGATGGCAAAAAGAGCAGCAACAAACACAAAAAACAAAACATCTCGTTCGCACAAGACAAAAAAGCGACTTGAAATAAAACGACTTAGACTTCTTGCAAAACGTAAGAAGTAGTAGCCTTTAAAGATGTCTTTTAGAATGATATAATATTGGCATTATGAATAACAAAACAATCGTTCTCTTTTTATTAATATTAATAGTTCTTTTAGGGGCATTTTATCTGTATCGCAAAACCCTAGCACCAACTGGGCCTGTAGCTTGTACACAAGAAGCAAAAATTTGTCCTGACGGTTCTGCGGTTGGACGCACGGGTCCAAATTGCGAGTTTGCCCCATGTCCTAGTATATAAAAGAAAATAAAGTTTTTGAGACCTATCTCTTAAAATGGGTTTTTATGTATTCCTCGGTTTCACTCATGGAAAATGGTTGAGTGGAATTACCAATACGAGCAAAAAACTCTTCTCTTTTGTCGCCATTTTTTAAGTATGCTGGTTTATGTCCATTCTGAACAGAGACAATACAAACATCTTTTTCATTTACATTATCAAAGTTTATTTTTATATATTTTGTAAACTGCAAACCAATCATTGTCTTTACAAGCATAGTCAAATGATTTTCAAAACCATCACGATTTTTCTTTGGTAATACCTTATAATCGTTTTCTAGTCCGATTACTTCTCCATCGTCATTTACTCCAATGAGAAGTGTTCCACCATCCGCATTTAAGAAACCTACAACTGACTTTACTATGACTTTCTCCAACTCTTTATTAACCTCGTTTTTTCTTGTATCAAAACGAAGGGTTTCCTTAAACTCTAACTTATATCCCTCATCTCGTTTTAACAGAGTTTGTAAATTTAAAGGTGAGGTATTTTTAGGAGAGTTTTGGGTTATTTGTTTTATTATTTCCGTATATTCTTCAAAATTAGGTATATCTTTCAATTTTGTAATTTTACCATCTTGATGCTCAAGTATTATAGTGGCATGTTTTATTCTACGGGCAATCGGTGATTGATGTGTTTCCACAGATATAATGTCATTAAGGTTTATATATTTTTTGCGTTGAAATAAAATACCTGATTTTCTAATAATCTCCTTTTCTCCAATTTCAAAATATGAAAAATACCAATCAAGAAAAAGAGTAACTAGATATGTCAATTGAAACAAAGAAGAAACAATTAAAATAAAAAGGTCATAGCGAACATAATGGTCTATACTCAATCCTCTGAAAAGCACCTCATAATTTGCTAGATAAGAAATAGCAATGAGAAAAATAACAGCGACAATTTCCATTAGGAAAACCTCCTTCAAAAAAGCCATAGGTCCTTGTTTGATAATAACTCTGCCCATTTTATCCGCACACTAACTCTCATTTTGGGTTAGTGTATTTTTTATTATTAATTTTAATCTACTTCTAACTCGACTCATATATTCTAACACTTTTTTCTTTCCTTATATATCTAACCCTTTTGTTATGTTTTATAACTTTCTAATCTTGGGGGATTGAACTTATGTCGCTTATTTTAACTTTAATTTTCTATTATGTGGGTATAAAACATAACGAAATGAGAGTTAGTGTGCGGATGAATTTTAACACAAAATTTTCAAGCAAGTTGACAAGATAAAAAAATGTTAAAATAGAGGAATGACTCCTTTAGCTGTAAAAATTAGACCTACAAATCTCGATGATTTTGTTGGCCAGAAACATCTAGTGGGCGAAGGAAAGCCCCTACGTGTTGCCATAGAAAAGAAACATCTCTTTTCCTTTATCTTATGGGGTCCTCCTGGAGTGGGTAAAACCACTTTGGCTAGAATTTATGCCAAAGCTATTAATGCCGATTTTTACGAACTTTCGGCTGTTTCTGCCGGGAAAGATGATATAAGAAAGATATTGGTTTCAGAGAAAGAAAAAACAAAAGTTTTGTTTCTTGATGAGATTCATCGTTTTAATAAATCACAACAGGATTTTCTTTTACCCTTTGTTGAGTCCGGTGAGATGCTTCTTGTCGGTGCTACAACAGAAAATCCGAGTTTTGAGGTTATTTCGCCTCTCCTTTCACGTTGTAGGATTTTTGTTTTAAATGATTTTTCTCCCGAAGAAATGGGGGAGATTCTTGATCGAGTACAAACCGCCTCTTCGGCGGTCCGCCGAGGAGGCGGAAAAGAAGCCAAAATAAAAATAGATAAAGAGTCAAAAGGGTGGCTTATTAGAATGGCCAACGGTGATGCTAGGCAAGCCATATCGCTTTTGGAAGCCACCATTGGTTTGTATGGAAAAATTAGTGTTGAAAATTTGAAACAAGCCCTACAATCAAAATTTTTAAGGTACGATAAGGTTGGTGATGAGCATTACAATACTATAAGCGCCTTTATTAAAAGTATGCGTGCTAGTCAGCCTGATGCTGCGCTCTATTATATGTGCAGAATGATTGATGCTGGTGAGGACCCAAAATTTATTGCTCGTCGTATGGTGGTTTTTGCCAGTGAGGATATTGGCCTTGCTCAGCCAACGGCTCTTGTTGTAGCTAATGCTGTTTTTCGGGCCGTGGAAACTATAGGATTGCCTGAATGTGCCGAGAATTTGGCACACGGGGTTGTCTATTTAGCGCAGGCCAAAAAAGACCGTTCAGCTTACAATGCTTACTTGGAGGCCATGGAAGATGTAAAAAAATATGGTAACCTCCTTATACCTTTAAAAATAAGAAACGCCCCAACTAAGCTCATGAAGGATTTGGATTACGGAAAAGGCTATGAGCAATATACCAAAGAGGATTTATTACCAGAAAAGTTAAAGAACAAAAAATACTTAAAATAATTTATATTGTTGACAAAAAGGCTGTAGCTGATAATCTAATTTTGGAGCGGGAAGGAGTTTACATGCCAAAAACAAGTATGAAGGACGACAAGCCTTTCCACGAGTCCATTGTGGATGCGATTGGAGAAGCATCAAGCACTGACCTTCACTGTCTCGGTCGTCTGATCAAGGCGACAGCCATCCCAAAGGGTCATGACCAGATTCTTACAGCGTGGGAGGGACATGCCAGGCCAATCCTGGGTTCTATGGACCTCGGGGTCCCGGAAGCGCTTCGTCTTAAGAAGCGACGAGCCGAACGTGGCGACGGCTAAAGGCCTGTGGGAAAGCCCGCGATATCATCGCGCTCCCACGGGCTTTTTCACACTCAAAAACTTTATGTTATAATTCATCCGCACACTAACTCTCATTTCGTTATGTTTTATGTATATGTGATCAAAAGTAAAAAGTTTGATAATCTATACATTGGTTCTACTAATAGTCTTAGAGAAAGACTCATAAAACATAACAAAGGACTAGTTAAATCAACAAAAAAGAATAAACCATATGTGCTAATATATTATGAAGCGTATAAGATAGAATCAGATGCGCGAAGGAGGGAAAAAATGTTAAAATATAGAGGTCAAGCAAGAAATCAATTAAAATTAAGAATAAAAGACACACTAGCGCAAAATGAGAGTTAGTGTGCGGATAAATGTGGATAAAGATATATTACAAAAATATTTTTTTATTGGATTGTTGTTTTTAGTATCTGTTCTCATATTTTTTATTTTTCTACCTTTTATAGAAGTAATAATTTTGTCAGCTATTTTTGCTGTTATTTTAAGTCCATTACATAAAAGGCTCACAAGGTTACTTGCTGGTAGAAGCGGAATCTCGGCCTTTGTTGTAATTTTACTCTTTGCCGTTATTATAATTGTTCCAGTATTTTTATTAACCGTTCAAATACTTGATGAATCAAAAAATTTGTATATACAACTAACCAGCCAAACAGAATTAAATTATGCGCATCAGATAACCTACGTAATAGAAAAACCGATTCAAAGATTTTATCCAGGATTTTCGTTTGATATTGGAGCGGTTATTGGGGTTGGTACGGATTTAATTATAAGTCACTTAAGTTCTATTGTTTCCAGTGTGTTTAATATAGTTACAGGTATTATCCTTATGTTCATTTCGCTTTATTTCTTTTTACGAGACGGCTCAAAGTTCAAGAAAGTTCTTGTTGTTCTAAGTCCGATGAATAATGAATATGATGAACGTATATTTAGTAAAATCAAACAAACTGTCCTCTCAACCGTAAAGGGTGTCTTATTTATTGCTATTATTCAAGGTCTTCTTGCTGGTATTGGTATGAAAATTTTTGGTGTTCCAAATGCCACTTTGTGGGGAAGTGTTTCAGCCGTTGCTTCTCTTGTGCCAGGTCTTGGGACGGCTATCATTTTTATTCCAGCCGTATCATATATGTTTATCATCGGTAACGTTCCCTTTGCAATCGGACTATTGCTTTGGGGTATCTTGATTGTCGGTCTGGTAGATAATTTTCTTGGGCCATATTTATATTCTCGCGGAAGTGAAATTCATCAATTAATTATGCTTTTTGCCGTACTTGGTGGCATTGGTCTTTTTGGTCCGGTAGGATTTATTTTTGGTCCGATTATTATTGCTCTGTTTTTTACTCTAATTGAAATATATCAAACTCTTATTTTGAAGAAGAATTTAGAATAAAAAGACAGGAGGGCCCTAAGGCCCCCCGTGAAGAAGTTGCGTGGGTCAGAACCTGACCCGTCCGTCCCACGTAAGTGGGCGGTTGTGCCGAACGACAGCGGCGACGGTAATTCCGAGAATGATAGCACCGAAGAACCAGAATCGCTTCACGGCTTCTCCTCTCTCTGGTCAACCCGCACGGCTGACACAGTCTATTGTTAGTAAAACACACACAAGATAAATCTGTCAAAAAAAATGGGGATTAATCCGAACACCAAATTTGGCATCGTTGCATCGTGTTTTAATATGTGTAAGTTGTGTTGCTATGTGATAGGACATGAGGTTATATAAAAATGTTTAACAAGCAACAAAAACACAATGCCAAAATTGGTGTGCGGATAAACGACGAACCGGCGGACTTGCGTCTGCCGGTGTGAAGGGGATTAACTCCCTTCATGTTTCTAGCTCGACATGTGCCGAGCCGTACTAAGGGAACTTGAAGTCTGACTCGTCCGCCCACTTTCGGGTGGTGGGTGGAGTCTCGACCGCCGGCGGGTGTTCCTTCTGATATCTGGTCGCCTCGTTGATGAAGTGGCGAACAGCCACAATCCATCCGAGTGCGACCAGAATCATAAACACGAAACCGATGACTTGGTTCCACGGAATCTCGTGAACAAATCTAATTGCGAGCATGGGCACCTTCCTCTCTTCAGTAAGTAAAACACAACACGATTTTATTTGCAAAATTTTATACGAAAAAGACCGGCAGGTTTTGAGGCCTGCCGGCCGGGAGGATGACCCTCCCTACCAGATTACAGTCTGGTCACTGGTACGCTACTGAACCGGAGCTGTCCACCCGCGCCACGGATTGGTCCAGAAGGACCACATGGCACGGAATGGGTAGGTGATGACCCGAACGGTCATTTCCCCGATTCCCATCGGTGCGGTTGGCGAGGTGGCCGACGGAGCCGGCGTGGTTGTGGGTGGCGCTGGATTCGGCTGCAAGACAACGGTAATCTTGTTGGCCAGCAACAAACTGATCCTGTTGATGCACCCATCCAGATACCGGGCCTCGTGCCCGCCGTTGCTCGCCCAGACCATCTGACCCTTCTCCAGCCAAACCACTTCGAAAGTGTGTCGGCTCCTGATCTCGTTTACGTACCACCCAGCCTCTACCAGCGGTTCACGGTGGACCTGGAGGAGCTTGGCATCTCGGGAGGACATCTTTCCCCCGAGTGGGGGGAAGCGCTGGATGTTGATGTAGTCTGGAACGGTCCAGACAACCCCGTTGATGACGCATCGCTCATAGCCGTAGTATGGTTCTTTGGCATCCGCCGCGTAGGCGACGGAGCCGAAGCCGAGCAGGCCGACGGCCATGACGAGGGCGATGAAGCTCTTCGTCACCACCCGGCGGGACTTGATGACGCCGTAGGCACACCAGATGGCGAAGACGATGACGCCGACGACGAACAGGGTACCCAGACCGACGAGTGTCGCCTTGAAAACTGTCTGCAACAAACCTAAGAAATCGGACATCGCTTGCTCCTTTCAGAGAGCATCTTACGAGCACCCCATCTTTTCGAGATGAGCCGTGTCGTAAATCTACTACAAGTATAGCATACTATAGATTATTTGTCAAATATATGTGTTGTTATCTAATGATTGAAAATTAAAGACCATAGAATTTAGTTGATTTCAGCACAATAATTTATTTTGTATAGTATTGACTGAAAAGAGTACGGGTATAGTATGACGGGTAGATAAGCTCGGTGTAAACAAGCTGTTTTTTGTTTACTCAAAAAATATAAATTTATTAAAAAAATTATTAACTTTTTAAATATGAAAAATTTTATTAAAGGTTCCGCAAATTTTATTAAAAAATCTTTTGTTGTGTTAACTGCCGTTGCTTTTATTGCCGGTGGTTTTTTTGTTGCTCAAACAGCCTTTGCTGCGCATACGACGACCACTACGGTTGATCGTATCTTAGTTAAAGGTGGGTCAACAGGAACTTATACTTTTACTGTACATAATGACGGAGCTGATTCAATTTATAAAATCACTATTAATGTGGCTACCGGATTTACTATTAACACTTCAACTATTGTTTGTCCGACTGGATGGAGTAATGACGGTTCCTCATCAGCTTCAGTTGCAGTCTGTTTGACAGACAACTTTGGTCCCGACGTTTTGCCTTCTGGAAGCAATGCTATTATATCTTTTCAAGCAACAGCCCCCTTATCTAATGCGGCTTTAGCATGGAATGTAGTTACTCGGGATATTAGCGGTGGTTTTACCTATTCTATTGACAATAACGCAGTAACAACCGTAGATTCAACAGTTCCAACAATTTCTACAATTACAACTAAGGACACTGATTTTGATGGAAGAGTGGATACGGCTACGGTTGTGTTTAGTGAAGCGGTGGACGACTCTACTTTTGCTCCTAATGATTTTAGTGTTGGCGGTTCTGCAGGAACAAGTATTTCAACCGGAACAGCTGATGACAATACTTTTGATGTAGTTGTTGCTGGTGGTGTAGCTGGAACCGAAGTTAAAGATGTTACTTATACTAGAAGTGCTGGGGCTGGAGCAGATATGGTAGGGAATTTACTGGCAAATGTTGTAACTGGTGATAAGGTAGAAATTGATGAAGCAAAGCCAAAATTGATGTCGGCTTTAACAATTTCGCCTACTACATTAAGTGCAACATTTAGCGAAGATTTGCATGGAGGCACAGTAAATGATTTAGGTGGTGAATTCAGTGTAGCGGGTACGGTAGTTAGCGCAGCGAACGAGACAGCACCAGGAGTTATCACTCTAACTTATACCCCTGCTCTTGGTCCTGGAGCAACTCCAAATGTTACTTATACTCAAGTGGACACACTGAATGATCTTGCTAGTCCAGCAAATACTGCCGTAACACCCGTAACTGTCACTGCTGTTGATGGTATTAAACCAGGCATTGCTTCAAGTAGGACAGTAACTACTACCACAATTGAAGTTACTTTTACAGAAGCTATGAGTACGATTGATAAAATTGATTTTGGTGTAACTGGTCATACAATTTCAGATGCAGTTTTGCAGGGCGATACAACTAAGGCAATTTTGACAGTTGATGCAATGGGCACAGGAGATGTACCAAATGTTAGCACAGTCGCTTCACCATCAGCCGGCACTAAGGATTTGGCAAATAATATTATTAATGGTAGCTTGACTTCTACTCCAGTCGATGGAGTTGCTCCCACCATCACTTCCACAGCTCCAGCAACAAATGCCTACATCAAAGCTGAAAAGGTCAGTTATACTCTTAGTGAAGCTGCAGTACCTACAAGTGGTGTGATTACATTTACCA
>JBAZZC010000005.1:0-54595 GCA_041658985.1 Minisyncoccota bacterium
TGTTGCATTATCTGGCCCGTTGTTAGTTAGAGCTATTGTATATGTAACCGTATCACCCACATTAGCAGTAGCTTTGTCAGATGTCTTTGAGATAGAGAGGTTGGCAGTTGGAGAGGCACCATTAACAGTTGTTGTGGCAGTTGAGGTGTTGTTCGTTGGAGTCGGGTCATACTGAGTTGATGTTGCAACAGATGTGTTTAATATAACTTGTCCCTCGTTTCCACTTTTTATTTGAGCAACTAAATTTAGAGTTGCTGATGAAGCATTGTTTAAATTACCAACAAACCATTGGCCAGTAGTTGTTGAATAAGTACCAAAGGAAGACGCACCAAGAAAATTAAGTTTATTAGACAAAACATCAGTAACTACCACGTTAGTAGCATTATCTGGTCCGTTGTTTGTCACAGTAATCGTATATGTTATCGTATCAAGGACATTAGCCACAGTTTTGTCTACTGTCTTTGAGACAGATAGGTTGGCAGTTGGAGTTGATGCCGGTACTGTAATATTCACCGTAGAAGTATTATTCCCGGGTGTAGGGTCTGTTTGTGTGGCTGTTGTTGATGCTGTGTTTGGTATGGTTTGTCCTTGAGTACCGGGTTTAACTGTGGTAACCAAAGTCATGGTTGTGGATGAAGCATTGTTTAAGTTACCAACAGTCCAAATATTTGTTGATGTAGCGTATGTTCCCACTGATGTTGTGACCGAAACAAAGTTTAATCTTGAATCTAATACATCTGTAACTATTACTCCTGTTGCATTATCTGGCCCGTTGTTAGTTAGAGCTATTGTATATGTAACCGTATCACCCACATTAGCAGTAGCTTTGTCAGATGTCTTTGAGATAGAGAGGTTGGCAGTTGGAGAGGCTACTAAAGTAAATGTTGCAGTACAAGTCTTGTTACTATTCATGGTCACTTGTCCACTTGTATTACAGTCACCACTCCAGCCCGTGAAAGTTGAACCAGTGTTGGCAGTAGCTGTGGCCGTGACAACAGTTCCTGAATTATATGTTCCTGCTCCTGTTGTTATTCCTGAACCATTACCTGAAGTAAAAATTGTTAAAACATAAGTATTGGGAATATTTAAAGTAAATGTTGCAGTACAAGTTTTATTTGCATTCATTGTTACTTGTCCACCAACACCACAATCACCACTCCAACCAGCAAAAGTTGAACCGGTATTAGCCGAAGCACCAGCAGTAACCACTTGTCCGTAACTATATGTTCCTGCCCCCGTGACTGTTCCTGAACCGTTACCTACCTTATTAAGAGTAAGTGTGTAAGTGTTAAGTGTAAATGTTGCAGTACAAATCTTGTCACTATTCATAGTCACTTGTCCACTTGCATTACAATCACCACTCCAGCCTGTGAAAGTTGAACCAGTGTTGGCTGAAGCACCGGCGGTAACCACTTGTCCGTAACTATATGTTCCTGCCCCCGTGACTGTTCCTGAACCGTTACCAGTTGTATTGATAGTTAGTGTATAAGTATTTAAAATAAAGTTTGCTGTACAAGTCTTATTACGATTCATTGTCACCTGAATGCTTGCATTCGTCCCGGAACAATCTCCTGACCAGCCTGTGAATGTTGAACCTGTGTTGGCACTGGCAGTTGCTGTGACGGTTTGTCCAGAATTATATATTCCTGCTCCTGTTGTTGTTCCTGAACCATTACCTGAGGTGTTAAGCGTCAGAGTGTAGGTTACAATCGGTAAAACTGTAATAGATTTTGTACAGGGTTGACCAAACCAAGTCACGTTTTCTCGTAACATTTTCCAGTCAAAACTGTATGTACCGGGAGTATTCGGAACAGTAAATGTCTTACTAAATACAGCGCTTTGTCCTGTCGGAACAGAACTAGGTAGAGACAATCTTCCAGTACCCCATCTTAAATTATTTTCTGGACTTTGAGAACCCAACTTATATCCACCACTAGATGTCCAAGTATTAGCACCAATATTTTTCATCACAATGGTACCTGTAAACGTCTGACCAACAGAAATAGTTGATGGAGCAGAAATAGATATACATTGTGAATCATATTCAGTTGGAGAAGGTGGGGGTGTTACATCAGGACAATCAACGCCATAATCAATCACTATTGCGAAAAATAAATATGAATCATTATACGAAGAATATCTTTCGTCTATAAAACTTCCGTCTATCTGAACACGGCCACAAGACCTTTGTCTCGTGTCATAACTAAAACTAAACGAGCCAGATTCTACTGGATTTTTATAATCAACCTTACCAGAAGCAGGAACAGAAAATCCATGTCTGGTTGTTGCTGCGGTACCAGCTTCTTCATCCCACGCCCCAATTGTTACTACATGCATAGCACCAGGGCCATTGTGGGTTAAACTAACGTTCCAATTAAAAATCTTATCCCCATTTGTTTTTACATTGTAAGTACCAAATATATTATCCCCAGTAATCGTATAATCAATATTTTGTCTTGGTGGGTCTATGGTTTCAGCATTAACACTTACAAACCCAGAAACAAAAAATATGCTTAAAAACAAAGACAAAAAGAAGCCGAGGTGTTTAATATAAGTTAATTTATTTTTGCCTTTACTCATGTACTTTAATATGACGAAAAGGATACATTTTTGTTACAAAATTGTCAATAGCAGAAAAAAATCATTCTGTATAAAAAACCCCCATATAGAGCCATATTTAATTATTATGTCCTTTAAACAAAAAAAACTTTTCTAGATTTATGTTTTACTTTGAAAAATATGTCTTATTTAAAAAGCTTAGGTAAAGGACATTCCAAACATGTTCTAAGAGACACGTCCTTTAGGACATGTGGGTAACCTTTCTGTCGTTAATCTAAGAACCTACCACTAAAAACTCACTTATGATATTCTAATTAAATGCGAGATATATTTTTATCCCCATATAATCCAAAAGAAACGGAAGAGAGAATTTATAAACTTTGGGAAGAAAGTGGTTTTTTTAATCCGGAAAAAATTCCTGGGACACAGAGTGATTCTTTCACAATAATAATGCCCCCAACAAATGCTAATGGTTCCCTACATGCCGGTCATGGTCTTGTTATGACTGTTGAGGACATAATGACTCGCTACAAAAGAATGCAAGGTTTCAAAACGTTATGGCTTCCGGGACTTGACCATGCGGGGTTTGAAACTCAGGTTGTCTATGAAAAAAAACTGGAAAAAGAAGGCAAGTCTAGATTTGAAATTGAACCAAAACAACTGTACAGAGATATTTTAAACTTTACTTTGGCTAATTCAGAAAACATCAAGTCCCAAGTCAGAAAAATGGGCGCTTCTTGCGATTGGTCACGGGAAAAATTCACTCTTGATAAAGATATTATAAAAACAGTTTACAAAACTTTCAAAAAACTTTATGACGATGGTTTGGTATACCGAGGAAACAGAATTGTCAGCTGGTGTACAAAACATCAAACATCATTTTCCGACCTTGAGATTGTTGATGAAGAACGTGTTGAAAAATTTTATTATCTAAAATATGGACCATTCACCATATCTACTTCCCGACCAGAAACAAAATTCGGCGACAAATACGTCGTTATGCACCCCGACGACAAAAGATACACAAACTACAGGCATGGTCAGAAAATTGAATTAGAGTGGATTAACGGACCGATTACCACAACTGTAATAAAAGACTCGGCAATTGATATGGAGTTTGGTACTGGTGTGATGACTATAACTCCGTGGCATGATGTTGCCGATTTTGAGATTGCCGAGAGACACAACCTGGACAAAGAACAAATTATTGATGAGAACGGGAAACTTTTGCCTATTGCCGGAGAATTTACTGGTCTTCACATAAAAAAAGCCAGAGATTTAATAATTGAAAAACTTCAGAAAAAAGGTTTAGTGGAAAAAATTGATGATAATTATAAACATGTGGTTAGAACATGCTACAAATGTGGAACAATCATTGAACCACAAATTAAAAGCCAGTGGTTCGTAAGGATGAAGCCTTTAGCCGAGAAAGCTCTAGAAAAAATTGAGGGTGGAGAGATAAAATATATTCCAGAACATTATAAGAAGATAACTACCCACTGGCTCACGAATATTATGGATTGGAATATTTCCCGACAAATCGTCTGGGGTATACCTATTCCAGCAAAAATCTGTACTAAATGTGATGAGGGAATGGTTGACATTGAAAACAAAATAACAAAATGCAGTAAGTGTGGTGGGGAGGTAATGCAAGATAAGGATACGTTTGATACATGGTTTTCGTCTGGTCAGTGGCCATTTGTCGTGTTGGGCTATCCTGATTCAAATGATTTTAAACAATTTTATCCTACTGATGTTTTAGAAACCGCTGGGGAAATAATATTTTTTTGGGTAGCAAGAATGATTATGCTTGGGCTTTATATTACAGGAAAAATTCCTTTCAAAACGGTTTATCTCCATGGTTTAGTTTTGGATGCTAAGGGCCAGAAAATGAGCAAGAGTAAGGGCAATGTTATTGACCCCATGATACTTACGGAAAAGTTTGGAACAGACGCTTTTAGAATGGGCCTGGTTGTTGGAAACACACCTGGGACATCCCTGGCCCTATCAGAAGACAAGATAAAAGCCTATAAACATTTTGCCAACAAGATTTGGAATGTAGCTAGATTTGTTTTATCAAATACAGAAATTAGTGACCAGAAAAAACCAGAATATATTTCCGAACAAGATAAAACTTTAATCTCTGAACTGGATGAATTAACTAAAAATATCACTTCAGACATGGACAACTACCGATTCTATTTGGTAGCCGAAAAGCTTTACCACTATGTTTGGCACGACTTTGCTGATAAAATAATAGAAGAGTCAAAAACGAAGCTTAAAAATGAGAACCCTGGGGTGGTAACTTCTATAAAATACACCCTCAGACACATCCTAAGAACATCATTAATCTTACTTCATCCATTTATGCCATTTATAACAGAAGAAATTTGGCTAAACATAAAAAACGATGATGAGAATCTACTCTTGGTCACCGGTTGGCCAATTAAATAATATATGACATTAGATTCTATATTAAACCTGACCCAAAAGTATCCCTTTGTCTTATCTTTCTTTTTAGGTTTGTTACCTGCCTTAATCTGGCTCTGGTTTTGGTTAAAAGAAGATACTCATCCCGAACCAGCCAAAATGGTTACCTTATCATTTTTTGGTGGAATGGTGGCTGTTGTTTTTGTTTTACCTCTTCAGAAGATTGTCTATGACTACATACAAAATCAAGAAATTCTGTCTTTTACTCTTTGGGCTGGAATTGAGGAAATATTAAAATTTGGGTTTGTTTATTTTATAGCTCTTAGAAACAAGAAGGTGACGGATGAACCAGTGGATGACATCATTTATCTTATTGTATCGGCGTTAGGATTTGTCACTTTTGAAAACACCCTATTTTTAATACCATCAGTAGCTAATGGAAACTTTTTAAACGTAATAATTCATGGTAATTTGCGTTTTGTCGGTGCGTCACTTTTGCACATCATGTCCTCCGGTGCTGTGGGTATATGTATGGCCTTAGCTTTTTATAAGTCACAAACCAAAAAAATGCTTCATGTTATTAGTGGGTTAGCTATTGCTATTGTATTGCATACTTCATTTAATTTACTTATAATTAGTGGAGCAGAAAAAAATAATTTACTTATATTTGGATTGGTCTGGGTTGGTATTATTGGATTACTCTTGATGTTTGAGAGAGTCAAACATATTAAAGAAACACCAAACCTTGATAATCCTCAAAATTAACTACATCCGAACACCAAATTTGGCATCGTTGCAATGTGTTTTCGAAAAATGTTTATTTAATTACCAAATGATTATATAATGTTATGTATTAGATATTTTACAAGCAACAAAAACGCAATGCCAAAATTGGTGTGCGGATAAAACAAAAATTATGAAAGATAATAGATCGTTTTTTGAAAAACTGACTGGAAGTATGAGAATGGATGATGCTCCAGAGACAGAAAAAGATGAGGTTTTAGAAAAAACTCTTAGTAAAACTGATTCTAATGGTGAACCATTGTCTGATGATGAAGCTGAAGAAGGACAGCTTACCGTAGATATGTATCAAAGCCCAACAGAAATTATTATCAAAAGTATGGTGGCCGGAGTAAAACCGGAAGATTTGGATATTGCTATAACTCGCGATATGGTTACCATAAAAGGTAAAAGAGAAGCAGAGAGATTTGTTAAAGATGAGGACTATTATCACCAAGAACTTTACTGGGGGTCTTTCTCTAGAACTATTATGTTACCGGCCGAAATTGAAGTGGAAGAGGCTGATGCAATAGAAAAACACGGACTTTTAATCATACGATTGCCAAAAATTGATAAAAATAGACAAACCCGACTGAAAGTTAAGGGATAAAAACAAACCACCTCTAATTGGGTGGTTTGTTTTATGGTGCCGAGGGGCGGGCTCGAACCGCCGACTTTTTCCTCTTCAGGGAAACACTCTACCAACTGAGTTACCTCGGCATAAATCCCATATTAACATATTTCTCCTTGAGATAAATTTTTACAAACCATTGAGTAAATCTCTCAGACCACTCATATCACCACCACCCCCGAGACCACTTTTTGCACCCCCATATATACCCATAAGTGTCTCTAGATAGGGCTGAACGAGGTATAAGGCTCCCACAGCTGAACCTATAATTACTGCCCAGTAGATTATACTCATAATACGCCCCAGACGCATGGAGCGACGCATAGAGCGTAATATATCATTGTTCTCTTCTGCAAGCTGTACGCTTCTTTTTAAAAGTTCTTTTTCTTCAGGGGACATAAACAAAGTGTACCAAAATAAGACTAAAAAATCAAAAAATCACCCCTTATTTTACTTGGAGTGATTTTTTGATTTACTCTTTGATTATCACCTATTAGCTTGTGCGAAATGTTCCAGGCCATGTGATACTTTCATTACCTGAACCATCTTTTACATACACAACATAATAATATGTCGTATTTGGACTTAGTGAAGTAATAGTTGCTGAATGCATTGAACGCAAATCGGTGTGAACTAAGAGACTAGAACCTCCAATAGTTACTCCAGACGTAGCGCTTGCTTCTAACATGTACAGAGGTGAGGTGCTGTAATAAATTATTGCAGCTGAATTCTCGCTTGTATTCCAGCTAAACGTAGCTGATGTATTTGAAGTACTAAGAACTAATGCACTGATTGTTGGAGCATAATTATCATAACCGATAGGACTACTGCCGTTCATCTGATTATTTATTGCCGCCATTGTCACTGGACCAACTCGTCCAACATTACTAATTCCATTTCTTACTTGAAAATTTGAGACTGCCGCTTTAGTCAAGAAACCGAAATATCCAGTAACAAGACCTTGTGGGTAAATTGTTACATCTTGTGCTAAGAATGTCTGAAGTGAAGAAACATCATCGCCCCTCATTCCAAGTTCCAACTGACGAGTCAATGTTGCAGCATTAGCTGTAAAAGCCAAACCAAACATTAGAAGAGAAACTACTCCCACTATCGATAAAGTTAATACTCGAGTTAACAAAGAAGATCTAGGAGATTTTACGATTGTAATTGATTTCATATATTTTTATTTATTTGATTAATTAATTTTTGAATTGATAATAAACACTCGACCTTCTTGTTTTTTCCTATATCATAGATGCCGTTTTGAAACAGAAATATTACACTTATTCAATTTGTTTCTTTTTTAATTGGCTAATTTCTTTCTCTAGTTTTTCTATGTTTACCTGCAATTTTTGAGTCTTCTCGGCGTTTTTTGCCGCAAGTTCTTTTACATGAACAGCCAGAGTCTCGGCAACCACCATCATATCGGTTATATCTTCAATGGCTAAAAGTATAATTGACGGAAAGTGTTTGGAATAAAGATCTTCTTTTAGATGAATCTGGCGTGCATTCAAAATCATCACCTTGTGACCAATAAAAGGAAAATCGTGTGTAACTTCAAAACCCTTAAAAAAGGTGTTTTTTGGCAAAATATCCTCCAAGAGCTTTCTTAAGGCAGGTATATCCCACTGACCATTACCTAATTCATAAATAATTTTTTTCTCAGTATCTGCCTGTTCAACTTGAAATGTTCTATAAAAGAACTCATTTGCGGCCATCACCCGAAAATCTTTATCTAAAATTAAAATCGGCTCACGTACAATATCTACAACTGTTTTAATATATGTCCAGCTGGTTTCCCAAACACGTCCACCAAAAATCCATCCTGCTACAGATTTGGATTTTGGTGCTGAAAAATCTGAGTTTTCCATAAATTATTTATAAGTTAATTATTTCTAATAAATTACATGTTACTAAAATATTAAGACGAGAAAAGGACCAAAATGTTACAGTCAGAAAAACACCCTTTTATAAGAGAAAAAACCATCAAAATAAAACCTTGTGCCCTCGCCAGGAATCGGACCTGGAACAGATCATTAGGACTGACCCGTTATATCCATTTAACTACGAGAGCCGAACACCTCACAAAAAACAGATTAAATTGCCTCAGATGCTAGGCGCAGGAAATTTTGTGAGTGAGCCGTACTAGACGTACGGTGAACGAGCAAAATTGAACTGCAACAACGCAGATGAGGTAATTTTATTTGTTTTTTATTTTATTCCAAGTAACTGTGCCAACCTAGACCTATCAAAACCGACCACCACATCTTTATCAATAATAATAACCGGCACACCAAGCTGTCCTGATTTTTCCATCATCTCTCGCCTTCTTTCCATATCACCGGCCACATCATAGGCTTCATACTTTATTTTATGTTCGTCAAAATACTCTTTTGCTAAACGGCAATAATGACATGTTGGTGTAGAATATATAGTGACCTTCTTCATGTGTGATTTGGTTATTTATTAATGTTTGAAAAGTATACCTAATAATTTGTGGTCAAGCAACATATATTAATTTCTAATTTTTAATTTCTAAAAAAATTCACTATTTTGTTCCAAATACTAACCTTAGGACTGGTCGTTGACGCTTCTTTGTTTTCATCTTCAACAATAACCACCATATTTTCTCTTTCTTTTACCACATTAAATTTCAATCTGATTTCCTCCTCAATACCCGTATTAGTTTCAAGTTTTTCCATTTTTAATTTTAATTCGTTACTTCTTTGACGTAATTTTTCCACATCTTGTAAAGACACGTTTTTCATATCTTCACTTATTCTATGTTTTTGATAAACAACCCAGGTCGAACGAGCAACAATCAGAACAAGTAAAAAAAGAATAACTAAAGTAATTCGGTTGTAAGTCACACTACGAATCTTGCGTTTTTGTTGAAAATCAAGCATACTAGAGTTTGTAAAGTCAAAAGTCTTTAAAGTCTGTAAAGTGAATTTGTGGCGTTGTCTTTGCTTTATAGACTTTATGGACTTTATAGGCTTTTAACTATTCTATCATGCTATTCGAGAAAAAAAACAAGAAAAAATTTCAGACAGTTTGGATAGTTGTTTGTGTACTGGTTATAATAAGTATGATTATACTCTATATCCCCGGTGTTTTTATCTAAGACTCCTAAATCTAGCGAATTTCTGCGTTGAAATTTCAAAAAATACCCGTTTCCTTACAGGAACAGTACACCTTTCGCATTTAGTAAAATGCTCAAGGTCTTGCGAAGTGATAACATCACTTCTCACCTTACGATAAGTAAGGCTTCTCGTATTTTTTCATTTCGCCTTGAACTTCATCTAGATTTAGGAGTCTTACTAACTATTTAAAGCAATCTCTGCTAGTTTTAGTATGGCTTCTTTTGTTTTGGCTACAGCAATAAAACGACCAGTGTGACAAAAAACCACCCCAGGAACACCGGTAATTTCTTCCAATTCCCCATCTGTTTTACCTGCCCAAGTCTCTGGCAAATCTTTACGACTTGTAAAAGTTAACCTGTTATCTCGAATGGTTTTGATTATCCACACACCATCCTTCGGGAAAATAACAAACAGAGGTTCTGAAAATTTTGTCAAAAATTCTACAGCTGGATAATATCTGTCAAATATAATTAATCTTTTATCTAAGCTTTCATTGTAGACTTTTTCGACTATTCCACGAACTTCCATTAGATTTTTTCTCTTTGTTATCTCTCTGGTCAACATAAGTTTAGCCAAAAAAACAGTTTCCATAAAAATATTATCTATATTATTATCACCCTCCTTCCAATCTGGAGTGAAGGTGTTAAAAAATAGACCTATGTCATATGGGTAAATATCAGGAATTTTTGTTTCAATAGTAATCATCCCATTATCTGTTGCGTCAATCCACTGTATAAGAACCTGGTCTATCTTTTCTGCAATCTCTAGATTGCCACACAACTTTTCACCATATTTTTTCCATACCAGCCCAAAGGCAGCATAGGGAATGGTATTTGGTCGAACACCAGCACCGCCCTCCTGATGATGGTCAAAACGATTTAAATCTTGGTTATATACCCCACCAACATCAACAACATAATCTGCTTTATTTATTATTTCCTTGTCTCTAGTACGTACAACTTCAGTATTTTTCTCACCCAACTCTAACAGCAAGGTGGCCACGGAAAAAATATCATCCGTATGAAAACTCCCATTGTGTACAGCTATGGTAATTTTTTTATTCATATTTATTTATTGTTCAACTTTTTATTATGGCTGTAATAAACATACTTCAAAACAATAATATAAACAAAAACTGAAAGAGACATAAAAGGTATAGTAATGTATGAATATTCGTTTACATAAACCTTGGCACAAGCTCCACCCGAAGCGGTACAATCCAATAGCGACCCAAAAGAAAAACCCCATTGTATAAGAGACTGGTAGAGAGCAACTACTGCCCCAAGAACAGAAAGCGGAACCAGGTAATCAATGACCGTTTTGTCTTTGCGATACATAGCAAAGAGAACAATAATAGCCTGAGGATATAAAAACATTCTCTGATACCAACACAAATCACAAGCTGGAAAACCAACTATTTCCGAATAAACCAAACTACCGACAACAGCCGACAAAATCCCCCAAAAAAGTAGCTCCAGAATATATTTGTGCACAAAACTATACATCTTTGCTCGGGTTTCAGAATGTATACCTATAACAACTAAAACAGCTACAAAAATAACATTTGAAACTAGGGTTAAAAATCCAATTATTGGTGTGGCGTTTGTCTGAATAAAAGAAATCATAAAATGAGTTATAAAGAAACTATTTAGGGAGAACGCAGTTGGTTTTTTCTGCCAGCTGTTCTAGGGTTACTTCTCCATTTAATCGGTCTGTGCTACTTGCATTAAATTGCCATGTTGGATAACCAGTGATACCAGCATCTTTACAAACTTGTAGCTGACCCTGGCCGTCTGGTGTAGAACATTCTACATATGGAAGAAACCTCACGGACCGGCCAAAGAGAGCTTTTTGAGACTGACAATGTGAACACCAGAAAGCCCCATAAAAAATTGCCCCCTTGTCTTTCAAACATTGTGCGAAGGTGTCATATTTATCGGGTCTGTTGGCTTTGCCTGGTGTAACAATAAGCCAGACAATCAGAGCTAAAAAAATCAAACCAATAAATATATAAATGTATTTTTTCATTATTTAATTAATTAAGTTGTAGACATACAATATCATAAACTAAATTTGATTTCTATATCCGCACACTAATTCTGGCATAGTTGCCTAGTCTTTTTGTTTCAACAAATATTTAGCGTAACAAAACAATAACACATATAATCAACATCATTTTGACAAAAGCAACAAAAGACAATGCCAGATTTAGTGTGTGGATATACACGAAAAGCCGGGACGAGGCGCTCACCTCATCCCGGCTCTAAACCTGACGTCGGTCGGGATCGGCAGACGGATGTGAAACCCGTCTCTTTTTTTCGGCTGCTCTAGCCGAGACTGAAACAGTTCGGCGATCTGTCTGCCGAGTTCCCGAAGCCTCGCCGGATTGTTGTCGGCTGGAGTGATGAGAACGTCAGCCTTGAGTCGGCTTCCGTTTCTCCTTCCACCCTTCCTTTTTTTCTGCGTGATGGATACGTCCACAGAGACGTATGTCCCATTCCAAAAGAAGAAAGCATCCACCCCGTGGTAAATATCAAGAGCCATACCCCCGATTGCGAGATACAAAAAGAGGTGGTGGTGGGGTTGTCCCTTCACGTAAGATGGGAGTCCCTTCTGTACCTGTTTCCACAGGTCGTAGGAGACGCTCGGTCTTGGTGTGGCTGGGTTGTAGTTGTAGGCCCCTCCTGGCCCCGTGTTTCTCCCTCCAGCGTCAATAATTTCCTGCACACTGGGGTCGAAATTCTGATATGCGGGGGGCGTGAAGGATCCATATGGGCATCTCACCCCAAAAAAGTCTACTTCCCACTGTCTACCTGGAGACAGTGGTACTTGGGTATCCATGCCTGCCTCCTTGGTTGGCTGTTCTAAAAGGAACCTTATAATATTTAATAGATAATGTCAATAGAACGTTTACAATCAAATATTATTTTCCATGGCAATGTTTATACTTCTTACCCGAACCGTCCCACCCCAATCTAATCCGCTTTCCATCAACTCCGGGGCGGGATTGGGACGGGACTCCGCTAATTTAGTAAAAACATACTACTCATTTCGACCATGACAATTTTTGTATTTAACTGGAACTCCATCTGATTTCTTCGCTCCGCACCAACACGGGTCATTTCTGCCAATTTTACTACCATCAGGTGCCCGATGAGTTTCCGATGATTTTGAAACTTTGGTCGTTAAGTTTTTTGTATCTTCCATTGTTTCAGTCAGCTGAACCGGAGCGTCATAAAACTTAATATTTGGCTGTATCTGAGGAATTAGCTTCAAAATCTCCTGGCCTATGGCTATTTCCATCTCCTTGAACAACTTCAGACCTTCACGTTTATACTCCACCAGAGGGTCTCTCTGACCGTAGGCGCGTAGATTGACACTAGACCGCATATAATCCATCACCTCCAAGTGTTCCACCCAATACATATCTATAGACTGCAAAATTACCCGCCTTAGAACGTGCATGTAACCCTCATCAGCCGTAGTCAACCTTTCCTCAATTACTTTATTTTCCGTCTCACCTGAATTTATCATGACTTCCTTTATATATGACCTGACTTTTTCATCATCCCCTATTAAAACGTCCCTGCGTCTTTCATAAACAATCTTTCTTTGAAAATTAAGAACATCATCAAACTCCAAAACGTGTTTTCTGGCATCAAAATTAAACCCTTCTATTTTTTCTTGGGCATTTTCAATAGATTTTGTAATCATCCGATTCTCAATTGGCTCATCCTCCTTTATACCAAGCTTACCCATCATATTTTTTATACCATCTCCCCCAAAAACCTTCATGAGATGGTCCTCTAAAGAAACAAAAAATCTCGTCTCACCAGGGTCTCCTTGTCTTCCAGACCTACCTCGGAGCTGGTTGTCTATTCTGCGAGCGTCGTGACGCTCCGTGCCAAGAACAAAAAGCCCACCTCTTGATTTGACCTCTTCGTAAGCCTCCTTGCTTCCAGGGTTTCCACCAAGCTTTATATCAACTCCACGACCAGCCATGTTTGTGGCAATGGTCACAGCAGAAGGCTTGCCAGCCTGAGCGATTATTTCACCTTCTCGACTGTGGTTTTTAGCATTTAAAAGTTCATGAGGAATACCTTCGGCTTTTAAATATTCTGAAAGCATCTCATTCTTTTCTATTGAGACCGTACCGACAAGTACCGGCTGACCATTTTTATGTCTCTCTTTTATTTCTCGACTTATGGCTTTGAATTTTCCTGATTCGGTCTGAAATATGAGGTCATTGTGGTCTGTACGGGCGTTGGGTTTGTTTGTTGGAATAGAAACTACGTTTAGACCATAAACTTTATAAAATTCCTCCGACGAGGTAAGAGCCGTACCAGTCATTCCAGCCAGTTTTTTGTACAAACGAAAATAGTTTTGGAAAGTGACAGAAGCAAAAGTTCTTGACTCCTTTTGAATTGGTACATGTTCTTTTGCCTCTATAGCTTGGTGTAAACCTTCTGACCAGCGTCTTCCCGGTTGAAGCCGACCTGTAAATTCATCAACAATAATAATTTCCCCTTCTTTAACGACATAATCCTTATCCTTATGAAACAAGGCTGTAGCCCGAATGGCCGTTTCTAGATGGTGAACATATTTGATGCCCTTTTCTGTATATATATTTTCAACCCCGAGAAGACTCTCCGCCTTGCTTATACCCGAATCAGTTAAAGATATGGTCTTAAATTTTTCATCCACTGTATAATGTTCTCCCCTGTCCATCTTTATAGAAATATCAGCAAAAGTCTTATATAGCTCGTCAGAATCTGTGGTTGGTATAGAAATAATCAGGGGATTGCGGGCTTCATCTATCAAAATCGAATCAACTTCATCAACAACAACAAAATTTGGCTCCTTTTGGCGGAGATTTCCGATTTCATGTTCGGTATTGTCCCGCAGATAATCAAAGGCAAATTCGTTATTTGTCCCATATGTAATATCGGCATGATAAGCTTCTCGTCTAGTAACTGGTCTTAGAAATTCATTGAACACTTTAAATGTCCCTGCCTCGTCTCTCTTTGTATCTAACTCTGTGTGAGTCTTGTCATATATAAATGACTCATCATGATTTATAACACCAACAGTAATTCCCAAAAATGAATATATCTGACCCATGAGTACTCCATGCAGTCTTGATAGATAATCGTTTACAGTAACAAGATGCACACCCTTTCCCGTCAGCGCATTTAAATATAGTGGCAACACAGCAACCTGTGTTTTACCTTCCCCAGTTTTCATTTCAGCAATACCACCTCTGTGAAGAACGATGCCACCAATAAGTTGCACATCAAAATGTCTCTGACCCAGAGTTCTTTTTGTCACTTCTCGCACGACAGCAAATGCCTCAGGCAAAATTTCATCAAGAGTTTCCCCTTCTACCAACCTATTTTTGAACTCAGCTGTTTTGGCTTTTAACTCTTCGTCAGACAAAGCAGAAATAGCGCTCTCTAGAGCATTTATTTTGAGAACAATGGGCTGTATCCCCTTTAGGGCCTTTGATGATTCAGTACCAAAGATTTTTTCTAAAAACGCCATAATATTGCTAATTCTAACACAATAAACCCCGTAGTGAAAATGACATTTTAATTTTTTTGTTCGCACTAGCGAACTATGTCATTTTCTACTATCGGGGAAACAAAAACCCATAGTAACAACTATGAGTTTTTGTGAATCATTACGCCAGCTGGCGGATCGATTTCGAGAAACAGCAAATACTATGCTCGTTTCTTCTTTGCTGCTTTCTTCTTCTTCTTTGCTGCCATTTTATTTTATTGTTAATCGCCCTGTGACAGGCAACCAACATAAATTATTTTTCTAAAGTTTACAACGATAATAAAAAACTATTTCGTTGTTCCGACCTAAGTTAATTATAGTACATAAAAAAATAAAAGAAATATTTTTTTACAAAAAAGTGTGGATAACTTTTTTTTATAAAAATAAAAAAATTATTTTTAATTTCTAGTTTTTGATTTTTAAAAGAGATTTTTGCGCCAAGATGCGGTTAGCGGAAGCGAGCTCCAACAAATATCGTGTGAGTGCGAACCGCTAACCACATCTTGAAACAACACATTAATTGTAACTAAACATTCATCACAAGACAAGATATAAAGAAAACCATAAACATAAAAGCCTCCTTGCGGAGACTTTTATGAGACATTTGTTGTTAGCACTTAAATACAATATTGCAAAGCAATCCTGTATATCAGCACCCACCCCAGTATTATACCAGATTACCAAAAATAATGCAAATCCTCTTATTATTTGACTTCTTATATAAATCGACGGTACGGTACTTAGCTATATAATATTATAATATAAGGATTTTTAGTACAAAAAAGTGCGACCGCACTTTTTTGTACTAAACTAATTCTTAATCTAATTTGAACGACTTACGTAGATTTTCATCATAATCTAGTTTTTCCACAACCATATATCTTATGTTTTTACCAAAAGAAAGGTCTGTTTTTAATAGTTCAACAAACTCTACACAATCATATGGATATACCCAAACACTACGTTGGAGTTGGACAAAACCATAATCTTTTATCTCATTTCTTAATAAATTTCTTTTAACCCTAGAACTTTCCCAAACATCAAAAATAACCACCCGCCATTTACCATCCCACCTCACTTCCTTTTTTTCTTTGATCTTATAGTAAGTAAGTTGCTTTTCACCTTTTTCAGTCAATGATAAAAATTGTTTTTTGTTGTTTATTTCTATTTTTATAAATCCATCTTTTATTAACTTTTTAGTTTTTTTGTTTAAATAATATTTTACATCACTATTTTTTTTGTTCTTGATAAAAGGTTTTAAGATTTGAACAGCGTTTGGAGCAAGAACGGCAAGAGCTAGTAGGCCAGTGGTTGCAACGGTCATTAAAATTATTCTTTTATAATCTATTTTTTCTTCATCCATATGAAAGATACTTGTTTATATTTGATCTTTTTAGATCTTTATTTTATCACAAAAATTATTAGACAAAAAAGTGCGACCGCATTATTTTGTCTAATAATGAACCATACATAAAAATAGTAAACATGCCAAACCTATTGGTTTTATGGTAAACCTATTGGTTTTTGGGAGTTTTGAGGTATGAGATGAGAATGATGAGAAAGGAAATAATAAGAAATAGGACGGACATAAAGAGAGAGACAACATCACGCGACATTGAGAAAAGTGATGAATCATATTCTGGAGATAGAAAAACCAGAAGTATCGTCAGAGGAACCCAAATGTAGGTAAACTTGAGCCATCTCTGAAAAGTAAGATTACTTATTAGTAAAAAAACAAGAGATAAAACAAGCCAGGTAAGAGAAAAGTAAAACATAGGCTTTCCCACCGAATGAGCAAGTGAACCAAAGATACAATACTTATCACTTTGAATACACAGCCCCAATATGTATGGGTTGATAAAAATACTGATTATTGTTAAACAAAAAGGAAAAAGCCAAGTTGTTTTTTTTGACATAAATTTATATTAAATATGATAACATTTTTTTAAACAAACCCACAAACCAGAAAAATAAATTCTTTACCATATTCCAAAACTTTGATAAATATCCCCCATCTGTGGATATAACTTGAGCTGTTTGATTTGTTAGCACCTCTTCTTTAGATTCAGGAGAAGGAATATTTTCCGGTTGAACTTCAAAAACTTCCGTTGTTGTAGAGGTAACTTTTTCTTCCTCAAAATTTTGTTCAATAAATGAGACGGTTGGTGAAGTGGTGGATGTTGCTGTGGGAGTTACGTCTGTGGTTGAAACCATTGGTTCTGCTGTTTGTATTGGCTGGGCTGGTTGGATAAAAACGCTCACACCCATAAGTGGCATAAGGCCCTGTACAATCGGACCATTACCCCCAGATGGTATTGGAGCCGAGACTGGTGCTGGAGGAGTGTATGTAACAACCCCATCTATTACAGGTTTTAAAATAATATCTATTGAACCATTACCATCTGTATCAATATTTAAATCAGAAAGTGTGTTTATGTCCCCAGGCGCCGTCATAGAAACCCTTGTCGATGATGTTGTTGGTATATCTTTAAATGTTACAGTTGATATGGTGTTGTTCCCCTGTTTTTGAGAAACACTAAATGTAAATGTCCCGGCGCCATATCCCGCCATACTTATGTTTATTTGTTCATTCGTGTTTGTAAAAATATATTTTACATCCCCATATTGAATGAAATATGTGCCTGGAATTTGTTCTTCTAATCTATCAGTTGTTGTGGAAATTCCTGTGTGATTACCAAGATTATCATAAATATTTAGAGTAAGTGGAGAATGTAGAGCATAAATAAGGCGGGTATCGTTTGCTCCAGCTGTTGGGGTAGAGGTTGAAATATATGGGGGAAGAGAGTTTGTGGATGTAGCGAGAATTATGTTGTCGATTAGGGTTTGGAGTTCATTTGCTTCAAGTATGTTGTGGTGTTTTCGGTCTAAATGAGAATCATTATATTTTTTTAAATTCACCCAATAATTCACACCAGTCGTATCACCAGCCCATAAAGCACTTGGTGTTACCACGGTTCCATCACCGTCAATTGTAAAGGTTGGGTCTAGTTTTATCTCACCATCTTCCTTGGAATATTCCACCCCGCTTATTGTGGTCGGCACTCCCCAACCAGCAATTTCTATCACTTCTATACCAGACGGAGGAACCCAACTATCTAACAATGTGTGTTCTGACTCTGCCGAAACCAACAGAGTTTCCCGCAAAGATATCGGAGTATTCGTATCAACACTACTACTTTCTACCCGACCGTACGAATCAACCAAAAAGTTATGTAAGCGTTCTTTGGAATGAATTACGTCACCATACTTTGAACTCCAATCAGACATCGTCTCATCAAACTTAACCACTGGATCATCAACATATGTAAAATAATCGTAACTTGGTAGTAAATTATATGCACTAGGTAAGTTCGACCCAAACGCTCTTGCTACTTTTTCGGAAAGCATTGTATAAACTTTTGCCGAGAAACCCTGCTCAAATCCATGGAGCAAAGCCGGAATAGCCATTGGTGTCCCCAGATGTGGCACAGCCACAAAAATCACCTTGTCTATTTTTTGCAAAAGCGGATCATTTGTATCAGCCAACTTTTGCAAAAGTGCTTTGGTCAAAAGCCCACCGTTTGAATGTGCAATAATAGTTACCTTGCCTGTATCAGAGATTTCTGCTAAACGAGTGATTTCCTTCAAAATATACGGGCTACTTGTTGCTTTTATATATGAAATATTATCTCCTGTTTTTATTCCGCTACTTAAAATATCATCCAGAGACAATCGCCAGTCATACGGCACCACAGAATAATCGGAAATAGTACCATCTGTTGATTTCATTTCTTCCAACTTTGCCAAAAAAGATTTATAAACATCAAAAACATCGTACCCCTCATCTATAACATCTCTGGTATAAATACTGTCATCCACACTTGAGCCGTCCGGATTAAGATATAGGGCCTCCACATCGCTGTCGGCATTCGGCTCCCACAACTGGTCCTCGCAGTTTATTGAGCAATTAATCACACTAGTTTTATATAATCGACTAGCTTTTATTCCGGGCAAAAATAAAATGCTGGAATATGTCGGTGGCGGTGGTTCTGATTTTGTTACGCCTCGTAAATAGAAATATAAATCTGAAATAGTGACACATGGAGAATAAATACTAAGTGTTGAGTTGTATTGATAACAAGAACCATCAGTCGTGTCAGCCAAATTTCCATAATAAAAGGGTAGTGTGTTAGACTGATCACTTCCTTGGGTCTTAAAGAAATAATATTTTGATGGATTGAGAGTGACATCACCCGTATAAAAACTCTGGGTACTTGTGGAAAGTTGACTAGCATACTCAGAAGTTCCAGAAAACAAAATTGTACATCCAACCCCACTTAAAGCCGTACTGCCATAGACACTATTATTACACTCATATAAAACCATCGACGGTTGTGACTGATAATAAATATAGGAAGGATTGCTTGTCTGAACATCAATTTGGGTTAAAGTTCCCGATAAATTCGTTCCCAATGTCTGAACAAAATGATTATAGGAACTGCCAACCCTCTCTAGAGCATCTTTGGTAAAGTTAGAAAATGCTGGGTAGCCATCAACTGGAGACGACAATGACTCTGTCTTGCTAGACTGCTCTATTATTTCTAAATTTTTTACTATGTCAGTATAAAATATGTAATTATTTATTTTTGTCGTTTTTGAATCTACAATTTCTGGATAATTCCATGTGTAATAGAAATCTCCAGTTGTTGTAGCATAAACTGTCTCTACACTATAAATGTGAGCACTGGTTGTTGTCCCAATATTAAAATTCACCCCAACGCCAATATCGTTTGGTGAAATATGGCTGTGAACAGTTGCTGTCCGTGTACTAGTTGCCACATCAAATGATAAAATCTCCGATGGTGCAATAAAGACCAGTCGTTTTGGCGTAAAAGACATAGAAGATGCCGTTAGTGGATTTTGTTTTGGATACTGATTAGCAAGAGCAATAAAAGTATTCTCGTCCATACCAGATATTGATACCGTATCATCTGAGACAGGTGTGTGGTCAGCACTTTTTGTTACAATTTCGCGATAACCATTAGCTGAAAATTGAATATCAACAAAATAAAAATTTGTTGGCAAATTAAGGGAATCATTTACCTTCCGGACTAAACCTTGATACAAAGAAGTCGTATTATTAAATACACTTGGATCATTGGAACGCACATAAAGGAGAGGAGGATAACTAGAAGAAAAACCATTGCCGTGAGATGTTGTGTAGGAAATATGCAGATAACCCCCCACATAATCTGCAATATAATTTTCCAAACCTTTATAGCCACCAACTTCCAAACTATCACCAAACAATACCTGTGTTTTATAATCAACAATATAAAGCGGAATGGTAATTTCCGCTAGAGTTTTATTCTCATGTAAAAACAAAAAACTAATTACGAGAAGTGAGAACAAAAAACCTCTTTTCATCCCATTAGAAATGGGGTTATATACCTACTATAACTCCAATATAAATTAATAGATTAATAAAATTTACAAATAATGTTTTAATTTTATCAAACGAATTATTCGTTGGATATATAAATCCAAGAAATAAGTGGATAACTTTTTATAAGTAGACAAAAAGGGTTTCTGATAAATTAGACAAAAATGTGCGACCGCACTTCTTTGTCTAATTATTGACTACAGATTTAGAACTGACTATCAATTTAAAATATTACCCTTGGATTTGTTTAATGTAAGCCTCGCCTTGGTTTTTAAAGCTTGAATCTTGGATTATCATTTCCTGAATTACGTTTATAGCTTTCTGTTTTTGTCCCAATCTATAGTAAACCTCAGCCAAGGTAAATTTGTCTTGTAAGTTTGTCGGGTTCTTTTCCAAACGTGCATTGAGTATAACTAAAGCCCCATTATAATCCCCTACGTCAAAATAAGCTTTCAAAAATCTAGTGTCAGAAATAATTGTATCCTTAGATAAAATAATCAACATTTCTTTTAAGACTTCTTTATCTTTTGCATATATGGCACCAATAGCATAAATAATCTGTGCATCTGGAGCTGTGAGTTTTAGTTCATATGCCTGTTTAAATAATTCAAGCATCTTTTGTGTGTTTCCTTTACCAAGATAAGATGTGCCAAGTTCAATATAAATTGATTGTTTCTTTGGTGATTCTATTATAGCTCTGTCTAAATATTTTATAGCCTCATCATATTGACCGAATCGATTAAAAAAACTGCCAGCAAAAACTAAATACCTTGCATCAGTTGGACTTAAAGCAACTTTTTCCTCAATTTTTAATTTTGTAAAATCATAGAATTCTTTTTTCACAGTATCTGGTATTTGTATCTGGGAAGAATTTAATCTTGAAGTTGCCTGAAATAATTGTTCTATCGCCTCACCAGAACCAAATGAATTATAAGCAAAAACCTGTTTAAATAGTGTTAGGTTTTTTTCTAAATCATTTCCCTGTGAACTTATGGCCCTTATAAGCGTTGTGTTTGCCTTTATTGCTGGAACATTCACAAAATAAATCACTCCTGCCGTCAGAATAATCACCACAGGAAAGACAACATAATTTATTGCGTCAGCAGAAAATGTCTTGGTGTAAAAACTTCCCACCTTCGTCATGTTGTGCAGGAACTGTCCTTGGGCAATTTCTTCTTGTTTGGTTTGACTGATTGTGTGAATATAAGCCAAGATAGAGAAGAAAATAATATAACTAATAAGATTGTCAAAAACAAAAATATTGTGAAAAATGTAGGCAGAAATCATGCCTGTAATAATGCTTTTTTGTGAAATTTTCAGAATACTTTCTTTCCGCCAGATATAATAGAACAAAGCAAGATACATAGAAGCATAGGCCAAAAAACCAAGGAGGCCTCCGGCAATTAGCCAATCCAAAAATAAGTCATGGGTACGGTCAAACCATTCTTCTTGACCAAACAATCCTGGATTATAATATTTATTAAATACAAAGTTAAAATTCTCTTGTCCCCAACCAAGTAAGGGTCTTTCCATAACACCCTTCACTGCCATTGGCCAGACAAAGTATCGTCCTTGGGTTTGGAATTCAGTTACACTTAAAGTTGAAAACCTGGAAAGCACAGGATTGTTTTTAACAAAAGATGTGCCACGAAGAAGAAAGAAACCAAAAATCATCACGACCACACAACCAAGAATCCAATAGGCAATTTTGCGTAAACTTTTGTTTTCTTTTTCTTTCCATACAATAAACACTCCAACCAAAAGCAACCCGCCCACAAAACCCAATATAGCTCCACGAGTAGCGGTAAAATAAAGTAATATTATTTCTAATATTATAATCAGACTATAAACCCATTTCTGCCAGTTTTTTCTTCCAATATCAAATAGTAGGTACAAACAAAGAAAAATGTGAAAAACCAGATAGATAGCAAGATATGTTGAGTTGCCAAATGTCCCATCTACGCGCACACCACCCTGACTAATGGTAATTTTTCCAGCAAGCTGAAATAACCCATAGAAAGACATTAAAACACTGGCAAAAATAGAAGTATTAAAAAGTTTATTCCACCGTCCAACTGTTTTAAAAACAGAAGATGCAACAATATAATACATGGTCAAATGAAGCACGAGCATAAAACCCTCCATCCGTTCATAGTTACTCCAAATGCTTTTATATACATTTTGGCCAAGTAGATCGGCTATCAAAATTACTAGAGTAAATAATAAAACCGATTTTGTAATCCAAGAAAATCTCGGCCTATACTCCCTGTCAACAAAAGCAAGAATAACAAACAAACCAAACAAAATCTCAACTAAAATTCTAAAAGTAAATCCTTTTCCAACCACAAATGGAAAAAACATTCCAGCCGGAACAATAAAGGCTATAAATGGAGTAATAAATAAACCACCTAAAATAAGATATTTGATAATATTTTTGGTGTTTTGCATTTGGCTATTATATCAGATAGTAAATAACCCTGCTACACTATCTTTATTTTTGGCACTGGAATAATAAATTTAACCCCACTATCTCTAAGATTTTTCTCTTTTTTTAAAATAGCATCGGCATAATTCCACGCTAGTAACAAAATATAATCTGGCTTTGATTCAAGAAGTTTCTCTGGAGGATGGATTGGAAGATGAACACCAGGCATGAAAAGTCCTTGCTTGATAGATGTTGTATCAATAACATAATCTATGGTTTCCCTACCAATACCGTAAAAATTAAGTAATGTGCCACCTTTGGCGGGTGCTCCGTATCCTACAATCTTTTTATTTTCAGATTTAAGTTTTGCGAGAAGCTCTAGGGTTTTTCTTTTATTATCTAAAACTTTTTTTGAAAATCTTGAAAAAACCTTAAAATTATTCAATCCCAATAATTTTTCTCTTTTCATGAATTTTACAAAAGATGCTTTTGGTTTTTGATTTTTTGAAACATATACTCTCAAAGACTCCCCCTGTATTGGCACCGTCTCCACATCAAAAATCTTAAACCCTACAGAATCAACTAAATATTTCAGGGCATGTAATGAATAAAAACTAAGATGCTCATGATAAACCTGGTCAAAACCACCCTCACCTATTAAATTTCTAGCCCAGTGAGTTTCAAAAATAAACACACCACCATTTGCTAGCAACTCCTTGACTCCCTCAAATAATTCCCTAACAGTATCTGTGTGGGCTGTAACATTATTAGCTGTTATTACATTTGCATATCCATTCTTTTTAATAATCTCCTTTACCAGTTTTTTTGAAAAAAACTTGTTTATTGTGTAAATACCTTTTTTTTTGGATACCTCTGCAATGTTGTGTGCTGGTTCAATGTTTAATACCTTACAATCATTTTTTAGTTCATTAAGTAATGTTCCATCATTACCACCAATATCCACAACTAAATCTTCACTAGACTTAATAAAATTTTTTAGTATTTTGGCACTGTATTTTTTAAAATGATCTACAGATGGAGAACTTGCTGATGTCATAAAATAATAATCACTAAACAAAATCTCTGGATTAACCACATCTAACACTTGGACAAGTGAACAATTTTGACAAAAATATACCGACAACGGAAATGTTTTCTCTTTTTTATTTAAATTCTTTTTATCAACTAATGAGTTGGCCAGTGGTGTCCTACCTAAATCTAAAAATTGTTTTAAATCTTTAGAATTGCAAATCCTGCAAGTCATTCTTTTGTGGTGGTCTTTCATAAAAATTTATTATTAATTGATATAATCTAACCACTCACTCTCTATATAGTCTTTCAAAGCCTCTTGCCATGGTCGCATAAGAGAGATTTTGGATGTCATGCTTTCATTATCAAGTCTCTTATGTAAATCTGTTTTATTAAAAAAACTTTGGTCTACTTTTTCCACTTTTGTTTTACTTTTAGTAAGTTTCATTATTTCCTTAGCAACCTCAAAACGTGATGGGGTACCTTTATTTGATAAATGAAACACTCCTTTCTTATTAGCTACTATCATTTTCCTTAATATAGCAACTAAATCTTTACCAAAAGTTGGTGAGCCATATTTTCCCGCCACAATTCTCACAATTGGCTCTTTCGTTTGTTTTATTATTTTAGCAACAAATTTTTGGTCTTTCTTTGGCCCGCCACCAAATACCCAGCAAACTCTTCCAATTATATAATCCTTAAGAATATTTTTTACTATAACCTCTCCAAGAAATTTTGACTTAGCATAATAACTTTGAGGGTTTAACTTGTCTGTTTCTATGTATGGTTTCTTTTTTGCCCCATCAAAAACAGCTGATGTTGAGATATATATCATCTTTGCCCCAACCTCTTTAGCTGCCAAAGCCACATTATATGTACCTATAGCATTCACCATATAGGCCAACTGTGGATCCTTTTCACAGCGGTCAGTGTCTGTCTCAGAAGCCAGATGAATAATAACTTTCGGATTATGTTTTTTAATAACAGCCAATGTCTCACCGAGATCAGTAACATCAAGAGCTCTGTGGTCTAACCTGATACCAAAATCCACATAACTTCCAACCATACCACTGGCTCCAGTAGTCAACACACAAGAGAGAATTTTGTCTCTATTTTTAACCATTGAAAACTATGTTAGCATAAATAAAACTATTTGAACAAGTCTTTAAAAACAGGAAGTAGTTTGTCTTTATCTGATAAAATTGGTTCGGATATCGGCCAATTTATCGCTAAATCTCGGTCGTTGTAAATAATTCCCTGCTCACTTTCTGGAAAATAATAATCATTAACCTTATATACAATCTTAACTGTATCAGAAAGAGCACAAAAACCATGAGCGAAACCTTTTGGTATAAACAACATTTTATGATTATCACCAGAGAGAATTTCTGAAACCCATTTCCCAAAAGTTGGAGAGTTAGGTCGAACATCAACTGCCACATCTAATATTTCACCACTTATACAACTAACAAGTTTTACCGTCTCATGAGGTGCTTTAGAAAAATGCATACCCCGTATTACTCCCTTTTTGGAAAAAGAAAAATTATCTTGAACAAAGTTTTCTTTTATTCCCGCTTCTTCAAAATCCTTTTTGTTATATGTCTCAATAAAATATCCACGACTATCTTCAAAGACTTTCGGTTCAATTAAAATTACACCTGGTATTGTCAATGGAGTAAAATTAAATTTGTTCATCCCGTACGAAATAAAGGCTATTTTTTCACCTTTGTTTATTATTAACTATAATTTACTAATTTCTTTCCCGTAAGACAAACAACATAAATTTCGTACGGGATCAATATCAATGATTATATCACACTAAATAAATTGAAATAACAACTAAGCAATACCAATTTATTATGATATTATATTACTTAATATGAGTAATGATAGCAAAAAACACTTACCAAACGTCACTTTAATTACTTTTGATTGTGTAAAACTAAAACAAACAAAAATAGCTGCTGATATATGCCAAAAAGAATTTTCTTTCGGTGCAGTTAAAATTCTCTCTTCAATTCCAGACAGTGACCCACGAGTAATCCCTGTCCCAGAATTATTAAACGATTGGCAAAAGTATTCCGAATTTTATATTAGAGAATTTGCTAAACATGTTGAAACCGAATTTGCTCTTTGTTTTCATCCAGATGGCTTTATATTAAACCCCTCTGCTTGGACAGATGAATTCTTAAAATATGATTATATCGGAGCACCTTGGTACCATTTTGGAAAAGCTATGGTTGGTGGTGGGGGCTTCAGTCTTCGTAGCAAAAGACTTTTAGATTATATTTCAAATAATTACAAAAAGATTGGTGGAGAATTTCATCCAGAAGATTATTGGGTTTGTAGGGTAGCTAGACCGTTCTTAGAGAAAGAAGGAATGAAATTTGCTCCAGAAGAACTTGCTTTACGCTGGAGTAAAGAAGGTGGTTTGCGTGGTGTATTTTGGGATGGAGAATTCGGTTGGCATGGGCAAAATTATACAGATATTTCTAAGTGGCTTAATAACAATCCAGAATACAAGGACATTTTTCCACAAAAATTTGATGATTTCACAACATTCATGCTTAAATACCCAGTTTATGATGGAACTGTTCATGTCCTTCAATGTAAACCAATACAAGTAGAACATTATAAAATACTCTCGATGGGAGAAAAAAATTATGATTGCCGAATCGATAATGACCTTTTAGGATTACCTGAAATAAAACCAGGTCATAAAATAGTTTATAAACTTTTTAGAATTTCTTTAGAAAAAGTTGGGGTTCCAACATTTGAACGAACTGTAAAAAATGTTGAAAAGTTTTCATCAAAAAAAGAACTTCTACACGCATATCCAAAAATCAAAATTGCCCCCACGTTTCATTTACCAAAATGGAAACAACGTCTAATTGCTATTTTTGGTAATATTATCTTTCCAAATGATAAACCATATACCCTGATTTGGTTTGAAGCTAAAAATAACTGATTTGACACCTTTTGACACCCTGTTATAATAGGTGCGTATGGAAGAAATTAAACCAATGGCGGTCTACACCACCACTGAGACCCAAAAAGTACTTCGTATCAGCGAAAGCACCATAAAGCGTATGCTTAAAAATGGATTAATAAAAGCCAATAAAGTTGGAGGTCAATATCGTATATTAGGTAAAGAACTTTTGCGTTTGGTTTCCCCTATCTTAGAAAAGAAAGCGGTTGATTCATATCTCAATACAAAGAAAAAAGTCGTCAGTAAAATAAATAGGTGGTAAGATAGAAAGTTGAAAGCTCATAAAGTAAGAGAGAATAAAATTAAACTAAAATGGAAAAAACGTTAGATCATACTTCAATAACAATTATTAGACCTAAAAAAGTTTTCTCTTTTCGTGATATTACAGAACTTTGGAAATACAAGGAGCTTTTGTATTTTTTTGTTTGGCGTGACCTCAAAGTACGATACAAACAAACCGCTATCGGTGTGGCCTGGGCAATTATCCAACCATTTATTTCTATGGTTATTTTTAGTGTCTTTTTTGGTAAATTACTTAACGTACCGTCAGAAGGAATACCATACCCAATCTTTGTTTACACAGGTCTCCTGTTCTGGCAATTTTTTTCTGGATCGCTTGGCGAAACAAGTAATTCACTTCTTTCTAACCGTTCAATAATTACTAAAGTCTATTTCCCCCGCCTCATTCTTCCTATCGCTTCTATTGCTGTTCAGTTTGTGGACTTTTTTGTTGCATCTGTAGTGTTGGTTGGACTAATGTTCTACTATGGCTTTGTGCCACATATTTTAGGAATACTTCTCATACCATTTCTCCTTTTCATCGCATTTCTCGCTGCTATGGGTGGAGGAATGATTCTCGCATCTATAAATGTTAAATACCGAGATGTTAGATATGTTTTGCCTTATTTTATTCAAATCCTGCTATTTTTAACACCTGTTATTTACCCGCCCTCCATTGCTGGTAAATATTCCTGGATTCTGGCAATCAATCCATTGACCGCAGTTATTAAGGGCGCACGTGGAGCGCTACTTGGCACAGAACCGGTAAATTGGTTGCTACTTTCTATTTCACTCACCGCTGTTACGGTTATGTTTGTTGTTGGTCTTTATTTATTTAAAAAGACTGAAAGATATTTTGCAGACGTTGTATAAAAAAATCATGGAACCTATAATAACAGCAAAAAATTTATCTAAGTCATATAAAATTATTCATGAAAAAGGAAGTTATGTTACTTTGCGTGATGTAATAACCGAATCTATCAAACATCCTTTTAAATTTTTAAAAAATAAAGCTAAGCAAGCAACTGGTAGAGAAATAAAAGAAACATTTTGGGCACTTAAAAATGTTAACTTCGAAATCAAAAAAGGGGAAACGCTGGGCATCATTGGTGCAAATGGCTCTGGCAAATCAACACTACTTAAAATATTATCCCAGATTACTCCTCCAACCGAGGGCGAAGTCACTGTAAGAGGTAAAATGACTTCCCTTCTTGAGGTTGGTACTGGTTTTCACCCAGAATTAACTGGACGAGAAAATATTTTCTTAAATGGAGCTATTCTTGGTATGTCGAGAAAAGAAATTGCAAAAAAGTTTGATGAAATCGTTACTTTTGCAGGTGTGGAACAATTTCTTGATACACCAGTAAAATATTACTCCTCTGGTATGTATGTCCGCCTTGCCTTTGCAGTAGCGGCTCATATGGAACCAGATATTTTGGTTATAGATGAAGTTCTGGCTGTTGGAGACGTAGAGTTCCAGAAAAAGTGTTTTGGTAAAATTGAACAGGTGACAAAAGAAGCCGGACGTACTGTACTTTTTGTAAGTCACAACATGGGTGCAATTCAAACTTTGTGTAAAAAATGTATTCTTCTCAAAAAAGGCCAGATTGAAATGTTTGGAGAGACAGAGGAAGTTGTAAATAAATATCTTGATTCAAATAAAAACCTGGAGTCAATTACAACATATCTAGTAAAAGAAAATCTTGATGCACAAATAATGAAGGTTTCAATACTTAATCAGAATAAAATCCCACAACCACAAATACCCCTGAATGAAAAATTTTTTATTGAAATGGATTATGTTGTCAGAAAACCAATAGAAAATGCCTTGACCACAATTGAATTCCTAGACAATAGTGACTCCTTACTTTTGTTTTCAACTGAGATGGATAAAAAACCCTCTTTACAAAATTATAAGGTTGGTTCATACACCACAACGATTGAAATACCCGCTTATCTTTTTAATTTTGGACAATATTCTTGTCGGCTCAACATTGAACATCCGTTTATCGCTAGGGTAGATTCAGTGAAAGGAATAAATTTTGAAGTATCAGACGCTGAACAAAGTAGAGCAAGAATATTATTTAGAGGAAAAAGTATTGGGAAAATAACAACCATTCTTAATTACAATACAAAAAGAAATTAATGGAAAAAATACGTTTTATCACAAAAATAAAAAACGCGTATAAGATGTTAAAAAATGAGGGTTTTGGACCTCTATTCTATAAAATCCAGAGATTTTCTTATCATAAAACTAAGGCTTTCATAAGAAAAATATTTCCTTATGAAGGAAAAAGGTTGCGAGAAGCTGCGAATAATTATGTAAAAAGCGATGGTAGTCTACCAAGCCTTTCAATCATAATTCCAATATTGGGACACCATGACATGACGCAATTTTGTATTAATAAAATTATAGAGCATCACAAGCAGGAAATTGAAATCTTGGTTGTAGATAATGGCAACGATTTTATAGCAGAACCAATTCCACTTAAGTCAAACGTCCATTTAAAAGTTGTCCATCCTGAAGAAGGTAATATAGGCGTATACCCTGTTTTTGATTATGGTATTAGACACACAGAAGGAGAAATAATTTTATTTATGCACAATGATTTGATTCTGAATGAAAACGGTTTTGATATTCTTTTAAAATATGTTTTTGCTAAAAACAAAGATTTTGGGCTTGTCGGATTTGTCGGGTCTGATGAAATAAATGAAAATGGCGGACGAGGCTGGGGAACAACTTCAAATCTTGAGAAAAAAACTTACACATATAAAGATAAAACATGGACCGGTCCTCCGGCAGAGCTTTTCGGTAGTAAGTTTGATGGATTAACAAATGCTGTTTTTATTGATGCTTGTTCAATGGCAATCCGTCGTAGCACATGGGAAAAAATCGGATTTAGAAAAGACTTTCCTATCAGTAGCCATTCGCATGACCGACTAACATGTATGCAAGTTTTAGAAGCGGGTCAAAGGATTGCCGTTCTAGGAGTAGCATGTGACCATATGGACGGACAAACAAGATTTTATCCAATTGATAAAAAATATCCCAATGCCTATCAAATATGGTGCGAGAAAAATAATATCCCGAAAGTTTTTAAAAATGATGGCAGTGTAGATTGGGATTGGACTATGCGTTATGAAGCCAAGCGTCTTTTCCTAAAAGAGTGGAGGGATGAGAAAAAATTCATTCCGAGAAGAGTATAATTTTATACATATGACAGAAATGCCTTATAACAATTCAATTCAAAATCATCTTTAGGAACTGGAGTTTTTCCAGAGAGAATTTCGTCACGAAAATACTTGAGCAATGAGTAGACATCAGCCATTTGAGTATGTTTACCATGCAAGTAAATCACTGGCTCAAGTGTAGTGTTTTGGCTTGCATTAAAAATGGACACTACAACATCTCCAACATATACAAGCTCAATTGGTGCGATTGGATAGACAGTTGAGGGTTTATTTTGAGCCAATTCGTGGCAAAAAGTAGCAAAAGCTGAACCCACATAAGGCTTAAGAGACTTGTTAAAAATGTGTGGAGACTCACCAAAAATATGAGGGGAAATGATTATTGTGGTCGGAGTATTGTTTTTCTTACCCCACTCGGCAATTAAGAGTTCAGAATCTTTTTTTGAACGGCCATATGGTGTGTCTTTGTCACGGTGAACCGAGGATAAAAAAATAATTTTTGGGCAGAGATTTAAACTCTCTAATCTATCCAAAATTTTTCTCGTCAATCCGACATTAGTGTCATAAATCTCTTTTTGGTCAGCTCTATTTGATAAACCCGCTAAGTGGACAATAACATCACACACCTTTAATTTATCTATTAACTTTTTTCTTTGCCCCGTACCGTGCTCTGCTCTGGTACTGGGGTCATCCTTAAAATCTTCCCTGTCTATTAAAACGGGCTTATATTCATCTGTATATTTTTCCAAATAATAGTTTAGATGTGAACCGACCAATCCTGTGGAGCCAGTTATTCCTATATGTATCATAATTGGCGATTGTACCATAAACTAAAACAGAGCGTAAATGAATGGGGAAAGTATGGAACTTTGTCCAAGTGTTATAAGAATTCCTCCAATCAAAACGGCGATAATAATAGGTGTAAGCCACCAGAGCTTTCTTTCTTTGATAAAATCCCAAAATTCTAATAGAAATGATTTGTTGTGATTCATTTTGGTATTATACCACGATTCAGTAATGTTTCTAATATAATATTGCTGATAAAAATATTTCCGGCTTCATTTGGGTGAATGCTGTCGCCAAGAAGATACAAACTCTTATATTCCGGAGTATCAAGATACGAAAGCAAGTCAAGTATATCTATGTCGTATTCCTGACCCATTTTATCCAATTGTTCTTGCGGAAATCTGGTCAATCCATATGAGTAGGAAAACTGTTCAGTTTGAGGAAATATGACGATGAGAAATTTTATATTCTTCTTTGAAAGTTCCTCATTAAATTTCAGCAATTTCTTTTGAAAACTAGACCAGTCTTCTGTCCACTTTTTTTTCAGAGAATAGTTAAAGTAAGCCAGATTGTAGTTATCGCGTTCACTTTTTTTATTTGTGGAACTAAATATGGTATATACAATGTTACAAAGCGTACACCTACTCTTTATATAATCCAGTAATCTCGGATTTTCTGTGCGTATCCCCTTGACTTCTTTTTTTTGTGCTGTTTCAATATCTTCTTTTTCCTGTTTTATTAATTCTGGAGTAAGTGCATCTATATCATTTAGAAAAAGCCCTAATATTACAACATCTGGATTGTACTTGTTTCCTTCCTCTGTAAAATAAGCGTATTCACTATCAAAATCGTAGCCATTAACTCCAGCTTTTATTATCTCAACAGCATGATCTCCATCAACTAGTTTTTTTTCAAGTTGATACAGATATGTTTTTTCGAACGGAATTCCCGCGCCAAAAGTAATTGAATCGCCCAGTCCTAGAATTCTTGTTACATCTTTCTGTTTTTCATATTGGTGCTCATTGTCTCTTAACCCTTTTGAATTTATTTCAATAGCAATATTTTGATATGGGGGATTAGGAAAGTATCCCTTGAAGTTCGGTGTGTAGACATAACCCATTTTTTCGTTTGGTTCAAAAAGCCTCGGCGGATATCCGTACCACCCTCCAATTGGGCTTTTCCATATAAGTTTAGTGCCAAATTCAAGAACAAAAATTGAAAAAAGAGAAATAATCACAAGAAGAGCAATCTCCTTTTTCTTTTTTATAAAAAAATCTGGGATCAGAAAAAAAGCCACACCTAAACCAGCCATGACTATCTCTGCGATGATTATAACCAAAATCACCATCATATTCTCTATTGATCCTCTAATTAGTATTTCTCCTAGAAATACAGGATTAAAGACCATCGCTAGTATGGAGAAAAGAAGACCCACTAATCTCAAAATGAATTTGCTAGTCAATTGCATTTTTTTCACTATCCCAAGCGTGTTTTAAATTATCGCTTCGTTTTACTAGATAATTTCCAATTATTAAATAATCTATTTCAGTACCCATCATACATTTATAGGCATCGAGTGGTGAGCAAACTATTGGTTCCCCTCTTATATTAAAAGATGTATTAATGATAATAGGAATGTTTGAGATACTACCAACCTCCTTGATAATATCATAATACATTTGGTTTTGTTCTCTATTGACTGATTGGAGTCGTCCACTACCATCAACATGTGTTACGGAAGGTATTTTCTTCCTCCATTCTTTTTTTATTGGATAAACCATGAGCATAAAATCTGTCGGCATAGGTAGAGGAATATCACATTCAAAATACCGTGCGACATCATCAGCACATATAGCCGGCGCAAATGGCCTAAATTTTTCTCTGTGTTTTACTTTTGTATTCAAAAGTTCTTGAGCTTTTGGATTTTGTGAGTTAGCAAGAATACTTCTTGCTCCCAAAGCTCTTGGCCCCCACTCCATTTTTCCCTGAAAATATCCCATAACATTATTTTTACAGATAAGACTTGCGATTTCTTTTACCATAGTTCCTAGTTCCAGTTCTTTATAAACAATTTTATTATTGTCAAGGAATGTTTGGATTTCTATACTGGAAAATTCGGGCCCAAAATAAGCATCTTTCATTATATAACTTCTTCTATTATTTAGAATTGCGTGATAAATGTAAGATGCTACTCCAACACTTGCACCACCATCTCCAGAATCTGGCTGTATCCAGATGTTTTTAAATGGAGTATTTTTTAAAATTTTTCCGTTGTAGACGCTGTTTAATCCACATCCACCAGAGATAACTATGTTTTCACACTGAGTCATTGAATAAACGTGGTTTAAAATTTTTGTCATTATTTCTTCAAAAAGTAACTGGAGTGCCGCAGCAATATTTTTATGACGATCTGTAATTTCCGACTCCTCTTTTCGTACGGGTCCACCTAAAAGTTCGCAAAGTTTTTTTGAAGGCATTTTGTCAGCATAGTGATAGACAAAATACGACATATCCATTCTGAAACTCCCATCCTCTTTCACGTCAATTATATTTTTCAATTTCTCAAAATAAGGATTTTCTTTTTTATCCATTAATCCATGAGCAGAAAGTCCCATCACTTTATATTCGGAGTTATTAACACTAAAACCAAGATAAGCGGTTATGGTTGAGTACAAAAGCCCAAGAGAATGAGGAAATGTTATCTGTTTTTGGAGAGTTATATTGTTTCCATTCCCCATGCCGTATGAGGTCGTTGTCCATTCTCCTACACCATCGGCAGTCATAATTGCCGCTACTTCAAATGGACTCAAAAGAAAAGTGCTTGCAGCATGGGCGAGATGGTGCTCTATAAAGAGAATGTCCCCTTTGTATTTTAGTTTCTTGCGAATGGCTTTTGTCACCCGTAGTTTTTCGTTTATCCATGACGGTATGGAACTAACAAATGTTTTTAAACTTTTCGGAAACATTTCAAGATGCTGACTCAAAACTCTTTCAAATTTAACAAAAGGTTTTTCATAAAAACCTACATAGGATATGTCGTGAATATCAATATTCTGACTGCTTAAGCAGTACAGTATTGAATGGATAGGAAATGATGAATCGTGTTTCTTTCTGGTAAATCTTTCTTCTTGCGCCGCTGCGACAATCACGCCGTCTTTTAGAAGCGCAGCTGAAGCATCGTGATAGTAACAACTTATTCCTAAAATATATTTTGACATAAATTAAAACTGCTTATAGTATTTTTCTATAGATTTTTTACTTAAATTAAGATTTTCCCAATAAGTTTCTGTATCTTTATCTAAGGAAAGTTTAAGGAAATGTTTTTGTGTTAGTTTGGCTATAAAAAAAGTTGGTCCAACAGCAAGAATGTAGACAAAAAAGAGAAGAGTGGTGTTTACCACTCGTCCGACATGCTGCCCAAAGGCATTCATACCATTTTTAAACCCAATGAAGAAACAATGTGTCATATTAGGATATTAATTTTTTAAAAATAAGACTGATACAAATAATGCTCAGTGGAATGACAATCGCAATTTCATAATGTGGCAGTGATAAACCGGATTTTCTGAAAAAAAAGATAAAGAAAACAATTGTGGAAAAAAGCATATAGGAAAAAGAGAATCCAACCACCTTACCCACAGTTTCAGCCATTGATATTTTCTTTTCAAACATCTTAAAATAATACCGATTTTTAATATCCTGTCAATTTATAAAAATATTGAAAATTTGTACTTTGTATTGTATGATGTAAAATCATCCAAAGTATATGACGTCATTTAAAAAAATACCCCAAATAACACTTGGCGTCTTGAAAAAAATTCGTTTTTATTTCTACAAAATAAAAACCTCTGCTACTTTAGGGAGGGTTAATAAAATCAACATAGGAAGCGGCAATACACCTCTACCAGAATATTGCGGCATAGATAAATACTACAAAGCTGATTTGGTTTTGGATTTGAGTAAGAGTTTATTGCCCTTTAAAAATAATTCTATTGATGCAGCCATTTGCATTTCGGCAATAAACTACTTCAAGAGAGAACGTGGAGAAGAAATCATAAAGGACGTGTATCGAGTTTTAAAAAGAGGTGGAGTAGCACGATTTGGAGTTCAAGATCTAAAGGCTATTGCTAAAAAATATACAGCAAATGATACAACTTTTTTCTTTCAAAAACTCCCAAATGGCAGAGATAGATTTAAGGGCGGAGAAACAATGTGTGACAAAATCAATTGCTGGTTTTATGGATATGGGGGCGGAAAATATATGTATGATTACGAAACCCTGTCCATTTTATTTAGAAAAGCAGGATTTCAAACTGTAGAACAAAAAAATTACAGGGAAAGTGTTTTGGAAAATATAGATATGATAGATAATCGCCCCGACCAGATGTTTTTCCTGGAAGCAATAAAATAGGATGAATCCCGTACAAAATGCACAATATGTTTTACACATATATATTAAAAAGCAAGAAAAATGGTAGGCTATACACTGGATATACAGAAAACCTACGGAAACGCTTAAGCGAGTATAATGCGAGAAAATCTACATATACCAAACACAGAGGTTTATATGAGCTTATTTATTATGAAGCATGTACAGAACAAACAGATGCAAGGTCGAGAGAATTATATCTTAAATCGGGAAAAGGCAAGCGATACCTCAAAACTCGCTTAAAGCATTTCCTATTTCGTACGGGATGAAAAATAAATTAATTAAAATGAGAGCGCAAATATTGTATAAGCTAAAAAAATTCTTGGTTACTTTTAATTATCCAGAATTTAGATCTCTACCAAATAAACCAAGAAGTGATGAAGAGCATTTGAAGGCCGCAATGGAATGGCTCTGTCTTGCTCAAGATGTTACGGGTTGTGGTGGAGTAAGCACTTCTTATGACTTAGCTAGTAAAAAATGGGGTAACCCATATCGAGAAACTACAGGATATATTATTGAAACATTCGTTGACTATTACAAACTAACTGGAGATAAAAATTATTTAGAAAGAGCTGAAAAGATGGCTAACTGGGAAATAGACGTCATGTCCACTGACGGCGCCGTCGGGGAAATTCATAAAGACGGAATTCTCTATAACAAAGTTTTTAATACAGGTCAGGTTATTTTAGGCTTTTACAAACTTTTTTTAGAAACTAAAGAAGAACGGTATCTAAAAACCATGCAAAAATCAGCCGATTGGCTAATTTTAAACCAAAATGAAAGTGGGGCTTGGGAGAAATTTTCAACCAAAGGAGCTAAAACTGTAGATTCAAGAGTAGCATGGTCACTTCTAGAAGTTTACGTTATAACAAAAGACGAGCGCTACCGAATCTGCGCAGAAAAGCATTTAGAGTGGGTACTTAAACAACAAAAAGAAAATTTTTGGTTTGATAAGACCAGTTTCACTAGCAGCAGGAATGCCCCTTGGACACACATGATCGCTTATACAATCAGTGGTATCTTAGAAAGCTACAAACTTGGACAAAAAAAAGACAATCTCTATAAATCATTTTATGGTGCTGCAGATAAAATGCTTGAATGTTTTTACAAAACAAAAACAAGTAGTGGCTTTTTGCCATCTACATTTGACGAAGATTGGGAGTCAGAAGACGATTATTCTTGCTTAACTGGTGATGTTCAACTGGCAGCTATTTGGATGGAAATATGGAAGATGACAAACGAAAAAAGATTTTTGGATGGGGCGTTTAAGATAATAAAACAAGTAAAATCAACTCAAATACTGGACACTAAAGAAGAAATCCGTGGAGGTATATTGGGTTCTTATCCATATTACGGAGAATATAGTCATTTCCTTTTAATCAATTGGGCTACCAAGTTTTTTGCTGATGCATTGATTTTGAAAATAAAGGTTGGAAATGAATCCCGTACGAAGTCTATGTAATATGTTATTATGAGTGTTTATAATTTAAATCAGAATATAATCAAAGCGAAGGTGAAAAAATACCCTTTACTTCGTACGGGATGAAAATTATTCACATCGTCGGAGCAAGACCGAATTTTATGAAAATGGCACCGGTCTGGCGAGCTCTAAAAAAATACAAAATCAAACAACTTATTGTTCATACAGGACAGCATTACAGTACAAATATGTCTGACGTATTTTTTAAAGAACTTGGAATAAAAACCCCCGATGTAAATTTAAAAGTAGGTTCTGGCACACAAGCAAAACAGGTAGCTAACATAATGACAAAACTTGAAAAAGTGCTTACGAATGAAAAACCCGATATGACTTTGGTTTATGGTGATGTTAATTCAACCTTAGCGGCCTCTCTTGTCTGTGCAAAGATGGGTCTCAAAATAGCCCATGTTGAATCAGGGCTTAGGTCTGGAGACCTCACTATGCCTGAGGAAATTAATCGTATGGTAACAGATAGATTGTCATCTCTTCTTTTTACTCCATCGATAGGGGCTGGTCTTAACTTAATCCACGAAGGAGTAGACAAGAAAAAAATACACTTTGTCGGCAATGTTATGATTGATACACTGGTCACCTATTTAGATAAAATCAAGAAAAAAAGTAAAATTAATCTGCGCTTTAAAAAATTCGCAGTAGTCACTTTGCACCGACCATCTAATGTTGATAATTTAAGACAGTTAGAAAAAATTGTTATTTCCCTGAACACAATTGCAAAAAAAATCCCTCTTTTCTTCCCTATCCATCCTCGTACCAAAAAACAACTCAAAAAATTAAAGAACATCTCTCTTAATTCCGACAAAATAATCCTTCTAGAACCATTAGGTTACACGGAGTTCCTAAATCTGGTATATCATTCAGATTTTATATTAACTGACTCGGGAGGCATTCAAGAAGAAAGCACTTATTTGGGGATACCCTGCTTAACTTTGAGGGGAAACACCGAGCGACCAGTAACAGTGAGCTTGGGTACAAACACATTGGTCGGCAATGATTTCAATCTTCTCAATAAAAAAATAGACGAAATTCTCTCAAAAAAATATAAAAAGGGCACAATACCGGAAAAATGGGATGGTAAAGCTAGTGCAAGAATTGCAGAAATAATCATGAAACAGAAATGAAAACAAACGGCAAAAAAAAAGTTTTATTCATAGGAATCGGCTTGTCACACTACAACAATCAAATACTAAACAAATTAAATTTGGAAAACGATATTGAAATATTTAATCTTGTTGATGCAGATGGTCGAGGAGCTGTTGGTGGTGCTGTTTTTCAAACACGAGAAGGAATTAATTTTAAAGTTCTCTCACTTATAGGTAAGTATCATAATAAATTTAGCGATTATCGCTATAGACAATTTGTAGGACTTGGTAACCTCTTGAAGAAAATAAGGCCAGATATAATTGTTACTCTAGAACAATATCTAGAGGATTTTCTATACGACAAGGAACTTACGGATACTGTCAAAAAAATGAATATAAAACTTGTAAGGAAAGATATACCTCTTCAAACCGATAAATATAACAATGCAAAAAGAAAAATATTATCTGGAGAATCAGATGAAACATATACCCCAGTATTTGTTGCCTTTTTTATTGGAGCTTGTAATAGACTAAAATTAAACAAACTTCCAGACCTGTGTCAAAAAATATTACATCTCATAAAATTAGATAAAATATATAGAAAATTTATAGGTAGAAAGGTTTTATTAAAGAGATTGGAAATTAGAAAACAGATCTTAAATATGGTCGATGCTCATGTAAATTATGTTGATGAAGCGTACGATATTTTTGAAAGTTACGGAGTATCCCGCAGTAAAATTTTTATAACCCGCAATTCCCCAGATACTGATATCTTATTTAACATTAGAAAAAAAATAGAACAAGAACCTACTATATTACCGCCAAGTAAACACCGTTTAGTGCATTTAAGTCGACTGATACCATGGAAAAGGGTTGATATGATTATTGAAGCTTTAAAAAACTTAAAACCGGAATTTCCCGATGCTGAACTTTTGGTTATCGGCTCTGGCCCGAGTGAAGGGCCACTTAAAAATCTAGTAAAAAAATTAAATCTGGAAAATTCAGTCAAATTTCTCGGTGGTGTTTATAACCAAGAAATACTAGGAAAATATCTCTTATCTTCTAATATATACGTCTTAGCCGGTATGGGGGGCTTGTCCATAAATGATGCAATGACATTTGGACTTCCGGTAATATGTTCGGTCTGTGACGGTACTGAAAAGAAACTAGTAAGAGACGGCTACAATGGCTTATATTTCAAAGAAGGAGATCTGTTGGACTTAACAGAAAAAATAAGGTATCTTTTTAGAAACCCCAATCTTTTGGAAAAAATGGGGCAAAACTCAGTAAACATTATAAAAAACGAAGTTAATATTTATACAGTTATAAATGAATATAAAAAGGCTTTTGATTATGTTGTGGGAAAATGAATCCCGTACGAAATGCATAGTATGTTTTACACATATATACTAAAAAGCAAGAAAAATGGTAGGCTATACACTGGATATACAGAAAACCTACGGAAACGCCTAAGCGAACATAATAGCGGGAAATCTATATATACCAAGAACAGAGGCTTATATGAACTTATTTATTATGAAGCATGCACAGAACAAACAGATGCAAGGTCGAGAGAATTATATCTTAAATCGGGAAAAGGCAAGCGATACCTCAAAACTCGCTTAAAGCGTTTCCTATTTCGTACGGGATGAACCAAATTAGACAAAACCTTGAAAACTCTAAACTGCAACATGAAGAAGCTTGGCACAAAGGCTACGATGAGTTTAGTAAAATCATAAACCCTCGAAACTTCAAGGTTGGAGCAGAAATTGGAGTTGCTTATGGGGGTCACTGTGAGGCTATGTTGAAAAATACAAAAATAGAGAAATTGTATGGTGTTGATCCATATGAGCACCGAGAAAGCTATGTTGATGACTCTATGAATCTTCCACAAAAAGAGTTCGACGAACTTTTTAAAATGACAAAAGAAAGGCTTTCACCTTTCAGTAAGCGTTACGAACATATAAGAAAATGCTCAAAAGATGCTGTCGGAAACATTTCAGAACAACTTGATTTTATCTATATAGATGCTGACCATTCATATGAAGGAGTGTGGACTGATTTATGTGCTTGGTTTTTAAAAATAAAAGACGGTGGAATCATTGGTGGTCATGATTATATGAATCCGTATTTTCCTGGAGTGCAGAAAGCAGTTGATGAATTTTTCAGAAGATTTAATTGGAAAATAAATTTTGATAAAGAAAATATGATGTGGTGGGTTGAAAAGAAGTCCTTACATATAAGTTTTTTTATTCCGGCATTCAATTGCGAGGAAACAGTAACCGAATCACTCTATTCCATTATCAGCACTAACCTTGAAGAAGGAGATGAAATTGTTATAACCAACGATGGCTCAACCGATAATACGGCAAAAATACTACAAGAATTTGCCGATAAATATTCATATGTAAAAATACTTACACACACTAGAAACAAAGGAGGGGCAACGGCTAGAAATACGGCGATTGAAAATACAAAAAATGAAATTCTTTTCTGTCTGGATTCGGATAATATTCTTCTTCCAAATTCTATAGAGCCCTTAAAAAGACTTTTACTAGAAAAGGGTGCTGATTGTGTAGCATTTCAGGGAACCTATTATTTTGTAAATGACACAAAAGAAATATATAAAAAATTGAATTTCCTGTTTGATGAAGTAACTCTAGAGAGGACTCTGGGAAATAATTCTTCCTCTCCGATTGGAATGGGAAATTATATGTTTACAAAAAATAGCTGGAATAGAGCCGGTGGCTACCCTGACGGAAACTGGATCGATACGTGGGGTTTTGGCATAAGACAGTTATTCTCTGGAACAAAGATGTACATTTTACCAAACTCATTTTACTTCCATAGACGAGGCCATGTGTCATATACTGTAAGAGAAGCTAAAGAGGGAAAAACCTCCTTGACCGCTCTCCAGTTGCTTCTACCATATTTTGAATTCTTATCTAAAAGAAGTATTCGATACGTTATGGGAAGAGGAAAATACACGTGGTTTGAAAATTTGGATAAGAAACCTCTCAAACTGGCCAAATCAAGACATGGTCTTCAAAGCACGCAAAATAAAATAAAAAGGTCAATAAAAAAGACCTTTCCATTTTTTTACAAAAAATATATACAGATAAGGTATGGAAAATAACATTTTATTAAGCATTGCTGTCACCACATATAATAGGCGGAGGTTTTTAGAGACAACGGTGAGTCGGTCTATCAAACAAATCGTAGACGCTGGTCTGGAAAATGAGGTTGAAATCGTTATAAGTAATGATACTTCACCAGACAACACAGCTGAATATGTAACTGCAGTAGACACACAGTATAGTTTTGTTCGCGGATTCAACCAACCAAAAAATCTCGGGGTGACAAAAAATCTCGAATGGATAGTAAATGAAGCCAGAGGTACTTATGTGCAACTATTCGGAGATGATGATTTATTAGAAGACGGTGCTATTGTTGCTTTCGTCAAAGCAATAAAAAAATATAAACCAAATTTTATTCTAGTAAACACAAACAACATCCATTCCTTGGATGATGCTAATAAAGAATACAAAGTCGTTCTTGAAAATCGACTTAATATTCAAGATGATATCTTTATGGAAGATTTCACAAAAGATTACGGTGCCCTCGAGCCAGCGTATCATTGGTGGTATTTGACCAACTTTATAACAGCCAATATTTTCAGAAAAGATTTGTGGCAAAAAGAAATGGAGGCTGCCAAAAAATATGTAAAACCAAAAAATGTCTTTTTGTGGCAAGCTCCATTGATTATTGGAATTAGTAAATATGGAAAATTGCTTCTGATGTCCGAATGTTTTATTTTGTGTCGCAAAAATCCCACCGATAACTACGTACTTGACCCTCGTGGTCGTTACTATATCAACTTATTTGAAAGTATTGAAATATCACACCTAGTGAAAATCTTTATGCCATCTTTATATAAACAGCATAAAAAGATATATGCTGCGTTTGTTATGGATTCTTTTATATTGGAAACAAATAATGGTAAAAATGTACGAAAATTTGCCTGGATTGCATTTTGTAGTTATTTTGATATCTTTCCTGAAAATATCCAGTTTCTAAGTATGACTATCGCTCCTAAATTAATTACTCATTTCGCTCCTAAATTAAAAAACTTTAAAAAATCAATTCTTTACTAAACTCTATTCATCAACACATTTCAAGCTTTTTTAAACAAGCTCACTATTATTAACTATTTTTTCTCCAAAATACCCCAGACTCATCAATTTTTATGATTGTTTCATTTATATTGTGAGTATGTCTATATTCCATGACGGCTTCTTTACACCCCTCTATCGTATTAAAGTCATCAAAGATAATATATCCACCAATAGATAGTCTAGGGTATAAGTTTACTAATATATCCATGGTAGATTCATACATATCTCCATCTGCCCTTATGAGTGATAAGGTTTTAATCGAAGCTTTTGGGAGAGTATCACTAAAATATCCTTCAAGAAATTTTACCCCATTATCCAGAAGTCCATATTTTTCAAAGTTCTTTCTTACTACGTCTACCGGAATGGCTAATTCTTCATAGGTGTGTAATGTGCTTTCTTTGTCTATTTTATATTTTTCATTTGGTTTCGGTAATCCCCGAAAAGAATCAGCAACCCACACAACCCTATTTTTAATATTATTTATTGTTAACAATCCTTTCATGAAGATAGTCGCTCCACCACGCCAAACCCCAGCTTCAATCAAATCTCCTGGTATATTGTCCGTAATAATATTATTCACACAAAATTCTATATTATCCATTCTTTTTAAACCAATCATTGATTCTGCGTATGCAGGCCAATCTCCTCCATTCTCACGGGTTTCTTTGTTACTATTATTTATTTTACATATAGCATAATCCTTGATTCTTAAAAAACGATCCAAACCTCTCAAAAGTCTCCTTTTCCAACCTGCTTTTACTGAATAAAGAGGTCTGTATTCGGTCCCTGTACGGTGGTAATCAATAAGTGTTTTTTTTAATAACTCCGTATACATTTTTTTATTCATTTCTTCCATGTGGTTTAATGTTTTGATATTTATTAAGGACATTATATTTGTTTATGAACATTTGTCAAAGTAAATATATACGCCCACCCGTTTTTGCACTCCATCTACTTTTATTTATACTTCACTGAATAAATTTCAAAATTATCATTACTCCACAAAAGCATTATATTTGGTATTTCTTCTGGGGTAAATTTATCATTTACTCTTTTATCTCTCACAACATATTCAACATTAAATTTTTTTAATTTGTTTATTATGTTAGGTTTTATATCATTTGTATATTGATTATACAAATCAACAAAATATTTTTCTCCCCGAAAAGAAACCGCATCTGTTATTTGTCCACAGTCAATACCAAAATAAGATAATTTTAAAAGCTGACAAATTTTTACCTTACGATTGTATGTTTTGTATTGATGTATAGAATTCCCCGTTCCTGCATACTGACGAAAATCATTTTTAATATCTTGCAAAGTTAGATTATCAAAATAATGTGATGTTAGATATCTTTCCTCTTCTTCTTTCGAAGACATAATGTGTAATCCGCCAAGCGGGTTAAAAAGCTGAAAATCCGTACTCATAATAGGTAAATAATACCCTATTCCACCATTACTCCACACAACACTTTCTTTTGGAACATTTTTATTAAGCCAATTAATTGGTTCAGCATATATTTGTGCAGATTTTGTATCAGTCTGAAGTATCGATTTTATCCCAAAACCGTTAACAAAAAAATGGGTAAAAATAATAAAAGAAAAAATAAAAAGGATTGATACTATCAGTTTTTTTAGATATGAAAGTTCATACAGCTCTCCGCCAAAGGCGGATCCGCCTTTGGCGGAAAAACGAGATTTTACTAAAAACCAAGTATATAGCACAAGAGCGACGGAAATCCATATAATAACAAACCTCTCTATATGATTTGATATTTCAAGTTCCTTTCCTGTTACGAGATTACTAAATGACACAAAAAACAAGCCCAGACCCAAAAGAGACACAAAAGTAAAAGCTTCTTTGTATTTTGGATTATCTTTTAAACCCCTTACCCAGACAAAAGAAATCCACCATAGAAATAAAATTACCAAGATCATTCCTCCGTCATAAAAACTCAAAGCTGTGGGTATGTGAGTATTCACAAGTCCAATACGAGCCATAGTTTCCCAATAATATGGAGAAGAAATTTGTTTCAGTGCATATAGAATAATTGGCAGTCCCAAAATACCACCACAAAGACCAACAATAAATAAATTCTTCAATTTAAACCAATCTTTATGATAAATCAAAAACAGTGCGGTTAGCCCCAAAACCATCAGAACAATTTGCCATGAATATGTGTAAATATAAAAAGATAGAGCAACGGTAACAATTAAAAATAAATTCTGTAATTTAGACGGTGTTTTTACTTTAAGCCATTGACCATAGCTAATGCAAAAAAGAAGGAAAAATGGTGCCACTATTTGCATGGACACTGGACGAAGTAGAAGCACATACATGGTTGAATATGTTACAAGTGCCCCAACTGTAGATGTAAATTTTGATAAACCATATCTTATAAAAAGAAAACAAGAAAAAACCGAAAAAAGAATTGACCAAAATATGAAATTAAATGAGATGGTCAGAATAAAAGGCATCCCAATTTTCATCGGAATAGTAGCAATCCAATCAGAAATGAAAAAAGCTGGGCTAATTTCTTGTCGGTGTTCAAAATAATATGGATTGCCAATAAAAGGATATCCATTCACTATATTATTCATTCGAGCATAGTAATATAAATCATCATTAACAAATGATGGAGGAATTCGAGCCCAAGATGAACCATTCTGAAAATACGTATGAGCGATTGGCACAATACTAAGAATAAAAACACAGATTATAAGGATGAGTAGTTTATTTTTCACTTTTTTTAGCAACTAAAAGGAAGTTATCGTGCAGATTGATTGGTATTGATATTCTTGAAAGAAAACCGTTTGAAAATATTTTTGCCAAGAAAATTTTAAAACCCTGCCATTTATATAACATCTTCATAATATACTGTATTGTAAATCGTTTACCTATTTTTGTGCTTACTTTAACACTAAAACCATTATTTGAGAGATGTTTTCCTAGATTTTTTGGCGAAAAGTAATAAATATGTTCTGGTGGCATTATAAGTTGCCATTTTGAACCTAGTATTCTCGCCCACAAACTCTGTGCATCTGGAGTATTTATTAACAATAATCCTCCTTTTTTAAGTATTCTACTAGCTTCAGATATAAGTTTTTTTGGGTCTGGAACATGCTCAAGCACATCAAACATGGTTATTACATCAAAAGACTCGCCTAGAAAATTACCACTCAACAAATCCCCCGTCACCACATCAAGATCTTTATCCCGAGCAATTTTAGCTGCAAAATCTGAAAGCTCAACCCCTTTTACTTGAAACCCTCTTTTTTTAGCTAGATTCATAAAAAATCCCGTTGCCGCTCCTATATCTAGAAGTTTCCCATTTTTCAACCCTAATGAAGAAACGATGTTTAAGTATTTTTGAAAAGTTGGTATCATTGGTTCTTTGTCGGCGTCGTAATCAACATATCCAAACCCATGTTCCGCCCCAGAAAAATATGATTCGTTGTAAACATCAATATTTTTTGGTAATGGAAAGGTAAATAACAGTTTACAATCTAGACATTTATATAAATGAAAACTATTTTTTTTTGTAAAGAAGGAGGTGTTTTTACTCTCGCAAAGTGGACAATTTATTTTGAGAGTTTTATTTTCCATGGCGCGATAATACCTTCACTGATAATATGACTTGAAATTTTTGACTCCCCACCAACACGATTGATAAAAGTTATGGGCACTTCAAAAAAAGTCCCACCAGCTTTGTATAAAAGATATTTTATTTCCATAATAAATGCATATCCAGACATATCCATCTTTGAGAAATCAATCTTTCTCAAGAGGTTAGCGGAAATTATATTAAAACCACCAGTACAATCATAAATTGGCATACCAGTAATAATTCTGCAGTATAAATTACCATAAAAACTCAAAATTCTACGCCAAAGTTCCCAACCAATAGTTTTTCCTCCGGCTATGTAACGCGAACCAATAACCACAGAAAATTCTTCAAATTTTTTAAACATATCTGGTAAATATTTTGGGTCATGAGATAAATCAGCGTCCATCATTACGACAGAACGTACATCATTGTTTTTTAGAATTTCTCTAAAAGCATTAGTATAGGCCCTACCAAGACCATCTTTTTTTTGTCTTGATATCAAAGATAAATTCTGATAATTACTTTTTAAATCTATAACGACTTTAGCTGTACCATCTGGAGAATTATCATCAGCTACCACAATATATACATTTGGAAGTAATTTAAAAATAAGTGGTATTAAAACACTTACATTTTCTCTTTCGTTATATGTGGGAATAACAATTATGTCTTTTGCCATGAATTGATAAACAAAATAATCTTCTTTGCCCTAATCTCCCAAGTATATTTTTCTTTTACTTCAGAATAGGCGTTTTCTACCAATCGGCTACAAAGTGCCGTATCCTCCGAAAGTCTCTTTATGGCACTCGCTAGGGCCTCTGGAGAGCTTGGGGACACCAATATAGCGTTCTTTTCATTGGTTAAAATCTCTCTTAGAGTAGGCAGAGTTGTGGAAATAATTGGTTTTTTACTTGCCATATATTCAAAAATTTTCAGTGGCGACATATACTGACTATAGTGTTTGTTCTCTGGAAAAGGAGCTATAAATATATCACACTGCATACTGTATTTATTCACTTCAGCGTGAGGCACATTACCTATAAAAGTAACCCTATTTGAGACACCGAGTAATAATGACATTTTTTTATAATATTCAACATCTTCCACTTCTCCACCTATAACTAAAAATTTAAAATTAGTGGGTAATAGATTCAGGGCCTTTAAACCATCAGCAACTCCCTTTTCCATACCCATTGTTTTTAGTGTACCAACATATCCAAAAACAAAATCATTTTTTGATATACCCTCTATTTCAAAATTATTTGAGGTCTGATTAAATTGACTCAAATCAACCCCACTTGGCGAAATTAATATTTTTTTATCATCAACCCCAAAATCAATTAATATTTTTTTGATGCTAGTAGTAAGCACCACAAAGAGATTTGTTCTCTTAATAGCAAAATTAAAAAAAGACTTTGATTTAGGAATACTGTGAAGTTCTAAAACCTTAAAACTTTTCTTTGGAAAAAACAAAGTAGTTAAAAAATCACGCGTGTAGAGTATATCTTTTTTACCTAATTTTACTTTTAATCTTGTTGCAATTAAAAAAGATAAAGTATCAAACCAATAAAAAACTCTGCTAAATTTTTCAGTGAGAGCTAAAAAATCCAAACTTGGAATTTTCTTAATTTCAAAATCTTTTTCAATTTTAAAGTAATCAAAGGGGTCTTGTTTATTATCATTATTACTTCTCTCTGGTACAAAAAGTTCCAAAGCCACTCCCGCCCTAGTAAACTCCGAACACATCTTCATAATGGCATATCCCGCCGCCCGAGAAGTAGGTAATCTTACATTTGTTACATATTTTATATGCATTTAAAAATTATTTAATATAAACCCGCACCTCTTTAAACCCATTTTTTGATTTCTCCACTATTTCATTTTTTACGGCAACTCTCACCTCACTAAGTTCTCGAATAACAATCGCTCTTCTTCCAACCTCCTTTAAACCTAATATTTTTTCTTTGCCTTGACGAATATCAGATTCTATATCCCATATTTTAGCATTAATCTCATACAATTTATTAATCCATTCTTCTTCTATCTCAGTATCTTTTTGTCGAAACCTATCTATTGCCTGACCATATAACCCATACTCCTTTTCCAATGAGGGTTTTTCATATAATACTTGATCTGAAGTTAGGCCACTCATTCTTTCTTTTTTTAATTTCAATATAGTATATCTATCTATTATCTCTGCTAACGACATCATTATGGTTTTTGTAGTAATGCTATGTTTCTTCATAATCTCATTCTTTACTGCAATTCTTTCTTCGTTGAAACCACGTAGTAAGATAGCGCTTTTTCCAACTTCTTCCATCTTCTCTGAATTTAAATTGGATAATTTATCCATGTTCCGACGAATGTTAGATTCCATTTCCTTACATCTTGAATTAATTTCATATAATTTTTGGATTATCTCATTATTTATATCAATACCCATTTGGCAAAATTCATCTATTACCTGACCATATAACGAAAGTTCTTTTTCCATTGAAGGTTTCTCTTCTATCACCTGATTCGGTGTTAAATAGTCATCTATTCCCTCCATTTTCAATTTCAATATAGTATATCTATCTATTATTTCTGCTAGCGACATTTCCATATATTTTTATCTGATTATTTGTAATTTAATGTTTTTTTGTATATCTTAAGACTCTCCTCAGCATATCTCTTCCAACTAAATGTTTTCACTCGTTCTAATCCCTTGGCAATTAATTGTTTTCTTAAACTCTCATCTCCAACAATACGTTTCATTGCCATCATAATATCCTCTATATTATACGGGTCAACTAATATCGCCGCTCCACCACCTGCTTCGGGCATAGCTGACATATTTGAAGTGATAACTGGTGTACCACAAGCCATTCCTTCTGCGATTGGCATCCCAAATCCCTCATTTAGAGAGACCAGAATCAGAGCAGTAGCTAGAGAATAAAAAGCTGGTATATCTACTGGAGGAACATAACTTATAAAAATAATATCCTTAGAATACTCTGCCTCCTTGACAACATTTTTTATTTCTTCCGCCCCAAGAGATGCTTTGCCAATAATGATTAATTTCTCCTTAACCGCTGGTTCTCTTTTACGCAACAGATCATAGGCCAAAATCAATCTTGGAACATTTTTGTGTGTTACTAGACCACCAACATAAAGGAGATACTTATCTGTATAAATATTGTATTTCTTCAAGACCTCCCTCGCGGTAATTTCAGGAACAGGATGAAATTCTGGGTCAAGACCGTTGTATATAGTAAACGCTTTTGATTCTGGAATGTGGTACGTTCTCATAATTTCTTTCTTTGCATATTCTGTCACACCGATAATAGCATCAATGTATCTACTAAAAAAACGAATGGTAAACCAAAATATAGTATTTGCTAGTGTCCAAACACCAATATATCCATCGTGAGCCATAATTATCTTTTTCTTGGCTGGAAATAACCAGAAGAAAGGAAAAATCCTTGGCACAAGCCAGTGGACTATATCAAATTTTTCTTTCGTCTTTAGACAAAATATAACAAAAGAAACAAATTGTGAACCAAACGGTAAAGAATATCTTGGAATTATTATCTCGTGAACTTCCTGGTAAAGTGGCTCATCTAGCATTTTTTTATAATGTATAAGATAGATTTCTAATTCTGGATATTTTAAAAGATTTTGCACTAGTCGTTTAGTAGCTAAAACCTTCTCTGGTCTACGATCCATTGTGTCGGATATAATTGCTACTTTTATCCGCACACCAATGTTGCCATCGCTTTTTATGTTCTGTTTCAAGATATCTGTATGATTTGTATTTTCCATATTGTGTAAGATATAAAAAATTATTAAAAAAGCAGAACAATGGCAATTTTGGTGTTCGGATGAATTTTCTTTTCCATAATTTTAATTTAATGATTTTTGGAAAACCGCAACGAAGCTTTTCCCAGAGTTTGGAAATAATACTGATAATATTTTTTCGTATAATTTTAATAACAAAATTGTTGGATTGTCATTTAGGTGATTGTATGTCTTCTTTTCTATTAAAACAAGGTTTGAGGTGTGTTTCGCTAAATTATCAATATCAAAACCGGTACTTGAATATAACTCCATAATTAACCCCATTTTTGACGGACTTAAAGGTTTACAAATGAATTTTTGATTTATAAGTTCTTCGTTAACTTTCTCGTAAAGCATTTCGTAATAACTTACTTCATTACTTTTAAAATAACGCGTATATAAATTTATTAGACCAAGATGATTAAAAAGGCTTTCAAGAAACATCCTCCTGTTTGAAAATATTCTGATTATTTTGTAATTCGTCCATAAAATTTTATGTTTAAAAAAGGCACTATTTACCTCGTGAGCAATTATCAAGATACCCTCTGTTTTAAGCACACGATTTATTTCTTGGAGAATTTTTTTTGTATCAGGAATGTGATGGAGAACAGAATTCAAGGTCACAATATCAAAACAATCATCGGGAAAACCTAACGTTTCAGAATTAATCGTTTTAAATTCCAATCTACATTTAAACTTATCTCTAAAATGATTTTCACAATAATCTAACATTTCTTTTGAGATATCTGTAAAAACAAAAGTATCTTCTTTTTTAAGATTATTGCAGACATGATCCGCTACAAAACCCGAACCACATCCAATATCTAAAACTCTTAAGGACCTATTTGATGTAAAATATTTTTTAGCTAAACCGTTCCATCTATCTGCTTCAAATTTTTTTATTTCTGGGTGCTTTTCGTCGTACATCTCTGGTTCAATATCAAAATAAATTTCGTTTGCTTTTTTTACAAGTTCATCAAAACTAACACCATCACAGACGTGAGTTGTGTAGATTTTTTTTTGCTGTTCAGTAATCACAAATTTTAATAATTTACTTATTATTTAAACCTCAATCATAGCTAATTTGATATTTAAAGGCAAGAATATCACTATTTTAAGTAAAAAGAGCGCCCCCGTGTTTCAGGGGGCGCATTGTCGACGTTTATCGTCTCGCGATAGAATCTTCGACCCCGTTCTCTGTTCTATAGAGACCGTAGCCGAAAAGATGTCACCGCGCTAGACTGCCGAACTCGTGCCAGAATTTTTCCGGCGGTAGACTGAAGACTCCTTTCTCAATCATGGTACGGGCAAGCTTTGGCCCGCTTGGAAAAAAACAGAAGTAGAGTGGGTTGTCTCTGATGCCCGCAGGAAAACTATCCGGCGAACACCATAGTCCATCTGCGAGCTTCCGTTTCCATTCCTCAACTTCGTAGTTATGGCCCGCCTGTCGAAGGTGTTCCTCCGTCAATTTCCCGAGGTTAGCGAATGTCCATTCCTCTTTCCTCAACTCCACCCATTTCCACCCCAACTCGTAACCTCGGGGCACCTTGGACAACCAATTGAAGATCGGTTGGAGATGAGAGGTCTGGTCGCAGTATCGTTCGTTCGCTTCCGCGTCCAGATACTGAATCTCGCAGATAGGCACTCGCCTCACGCCCGACAGATGCACAAGCCCATCTTCCACGAATACGTCTGCCCTCCCATTTCCATTCTTCGACTCGGTGTACATTCGAAGTAATGGACTGTCAAACCGACGCCCCGTTAGTGGACGCAGGCGTTCGATGTGTGGCAGGACCGTTTCCATCGCTGTCGTGGAATGAAGCAACGGACTGCGATTCCAGTAGATACTTGATGGCGAATCCTCACTCCAAAATCCCCACTGTCTGGCAATCTTTCCCATGTTGGTCTCTCCAAACGGATGGAGAATTGATGACCAGGCCATAGTCGGATTGATCTCGTGGTTCAGCTGGAGTGTTGAGAGGTCTGTCTCGAGGTTTGAGAAGGGAATCTGCAACATCTGTTCCGTTCGCAGTGTCATCCCTCGTCGCATGATCTCGTGACAACCCCCAACGATGAGTTCGTGCTCCATTGGACGTAGCAAGACGAGTTCGCGAAGAAAAGCGTTCCCAGATTCGATTGCCAGGGTTATCCCCGAACAACCACCCTCGACAAACAAATCGAGACGCTCTTCCCCAGGTTTACCCCGAGTGAGTTCAAGCCGGATTTGGCAGTGCCACGAGACTCCGACTTCACTTTTCCAGCGTCTAACGAATTCTCGAAGCCAACTCAGGTCGTAGCCGAAGATGTCATCCTGAAAATAGAACATCTTTACGCCCCAGTGATCGCGGACGTAAAGTGCTTCAGCAATGATATCATCAAGCGGTCGCACTCGAAACACGTGCTTGAACCCCCCCTGTTTCTTGTACATCTCATTCAGGTGAGGACTATTGCAGTACGTGCAATGGAATGGGCAACCAGTCGAGCCCATGATGGACTTGATGTGGCTCTTCGCCAGATCAGGATATCGATGGTACACGATTTCCCGTCCAAGATTGGATAGAGGAAACTCTTCTGCTCTTGCGTTTTCATCAAAGAGAACGTTTGAGCTAAGTTGCCTCACCCCAACCGGAAGGGTCTCTGCACCACTAATATTCTGAAGGATGTACTTCCAGATTCGGAAGCTGTCGCCCTTAGCTACCCAGTCGGCATGCCTTGCGCATTCATCGGTATGATATGTCGCATGTGGCCCACCAATGGCAACCAGGACTCCCTTTTCTCGTAGTATGTCCGCAGCGCGGAATGCCTGCTCATGTGCTCCAGTCCAGATTGAAAAACCAACCAAATCAGCACCTTTCGCTTCATTGATTAGTGGTTCAAAATCTGAATTCTGGTGAAGGTAGACTTCAGCGTCCCAACCGAGCATCTTGGCGATACTCAGTAAGTGCTGAATCCCCAAGGGTTCAATCACGTACTTCTCCATCGTCAAAATAACTCTCGGCATTTGCTTTTTTTCCTTTCGTCACTCACAAATTCAAAGACCATTCTGTACCTACCTTATCATAAGATTCCTTTTATTGCATCGACAATCCTTTTTGCTTCAGCTATTGTCAATTTAGCACTCAATGGTAATGATACAGTTCTTGAACCAATATATTCTGCATTCGGATAATGACCAACTTTATGACCATAAGTATTGGTGTAATGATCATGTAAATGTACGGGGTTATAGTGAACTCCAGTTCCAATCCCACGCAAATGCAATTCCTGCATAAATTTATCTCTTGAGATTCCACACTTTTTTTCATCAACTAAAATAGTATAAAGATGCATAACGTGTTTTATGTCTTTATCTTTGTAGTCAGGTAAAATAATTGGTAATCCTTTTAACTCTTTATTATAGAAATCCCAAATCTGTTTTCTTTTCTTGTGATATTTTTCAATTCTTTTTAGCTGGTGAATACCAATTGAGGCCTGAATGTCCATCATGTTGTATTTAAATCCTGGATAGACTACCTCATAATGTTTATAACCATCATCAGAAAATCTTTTCCATGCGTCTTTGGACATACCATGAAGAGCTAGAACTTTTATTTTATCGGCAAACTCTTTATTGTTAGTCAAAACCATACCACCCTCACCTGTTGTTATATTTTTTGTGACATAAAAACTAATACAAGTCAGGTCACCCATACTACCAATTTTTTTATTTTTATACTCGGCCCCGATAGCATGAGCTGCATCTTCAATTATCAGTAGTCTATATTTCTTTGCAATTGTTAGAATTTTGTCCATATTGCATGGTCGTCCAGCAAAATGTACAGGCATAATGGCTTTGGTCTTTTTCGTAATAGCTTTTTCTATTTTTGTTTCGTCAATATTCATCGTCTTCAAATCAACATCAACAAAGACAGGAGTTGCTCCACTGTGAATTATGGCGTTAGCGGTTGCGCAGAAAGTTAATGGTGTAGTTATGACTTCATCTCCCTTACCAATACCCGATGCAACTAAAGACAGATGAAGTGCTGCGGTGCAAGAATTGACGGCCATAGCATATTTTGCCCCAGTAAGTTCGCTCATCATTTTTTCAAATTTTGTTACCTTTGGCCCAGTTCCTAGCCATCCAGAACGCAGGGTCTTAACCACTTCCTTTATTTCTGGTTCTTCAATCATTGGCGAGCCAAAGACTATGTATTTTTGTTGGACTTTTTTACTCATAACTTTTCAATAATAAAGATTAATTGTTTTAGAAATGCAGTGTAATGTATATTAAGCTTTTTTAGTAGTAATATCAATCTCTTTTTTAAACCCCTCATGCCAGTCAAATCTTTATACACTAACTCATATTTATAGTTAGTTTTTTTAAGCATCTTTAGAATATCAAAATAACTATAAAAATGAAGGTTGTCATCTTCAAGCGAACTCCGCTTTAAAAGTTTCAGGTAAACATTAGCCAGTTTTTTAGGCATGTAACTAACAAAATATGCTAGTGTATGAGTTTCCCTTGGATAATATTTGTTTGGTAAGGTTAATAGGAATCTACCGTTAGGTTTAAGAACCCTTAATATTTCGTTTAATAATTTGTCAGGAAAACTTACATGTTCTAAGACACTAAAAGAAATCACGTAATCAAAATACCCATCACTAAAAGGTAATTCTGTGCCGTTATAAATCTTGAAATCAATCTTTGCATTATTAACTGCAGAATTTCTCTCGGCAATACTTTTTAATTCAGGGTCAACGTCCAC
>JBAZZC010000005.1:54605-81220 GCA_041658985.1 Minisyncoccota bacterium
GAGATAATTGCCCCAGCACGATTAAAAGCAATCGCGACACCACCACTTCCAAAGCCAACATCTAAGATTTTCTTATTTTCTATTGGACCGACTCTCTCTAAAAAAAATTTAACTAGGGCCTCACTGTAGATGATTTTATTTTGCCAATCTTCAACTTGTTTCTCTATCTCTTTTCTACTAGCCCGAGGGTAGTGTTTTGTAAAATATCTTTCCGCTTCTTCTTTAATGTCCATTTTTATTGTTGTATTCATCGATAAAGTACTTCTCTAGCTTTTTTATATAGATTGGTAAGCCATACTCCTGAGCAGCCAGCTTACCTTCTTGAGCAAGACTATACCTTAATTTATCGTTATTTACAAGCTTAATTATCTGTTTTGCTAATGAATTTTCGTCCTTAGATTCGGCCAACAAACCATTTTTTTCTTCAACTAGTATTTCTGGTATACCACCCACTTTTGTGGCCACCACGGGACACCCAGAAGCCATAGCTTCAAGCATGGCAAGGGGTTGACCTTCCCAAAGAGATGAGATAACAAATATATCTAAAATCGGTAAAATTTCTTTAATATCTTTAGCTCCTCTAATTATAAACCTAGACTCTATTTTTAACTCATTTACCAAACTTATAAGTTCTGTTTCCATCTTTCCATACCCAATCAACAGAAAATAAAGGTTGTCTTGTTTTAGATCATTCAACACTTTGGCTCCAGCCTTAATGTAATATGGCAAACCTTTCTGTTCGACAAAGCGAGCCACCGAACCAACAATAAAACTATTTGCCGGCAAACCCAAATCCTCTTTTATTTTTTTTACATCGAATTTTTTTTGATCTGTCAGTTCAACGGGGTAAGGTAAAATAGCAAATTTGTTTTTATCAATTTTTTCTTGATTTGAAGTAAAATTTAAAATTGCATTTGAATCAACAAATATTTTGGACGTTTTAGGGGTAAGTAATCGGTCAGCTAAAATTTTCCACCACTGTTTTTTCCAATAAATGTTGTGTTCAAAAATAAAAACTGGTTTTCTGCCAACTAAAATATTAACCACACGAATGATAAAATTTGACTCAAACAAATGGCAACAAAACATATCGAATTTCTCTCTATGAAAAAAAGAATAAACTTTTACCCAACTGAAGATATCTAAAGGCCCTTTGAAAACAAATCTTTGATATGTAATACCCTTTAATTCTTCAAAAACTTTAGAATAGTCATGGGGTCCGTAAGGAAATAACGTACACAAATATGGCTCAAATTTTTCTTTATCTAGATTTTTAACCTGATTAATTATCAATTTTTCTGCTCCCCCGACATCTAAATTCCCTATCGTAAACAAGATTTTAATTTTTTTCATTTAATTAAGCTTATATTATCACGTTTTTTGACACACCACAATTAATTTGACAATTAATTACGACTATGCTATAATTAAGGGTGGAGGGTAGCATGATCTATTTGACACACGCGTCGGCAATTCTTTTCGGAGTGTTGGTAGGGGCGTATTTTGCCCTAGGTAGAGCACGCCCATTTGTGGCTTTTGGAAGAATCGTAAGCCACAAGATACTGGCGCGGGTTCGTACGGGTGGGAAGGAATACCTGGTTCTCGAGGAGGATTTCTTCACGGACCCACACGGGTCCACACCAAAAGTCAGGTTATTCCGAGCCCCGAAGGCATCTGGAAAGATGCACGTGGATGGGAACATACTGAGTGTAAGGTAACCGTCCGCAATGGAGTTCGCTCCGTTGCGGACTTCGTTGTATATAGCTACACTTTGATTATCAATAACCACAACATGTCAGCTTTTTTTGACATTAGAATGGTAAGTTAATTTTGTCTATCAGAATCTTTATATTGTAATTAAACGCAATATACAGACCTAAGAATGGATACAATATATACCACCTTACTCTGGAAAGTCCAAATCCCGTAATTAGAGAAAGCCAAAACATAAGAATTACTGCCAACCTTTGAGTAATTGCCGGCCATATAAGAAATGTTAGAGTAGCTGGAAAACAAGCCAGCAATATTTTTAATCTTCTTTTGTCTTTAATCTTCCATTCCTCCCAAGCCCCAAATAAAAAAGCAAACCAGCCAAAAGAGAACAACCAGCCTAATATTTTAATGAGTAGTACCAAACTTTTACTTTGATAGTCGGGATTTGATGGAGAATTTGTTACAACGTTTATAAATTTATCAAAGTAAGAAACATGATACTGGAAAAATGCAAAAATATGATAAGAAAAAATAGGAATAGCAGACAAAACAACAGCTCCCAAAATATCTTTTACTTTTTGCCTTTTTGGTAAGTCTGATACCAATATCAAAAGTGCTAAATTGATAAGTCCTAATCCTCCATATTCCTTAAAGAAGAAACCTATAACGGCAAAAAGAATGGCAAAATAGTAATATTTTCTGATAAAAGTATCAATATATTTAATAGCTAAATACGTTGAAAGAATAAGAAAAAACCAACCAGACATATCAGCAAGATGTGCGTTGCCCGGATCTATTACATAAAAATTGAAAAGAACCAAAACCGTACTAATAACAGCCACTTTCTTTTCTTTATATATTTCCAAAGCTAAAAAATAAAAAGCAAAAATACACAAAATGTAGAAGAACATATTTACAATAGAAAAACTCGAGGCAAAATCATTTAGAAAATAATTTACTACAATAGAGATGTAAAGAAAAAGTGGTGATGGTATAACCCTATTCATTAATGCTTCGCGTGATACTTGCCCGCCCTGTGACAAAAAGACCCCTGCCTCCTTAAATTCAGTGGCATCACTACCGAGACTTGGGTTGTATCCAATATAAAAATATGAGATAAAAACACAAAAAATCGCCAAGAGTATTAAAAACAAAATATGTTTATTTTTCAACATAAAATCAACCATGTGTTTTATCAATTTCAAATTGCTTGTAATTTTTTATTCCAAATTTAAACAACAAATATTTTCTTAAAACATTTAAAATAGCCAATCCATACTGAACACTTCTTTTAAAATTAATCTGGGACGCTTCTGGAAAATACTTGGTGGATATAGGAATTTCTTTTATCTTCATATCAGCGATTTTCATTTGAACAATAATTTCTGTATCAAAAACAAAATCATCAGAATTTAATTCCAAAGGTAATTGCATTACTTTTTTATTATAAGCTCTAAAACCAGAGTGATATTCTGTTAGGTTATTTCCTAAAATAAGATTTTCTAATTTGGTTAAAAAAATATTTGCTATATATTTCCAGTAAGGCATTCCTCCTTTTAGAGCATTCTGACGAATCTTCATGCGAGAACCAAAAACAGCATCGCATTCATTGTTAACAATTGGTTTTATCATCTCTGGAATAAAAATTGGGTCATATTGAAAATCTGGATGAACCATGACGGCAATGTCTGCTCCCAAATTCAAAGCTTCTTTGTAACAAGTTTTTTGGTTTCCTCCATACCCAAGATTTTTTTGGTGGACAAAAGTTTTTAAACCAAGACCTTTTGCCACTTCTACGGTATTATCTTTACTGGCATCATCAATTAAAATAACTTCATCAGCAATTCCATTAGGAATTGCGTCTACTGTTGCCTTAAGCGTCTTGGCCGCATTATAAGCCGGTAAAACTACAATTATTTTTCTGTTATTAATCATTCTTAGAATAATACATCATTCAATATAAACTTTCTAATACAAATTTATATCATCACCAAACCCTTAACCTGATTTGAATAATTTCAAAAAAGGATCTTACCATATCTCTAAATTTTACACGACTTTTATTGTTGTCCATCCAGATAACAGGAATTTCTTTTATCTTTAGTTTATTTCTCTTAGCCAAAAACAATAACTCAACATCAAACGACCACCTAAAGATGGTCTGCTGTGGAAAAATGACATTTACAGCTTTTTCAGAAAATATCTTAAATCCACATGTCAAATCTGTTACTCCTGTGGGTATTAGAATATGAGTAATAATTCTAAAAATCTTACCAGGAAAAGACCTCACCCATGGTTGCTTTATGACAATATCTGATTCTTTAATATATCTGGAGCCAATTACAACATCAAATCCTTGTTGTAGATATGGCAACATTTTCGTAATCTCCTGTACCCTTGTAGAATTATCAGCATCCATGAACAAACGATAATTACCTACTGCCCTGAACATACCCTGCTTAATTACCCAACCCTTACCATGATTTTCAGAATTATTAATGAGATAAAGTTTAGAAATTTGCTTTTGTAACGCCTCCACAACGTCAGCAGTATTATCACGAGAACCATCATTTACAACTAAAATTTCATAATCAAATAGTTGTCCTTGCATTGTATTGTGAATATCAAATAGGGTCTCTGTAATACGATGCTCCTCATTGTATGCAGGGATAATAATTGAAAGCTTCTTTGCTCTAATGTTTTGATCCATATATGACTTTATTCTTTACAATTAGGTATTCTTTGAACAAAAAGATATTTGACGACTTCTTTTTTTACATAACATGTCGAAAAAATACTAAGATACTCGGCTCGATTTTCGGTCAAAATAAAATCGTAAGAAGTGTCATGCATGGAATTCTTGTCCCCGGCTTCAAACAAGTCCTGTAAAGTTAAATACTGTGAATAATTATTTCCTTTCAGAAAGACTATTGCTTCAGTAGTATTATAAAAAAGCACTTTTTTTGAAGAAGGAATTGTAGATAATACTTTAGCGAGTTCGACATTCCTTGGACGCGAAACAACTAAAGAAGTGTCAGATAAGAAAACCAAATGATATAACTGAAATAATACCAAAACAACAATGATAGATGTAGTAATTTTTTTTAAGGTCTCATTTTTAAATGCTGAGATAAACATCATTACAGCCGCAGGAAACAATAAGTATAATAAAATATGAGCTGGAAAAAAATATCGGTACCAACCAGTTCCAAGTAAATAACCAAGCCAATTTAGAATAATAAATAGGCATATTATGCATTCTGAAATACTAAAATCAAAAATATTATTTTTAAAATATCTTTTAAAAAAGATAAAAATCACTGAAACAAAAAGAATGAGAAAAAGAATCGGTGTTGATTCAGTTACAAATCTTACTAAATTAACAGAGACAGTTTCTGTAAGTGAAAGAGATGTATTGGATAAAGATGAGGCACCATTATTGCCGGCTTGCTGAATAATAGTTGGAATAAATTTTGCCATTAAATCTGGAGTAGGAAAATTAATTACAAACCAGAACAAGACTGGTAAAAAAAATGCAATTAGTAACAGAAAAATATTTCTTTTATTTTTGGTTTTTCTTGCCCAAAAAAACATAGTAGCTGGCACTATTACTACAAGTAAAAGTAAATAAAGTGATTTGGTTGCCGCAGCTAAACCCAAGGATATACCTGAAAATATGGCTAGTCTTTTATCCTCAAAACTAGCTTCTTCCAAATACAAAAGTAACAATAAACCCAACACCAAGAAAGTTAAGCCGGGTATTTCACCTTGGACGGGGCGACCATTGCCATAAAATGGGGCAAACGATGAAAGCAACAATATTGATAAAATAGCAGGATAAAATCCATATCTCTTTTTTACAAAAAGATAAGAAAAAACTAAAAACAAAAACATATAAATTATCATTGGTAACCTAGCCTGCCAAATCCCGGTACCAAACAAATTAAAACTTATTGCAACGGGGAAAATTACAGGGTAGTTTGTTGTTAGTTGTGCTCCTAATCTATAAGAAACCCCTGGGTCAACTTGTAATCCCCATTTTCCATTATAAGCTAAGTTTTCGGCAGTATTGGTAAATATACCTTCATCAACCCATACTCTTGGTGTATTTTTAAAATCAAAAGTAATTAAAAACACCGTAAGTATTAAAACTAAACATAAAATTATTATTTTTGTCTTTTTTGTAATTTTTTCTTCCATATTTATTTTATAACGTTAATAGTGGAGCATTTTGACAATCATAAACTGTGGCAGAAATGCTTTTATCTGTGTTTTGATAAATAATTTCGCATGAATTAAAATATTTTCTATAAAAACTACTTGGGTCAATCCGTGGCACATTCACTTCTAAATAATGTTCCTTATATTGATTTAAAGTAGTTATTTTACCCTCTGCCCCAAATTTTGGATCGACATAAAGACGTTTTCTATATTTACCAATAACTTGAATATCATATCCTCCATTGTCATTATAAACTGTAACCATTTTTATATCTGGATTGTTTTTTATAAACTCAACCGCTCCAGCTAAAACTTTTGGAGCAGAGCCATTAATTTTGCCAAAAAGATATTCCTCACTGAAAGCAAGATTATATGCAAATCCAATTGAGAAAATTAACACTAAGGCAATGTTTCGAAAATGTGATTTAAAAAATACTATAAAAACTAAAAGAACGGTCAAAATCCAAGATAAAGCCATAAATAAGAAAGACATGTAAAATCCTAACGGACCAGAACCACCAGAGAAAGGGTAAAGAAAATTCCACCTCAAAGAAAATGCCCTTCCAAGCCATTCAGATTTTGGATGTAAAGCCGGAACAAAATGTGGAAAAAATTGGACACAAAACAACAAGAGAACAGCTAAAATTAGGCTAATAATATGAACTTTTTTGATTTTTCCCGATTGGTTTTCAAACACCTGGCTAAATATTGCTCCAGAAATAATACATAGAGGTATAACCATAAATTGGAAATATCTATCTAGGGCACCAATAGAAAAGTCAAAAACAAAAAGATAGAAAAACAACCCAATAAAGAAAAACAGAAAGAAAGGCCTGGTTTTTTTAAAAATTTCTCTGTCTATGAAAAACATGGGGACTAAAAGGAGTGGTGATGTATAAAGAACTGCTTTAAAAAACTGTATAAAAGTTTGAAACCAACCTCGATTTAAAAAACTAGAAGAATTTGCGAAGTGTTTCCAATAACTCATTGAATATTCTAGGTTGAAAAAAGGAAAAACAAGTTTTGCTAAAAAAAGAATGGCAACTAGTATCAAAACGCCTCCACCAGTATACAAAATATATCTAAGAATTTTTTTCTTATTGGAAAAAACTTTATTCTCTATTAAAAAATCCAAAAATATCGCAATTATAGGTAAAACAGCACTAACTTTTATTAAAAATCCACCAATGGCTCCAACTGTCAGAAAAACTATCCATCTCCATTCAATTTTTTCTCCTATCTCTAAAGTTTTTTTCCATTTAAAATAGCCAATAGCCATCAGGAGAAAGAAAAAAGGCATAATTGCTCCATCCACATCAACCATAAGCGAAGCTAAAAGAGAATAAAAAGAAATTGTAAACAAAAAAATTACCCAAAGGGCAGTTCTTTTGTTAAAAATAGTTTTAGCTAAATATAACAAAAGAAAAAAATTCAGTATACCGAAAAAGAAAGGTATCAATCTGAAATTGGAGTCCCCCACTATTGGTCCAAGTTTTGTGTATATAAATTCTGTCAAAGGAGGATGAGGTACTGTTCCAGGAGGTGTTAGTTCTGGATGAGAATAATAAACCCATTTATATTCATCTTGGTGATATGGTGAGTCAATGCCTGAAATGTGAGTAAACACAAAAAATAATAAAGTGAATGCTATTATGAATAAATAATTATGTGTTTTTATAAAATTCCGTATTTTAATCATGATTAAGAATTATATTTTTTTAAATCTATAACGGATGATCAGTGGAAGCATTTTAAAACCAAGCTTCATTGCTTTCCAAATACTACCTGTGTACATAGACTGGCCTACTCTCGATTTAAATATAACAGGTATTTCAATTGGAATAAACCCTTTTTTTATTATCCATATCATAAATTCTGGAGACCACTTGCCATCACCGTGAGAAAGTAAAAAAAGTGGAAATATTTTTTCTAGCACTTTCCGAGAAATCAATTTATAGGTACAACCAACATCAGTTAGAGATGGACCATTATGTAAAACTTCTAGAAATTTTGCCACAGCCCAGTTTCCAAAACGCACTGAAAATGGCATAAAGGCCCCAGACCAAATAGAAGCTCTTGATGTACGAGTACCAAAAACCACAGGAAAATCATCACTGTAGAGTAAAAATTTGCGTATATCGTTTGGATCAAAAGTCCCATCCGCTTCGGTCATAACAATCAAGTCCCCAGTTGCCTCTTTCAAACCTCTCATATAAGCGTATCCGTAACCTTGTTTAGTTTCTACTACCCTTCTTGCTTTGGTTTTTTCTATTTCTTCTCTTGTATTACCTAATGCATTATTGTCCACCGCTATCACCTCATCAACAAAACCAGTAGCAAAAAAACCGTCAATAACCTTTCTGATTGAGTCGGCCTCGTTATATGTTCCTATTACCACGCTGACTTTTTTGTTTTTATACATCTTAGTTGTTTTTAGATGCCCAGTTAACTGACCTAGCTAGAGAATCAAACGTCCCAGCGTCCGACCAGAAGCCTTTAACAAGTTCGGCTTTCATTAAACCTTTTTTAATATAAGCATTATTTACATCAGTAATCTCAAGTTCTCCACGAGCTGATGGTTTAAGTTTTTTTATGATATTAAATACACCACTATCGTATTGATAAAGACCTGCAACAGCAAAATTGGTTGGTGCTTTTTTAGGTTTCTCAAGAATTTTAGTAACTTTTTTACCCTCTAAAACAGCTACGCCAAATCTTTCTGGGTCAGAAACTTCTTTCAAAAAAACACTTGCTCCTTTTTTAAAATTCGTGACCTTGGATGAGAAATTGTCCTCAAAAATATTATCACCTAATATTACTGTTATAGATTTGTTATCAGCAAAATCTTCGGCTAAAAGTAAGGCGTGTGCTATACCTCCTGCCTCCACCTGAACCTTATAGGTGAAATTTGCACCAAAGTCACTACCAGAACCTAAATATTCAATAAAGTCACCAGCATGTTCCCTTCCTGAAACAATTAAAATATCTTTTATCCCCGCATTAAGTAAGGTCTTTAACGGGTAATCTATCATCGCTCGGTTGAAAACCGGCAATAAGTGCTTATTTGTAATTTTGGTCAGAGGAAGAAGGCGAGTACCCTTACCTCCTGCTAGAATTATACCTTTCATGTTATTTTTATATTATATGTATTTATTAAAAAATCAACGTATATGTTTTGTTATTTTATGGTTAGATTTTTTGCTATTTTATTTCTACAAAAAGCTTCTCCATCAAAGTGTTTAGACTTTGAGATTTAACAAAAACCTCTAAATCTTTTTGAATTTCAACTTGAACGTGTGGGTCTAATAATTTAATTAATGAGTCAGCTATGGTTTTTGGTTTGGCTTCGGTAATACAAACATTTGGTAACATCCCCCTCAAAGATTCGTTTGCGACCAAAGGTATGGCTCCACAAGAAGTTCCACCGAGAATGGTTTTATCAAAGGAACCAGAATCTGTCAGATTAAGATTTATTTCATAACCACTAAATATCCTTGGATGTTCATTGAAAGAAACCTCTCCCAGTAAAAAAATATAATATGATAATTTGTTTTGTGTTATGTACCTTTTTAAAGAATTATAATATTCCACATCTTTCTCTGTAGGTGAACCAATTATTGTTAAAGAAATTTGAGCACCGGACAAAACAAGGTGATTTATGGCCTCCAGAGCTAATTCTATGTGTTTTATCGGAGCTATGCGCCCCAACATACAGACGGAATGTTTCTTCCGCATAACCCCCTCTACAGGCCTAAATAAGGTCGTATCATTGCCAACAGGCATAATAACCGCCTTTTTAAATTGGGCTACAAAAGAAGACCCAGATGTGCAGAAAACCTTCGTGGATAATAAAACGGTTAGACGGGTGAACAAGCCACCGACAGGATGATTGCGCCACATATAAACTGGAATATTTTTTATTTTCCAATACAGACCGGCAAGTAAAATATATTCCTGATTCATATGAACAAAAACCTTGTCATAAGAACCACGAATCAAAAACAAATAACGGTAAAAATTAATTATATATTTTACACGGAGAAATATTTTCCCTGCCCCATACCGAGCTTTGCTCTGGTACTGGGATTTACCAAGAGAATAAACTGTAGTATTTTTTGGTAAATTAACTTCACCTTTATATAAACAAATCACAATCACTTCCTCTGCCTTTTTTGCAAACTCTTCAGTCCAGGTATGAAAAAAACCAAGAACTGAATCATTTTTATCAATTTTTTGTGTAAAAATAAGCAATCTCATGTGGTTGGTTGATTAAAAACATACCTGCGTGATATTTGAAAAGTACACAATGCCGTACATATTCCAGCAATAATTTGCCCTATGAGAGGCATAAAACCAAGGTAATGGACAGAAATATATAAAACTAACGTATTTACGCACAAACCAAATAAAGAATTTAATAGGTATAAAAAGCTTTGAACATGAATATTGTCTGTTGAATGGTCTCGAAACGTCCAAAATTTTTGTAAAATCAAACTCACCAAAAAACCAAAAGTAAAAGCGATGACTGACGAAATAATATAATGAATCTGAAAAATATATAAGAACAAAGAAAAAAGAGACAGGTTTACAAAAGCACTTGTCCCGCCAGATATAACATATCGAATTATAATATGTCTATCTACTAACCCAAATCCCCAGTTGATAGTTCTTTTAATCATAATAATTTTTCTAATAAATTTACGTATCTAGAAATATATTCTTCTCTTGTTATGGCTATTTTTTTAATACTATCTTGCATTCTCTCTTTAAACAACTTGCGCTTTTCAGAATTTTCTATCAAATTTATTACAGCTTTTGATAAACAATCAACATCGCCCACAGGACAAATAAAGCAGTTTTCTCCGTTTTTAAATAAATCTGTTTTGGCAAGCCCTACTGCCGTGGTAACAATGGGACAGCCACTAGCTCCAGCCTCGATTAGGGTCATGCCATAACCTTCGTATTCAGAAGTAAGAAGAAGAATCTCAAATCTTTTGTAAACCGCAGTTAAATCATCCTCCCATTCCTCTATTTTTACATTCCCACCTATATTCAATTTGTCTATTTTTTGCAATAAATTTTTCTTTTCCGGACCAAAACCAATAATACACATTTGTGCATCTTTTTGTTTATCAAGAACTTTCTTGAATACTTCGAGCCCTAAATCAATTCTTTTTTCAGTAGTAAATCTTGAAAACATCAGAACAGATTTTGGTATTTGTTCCGGTGTGTAATAAGTTGCCGACCTGTCAAAAATCTTTTTAATGTCTACAAAAATTGGAAGAATATCAATTTGTGTTCTTAATTTTGGGAAATGGCTCTTTATAGAATCAGAAATAACAAAACTAACCACACGCAATCCATCAGCACGAAGTATCAAAAATTTCGCAATTTGCACACGAATTTTATTTAAAAAAGAATTTCTGAAATGAGTACTGAAAAAATCGGTGTGAACTTGAAGTTGTAAAGGAAAGTTAAACTTTCTTTTTAAAAAATGTCCAACTAAGCCTGTCTCAAATGGGTCCTGGCTGGAAATAACTACATTTCCAGAATTTCCAAAGCCGACGCTTTGGTCGGCTCCTCGACCACTTCGTGCGTCGGGATTTCCAATAATTTGTTTTCCAATACGATAGGCATCAGATACATAATGCCAACGAGTAGAAGAATTCGTCGGATAAATATGTAGATTACCAGTAGAATACGGCTCTAAACCAAGTTTTTTTAGAGAAAAGACAACTATGTGCAACTCTTCCATTTTAGAGGAATACCCCAAATTTCTTACCAAGACAGCACTGTTGTCTTCAAATAATTTTCTATCTGTCCCAATTGATATTACTTTCATGTATTTAAATTTACTTTATAACCTTATAACTTTCTACTTTCGACTATCTCCAAGAACTCTTTTGCTATATCTTCCCATGTGTGAACAAAAGAAAACTGCCTTACCTTATCACAAGCTTTTCTGTACTCTTCTTCATCCAATAATCCCAGGACAGCGTGCTCAATTTCTTGTTCATTTAATGGGTCAATAAAGATACCAATCTCTTTTATTCTTGGGAAGATACCCACCTCTTTTGTACATATAAATGGTTTGTTGTGTCTTATTGCGTCCAGTATCATGTTCGGGCTTATGTCGCCCAGAGAAACCTGTATCACAGCGTAACAGGTTTTGATTTTATACATAAAATCGGAAAACTTCAAAGGCTCTTTGAATAATTCAATATCAGCATTTTTTGATTTAATTCTTTTGAACACTCTTTCTAATAATTCCAGGTTTTTTAATTTCAAATCTCTGGTTGATGCCACAAAAGTCTTGGTCAGAGCTGAATCATCCGATTCCTTTGGTCCATAATAGTTTTCAATAATAAAATGTTTTTGATTCTCTAAATCGTATGGCTTCATAAAAATATTTTTCTGCCATTCCGTGCTCCAGACAATGGCCGACAGATTTCTAAGGGTCCATCTCATCAAACGGAAAATGATTTTTTCCTTAACTGAAAGTTTTTTCAACTTGGTCAAATAAAAATCTCTCAACAAAACCTTCTCTCCCGTTCTTTCGGTATATTGTTCCCACAACATATCTCCGCCAGTTCTAAAAACTATTGTCTTCCGAAACAGTTTGGAAGCCACTGTAACTACCCCGGCAGAAAAAGCATCAAGAGCAACAATATAATCTGACCTCGATACGGACGGAATAATGTAAAAGAAAAATATCATATGTCGTAGACCCCAGGGATATTTTTTGAATTTACTGAAAATTTTCACTTCCACGCCATACCCTTGTTTTACCCATGTGTCCCTCAAATTCTTGGTATATTCCGCAGGACCGCCAATTTCTGGTGGGTATATGCCTGTAGCAATTAAAAATTTTTTCCTAGTTTCATTCATTGTATTTTATTGAAAACCTCCTTCATTTGAGCCGTTATATCAGCCCAACCATATCTCTCATTCACCCGACGGACAGCATTCTCCACTATCTTATCCCTAAGAACCCTGTCTCCGCAAAGAAGATTAACTGCTCTGACGATGCTTTGTGGTGAATCGGGCGAACAGAAAATTCCAGTCTCTTTATCATCAATAAAATCTGGAATACCTCCAACGGGTGTAGCGATAACAGGCAATCGGCTAGCCATAGCTTCAATAAATGAATTACCGAATCCTTCCGAGCGACTGGGTCTCACAAAAATGTCGCAGACAGAAAAGTATTTTTGAATTTGTTCGTGTGGTAAAAATCCTAGAAATTTCACCCTGTCCACTACTTTTAACTGACGAGTTTGTTTTTGTAAATAAGAACCTCTTTCACCCTTTCCAATTACCAACAGAAAAATATTGTTTGGAAGAGAGGGCAGGGCAGAAATAATATCATCTACAGCATTTTTGTGTGTCAGACGACCTGATGTAACCAAAAAAATATTTCCTTCTTTTTTTCCTAGTCGGTTTTTTAATTCGTTCTTGTCTTCATCATTAACACCCCGAGTAAAGACGGACAAATCAACTCCATTCGGAACCAAAGCCAGTGGACCTTTGTATCCATTTTTCTTAGCGCGATGTAATAAAAAATTACTTATACCAGTCAGATAATTCGTTCTTCGAAAAGCTAACCTCCACGACAAAGCAATTAATCCTAACCATCTATATTGCAAATGACTTTCAGAGTCTCCCTCTTGTAAAGTTAGAACTATCGGTACTTTTTTTCTGCCAGTTAAACTTTGTAAAATATTAAACAAATAACCAGCTCCGCTACCAAAGGTAATCATAATTCCCCACAGGAGAGAATAATTATTTGTTTTATGTAGTTTTTTAGCTAGTATTGCCCCACGAAATGGCAAAAACAATTTATCAAACAAAGGTCTGCCTGCTCCGATTCGATAAATATTTACTACACCAATTTTTTCTACTGAAGGTAAATCTTTTTTGAGTTTTGCTGTTATTAAATCAAACTCAAATTCGCCGGTTGATGAACCTAGTCTATCAGTGATTTCCTTGACTGCGACTTCTGCCCCACCGACAAATGGATAATAGGCAGTTGAGAATATAAGTATCTTTTTTTTAAAATTTTTCCCTTCCATGTTGTGTAAGTTCGTTCAGAATATCAGTGACTCTTAATTTCTAATTTTTAAATAAATTCACTTTACAAACTTCATAACTTTATAAACTTTTGACTATTTCAAGAGGTCTCTCAACACATCCTCCGGAACTTCTTTTTTGTTGGGTTCATCCACTTTTGATTCAATTCTTTTTTGTGGTTTTAGTTCTGTTTCCCTAGGCAAGGACCTTTCCTGTGAAATGGGTGCCTTTGTATTTTTCAAAACATCAGCCAAAGCGTCCTTTAGGCTAGCCTTATTTTCATTACTTGGATTTTTATTGTTTGTTTCTTGTCTACGTGAATTTGATGCAGATATTTCTTTTTGGTGTAGTTCCTCTTTGGCTCTTAAGAAGGCCTGTTTATTCTCATCTGTTTTTGATTCTTCGGGTTTTCTTAATTCACGGCCTTCCTGATTTAATTCATCATCTCTCCTCTTGGGTTTATTCTGCTCTTGAGGACTAGACTGAAATTGTGATTTAACTTCCCTAACTGTCCCCAGATTATGCCAATCAATTATATTTTTTTCTACAATTGCCCGAGGACGACCAAATTGATCTCTGGAGTTTTTTATTACTTCACTTTTAAAACTTTTCTCTGGTCTGGGTATTGGTGGCATCGCTTCGGCTGAAAACGGACGAGACGATACCTCATCTATCATAAGTTTTAAATAAATTTGGAACTTGCCAAGATTAACCATATCTTCGGCCGTAAAAACTGGAGCGAACTCCTTTTCTAAAACTTCTGCATCATAGGCACCGACTCTGAAAGTAACCATCGTTCCAACGTTACCAAACACAGCATCTCTTACTTCCTCTTCCATCTGTTCTATATACTGGTGGGCAATGTTTAGACTTAATTTATATTTTCTAGCCTCTGACAAAATATCAGCAAAAGATTTGTTGGCAAAAGATTGAAATTCATCGACATAAAGGTAAAAACTTGGAAGCTCTGACAATTCAGCCTTATTTTTGTCGGCCCGTGACATAGCGGCAAGATAGATTTTTGTAATAAGCATTGAACCAAGAAGGTTGGCATTACCCTCACCAACTAAACCTTTTGACATATTTATAATAATAATTTTTTTATTATCCATAAAATCCCTAATATCAAAAGATGATTCCGGTTGGCCAACCAAGTTTCTGACAAGAGGATTTGAGGTAAATTGTCCGACTTTATTCTGGATGGCCGGAGTGGCTTCTGCGGCATATTTGTCGGTATATTTTGCAAATTCATCAACCCAAAAAGATTTAACCGTTGGGTCTTTTAGATTATCTACGACTTTTTTTCTATAATCTTTGTCGGAAAGCATTCTGTTTACACCAAGAAGCGTCGCCCCAGGATACTCAAGTAAGGCCAGAAGAGTATTGTTTAAAATATAAGCCATACGAGCCGACCAAGCATCGACCCAAATCTTTTCAAATGTAGACATGAGACCATTAACCACTAAGTGTCTTTTATCTATTCCGATATCTTCCAAAACATTAAAAGAAATAGGGTATTCCAAATCAAACGGCGCAAAATAAAGCACATCTTTAATACGATGTTCCGGAACATAATCTAATAGTTTTTCTGCTGTACTACCGTGCGGGTCAATAAAAGCTATACCATTACCATTTTGAATGTCTTGAATAGCCATATTTTCCAGCAAAGTAGATTTACCGACACCAGTTTTTCCGATTATATAGGTATGTCTCAAGCGGTCTGATTCTTTAATACCGAACTTAACCCTCTTATTACGAGCGTCTGTTTCGGCAAAATATGTTACTGAATTTGGCTCCATTTATCCGCACACTAACTTTGGCATTGTGTTTTTTGTTGCGTATTATGTGCCAACCGATGACATCTTGTTAAAAAAACACAGTAAAATCTACGAGAAAAGAAAAAACACGACGCAACGATGCCAAAGTTAGTGTTCGGATTAATAATACAACTAAAAAGGTTAAAATCCAAATATCAAAACCCCCTTAAAAACTTATTATCAAGGGGGTTTTGAATTGTTTTGTAGATTTGATTTTAATGATTAAGAACATACTGTCGCCCCACCGAGTTCAGCCGCCTCCCCCTTACCCTTGCCCGTACTATCTACACACCAGTAGTTTGACGTATCTTCTGGGGTTTTTAGTAAAGCATTTGCCGCCCAAGCACTAACACTATCATTACATCTTGTTGCCACAGTTCCTGTGTCCCCTCCAGCAGTTATTGCCCCAGTGACAGCCGCAATAACACTGGCATTATCACAGACAGCCGCATAAGTCTGTCCGCCGTTATCATAAACAATTTCAGCCTGTGACCTAACTCCATTTAGGTCTGCTTTGACCGCCGCATTTGCTCCTTTGTCTCTAGCGCTGTTTAGTGATGCAAGCACAATGGAAGACAAAATACCAATAATAGCAATAACAACTAACAATTCTATTAACGTGAAACCTCTTTTATAAAAATTTTTCATGAATATATTTAATAATTAATAACTAGAATATATTATATAACACGATTAGTTTTTGTGATAGATGTTTTGTCTACTTGTTTGGAAATTGAGAATTGAGAATTGGAAATTCTACTGCTCTTTAATAAGAGCAGTAGCGGTGTATCTGTTTGAAGGAGACCAGAGAATCCAAGAGCTTAGACCAACATCGTTTGTAGCTTTGATTTGCGCACGAACTTCAGCCGAGCCATATGTCATCTTTAACCCGAAATCTTGAAGCCACGGTCGTAATTTATTTGGAGTGGTACTGGCTAGATTAGCTCTTTTTATAGCATCCCCCAAGGCAGAATATACTGTCTCATACGGGTGCGCTTCTGGGTCTTTAAAGCCCTCAAATGCAGGTGGGTAATGTGATGGGTATACCATAGGCATAATGTAATCAAAGTACGGAAAAGCATCTTCTAGAATCTGTCCTATTCCCATATCGTCTTGGGCCGTCGTAACCATACCAAACAAATCGGCAGAAATTTTTAAAACCGACGTATTGGTCGGCTCCCCGATTGAAACGTCGGGGTTCCGTAATTCGTTTTGCAAATATTTAAAGAAACTTTTCATAACTAAATGTTTTGGTGTGGTTGAACTAAATGGGTAAAAAATATTTTTCATATCGCCATCAGATGGAAACCTGATGTAGTCAAAATTAATTTCATCAAAACCAACTCTTCGTGCTTCTTTGGCCAGTAATATAATATAATTCCAATACTCACGCGAACTAGGGTCAATCCAAGAAATTCCTTTCCTATCTTTCCATACAGTTTCACCTGTTTTTGTTTTTACCGCCAAATCTGGTCTGTATTTTACAAAATAAGCATCCTGAAAAACAGCAATTCTACCAATCACATAAATGCCTTTCCTATGAAGCATCTCCAAAAAACTTTGTAAATCTTTTACACGAATCTCTTCTGAACCAAACGACTTAAGGGTTGGATTATTGATTGGAAAAATTATTTTTCCACTATAGTCCTTTATATCTATAACAATGGTGTTCAATTCGGTATCATCAACAAGTTTTACTAAAACATCACGTAATTTTTTACTTGAAGCAGTCCAACTTGTCATATAAATACCCTTGACTGGTTCGGGGGTAGATATATACGAAGGAACAAATAAAGATATGTTTTTCAGAGAAACGTAATGAGTACTAAAAACTTTTGGTAAAACAAAAGAAAAAAGAAAAACAAACACTAAAATAAGGCATAAAAATGCCTTTTTTTCATGTTTAAGAATAATACGCTTCATTCTGTTTTATATTATCCGGTTTGTTGTGTCGTCAATCGTATCTATTTTTGTAGAATGGTTTGATGTAGTAATCCCATCTACCACATTTTCTTTTGGATATGATGGAATACTTTCAACAAAGACAGATGTGACTTTTTCTTTTTTTATCCTGCCCTTCAAACTTTTCTTTGGTAATGTAATTTTTAAAGATAAAAGAATAAGTATAATTCCAGACACAATAATAAAAGTTGTTCTCCAAGAACTCGGCACACCTAAAAATGGGATAATAAAAATAAAAATGCCTAGAAAAAATGTGCTTCTGCGATTTATCATAAAAGCATTATATATCAGGGCTTGGTTTTAGTAAAATAAATTCAGTGCGCGTGCATGGATTCGAACCTATCTCCTTACAGGAGCAGTATACCTTTCACATTTTGACTACAAAACGCTCAAGGTTCCTCGTTGGGTCCCAGCCCAACTTCGGCCCCACGAGTGAGAAGTCGCCATAGCGACTTCGCAAGACCTTTTGAGGTATTTTTAAAATAAATTACTACCTTGTTTTGTGCGCGCACCAGGATTCGAACCTGGGACCTACCGAGTATCAGTCGATTGCTCTAGCCAACTGAGCTATGCGCGCACAAAACAAACTAATCATTATTTATTTAAAAAATACCCAAAAGGTGTACAGTTCCTGTAAGGAATCAGTCGATGTCACAGGTATTTTTCTGGTGAAAAATTCTGCGACCCCACCTCGCGCCGTCGCGCTCCGGTCTTGCGCTTGGGTCCCTATCCCAAGCTCACTCTACCAACTGAGCTACACGCGCATTTACCAACTTCATTACACTATCAAAAAAAGTGTTTTTTAACAATACATCCGCACACCAATTTTGCCATCGCTTTTTCTGTTCTGCTTTACTGTTTCTGAATATTAAACCCTTACTATACTTGTATTCTATTATGAGTAATGCTCAAAAAAGCAGAACAATGGCAAATTTGGTGTTCGGATAAAAAAAGGGAGGTGTGTGCGACGTGACGTCTACGACGCACACGCTCCACTCCTCCCCCTCAGAGACCCCGACGCTGGATGTCGCTCGGGCCCCTCCAGTTTCTCTCGTCCATCGGCGTGAACGCCGATGGGTCTGGTGGGCAACGGTTGATTCGCCACCAGAAATCGTCGAACCAATTCCAAAGCCGATGTCCCCACTGGTTGATGACTCCGAGAGCCACCAGCCCAATGAGCCCAGCGGACAGGAGCCTCATCCACGTCAGGGGCTCAGTCTCTGGAACGTCGATAATTGCCCACACGACGAGCAGTAACAGCGCCACGATGACTGCCCGAGCGGGGCTGAGTTCGTAGCGATCTTTATAGTGCATTAGAGCACCTCCTCTGTGTTAATACTACACCATTTTATCAAATTTGTCAATTAGTATTATTTATAATCAAAAATACCGCCTTTTATAGCGGTATTTTTGTGCACCCTGTAGTGAGCTTTGCTCTACTACTGGGGTATATCATTCTTTATTTTGTTCCGTTCACTCCCCGTCTTTCCGAGGTGTCTGATTGTTTTAGGACTTAACAATCATGGTCCATTATGAACTCTATCGCAACGCTCCACATGTGAAGCGAAGTAATAGAGTCACAATATCGACTCAAGCTCTAAATCAATCTTGTGAATTGATTTGAAGCTATTGTCTCCCATAAGGAGACAGGTTTCAAATTGAATTATTCCACGACCAGCTTCCGCTAGCCGTGCCTTGTTACGACTTACTCCCTGTTACCGAATTTACCGTGGGCTAGCATACGCTAGACTTCGGGTATTCCCGGTTCCCTTGAGTTGACGGGCGGTATTTGATGTGTTATAATGTTACCATTATAATTCTCTTCAACACGGGGCAAGCGGTTTTCCCGCACCCTCGCGTTTTTCAAAGGTTGCTTATTCAACTTTTTTGTTGAATTCACTTACCATGCCATAATAAGTTTTAGCTTTCTTCCCTAGAGCTCGAAGCCCATCGCGAAGTTTTACAATTTTATTAAATCCTTCATCACTTAAATGTTTTTTCTCACATAACATGAGAACAATTTCTCTAAACAATACATACGACTTGCCTTTTTTAGCTTGAAGTGGATATTTATTGAGAAACGGAAAGAGATACTCTTTCATATCCCAAATGCTTGTAATTTTATACTTCGCATGAGGAAACCATCCATAACGGTCATAGGAACAATCATATATTCTTCCAATACCAATGGTTATGAGAATGCGTTCAAGAATTTCTTGATCGTCTTTTCTTAATTCAATCTCAAATTCTGGACGAACTTCAAAACCTCTTTTCAGGGTTTTGTGTTTACCGATACTAATCGAGAATGAACCTTCACCATCAATGAAACCGCTAACATAATGAGGGTTTAATTTTTCCCTTTGAATTTGTTCCTTCCCAAAAGGTAGAATCAATTTCGGATTTACCCGACGATCTACTTTTTTGGTACTACGAACTCTGCTGACTTCTTGCATAACATAAGTATATCATTACTAATAACTTTCTCGGTGTGTATAACACAACGAGGAAAATGCAAGATCTCCCACGGTAACCGAATATACATTTTGTTTCCATCTCGATGCCACGATACACAAAACGACTTTTTACACAGTAGGCTTCTCCATGTACTCGCAGGATGACCTTCGTTTTGTGCCATAACTGGCATTCAAGCTACAAACTGCTACTTTCCCCCTTCACTCAAACCGCTCACGCAGTAAGAACTGGGATTTCGCTTCATTTCACTGTGAATTGAAATGGTTGGACTTTCACCAACTAACATACTCGATCGCATGGCGACCCGAGTACAAGACTTGAGAACGTATTCACCGCGGTATAGCTGACCCGCGATTACTAGCAAATCCAACTTCATGGGGTCGAGTTTCAGCCCCCAATCTGAACTGGGGCGACTTTTATTACGATTAGCTCAGCCTTACGGCGTCGCAACGCGTTGTAGTCGCCATTGTATTATGTGTGTAGCCCAAGGTATCAAAGGGACATGCTGACCTGGCGTCATCCTCGCCTTCCTCCCAGCTTTTTATTCACTAGTGAATAAAAAGAGTCTAAAGTCCGTAAAGTCTATAAAGTCGAAAGTAAATACGAATTCGCATTCACTTTATGGACTTTTGACTTTCTACTTTGGACTAGCTTTTTGTTCTACTGAACAAAAAGCTGGGCAGTCTCGCCTGATACGTATAACAGACAACGAGGGTTGCGTTCGTTACCCCACTTAAGGGAACAATTCAAATCACGAACTGACGACGGCCATGCATCACCTGCCTAACTGTCCTTGTGAGACGACAAATGTTTCTACTTGTCTTCAGTTAGGTTTCAAACCTTGGTAAGGTTTTTCGTTTATCATCGAATTAAACCACATAATCCTCTGCTTGTGCAAGTCCCCGTCTATTCCTTTGAGTTTTAGCCTTGCGGCCGTACTACCCAGGCGGACAACTTAACGCGTTAGCTTCGCCTCGCAGAGGGTCGATACTCCGCAAAGCTAGTTGTCATCGTTTAGGGCGTGGACTACTGGGGTATCTAATCCCATTCGCTACCCACGCTTTCGTGTTTCAGTGTCAGGAGTGCGCCAATGTGCTGCCTTCGCTTTCGGTGTTCCCCATGATATCAACGGATTTCACCCCTACTCCATGAGTTCCACACATCCCTCGCATCCTCTAGCTGTGCCGTTTCTTTCGCGATTCCGGGGTTGAGCCCCGGGCTTTAACAAAAGACTAACACTGCCACCTACACACCCTTTACGCCCAATAATTCCGGATAACGCTCGGGGCACTCGTATTACCGCTGCTGCTGGCACGAGTTTAGCAACCCCTTATTCGTGAGGTACTATCAATAAACTTTCTCCCTCATAAAAGATGTTTACGTCCCTAGGGACTTCATCCATCACGCGGCGTCGCTCCGTCAGACTTTCGTCCATTGCGGAAGATTCTCGACTGCGGCCACCCGTAGGTGTATGGACCGTTTCTCAGTTCCATCGGTGGGGGTCAGCCTCTCAGCTCCCCTAAGCGTCATAGCCTTGGTAGTCCATTACACTACCAACTAGCTGATACTTCGCAGGCCATTCCCAAAGCGATAAATCTTTACTGGTCACATCTCACTATGCTCGATGTTCCCCGCAGACTTACGCAGACTCTACGCTGACTAACGCAGACTGAAAACGGATTTAATCCGAATTTTGTCTGCGAAAGTCTGCGTCTTGTCCGCGATTTCTGCGGGTCGTATCGAATACAATGAGATGCGACCAGACTATCAAGTATTAGCCAATCTTTCGACTGGTTATTCCTGACTTTGGGGGATGTAACCCACGTGTTACTACCTCGTTCGCCACTGATGCACCTCGCAAAACCTCGGTGCTAGTTATAAAGTAGAAAGTTTGTAAAGTTTTTAAAGTACATGCAGATGCATTTTACTTTATGGACTTTATGGACTTTATGAACTTTTAACTGCATCGAACCTTTGTGAGATGCACCCGTTTGACTTGCATGCCTTATCCACGCCGCCAGCGTTCATCCTGAGCTAGGATCAAACTCTTAAAAAAAGTTTAATCAAAAACTTTAAGTAGAACGGAACAAAATAAAAAATGCTATATTTTTAATTTTATTTTTTCCACTAGATGAACACTGTTTTTTTATGATTTTTATTGATGTTGAGAGTCGTTGCTTAGATTCACATTTCCGGAATCTATTTAAAAGGAATAATGAGTTTATAAAGTCGAAAGTTTTTAAAGTCTGTAAAGTAGATGCGGATGCATTCACTTTATGGACTTTTGACTTTATGGACTTTATGACTACTCAGTTTCTTGCACTTCATAAATACATTCTCTGGGCCCACCCGTCAGGTGAACCCTAATAATTCATTTTTATCCGCACACTAACTTTAGCATCGCTTCGCCGTGTTTTGAAAAAACACAATGCCAAAGTTAGTGTGCGGATGAATGTCAACGAACTTTCCTTGCTTAAAATGTGCCCCAAAAGGCACCTAAGTAGTATAGCCATATTTTTAATGAAGTCAAGCGGGTAATCCACTTAAAATATCCTTATTTTTTCTGTGTCCGCTCCAAAGTAACAAGTAGTGTTGAGGCGATAAAAATTGATGAGTATGTACCAGCCACTACTCCAATAAGCAGAACAAATGCAAAGTTGCGAGTAGCCTCACCACCAATAAAATACAAAGCGATAAGAGCCAAGAAAATTGTTAAAGATGTGTTAATTGACCTACCAAATGTCTGGGTTACTGATTTACCTACTGTTTCTATAAATGTTTCTTTTGCTCTGGTATCATGGACAAGTCGTAGATTCTCCCTTACACGGTCAAACACAACGATTGTATCGTGAACTGAATATCCTAAAATAGCCAGAAGCGCCGTGACAAAAAGTAGGTCAATCTCTCCCCCTCTGTAATGAGCCCAAGCTACATAAATACCAGTCGGAATAATAACATCATGTGCTAATGCAATGATAGTAGATAAACCATATTTCCAAGAAGAAACAGGAAAGGAGACTTTGCGAAAAGCAAAAGTAATGAAAAGCACAATACAAATAATAACAATAATAATGGCCAGATAGGCCTTATTTTTCAGTTCTGAACCAACTGTCGGCCCAACCGAATTAAATCTTTCCTCTGTTATCTGAACTGAACTATTTTTTGAAAAAACACCAAGAATAGTAGTTTTCTCTGCTGGTGTAATCTCTTTCGCTCTCAAAATAAAACTTTTCTCTCCAAAGGGAGTTAGTATATATGAGCCAAGATTTAGTTTGTTTAATTCGGTTTTTATTTCTTCCGTATCAAGCCTGTTTTCAGTATAACTGACTTCTAAAATTGAACCGCCCTTAAAATCAATACCAAAATTTAAACCATAAACATAGATGGATAAAAATGAACCAACAACAAGAAGGATTGAGAGGATGAAAAATAATTTTCTGTGATTAACTATAAACATGACTTTTTAAAAATGAAAACCGTTAGAAAATAAAAATTTTGCTAATTTACTTGTGCTACCTCCAGGCTGATTACGGGATCCTGGTGCAATAGCAAATAAAAATGTTCTGGAAACAGTAATGGCGGTAAATAGAGAAATTAAGACACCCAATCCGAGAGTTAGAGCAAATCCTTTCACTGCTGATGTTCCAAGCCAAAATAGAATGATGGCCGTAATTATTGAAGAGATGTTTGAATCACGAATAGAAAGCCAGGCCCGAGTAAATCCTTCGTGTAGGGAATCGTGAATATTTTTTCCTTTTTTCAACTCCTCTTTAGTTCTTTCAAAAATTAAAATGTTTGCGTCCACAGCCATTCCAATTGAGAGAATAAATCCAGCAATACCAGCAGCGGTGAAGGTTACGGGAATCAATTTAAAAACAGCTAAAGATAAAATAATATAAATAACCAACGAAAGACTGGCAACAACTCCTGGCAAACGATACCAAAGAATAAGAAATAAAACTATCAAGACAAAACCAAAAATTCCAGCGTCTACTCCCGAGGTCTTGGCATCCACACCCAAAGAAGCCCCAATACTTTGTGTTGAAATCAGTTCCACAGGAACAGGAAGTGCTCCATAATTTAAGTCACGCACTAGAGATTTTGCTTCTTCCGGCGTAAAACTTCCCGAGATAACCGCCTTACCATCTTTTATTTCATCACGAATAACCGGACTAGAAATCACCTGTCCATCAAGAAATATAGCTAAAATTTTTCCAATGTTTTCTTTTGTGATTTTTGCAAAAAGGTCTTTTCCTTCACTGTTGAAAGTAATACCAACAATTGGCTGACCAGCAATCTGGCCACTTCCAGTATCTGTAAATTGTAATTGTGCCCCGCTTAAGTATTGGCCATCAAGACCGGTTGAAAGAAAGGTTTCAGCAATAGTTTTTGTTTTTAATTCTTCCTCTGTTAGGTTTTGTGCCTCAGGACGAACAAGCATAAACTCTAGTTGTGGGGTTTTACCAATAAGTTTTACTGCTTCTTCTATGTTGGTAATTCCTGGAAGGCCAACTAGTAGTCGATACTCATTTGTGCCTGTTATGATTCCTGGGTTTTCCACCTGAACTACCGGCTCACTGACACCAAAAATGTTTATTCTTCTCTCTATAACATCCCGGAGAGACGCCATAGCCCCACCCACGTCCCCAGACTTTACTTTTGATATGTCAGCACGATAGGTCAATTCTGTCCCGCCATTTAAGTCCAAACCAAATCTGAATGGATATTTAGCTGTATTATAAATAAAAAAACCGACGCCAATAGCGACGAGAATTAAAGCAACAGATAATACCCTATGTTTTAACATATTGGCAATTATATGGATTTAAAGAAAAAATGCAATCTTGCGAGATTAAAACTCCTGATAGCTAAACCTTCTTAGACCAAAGATAGCCGTGGCACTTTTTGGGCTGTTAATACTAAGAATACATATGGGCGAAGTACCAGAACAATCTCCTATCCATTGAATAAATCTCCAATAAGAAGAGCTTGGAATAGCGTATAGGGTAACTGTACTACCGTCGTTGTAATCATTAACACAGGTATTACCACAGGTAATGATATTGTCTGTGCTTCTGATTATTCCACCGGTCGTCTTGATTGTCGTTAAAGAATAAGTTGTTTGAATTAGGGTGGCCGTACAAGTAGGACTAGGAGAACCTTCGCTTGAACCAAGACATGTCCAATTAACACTTTGACCAGGTGATGGAAAGGCTGGTGATGATGAAGGTGTCCCGGCTGAACAATAGGTGCTTCCCGCTGGATATCCTGGTGTACCCATTGGATAAGTAGTATTTCTAGTACCACAAACACCAGTAACTGGAACTAAACTAAATGTGGCTGTACAAACTTTATTACCATTTATATAAACCTGTCCACTTGAGTTACAATCACCACTCCAACCGGCAAAAGATGAACCAGCACTTGGTGAAGCCGTTGCTGTTACTGTTGTGTTGTAAGTGTATGTTCCTGCCCCACCAACCGTGCCGGAACCAGCGCCTGCTGTGTAAACGGTGAGAGAAGCCGAACATGGTGTTGTTGCTGAACAAGACTGGGTTGATGAACCAGAACAGTCGGCACCTCCATTTGCTGGAGACGGATTAGTACAAGTACGAGTCAATGTACTTGCTGGTTGACCACAAACTGTTGGACAAGATGCTGGACTCCACCCACTCCATCCACCATTCACAGGACACCCCTGAACATTACATGATTGAGATCCTGAGGATGACCCTGAACAGCCAGACCCACCGCAGGAAGGAGATGGATTGTTACAAGAACGAGTGCGAGTCTGTGTTCCACCACCACAGGAAACACTACAACTACTCCAACTAGACCAGTTTGACCAGCCACCATTTACAGCACAACACTGATTATTACACGACTGAGAACTAGGACCAGAACAATTGGCTCCTCCAGGTTGTGGAGACGGATTATTACAACTACGATACTGCGTTCCACCGCCACAGGAAGCATTACAACTACTCCAACTAGACCAACCGCCATTACGAGCAAACGAAGCAACGAAGTGAGTATAACAACCATTACACGTATACACATAACTGGCGCTTGGAGAGTACATCGGACCAGTATAGCCACTCCTTGCAGGCACATAAGGCCTATATCCCCCGGCCGGCAGATACCAATTCCAACCCGCAGTACCATTACCAGAGAAATCCCCCCAGTCACCTTGTTGGTAATCAAAAGCCCAATAAGAATATATCGGATTGTTTTGAGTATCTCTTATCCAAATATCAACTTCCGCCCAAGCCTTTGTTTTTACTGGAAGAGAAATAAAAAAAATACAAATGACAATTAATAGTAAACTTATTTTTGTTATTTTTTTATCATAGACTAATTATA
>JBAZZC010000006.1:0-75366 GCA_041658985.1 Minisyncoccota bacterium
GCGAAATGATAACATCATTTCTCACCGTCGTGCTCCGACCTTGCGAAAGCGTAACACGCTTTCTCACTCCACCACTGAGCTACCGCGGAATGTTTTTATCTAATGATTTTTTTCATTAAACTAGTAAGATAATATCAAAAATAGGTAAGAATGCAACGATTTAATCAAAGAGAGGGCTGGACCCCATAGTTGTAAAATTTGTTTTCATTTAAAAAAATAAGTACTATTATCATTAAATAAGAAATCAACTAACGCAAACTAGATCGTCTCACTGTTCAGTTGGACACCACATTTTTCAACATATTTTCCTACCACTTTCTCTAAAAACGTGTAATATAATCTAAGTTATGACAAATAAAAAAATAATAATTTGGACAATAATTATATTATTAATTGGAGCAGGAATACTTTATCTTTCATTGAGTAAAAAAAATAATACAACAACCACTATAGTAAAATTATACACTCTACAAGAGGTGTCCTCCCATAGTTCTGAAAATGACTGTTGGACCGCCATAGATGGAAAGATATACGACATAACTACAGTGATTCCCCTTCACCCTGCCGGAAAAGATAAAATTATGAGAGGTTGCGGTGTTGATGCGACCAACACGTTTAATCGTGTTGGAGCTCATGATATAGAAAAACTTAAGCAAAATTTTGTCGGAAACTTAAAATAAATGTATAGGTTGATACTAATAAAAATTAATAAGAAATAGGATGAAAAAGATATTCTGGAATGCCATATTAATATTAAACTTCTATTTGATACTATATTTTTGGTTTACCAATTCTTCAAACCTAATCCATGGTCAAACAACCGGCCAATTTCTCATTGCTCTTGGACGATTAGTGGGGTTATTGAGTGCTTACTTAATATTAATTCAACTATTTCTCGTTAGTCGTTTCTCTATCATAGAAAAAGAATATGGTTTTGATAAATTAAACAGACTTCACAGATGGATAGGGTTTTTTCTGGGTATATTTCTTATAAGTCACCCCGTTCTCTTGTCTTTTGGCTACTCAAAAATTAATAATATCTCGTACGTCAACCAGTTCTTTAATTTTGTAACGGGGTGGGAAGAAGTTTTTACAGCAACAGTTGCTTTTATTATTATTATTTTTACAGCATTAATATCAATAAAAAAAATCCGTACAAAAATTCCATATGAGTTTTGGTATTTCGCTCATTTACCGCTTTATATAGCCATATTCTTGGCGTTTAGTCATCAGGTACAAACTGGAGACATGGCTTCTGGCGGAGCTTTGTTTTATTGGTATTTAATTTATGTCATTAGTATAGGAGTTCTTGTTCTTTATAGGTTTCTACGACCAGCCTATTTATTTTTCAAACATCATTTTGTAATAGAAAAAATAATAAAAGAAGGAGAAGGTGTTTATTCTGTGTATATTTCAGGCAGAAACATAAGTGAATATAGATTTCAAGCTGGTCAATATGCTAATTTAATTTTTTTACAAAAAAAGATGTGGTTCCACCACCCGTTTTCCTATTCCGATTCCTATAACAGTAAATATCTTAGATTTACAATAAAATCATCCGGTGACTTTACATCTAAAATTGAAAAGCTCAAAATTGATTCTTTGGTCTGGATAGATGGACCATTAGGTACTTTTACTCTTAAACAAGCTATAAAAAAGAAATTTTTGTTTATTGCTGGTGGAATCGGAATTACACCAATTTTATCTATAATAAAATCACTTCCCCCACAAAGTGGTTCCATACTCATCTATTCAAACAAAAACGAGAAAAATTTAATATTTAAAGAAGAACTCAAACAAAGTAATGTAAAAACTTATTTTTTTATCACAAAACAAAACCAGAGAATAGATATTAATAAAATAAATGAATTGTGCCAAGATTATTCTGAAAGAGATGTTTATATTTGTGGACCAACACAGATGATTAAAAATATATCAGAAAATCTAATTAGAGTTGGTGTCTCAACCAACCAGATACATTTTGAAAGATTTAGTTATTAAAGACGTTGTGTGTGTTGTATAAAGTTTATCTATATGGTTTAATACTCTACGGAAGTCAACCTTTTTCCCCCGCTTTATTGCGGGGCCAAACACAAAGGAGCTGGGGATGTGTAAAATTCGGCGCGCGTTGGTAGAAATCGGGAAAGAGCCATGTAAAGATCAAGGTGACTGGGCACAGTTTAATCACGAGGTGTATTTGTTGGTGGCGACCTCGGTGGCCATCAATGGAACAGCCTCAAAGAAGAGCGAAGGCGAAAATGACCTCTGCTAGGGATGCAGCAGCAAGATCGAGCCAGAACGACTCGCCTTCTTCCCAAGAGCACCTTGGTGCATCAAATGCAAGGAAGAGTACGGCATTTGCACCGATTGCGACGAACCAATCGGACTCAAAAGGCTCGAGGCTCTACCTGAAGCAAGTCGCTGTGTGACCTGCGAAGAGAAATTCGAGGAAGACAAACAACAGCACTAGCCTGCCCAAGTACACTTGGGGGTGTTCCGGACCGGATCCCAGCCCGGCTCCGGAGCACTCCACCCCGCACACGCCTCGTCGGCTAACCAAAATCGGCCGATGAGGTTTTTGTTATTTATCCGCAGGCTAACTAGTGATATAATAATCTAAGTTATAAATTAAATTAACTTTATGTATAAAAAATTAATTTTTCTTGTCCTTTTTGCTTTTTTGTCTGCCTACGCAGGCGGACCGTTATCTCTTTTTGCCGCTTCGGCTTCTATTGATTATTTCTATACCAGTACAACCGTCCCCGTCGGCACTCAAATTTTCTTTAGAGTCAACCCCTTAGGCTTTCCTGGTTCTATTGTGTATTCAGTCACTGATTCCCTTTCCGGGTCCAGCGTCTCCAATTCACGTATAGATAGCTATGGGTCATTTGTTTGGACACCAACCTTACAGGACGTCGGCACTCACAATATTATTATCAACTTGTCAGATTCATCCGGAAATACTGCCTCTGTTACTCAACAAATAACAGTGCCTTTTGTACCCACTGTTGTAATCCAAAACCTTTTTCCCAGCACCTCGGTTAACGCCAAACAAACCGTTTTCTTTAACGCTTTTGCAACAGGATTTACAAACCCAACCTATTATGCCAGTGACTCTGTTTATAATTCAAGCATGACCGCAACAAACATGAACGCTTCTGGTGGTTTCAGTTGGACACCCAGAGAATTTGATGCGGGAAGTCATGTTATTACCGTACTAGTAACAGACAGCGCCGGACACAGAGCCACTGCCACACAAACTATTACTGTCGGAGTAGCCACTACGACCATAACGTTACTTTCTCCAGGAAATACAGTCGCCTCCAAACAAAATGTTACTTTTAAAGTTACCCCCACAGGTTTTACAAACCCCACCCATGCAGTATCTGATTCTGTTTCGGGAAGTAGTATTGGTAATGGAAACATAAACGGTCTTGGGATTTTTAGTTGGACCCCCACTATAAATGATTTAGGTACCCATCTAATTACAATAAAAACAAGTGATACCTCTGGAAATACCTCAACTATTTCACAACAAATAACCGTGACCAGTCCAAAAATAGAAATTTTATCTGTAAACCCTGGCACAGCCGTTAATGTTGGAACTATCCTATCTTTCATTGCGACTTCAACTGGATTAACAAACCCAAATTACACAATTACTGATTCATTGAGTGGAACAAGTGTCTCTAAGAGCAGTAGAGCCACAACTGGTGGCTTCTCTTGGACTCCAAAAGGTAACGACTTGGGGTCGCACACCATAAGAATATTGGCCATGGATAATTATGGTAGTAGTGCAAATGGAGAGGTGTTAGTAACAGTCAAACCGCAAACAAATGCAGTAATTTCTTATCCTGCAGGTAGCGGAATTGTAACCCCCCCAACAAATACTAAGACCACAGTCACAAATTATACCTTTAAAAAATATCTTTCTCTTGGGTCATCCGGTGCTGATGTTTCTGCACTACAGACCATTCTAAAACAAAAAGGATTTTTGTCTGGAGATATTACTGGATATTATGGAAATCTAACGACAAAAGCTGTTAGAGATTTTCAGTTGTCAAAAGGTCTAGAACAAGCTGGAGTTATAGGCCCAAGAACAAGAGTGGCGTTAAATAGCTTGAGTAATACTACAACTACTTCAACTCCCCCAACCACATCAGCGACCCCAGGAGCAGGAACAAACACTGCAAAATACACATTTACTAAACCATTAACGATAGGTTCGGCCGGCACCGAAGTGTTTGAGTTACAAAAAAAATTAACCAGTCTAGGTCTATATTCTGGGCCAATTACTGGAACATATAACTCATTAACCTGGGAGGCAGTTAAAAAATTCCAATCTCAACATAACCTAGAACAAGTTGGGAGTATTGGGCCGGGCACAAGAAACGCCCTAAATAATAACTAATTATACTAATTTTTGTTCAGTGTGACTATGTATATCTCCAACTTTATTTTGGTGACTAAATATTATTCTACGAACTTCTTCTGGATGCCTAACGGTTGTCATATTAAATTCCTGACTATTTTCACTGGCAGTTTGAACTCTAATGTTTCCGAACTTTAAAAAAGTTGGGATAAAACCCTGAACATCTAATGTAACATCCTGTATTCTATCAAAACGCAGATTTGAAACCTCTCTATGAAAAATGTTTTTTTGGTCAATTATAATAATACGTTTTTCCGTTACATACCAAACATCTAAATAGTATTTTGTCCATTCAACAAAAAAGGAAATCCACAGAAAAAGTAACCACAGTGTATAAAAAAATAAAAAAAGAGCATATTTATTTCCATAAAAATTTATATTAAAAAATTCAGGAATAAATATTTCAACTATCTTAAATAAGATAATCGGCAAAAGAGCAGCAAATAGCAAAACTGTGGCATAACCCACAAAAACGATCCAGTGTTTACGAACTTCAAAGACAACATGCTCGTCCGACTCTAGATGTAGTGCTTTGTATAACATGATTAGTAATAATTTAAAGCTATAGTGGAAATCACAAACAAAGTTACCGATACTATTACAAATGTAGTCTCAGCAAGAATAACCTTAGCACTATACATTCCATATTCAGACCAGTGATAGATAAGAGCCGCAGAGACAATCACATATAAAACAAAAAAGAGTCCTAAAACAATAGGAAGAATTGGTGTGGTACTAAAAAAGGATGACATAAAATTTGGAAGTGCTGGAATTATGAATGGTGGTGGTTCCATATAAATATTTATCCGCACACTAATTTTGCCATTGTTTTCAATATTCTGCAACAGAACCCTGTATAAATTCGACTTGAACTGTTTGCGTCAAAAAAATAGAAAGCCATGTTGAAAACCAGAATGATGGCAAATTTAGTGTTCGGATATACCAAATAAAGAAAAACTATTCACTTTTGATAAGATACTTTTTAGCAAGCTTGCTAGATATTATAAACGAAAGAACAACAATAATAATACTTATTACAATAAACCCAATAATATTTAGATACCCGTCTATTTTTATATATGAACTACCAATATAATACCCCAAAAACAACAAAGCAGAAGTTTTTAGAATAGTCATTATTAAATTAATCCAAAGATATTGAAGGAAATTAACTTTAGCAATTCCCGCTGTTATCTGTATTACCGTACCCGTACCATGAAAAAATTTTGCCGCAAGGAGTGTCTTGATTTTGTGCTTTCTAAAGTGATTCTCCAAAAACTCCTCACTATTTTCATCATAGCCAAACCAGGACCCGTGTTTTTTTATCCAGACAGACTTTTGCCAATATCTACCAACAACATAATGTAATACATCTCCCGTTAAATCACCCACAGCCAACAAAATATAAACTATATAAATATTCAACAAACCCAAATAAATAAAAAAGCCAGAAATAACCGTGACGATTGGGCCTTCAAACACTGCGATTGGAAAAATCAGTAAGTATTTATATTGTTCTAAAAAAAACGAAATATCCGATGAGGATAAAAACATACTAAAATAATGACAATTATATAGATAAAAAGCAAGTAGAAAAATTAAATTGACTTATGGAAAAAAATTTGCTTTAATTGGCCTATCAACTGGCTCTGGGGCCTTTTTTAAATTGAACTGTATCTTTTGATTTGAAGATTTGGATGCAGTTCGCGAAAGACGAAAAAAATATGACGAGCTTTACTCGTCGTAAAGTGAGGAATGTTTTTTGAAGTCCGACAAAGAAATGCGCCAAATATACAAATCAAACATATGGAAATTAGAAACATAGCTATCATAGCCCACGTAGATCACGGCAAGACCACACTGACTGATGCTCTTATGCGTCAAACAGGAATGGTCACAGAAGAAAACGTGACAATGGATTCAAATGCACTTGAACTAGAACGAGGTATTACTATTTATGCAAAAAACACATCCATTTATTATCCGTCCCAAAACTCCGGTAGAGAAGTAACAAAAATAAACATTGTAGATACTCCAGGGCACTCTGATTTTGGTTCAGAGGTGGAGCGAGTGCTTCGTTCTATTGATACAGTTTTACTTTTAGTTGATGCTCAGGAAGGACCAATGCCTCAAACAAGATTTGTTTTAAAAAAATCTCTAGAACTAGGATTAAAACCAATTGTTATAATAAACAAAATTGATAAGCCCGCATCCAGACCAGAAGAAGTCCACGAACTTGTTCTTGAACTTTTTATGGAGCTCGGAGCAAATGATGAACAGCTAAACTTCACAACTGTCTACGCAATAGGGCGAGATGGAATAGCTAAGATGAAGTTAGAAGATGAGAGTAAAGATTTGACTCCCCTACTAGAGACAATTCTAGGGGAAGTTCCACCTGCCTCTGGTGACAAAAATCTTCCAGCCAGACTTCAGTCTTTCAATTTATCATATGACAACTTTCTCGGACGACTTGCTGTTTGTCGAGTATACGAAGGCACAATAAAAAACGGCGATGCTGTTTTTGTTAAACAACATGAGGGAGGAAAAATTATTCCAGGAAAATTGACAAAGCTTTTTAGTTTTGAGGGAATAAAAAGAAAAGAAATAGAAGAAGCTGTGGCTGGAGATATTGTTATGATAGCCGGATTGCCTTCGGTCTATATTGGAGACACAATTTGTAAAGATGAAAACGCAGAGATGCTTCCCTCTATTAACATAGACGAACCAACAATCTCTCTCAATTTTTTGGTTAATGACTCCCCCTTTGCCGGAAGAGAAGGAAAATATGTGACAGGAAGACAAATCCGAGAAAGACTAGAAAAAGAACTAGAAATAAATGTTGGTCTGAAAATTGACTGGAATGATAATTCTCCGTCAATTGGTTATACAGTTTACGGCCGTGGCGAATTACATATTGCCATCCTTCTTGAAAACATGCGCCGAGAAGGTTATGAACTTCAAGTGTCACAACCAAAAGTTATCATAAAAGAAAAGGATGGAGTACAACTTGAACCATTTGAGGAAGTAACCATAGATGTTCCCGAGGAATTGGCTAGTTCTGTTATATCAAAACTGACCGAAAGAAGAGGAATTCTCATGAATGTAAAGAAAACCCACGGGCACCAGAGAGTAATTTTTGAAATCCCAACCAGAGGACTTTTGGGTTATAGAGGACAATTTATTGTAGATACAAAGGGTCTGGGAATATTAGCCTCTAGGTTTGTAGAATTTCGTCCATATGTCGGTGAGATAAAACGCACAAGTTATGGCTCTATGGTTTCAATGGAAAGTGGTAAGGTTTTGGCTTTTGCACTAGATAATCTCCAACAAAGAGGCACTCTTTACGTTGAGCCTGGGGTTGAGGTCTATATTGGAATGGTGATAGGAAATGTTTCCAAGGGTGATGACTTGTCAGTCAACCCAACAAAAGGCAAACAACTATCAAACATGCGGGCTTCCGGTTCAGATGATAAAGTCTATCTTGCCGCAACATATAAATTAGATATTGAAAAAGCTATGGAGACAATGAATGCCGATGAGTTTATAGAAATTACTCCAAAATCAGTGCGTCTCAGAAAAAAAATAGTAAAGAAACCACTACCTAAGTAGTAAAATCTAGAATTTCTATTGATTTTTATTAAGAAGATGACCTCACCACACGCCGGAGTGTTGTAGTGCGTGCGATGAGGCCATTTTCTCTACAAGAACTGGGGGCTAGTGCTGACGGACGGCATATCGCCACCGGTGGTTTAATCTCACGGGTGCTTGCCGTGGCCGAGTAAAGACCAAAAGAAACTGCTCGGCCCGCCTTTTCTCATCTTTTTCCAGTCGTTCCACAGCGAAAAGCACGGCGACAATCCTGCCAAGTGGCTCCTGAGGAAACTTGTACGCCTCCCCATGCTCCACATCGCGCACGACTTCTCTTTCCACGTGCGCAAGCTCGGCGAGTTCAACCCGACTGATTGAGGGATACCTCTCTCTCCCACACCGAACAATATGACCAAACGCCCTCACGACCCGAACCATCGCCTTTGACATGCGACCCCCACGATTAGATGCCACACTCCACTTACAATCAAATCATTATCACAAAAACTTTGCAAACACATTTATAAACAGTCATTTATATCAAACTCTCCAATACGTGTTCTTTTTATGTGAAAAGTTGTGGCAATAGCATCAAAAACCCCAGCAAAATCGGAGACAAGTTGTCTAACATAAAAACCACTTGATGCAGACATTGAGATTTGATCTATAACAAAATCTTTTTCCAAATTATTTACCAAAATTTCTACCCATTTGTTTAAAATTTCTTTCTGTCTGAAATCCCCAATAACCAATTTAATTTTTGCTTTAACATCATTTAATAAATCACTACCCTTGATTGTCCTCCTAGAGATATGACCGGCTTCAAATATCTCAACCTCGTGTTTTGGTATCTCTATTTCATGAAGTTTTCCGCTTCTGGCCCAAGTTAAAAGAGGTACTCCGTTTACTGGTTTGGATGAATAGGCCGGATATTTTTGTTCAAATTTACCAACTAGCTCTTCAACGGCTTTCTTGACCTCCACCGTTGTGGGTATACTTAATTCTTTTGTAGAAACAAGACCAAGCAAATCCAAGGTGTCGGTCGAAAATCCCCAAAGTATTTCAAAAACATATGTTTTTTTTAAATCCAAATATTTTTCTTTTTCAAGAATTTCGACACCAGACAAGACCAAAAGAAGCCCCTCGGCAATTGGGTCAAGACGACCAGCATAGGTCATGGGAACATCAAAATATGCCTTATTTTCCATCTTAAATCTCATGACGGCCTGATTCGGTGTCTCCCCCAGTTTCTTGTATAATAAATGTTGACCACTATTTTTTTCCATATACTCTGATACAATTAATCCGAACACTAACTTTAGCATCGTTGCCTAGTGTTTTCGTATATTATTACCCAATTTGATATTTACTATAGAATAATACATAGTTAATACTAAATAACAAGCAACAGTAAAAACACAATGCTAAAGTTAGTGTGCGGATAAATATGAGCAATAAATCAAAATTAAGCACAGAGAGTTATAAGGGGGTTAGGGATTTTTATCCTGAGGATTTATTTATTCAAAATTATATTTTTAACACCTGGCGGAGGGTTGTGGAAAGTTTTGGCTACACAGAATACAGTGCTTCAGTACTGGAACCAGCTGAACTTTACAAAGCTAAAACTGGAGAAGAAATCGTTAACGAACAAACTTACACCTTTACTGACCGTGGAAAACGAGAGGTAACTTTGCGTCCCGAAATGACTCCAACTGTTGCCCGAATGGTTGCCCAAAAACAACATGATTTGGTTTTTCCTCTGCGTTGGTATTCAATACCAAATCTTTTCCGATATGAGAAACCACAAAAGGGGCGCCTGCGAGAACACTGGCAATTAAATGTGGATATTTTTGGAGTTGATTCTAATTATGCTGATATTGAAATAATCACTATCGCCCACCGAATAATGAAAGGCTTTGGAGCAAAGGATGATGACTTCGTAATAAAAATCAATAATAGAAAAATAATAAATGCTTTGTATAAAAAATTTGATTTAGATGAAGAAAAATCCCACAAAGTCTCAAAAATTATAGACAAAAAAAATAAGATTTCTGTTGCCGGCTTTGAAGAAGCCCTGACAGAAATTATGGGTGAAAGAGCCTTAGAGTTTATTACATCCATGGAATCAAACGAAAAACTAATTGAGGCCCTAGGAAGTAATAACAAATATACAAATGAACTGGCTTCCCTCATTGAACAACTTCAGGACTCTGGAGTAACAAACATTACTTTTGACCCAACACTTATGCGTGGCTTTGATTATTATACAGATATGGTTTTTGAGGTTTTTGATTTACACCCAGATAACAACAGGTCGGTTTTTGGGGGTGGCAGATACAATGACCTTTTGGACATCTTTGGGGCACCAAAAGTACCCGCAGTCGGATTTGGAGCTGGAGACGTAACGATAAGAGACTTTATGGAAACACACGGCCTAACACCCAAGTATAAAAAAACTATTGACCTTTATATTTGCACTACCGAAACTAAATATGTAAAAGAGGCAAATAAACTGGCCAATAATTTACGACAAAACGGTTTGAATGTAGCTGTAGATTTTAGTGACAAAAAACTCGGTGACCAGGTCAAGACAGCCCACAAACAAAATATTCCTTATGTTATTTGTGTTGGTGAAGATGAGGTAAAATCTGGTCTGTATAAAGTAAAAAATATGGATACTGGTGAGGAAGTAAAGGCAAGGATAGATGAGATAGTGAATGCTATTAAAAAATAGTCTCAAATTTTAAATAATATTTTAGACACGTATAAATCACTGGTGTGATTTTACTATGCTCGTCAATCAAGAAAACAATCTTCCTCAGTACTGGCCCTCTCGCAAACTCCTCGTTGAGTACAACTTCGTCAAACAGTGCTTCGGGCTGGCGTACTTCGTCGTTGTTTTCTAATTGACTGTGCAATGTCTAAAATATCACTTAAAATTTTGCGAACGGTTAGGTTCACTGTTATACTGACAATATGAAAAAAATTGTTTTTGATATTGAAACAAAAAATATATTTCAGGATGTCGGGTCAAGTGACCCAGTTGATTTAGATATCTCCCTAGTCGGAGTTTATGATTATGAAACAAATAAGTACGACAGTTTCCTGCAAGAGGATTTTGATAAGCTGTGGGACCTAATAAAAAAGACAGATATGTTTATAACCTTCAACGGTGACCATTTTGATATTCCCCTGCTCAATAAATACTATAAAAAAGCCGGTCACGGAGACCTCTCAAAAATTCGTTCGCTGGATTTGCTTAAAGAAATCAGAAACTGCTACGGTCGGAGAATGAAACTAGACCAAATAGCCCAAGGCACTTTCGGAGCTGGAAAAAGCGGAGATGGACTAGAGGCGGTAGCCTGGTGGCGAAACGGAGAAATAGAGAAAATAAGAAAATATTGTCTGGACGACGTCCGTCTGACCAAAGATGTCTACGAGTATGCCCTAAAAAATAAGAAACTAATCTTCAAAGAAGGGCCTTTTACAAAAGAAATCAAATTGGATACCAAACATTGGGAGCCAGTATCAGAAGTTAAAACGCAGAGTTTGTTTTAGGTAAAAATCTTTTTTTCATCACAATCTTTTCAGAGCAACCCTAAGAAATTCCAGCGAATTTCTTAAGGCCAGTCCTCACCCTCTATCTGTCAAGAGCCCTCGCTTTGCTCGGGTCTATGACAGAACCATGCTAGAGGGTTGCGGGGTCTCTGAAAAAATTATGATTCAACAAGATTTTAATTTTTATTTATCCCTAAGGTTGTGCCTTTAAAATTATTGTTTTTATAAACGAAAAAGAGGCGGCGGGGACTCTGCTGGCAGTCCCCACCCCTCTCGTGTTCCTTGGCCAGAGTGCCTCGCTCCCTCGAGAGCTACTGGCCGTCAATCCACACATCTGACCGTGTCGTGTCGCTACTGGCCAGTCGAGGTCGCCGTCGGCGCCATCTTGGTGGTTGTCGCCGCCGCCGTCGTCCTGGTCTTCGCCGTGCGTCGCTTCGTCGCCGTGGTCATTTCCTGCACCTCCTGTGTCCCGGAAAGAGTTGACGTGGATGACGCGACTCCGCGATGCCATCCTCTATTAGCATAACAAAACAGTATTTACTGTGTCAATAGTTATCCACAGCACCCTAAAACACTAGAAATAGAATTATTGCCAAGACTACCCTATACCAAATAAAGAGATTAAGGTTGTGAGTTTTAAGATAATTAATTAAAAAATTTATGGCAAATAGACCAGTAATAAAAGCCGTGATACATCCAAGTAAAAGTGGTAAACCAAAATCCATAGAAAGTAACCCATGGCGAACTTCAAAAAGTTTTTTCAGTCCAGCCCCTAATAAAACCGGAATGGAAAGCAGGAAACTAAATCTCACAGCTTCATCTTTACTAAGACCTGCGATTAATCCACCAGAAATAGTTGAGCCAGAACGAGACATGCCTGGAACCAAAGCCAAACACTGAAACAGACCAATTATTATTCCCCTGACCCATGAGAGTGATTTGTTTTGTTTGGCTGTTTTTTCCGCATACCAAAAAAGAATACTCCCGAGAATTAAAGTCAGGGCCACCAGCTCCACATTACGAAAAATTGTCTCCATCCAGTTTTCAAATATAAGACCAAAAAAAACGGCTGGAATTGTACCAAGCAAAATCGCATAAATTAATGTTTTATTTGCTTGTAATTCCATGTTTTTCCGCCTAATGGTTCGCCAAACATCCTTAATTAATGGCCAAATATCTCCCCAAAAATAGATAATAAGTGCTAAGGTAGCCGATAACTGCAAAATAGCATCAAAAGCCAGACCACTTAAATCATTTGTATCAAAAAGCCTCCTGAATATGATAAGGTGGCCGGAGGACGAAACAGGAATAAATTCTGTTGCTCCTTCTATAAAACCAAGTATTATTGCTACAACGTACGTCATATAGTACAATGTTAGCACAAAATTAAAATTAACTTAAAAAATATGAGTGTAGAAAAATTGTCTGTACCAATAGCCATCGTAATTGCCGGAGGTCTAATAGCTGGGGCTTTATATTATTCAAACACAAAGGCTCCAAGCCAAGTAGTAAACAACAATGTACCACCAACAAACAATAATCTTGAGATGAAACCTGTTTCGTCCGATGACCACATCTTAGGAAACCCAAATGCAGATATAATAATAGTGGAATATTCAGACCCCGAATGTCCATTTTGTAAAACATTTCATACTACATTACAAAGAGTCATGACTGAATATGGCAAGGACGGTAAGGTCGCTTGGGTTTACAGACATTTTCCTATAGACCAATTACATTCAAAAGCACGAAAAGAAGCAGAGGCAACAGAATGTGCTAATGAACTTGGTGGTGACGGAAAATTTTGGGAATATATTAACCTCTTATATCAGACAACAAATTCAAATAACTCTTTAGACCCAGCAGAGTTACCTAAAATAGCAAAAACAGTAGGACTTAATGTTGATGCGTTTAATACCTGCTTATCAAGTGGAAAATATGCTGAAAAAGTGGAAGCTAATTATCAAGATGCAGTAAAAGCCGGTGGACGAGGTACTCCGAACTCAATAATTCTTTCAAAAGATGGCACAAAAACACCCATTGAAGGAGCCATGCCTTATGAGTCTCTCAAGGGTATCATAGACGCCTTACTGAAGTAGTTTGCGATAACCGCAATATTTACATTCCCTATCTGAACAATATTCAGTGGTGATTTTACCACTCCAGACACTTTCTATAACAGATTGAATTTCTTGTTTCACTCGTTTTACATCATCTTCTTCTACTGGAAGTGTTATCGTTGGACACCTGCCTTTGTCATCTGGAGATACAAAAACCAGTGACGTAGAAATCTTTTTTGTTCGCCACTCACGGTTGTTTTGCAAAAGCAATTTGTAAAAAATAAGTTGTCTAAAATAATTACCGTCATCATTTTTTGTCTCTCCTTTAATAGCTTCAACGGACATTTTTTGCCGAGTCTTATAGTCAAAAACAGCAGTCTCATCCCCCGTATCAATAATAACATCAAGTTTGCCGTGAACAGGAATGGTTACTTTCTCTTTTTTATATACTCCATCAAATGGAAACTTTATCCATCTTTCTGTTGACACAATTCCTTTAGTATTAAAGTGTTCAGTTAAAGCAACAGCTACTGCAGGAGTATTTTCAATTAATTCTTTTTTTAGGGCTTCTTTGTCGCCGGGAGAAAGCAGAGATTTATCAATATATTCCGTAATTCTGGTCGCAATAATTTTTTCTATTTTTTTAGGAGAATGTTCTTGCTCTCTCCACACTTCCGATAAGGCATCGTGCATGCTACTTCCCTTCTCGGCTGAAACTGACGGAGCCTGTGGTAATTTTAAAATACTCTCATACATAAACTTGCTTGGACATTCTAAAAAGTGATTTAAGGCCGTGACAGACAAACCATTCTCCAACAGAACTCTCTTTGCTTCACTTATCATTAAATCATTGTACTCACTATTTATAGTTTTGCCTTTTGCGTTCTCTAGGGAGATATCACTTCTAGGCAAAGAAACTGTGACAACATTGTCTTTGTGCAGTTCATCCACAAATCGAAGGGGGGTTAAGGTTTTCCCGTCTGACTCTTCTAAAGAAGACAAAATAACTGCGTGCTTGCGAGCGCGGGTTATGGCCACATAAAACAATCGCCTAATATCTCGAACGTCGTGGTCCCTTAAATTTTTCTCTGGAAGAATAAAAGAGGAGCCGTGAGACCTCCCCACCCAAGTCTCCTCGCTGGTGTATGGCATAAAGATATAATCAAATTCTAATCCCTTTGACCCGTGAGCAGTCATGGCTTTGATTGGAAAATCTGGTGCACCGACAGAAACCTTAACGGTCTTTGATTCAGCTGACTGTCTATGAGCCAACATTATTTTCATTAACTCTGTCGGATTATCTATGTCTCCATCACGAGCCAGTGACTCTGCTAGAGTAATAATAGCTCGCCAGACATGAACAAATGATGGGTCTCTGGAGACCAGAGCGGTAAACCCAGATTCTTCTCCACAATGGATAATTCCTCCTACCGCCCCACTATCTAACATTCTTTTTTTAATATTTAAAATAGCCGGTATCTGTTTGTCTAATTCAGAAACCTGGCCGGACCTCAGTAAACGAATAATCTCTACCGCCTTACCAAAATTCAGACCCCACATACCAATAGCTAAAGTTTTACTGAGGGCATCAATTTTTGATGGGTCTACAACATATTCAATTAAATCAAAGAAGGCCATGCCAATAGGGTGATGAAAAATATCTAAACTTCTTTCCGAAGAAACAGAAATACCATGTGATTCAAGGACCCTTAAAACCCTTTCTAATTCACGATTCCTTCTTGTAATAACCGCCACTGTCGCCTTGGGTTCATCTTTGGAAATTTTTCTAAGCTCATCTACCAAATATTTTTCGGTGGCAGAAGTGTTTTCTCCGATGACTATATCAAGAGGCCTCTTTTTTAAATCACTCCCAGGTTTTAACTGTACTCTGAGGTCTACATACTGCCCCTCATCATAATTATTTTCAATCATAGCAAAACTGGCGTCCAATATTCCTTGATGTGACCGATAATTAGTGTTAAGAGCAATGACTTCCATGGATGGCCATCTTTTTTGCAGAGATAAAAAGTTGTCCACCGAGGCCCCTTGAAAACGATATATAGCCTGCTTTTCATCACCAACTATAAAAATATTTGGGGTCTCAAAAAATTCGGCAATTAAACTAATAATATAATTCTGGGCATCATTTGTGTCCTGATGTTCATCAACTAGTATGTAAAGAAATCTTTCTTGGACCAACCTCAACAACAGCTGGTCGGTACGCAAAGCCACAAGAAATTCTATTATTAAATCATCATAGTCACGTAACTTTGCAGAATTTTTTTCTTCTTCGTATTTTTCGTATAAGTCAGCAAATAAAAAAGTCTTGTCTAATTTTTCTAATTTTTCTAGTGCCTCTGCTTTTAATTTGCCTTTGGTGATTCCTCTGGTAGATATATTTGACTCGTCATTTTTTGTTTTTTTTGTTTCTGCTTTGACATATTCCCGTACCATACTAGGAGTTAGGGCTTCTTTTTTTGAATCAGATATGGCTTTGATTATGGAAGATATGTAGGCGTCTGGCCGACTAAGCGGTCTAAGGGAAGTAAATCTTTGGTCTGTGAGAATGGAGCGGACGATCGATTCCTGTTCAACATCCGTCATTTGTTTAAAATCTCCTATCCTAATAAAGTGGTCAGGATATTCAGCCATCATAGCAGAAGCAAATCCATGAAAGGTGTGAATGTAAACATCGTGAGCCTCACTACCAATTACTTCCCGAAGTTTTTCTCGCATGGCTTTTACTCCAGCATCAGTATAGGTAATGGCTAAAATGCCGTGTGCTGGTGTGTCTGTTTTTCGTAAAATTTGAGCGATTCGTAGAGTCAAAATTGTGGTTTTCCCGGTACCTGGACCAGCCACTACCAAAACCGGACCATCAATAGTATCAACCGCTTTTTTTTGTTCTGCGTTTAGTTTTTTATATTTTTCCTCAAATTCTTTACTAGAGATCATATGTATAGGATAACACGAAAATAGTTCCGTGTTGATTGGGGACATGGTGACCTCAACACGGAACTATTCAGCGACACAAACTGGAACTGGAGGTAAGACAACCGCCTTCCAGACCCCTTCTTGGTGATTGAACTCCATATCCTCAAGAAGTTTCCAGCACTCATCACAGTAGCGATACCCCTGAAAAATGACACGAACTTTCTTTCCGTGGCAGAATGGGCAACGCCTCTCGCCATCCTTGATATACGAAGCTTCAATCATGTGACCTCCAAAAAACAAATATGACCCCATGGTCATTTCGCATTTATAGTAACATTTTATATTTTTTTACACAAACAAAAAAGCCTCGTGCCGGTGGGGATGCCCACATTGGGCACCCCACCTACACGAGACCGCGTCAGAAGTTCAGCCTTAGACCGGCCGAACCCCCAACTTTCTTCCCTTCCTTGACCGGCGCGACCCAGAGGTCGAACGGACCGAACGACCTCTCAATGTACGGCCCGGTTCCGACGAACCGAGTGGAATTGGCCCCGAGCTTCCAGGAGCCGAGACGGACGGTGCCGGTGTACCGATACCAGTATCCGCTCCCGCCGTTCTCATGTGAACTCTCAAGAGTCACTCGACCCTTGCTAATCCACAAGTTGCCTGCGAAGCGAAGTGGCTTCCTGTTGGTCTCCGCACCAACCAAGAAAGCCACCTGGATGGAGTCAACGGGGGCAAACGTCAGACCGACGAGCCCTTCGGCCCATTTCTCGGTTGACCACTGTCCCCCATCCTCTGTCCACTGGTTCGTGCCCCACCCCCACACGGCCCACCCGAACTTGCCCTTGATGGGGCCTTCCAGATAGACCGTAACCGAGGGGCTCGTATGCCCCCCAACGTACTCGTTGTACGATTCGACGAATCGAGTTGGCTCCTGCGCCGACGCCGGCACAAGTGAGGCCACCATCATGACGAGCAAGATGATGACCGTGACACCGAAAGTCCGCGGACGAGTATCCAGTGTGATGTCCATTGAAACCTCTTTGGAATCGGCTGGGGCGACATGCCCCTCTGCTCACAACAATAGCACCAAAATATTAAATTGTCAATATAAAATTTTGATACGAAAAAAGCCCCGTGCCTGCGGAACCCGAGATGGGTTCCGCCGCACGAGACCGCGCACTACTTGGTCGACGCCCAGTGGACACCGACGTAGTACATGTACTGCTTCGCGTTCCCGTTCCGAGAGACGCTCCCGGTAACCGAGAAGTTGTTGTTGACCCTCTGGGTGTACGACACCCCAGGGATCCGGTTCAGCGGGTCGTCGAGGAAGTTGAGAAGCGTGTAAGTCAAGCCGACAGGCCCGATATTGGCGTTGAAGCTCGCCAAGTACCCAATCCACAGCTTCTCGGGGTTAACCCCGGAGCGCCAGTTCCTCGGCTCGACGCCGATGAACAGACACGGCCACTGAAAAGTCCCTACCGAGACCTCCTGCCCGGCAATCTTGCCGACCGGCAGACTCATATTCAGGTAGGGACCGACCCACGGAGAGCCCTGGAAGTGCCCAGCCGAACCGGCGACGGTTCCTGTGAGCTTTCCGAGCTTGAACTCGGGCCCCCAGACAACCCACGCCTGCTCCTGCTGAAATGCCACCTCGAGAAGATGGCCCCGGCCGTTCTTGAAGTCGACGATCCCGGTTATGCCAGAGCTGATCGGATCCTCACCGGCGGACACCGTGGCACCGGACAGCTTGTAGCCGCCGGGGTCCGCAGGCGGAGTCGCCGTCTGTGCCTGCGCCGCGAACGGCGTGAGACAGAGGACAAACAGGATGGATGCGACGAGTGTCTGTCTCTTCACGTTGGTCCTTTCGGTATCTTGGAGGCGACATGCCCCTCTGCTCACAACAATAGCACCAAACATCCATTTTGTCAATATATCTCCTCCCCCCACCTTCACACAATAAAACCTTTAATCTCGTTGAACTAAAATCTTTTTGGAACATCCGCAGGCTTCCAGCATAGTTCTGTCAAGGCATCCCTTCTTGACAGATGGAAGCCGAGGACATGAACAAACCCAAGCGCTGGCTTGGGTTTGTGTTTTCAAAAAGGTTTTGGTGAAAAAGAGATTAAAAATTAATAATAACTTCTCAGTCGATTTATCTTCTCATGCTGTCTTATCTTCTCATGTGCCTTGGCTTCAATCTGTCTGATACGCTCACGAGTAACCCCAAACTCCTTCCCCACTTCTTCTAGGGTATGCGTCACACCATCAACTAACCCGTGTCGAAGCTCTAAAATCTTTCTCTCTTTCTCTGGTAAGTCATTTAGAATTTCCTTGACTTGGTCAGAAATAATTCGTCTAGCCGACTCCTGCTCTGGAGACAATATTTTTTCATCAGCCAAAAAGTCACCGAGTTTGCTTTTACTATCATCTTCATTTTCTCCTATCGGAGCTTCAAGCGAAAGAGTGCTTTGGTCAATTTTTTCAATAGTATAAATTTTATCAACAGGAAGATTCATTTCAATAGCAATCTCTTCTGGTAGTGGGTCACGCCCCAAGTCCTGACTAAGACGCCTGACTACCTGTTTATACTTGGCAATGGTTTCCACCATGTGCACTGGAACACGAATGGTTCGTGACTGGTCCGCTAAAGCCCGAGTGATGGCCTGACGAATCCACCAGGTAGCATAGGTAGAAAACTTGTAACCCTTAGTCCAATCAAACTTACTAACGGCCTTAAAAAGGCCCAGGTTTCCCTCTTGTATGAGGTCAAGAAGCGTAAGGTCAGGACTTCGGTTAGCATATTTCTTGGCAATGGAAACCACCAAGCGTAAGTTAGCACGTGCTAAAAGATTTATAGCCTCAATATCTCCTTTTTCTATACGTTTTGCCAGTTCCTTTTCTTGACCACCGGAGATAAGTTGATATTGGCCAATTTCTTTAAGATACATCTGGATTGAATCGTAGGAAGATTCCCCACCACGACCATATGAATATTTTTTGTTTAAGAGGTCATCACTTAAAGGCGACTCCAATAGTCCGCCCCCCTCCAAAATATCAATACCACTTACTGATAATTTTTCATAGAGTTCATCGAGAAAAATAATATCATCTTCAATTGTTGGAAATTCTTTCAGAATCTCATCATAAGTTACATAACCTCTTTCTTTACCTTTGGCTAAAAGCCTAATTAACCCCTCGCTTTGTTTATCAGCTTTTTTCATCACCACCTCTTTTTTCTTGGGGAGTGTCTTTGAAGCTCTCATAGCTAAAGAAGTTCTGCTCTTTTTCTTTTTGCGAATTTTTGGTACAACAAATTTTTTAGATTTTTGTAACTTACGTTTTATGTGTTTTTTGGATGCCTTTACCTTAGCTTTTACCAATTTTTTAGTATGCTGTCGTGGTTTATGCCCAGTCTCTTTCTTGTTTTTTGTTTTTTTCTTTTTTTTCATTTTATATTATTTTGCTTTTAATTAAATTGATTTGTTGTGACAAAACCTGACACTCTTCTAAATATTTTGATATTTCCTTTTCGTTTTTTGATTGTTCAGCTTTTTGAAGATTTATCATGGCTATAGCAAACTCTTGTTTCAAATATTCTTCCTCCAATCCTAAAAGCAAATAATCAATATCCTTTTTTAAATTATTTTTGCCACCATAGTAACTTTCTATTTCAAACAAAAGTAGGTCCCTTTCTTTCTCGTGTTGACTTACAAGTTGTTCCATTCTGTCTCCAAAAATTTCTTTGGCTTTTTTTTCTATTTCTTCAATATCAATATTATTTTCTGTCGTAGCTTGCGCCTTATATGTTAAAGGGTTCAATCCTTTTTGCCATATAATAATACCCAAGATTCTTCTTTCCATAGCTTCTATACGTTTTCTTGGTATAGAAACCTGCCCCTCATCTTTTAAAATATTTACGGAATCCGTTCCGACCAATTTCAAATCATCCCACAGAGCCTCCTCTTTTATAAAGGTTTTTTGGGCAATGCTTTTTATAAAGTGAGCTTTTTCTATGGTACTAGTTAGTAAAGCAATATAAGGTAAGACATTTTTTCTTATCTCTTGGCCAAGTTTGCGGGGTTCTAGATTACGAGAAAGCAAATTATCTGTGTAAAAATCGATTATGTGTTTAGAATTTTTTAAACACTCTCTCAGTTTTGTTGGGTCATCCTTAGCTAAATCAGCTGGGTCAAACCCTTCTGGTATGGTAGCCAACTTTAATTCCATACCCATAGAAAGTGCTAAACGACTACTTCTATCCGAAGCAGAGAAACCAGCACTGTCGCCATCATATGACATAATAATTCTGTTTGAAAGTCGACGAAGTTTAATGAGATGATTTTCGGTCAGAGCTGTACCAGACGAAGCAACTGTATTTGTAATACCAACCTGATGGAGCATTATTAAGTCCATTTGCCCTTCTACCAAAATTGAATAATCTTTTAGTCGGATGTCTTTTTTGGCTTTATCCAACCCGAACAAAATTTCTGATTTATTAAATAGAGCCGTTTCTGGACTATTGAGATATTTTGGCGATTTGTCATCAGAAATCAGAATCCTTCCCGAAAAACCAACCACTCTTCCTGATGAGTCATTAATTGGAAACATAATTCTCCCACGAAAAGTGTCGTAGTGGGAATCTTCTGTACCCTCTTTTCTTTTTATTAAACCAACAGAAAGCATGTCTTTCGGAGTTACATCTCTATCTAAAAGATATTCGTATAAATCTCGCCACTCTACAGAACTTAAACCCAGACGAAAATCTTTTATTGTTTTATCTGTTATCCCCCTATTATAGAGATAATCCAGGGCTTGTTTGTCTTCTGATAACCTTTTCTCATAAAAGAAAACGGCTTGTTCTAAAATTGAGTGTAGCTTTTGTTTTTCTGTTTTTTCCCCGGCATTATATTGTTCCAATTCTACTCCCGCTTTTTCAGCTAGAACTTTCAAACTACCAATAAAATCCAGCCCTTCAAACTCCTGAACAAAGGTAAATATATCCCCCTTGGCCTGACATCCAAAACAATAATAACTTCCCCTATCTGGAGAAACAAAAAAGGATGGTGTCTTTTCATTATGAAATGGACACTTACCTTTAAAATTACTTCCCGCTTTCTCTAACTTCATATAACTAGAGATAAGTGAGACAATATCTATTTTTGATTTGATTTGGTCTACAGAGGACATGGATTTAAAATGAGTCTACAAAGTCCTTAAAGTCAAAAGTCTTTAAAGTAGATACCCCCATCCTGGATTAGCTTTATGGACTTTATAGACTTTATGAACTTTTGACTGTTATTGATAACGGTTTCGTTCGTCAATGATTTCTGGTCTAGCGGCTCTCATTTCAGCAATCATGTCGTACTTTTTACTACCCTTAAACCCTGTTCCAGCTGGAATAAGCCGTCCAAGAATAACATTCTCCATAAGTCCGGCTAGTTTATCGGCTGTGCCTTTAATGGCACTTGATATAAGCATTCGTGTTGTATGCTGAAAGGCTGCTGCTGCCAAGAAACTCTTTCGCGACAAAGATACATCTGTGATACCCATAACCACACCCTCGGCTTTTGCTTCTTCTAATCCAAGTTCTTTCAATCTTGCATTTTCTTCAGCAAGAAAAGCTAGTTCAACTAAATCCCCCTCCAAAAAGATACTGTCCCCAGGATTTTTTACTCTCTTTCTCGAGAACATTTGTCGCACGATGGTTTCAATGTGTTTTCTGGAAACATTTTCACCCTGAAGTTCATAAGGTTTGTTAATTTCGTGAATAATATAATCAATCGTCTTGTCCTTACCTGCATATCTGAAAAGCTCATCTATATCAGCCGAACCATCTGTAATCATCTCTCCTTTTTTTACCTCATCACCAATCTTGACTAAAATTGTTCGACTAAGAGAAATTGAATACTCAATCTTATCTTTACTCTTTGTTCTATCTTCTAAAATTGGGGTAATAACAATTACCTTTTCTTTGTCGGTCACCCTTATATCAGAAATTGTACCAGACACTGAACAAACAACTGCTGGATTTTTTGGTTTTCTTTTTTCAAACAATTCCTCTACTCTAGGAAGACCAGAAACGATATCTCCAGCAACTGATGCTGTACCTCCTGCGTGGAAAGTTCTCATTGTCAGCTGTGTTCCTGGCTCTCCAATCGCTTGTCCAGCCACTGTACCAACAGCCTCACCAAGTTCAACCACCTTATTTTTACCAAGATCAGCTCCATAACATTTCACACAAATACCATTTAGGGTTTTACATGAAAGTGGAGACCTTACGTTAACAGAAGTAACACCCACCATCTCTATTTCCTGAGCTTCTTTTTTGTTAATCAATTGGTCTTTTTTAAACATGACTTTTCCATTCTTATCTACAACATCAGCAGCCAAAAATCTCCCTTTTATGTGTTTTGCAATAGGAATTTCTATTCCTGATATGGCAAATTTATCTATAACCACACCCTCCTTTGTTCCACAATCCTCTTCTGTGATAATTGTATCTTGAGCTACGACGAACATTTTCCTAGTTAGATATCCAGATTTAGCCGTGTTAAGAGCAGTATCGGTTAGACCTTTTCTAGCTCCGTGGGTGGTAATAAAATATTCAAGTGGAGTAAGACCCTCCTTTGAACAAGAAATTATCGGGAAATCAATAGTCTCCCCCGCTGTGTTTGTAATAAGTCCCTTCATACCAGCCATTTGGGTAATATTTCCCATCGTACCTCGAGCACCCGACGACACCATGTCTATAACCGAACCGTTTTTTGGAAGAGTTGCGGGCATAAGCTTTTCTACTTCAGCTTTTGCGGCATGCCAGATTTCTATAGTTTGTCTTAAGCGTTCTTCTTTAGAAATAAGTCCTGTATTAAAGTGTTCCATTATGGCATCGGCTTTCTTTCTAGATTTATCAATAATATCCTTTTTGCCTTCCGGAATTAAAATATCATCTATTCCCCAAGTTGTACCAGAATGGGTAGCATATTTGAATCCGAAATTTTTAATTTTGTCTATAATAACCGCCACATTTTCAATGCCATATTTTTCTATCAGGTCGTCAACCAAAAAAGTTGTCTTCTTTTTATTTATTTCTCCATTTATGAAAGGATAATCCTTTGGAAGAACCGAATTAAACAGCAAACGCCCCACAGTTGTCTCAAATAACTTCCCGTTAAATTGTCTGTATCTCTCTGATTCAGAAGGCAAGACTTTTATTTTTGCTCTAAACGATACAGCCTCAAGGTCATAGGCGGTAATAGCTGTGTTTGGAGATGAGAAAAATTTTCCTTCTCCCTTTTCACCATCAATTTCTTTTGTCATCCAATAACAACCCAAAACGATATCAAGCATTTTAGCAGACACGGTTGGGTCTCCTGAACCAGGTTTTAAGATGTTTTTATCTGACGCCATTATTTCTCTAGCTTCTAATTGAGCTTCGTCGGATAACGGCACATGAACAGCCATTTGGTCACCGTCGAAATCGGCATTAAATGCTGAACAAACCAAAGGATGAAGTTGAATGGCATTTCCTTCTATCAGAACTGGTTTAAAGGCTTGAATACCGAGACGATGTAAAGTTGGCGCACGGTTTAGAAGAACATATTTACCAGAGATAACTTCCTCAAGAATAGCCCAAACTTCTGGAATACCATCTTCTATAAGCTTACTAGCTCCTCTTATATTGTATGCAAGTTCTTTTTGTATAATTTGTGAAATAATAAAAGGTTTAAAAAGCTCTAAGGCCATGTGTTTTGGTAGACCACATTGATTTAGGTGTAAATCTGGACCAACGACAATCACAGACCTTCCAGAATAATCTACTCTTTTACCCAAAAGATTTTGTCGAAACAAACCTCTTTTTCCCTTAAGATTGTCGGCGATGGATTTTAATGGTCGTCTCTGTGACTGGTTTATGGCACCAGATGCCGAACCATGTCTTATGGTGTTATCTATAAGAGCATCAACTGCTTCTTGAAGAATTCTTTTTTCGTTTCGCAAGATAACATCTGGAGCATGGATTTCCTTTAGCTTTTTTAATCGATTGTTTCTATTTATAACTCGTCTATATAGGTCATTAACATCCGACGTAGCATATCTACCACCATCAAGTGGAACCATTGGTCGAAGAGCAGGTGGCATAACAGGAATGTTTATCAAGAACATCCATTCAGGTCTTATGTTGGAGTTAATCATTGCCCCAATGACATTGATTCTTTTGTTTATCTTTGCAACATCCAAACTATTGGCTTTTTCCAATTCTTTTTTAAGTTGAGATAAGAGTTTATGTAGGTCAATTTTTTTGAAGATATTATAAATTGCCTCAGCTCCTATACCAGCCTCAAAAAGGGTTCCGTATTTCATCCCAAAATTATAATATTCTATCTCGTCTAGCACTCTACCCTCTTGGATAGATTCTATTTCTCGTTTTGCATTAAGAAGCATTTCTTTAACTACTTCTTTTGTTTTTTCATCCTGGAGAGATTTGATTTTCGCTTTGTATTCTGAATCAAGGTCCTTTAATGTCCGAGTCCTGTCTTCTTCTGAAACTTTCGTGATAATATATCCGGCAAAATAAATCACTTTTTCTATATCTGCTGTAGGAATACCCAAAACCAAACTAATGCGACTTGGCATTGATTTCAAAAACCAGATGTGTGAGACAACTGTCGCAAGCTCTATATGTCCCATTCTCTCCCTACGAACAATAGACCTGGTTATTTCCACCCCACATTTTTCACAAACAATTCCCTTGTAACGAATACCACGATATTTTCCACAATAACATTCGTAGTCCTTATCTGGACCAAAGATTTTCTCATCAAAAAGACCATTTTTTTCACTACGCTGTGTCCTATAATTTATTGTTTCCGGTTTAGTTACTTCGCCAAAAGACCATTCCTTTATTCTTTCAGGAGAAGCTACTTTCAAAGCTATTGTTTCAAAATTATTTGGGTCTGTTGTTGTTCTTGTTTTCATCTTTTTTGTTTAGAAATTAGAAATTAAAAATTAGAAATTTATTTATCTTAACTTTCTAATCTTTCCCCATTTATATCTTTCGACCCTTTTTTAATCTGAACATCTAAAGCAAGCCCTCGTAAATTATTTAGAAGAACATTGAAAGATGCTGGCGTGTTGAGCTGAGTAATCGGCAGACCCTTAACAATGGCATCAAAAGCCGCTGACCTACCAATAATGTCATCTGATTTGATAGTTAGAATTTCTTGTAGTGTATGTGCTGCCCCGTGACCCAAAAGTGCCCAGACTTCCATTTCTCCAAATCTCTGTCCTCCATTCTGAGCTTTTCCACCAAGAGGTTGCTGTGTAATAAGAGAGTATGGACCAATAGAACGCATGTGAATCTTGTCTTCCACCATGTGATGCAGTTTAAGAATATACATGTAACCAACAGCAACATCTTGCTCAAAAGCTTCACCAGTTCGGCCGTCAAAAAGTTTCATTTTTCCAGTTTCACTGAATCCTGCTTTTTTTAATTCGTCCTTGATTTCCTCACCAGTTGCTCCAGCAAACGGAGGAACAATTGCTTGGTAACCCAAGGTATGCGCTGCTAATCCTAAGTGAAGCTCTAGGATTTGTCCCAAGTTCATACGAGACGGCACACCAAGCGGAGTCAAAATAACATCAATAGGTGTACCATCCACCATATATGGCATATCTTCCTCTGGAAGGATTCTTGAAATAACACCTTTGTTTCCGTGTCGTCCAGCAAGTTTGTCTCCTACTGAGACATTTCGAAGTTGAGCCACCTCAATATGAATTCTTTTTATAATACCAGAATCTAATTTATCACCATTTTCTCTTGAAAAAATTTGGACCTTTATGATTCGCCCTTTTTTACCACCCTCCATTCTTTTTGATGTATCTTTTACATCATGAGCCTTCTCCCCAAAGAGTGAGCGCAACAATCTTTCTTCTGGAGTAAGTTGGGTTTCTCCTTTTGGAGTAATTTTACCAACGAGAATATCTCCCGGTCTAACTTCTGCTCCGACTTGGACAATACCATCCTCTGCAAGGTTTTTTAATTTTGCCTCACCTACATTAGGAATATCACAAGTAGTAACTTCTGGACCCAATTTTGTATCCCGAACATTAACCACAAATTCTTCTATGTGAATAGATGTGAATTTACTGTCTTTTACCACCCTTTCAGAGAGAATAATAGCGTCTTCATAGTTTGAGCCACTCCAAGACATAAAGGCAACTAACATGTTCTGTCCGATTGCTGATTGTCCATCCTTGCTTGCTGATGTGTCTGCAATTATTTCTCCTTTTTTTATCTTGTCACCAACATTAACCCTTGGTCTCTGATGGAAAGCTGTAAAGTTATTTGTTCGAGAAAATCTTATAAGTTCGTACTCTTTATATTTGTCCTGATTGTTTTTCGTAATGATTTTTATGCCGTCAGAATGAGTAACAACCCCATCTTCAGTTGCTATAACTAGTCTGCCGGTATCTCGTAAGGCATCCGCTTCTATACCTGTAGCAACAAGAGGTACCTCTGAAATAACACAAGGTGTAGCTTGTCTCTGCATATTAGAAGCCATAAGGGCTCGGTTTGCTTCATCATGGTTTAGAAATGGAATCATTGATGTAGAAATAGAGAAAGCTTGGTTGGTTGAAACATCAATAAAATCGACTTTATCTCTTGAAATAATACCGGGGTTCCCTTCTGTACGAATCTCAACATCATCCACTAAAATTTTTCCATTTTCATCTACCGGGGTCGCCGCATGAGCAATGGCATAGCTTTCCTCTTCAGAAGCATTTAGAAATACAATTTCATCAGTTACTACTCCCTTTTTAACTTTTGCATATGGGGTCTCTATCATTCCAAAACTATTAATTCTGGCGTAGATGGCCAAACGTAAAACCAGACCAATGTTTGGACCCTCTGGCGTATTAATCGGACAAAGTCGTCCATAGTGAGAATGATGCACGTCACGAACCTCATATCCTGCTCTTGTACGATTAAGACCTCCGGGACCAAGTGCAGACAACGTTCGCAAATATTCTATTTCAGAAAGAGGATTTGTCTGGTCCATAAAGTGAGAAAGTTGGTTCGTGGTGAAAAATTCTTTAATACGTGCCTGAAGTGGCTTTGGAGATATAAATTGAACAGGTAAGGTAACGTCGGTATCAATAGTAGACATTCTGTTTTGAATGTTTCTTTTGATTTGAGCCATGCCTGTACGGATTTTCTGTTGAAAAAGCTCCCCAACAAATCTCACTCTGCGACTACCAAGATGGTCAATGTCGTCTTCCATAGCATCCGGAGTGTTGTTTAGAAAAGCCACATGAGAAATTATAGTAACTAGATCATCAAGGGAGATGGTCTTTTTCTTGAGTTCCTTGTCGTCCATTTTTTTATTGAATCGCTTATTAAATCGATATCTTCCGACAGGAGAGAGGTCGTATCTTTCCTCTTCAAAAATTGAGTTAACAAACTCACGAGCATTTTCGGCTGTGGCCAAATCACCATCACGTAATCTTTTGTGTATTTCAATGAAAGCATCATCTACACTCTTGTCTCTGTCTTTCAGTAAGGTTTTTTCTATGGTTTGAGTTGCAAACTTGTCATCAGCAAAAAGCTTTTTAATCCCCGCATCATCTTTGGCCCCTAAAACCCTAAGAAGGGTTGTACAGACAAATTTTCTTTTGCGGTCAATACGCACATAAACCACCCCATCTAGGTCAGATTCAATTTCTACCCAAGCCCCACGAGAAGGTATAATCTTGGCCCCAAAAAGTTTGCGCCCTTTTATTTCAGAAGCAGTAAAAAACACTCCATATGAGCGTGCTAACTGAGGAACAATAACTCGTTCAATTCCAGAAATAATAAAGGTACCGTGGGAAGTCATCAAAGGAAAATCAGCCATAAAAATCTCCTGCTCCTTTTCTGTGCCAAGAACATGATTCTTTAATTTTACCTTAACCTTGAGGGGTGCTTCGTAGGAAAGTTTGTTATCTTTTGCAAAATACTCATCATGTTTAGCCTGGGCCAATTCAAAACCAGTAAAATCTAGAGTAAACTTCTTTTCCGAAAAATCTTTTATAGAAGAAAATTCTTCAAAGACTTCTTTTAGTCCCTTTTCTACAAGCCATTTAAAAGAGTCCAGTTGTGGTTCAACAAAGTTCGGCGTCGAAACAAGTGGCTTTTTAAAGCGACTGAAAAACTTCTGTGGACGAGCAGTTGTTGTATTCATATAAAATATGTTTGTAAAAATCTTGCCTTATTAATAAATCCGAACACCAACTTTGACATCGTTACTTCTGTCCCAAGTTTTGCTAACCAGACTTATCTATGTGTCCATCAATACTTAATGGGTCATATCATTAAAGTAACAATGGGACAATGTCAAAGTTGGTGTGCGGATAAAAACGAACACAAACACAAAGAGACCCTTTCCCCAAAGGGCTCTGTTTCTGTTATTAATTTTTTAGCGATTTTGTCGCAAAATAGTGTAAGCGGACCAATTAACCTTGTAATCCCTTCACTTTCCACCAAGACTCAATCGTATGAAGTTAAAACTGAGTATACGTCAAGAGCATATTATCTGTCAAGTAAAGTCAACAGAGTTATCCACAGTTTATCCAGGCACCAAGTAGACAAGAAAAACACACCCTTACTAGCCACTTCTGTACATCGATGAACACAGATTAATTAATACTAATGAGTTATACTTGTCTACTTGGTGCCTGGATGAATTCACAGTGGGTTTGACACCTACATCCAGGCACTAATTGAATGAGTGTAATTCCTTGATATTAATCTATTTATGTTCATCGATGTACAGAAGTGGCTAGTAGAGATATTTTCTTCTCATTCAATTAGTGCCTGGATAAATTAGTCTGGAATTTCAAAAATCTTCCTCTTGGACGTTGCCCCAGAAACCAACCTTACAAGAGATGGAGCAATATCAAAATATTTTGCCAATACTTTAATAATGGCTTCGTTGGCTTTTCCTCCTACAGGCACCTCTTTTACTGAAACTTTGTATTCTACCATCCCCTGTCCACCTTTATCAAAATCAAGTGTTGGCTGTCCGACACGTTCCACCACTTCAATCTTTGCTTTTGGTTTAGCTATAACTACAATCCTCATTTTAATATTTTCGGATTACTCCGCGTACTATCGCTGCTACCTTCAGGTCATACTGTGGATAAATTGGTGAATAGTTTTTATTGGCCGGTTTTAGATAAACTAATCCCCCCTTCTTTTTAAAATACTTCATAGTCCAACCCCCGTCAACTTCTGCAATAACAATATCTCCATCCTTTGGGTCTCCCTTTCTTTCCACCAGAACCAAGTCACCCTCTTTTATACCCTCATCTATCATTGAGTCACCTTTTACTTCTAATAAATAAGTTCCCTCTTTATTACCCACAAGATATTCATCTAAGCTCAAAGAATCAAATATGTTGGCATCAACAGAGGTTGGAATACCCGCCTCAACCAAACCAAGAAGTGGAATCTCTCCAAAAATTTTCATGGGGGTCAGTCTCCCGCTTGAGTCCTTATCAACCACCTCATCCTCAACCAACTTATTGATTAATTTGTAAACAGCATTTTTTGACCTGAATCCAACAAGAGACATTATTTCCTTGTACCCAGGCATTCTCCGATTTTTTTGATAGAAAGAGATAATTTTATTTTTTTGTGAGATGTATTTTTCTTCAGACATACTAGTTTATCCGCACACTAACTCTGGTATCGTTGCCTCGTCTCCAGATTTAGTTGTGGTTATTTTTATTTGCGTTTATAAAAGTAATAAATTTAATATTAATTATGGCAACACTGGAGACAATACCAGAGTTAGTGTTCGGATTAATTAAACTGTACTAAATGCTCTCCCAAACCAATTATTAGCAGACCTATTTTCTTTCTTAACTTCTGCCAATCTGGATAAAATAAATCTATGCCTTTTTGCTTCCCTTGCATACGATAAACCTTTTATGATTTTGTGGTCAATAACATCATTTAAAACTTCCAATTCACTTCTCAATATTTTTTCTAAATTTTGTTTACTCATGATGTTTGTTATTAAAATTTATATATAGATAGTATAGTGAACTACGGTTCACCCGTCAAGTAGGTAGATGTGGATAACTCCACGCATATCCCTTGACAACATAATTACAGGGTATATACTTAGGGTATGAAAACAAACAAATACACAATACAAGACTTAAAAAACCAGTTCCCCACAGACGAGGTTTGTGCGGAATACATCTTTGACTCCCTACATAGCCGTAAATGCTCATGTGGTGGCGAATACAAGCAATTAAAGGGTCGTAGACAGTTTCAATGCTCTAAATGTAGGTATCAGGTAGCCCCGACTGTTAACACCATATTTCACAAATCACCCACCCCACTAACTCTCTGGTTTCATGCTTTGTTTGTTTTCTCTACTTCAAAGTCTGGTCTTTCTGCAAAGAACCTAGAAAGCCAAATTGGTGTAACCTATAAATGTGCTTGGAGGATGTTAAACCAGATTAAGAAGGCACTAAAACAAAGTGGCGATAAATTAAAAGGTGTTGTAGAAACTGACGCTGGATATTTTGGTGGTGTAAAAAACGCAGGTAGAAACAATGAGAACTTAAGTGAATCTATGAGAGCTAAAGCTGTTGTTTTAATAGCAGTAGAAAGAAATGGAAACATTAAAGCTAAAATAAGCGAAAACGCCACAGCAGACAGCCTTGAAAAGTTTGTGAGAGATAGTGTAGAAGAAAAGGCAATATTACTATCTGATAACGCAAGGGGTTTTAACAGATTAAACAAAAACTATAGGCATTTCTCAGTCAATCACAGTAAAGGCGAATATGTGAGATACAAAACTCATGTAAACACAGTAGAGACATTCATTTCTCACCTAAAACGAAGTATCGGGGGGACATTTAAGAGCGTTTCAAAGAAACACCTGCAGTCTTACCTAGACGCTTTTGTCTTTCATTATAACAATCGGCACAACGACAGAGAGAGGTTTTCTTCTTTGCTCGGTGCTGTATTACAGTCTTAAGGGTAAATAGGAAACTTGACTTTTTCATATAAATAGTATAAACATTATAACTTATACACAGGTATTTTGCATCCGTAGGTAATAGTGATATAATTACAAAAGTTCGCAAATTAATGCTTTTTGTCAAGGCAAGATGAGATGAGGGGAATATTTGCGGAGGATACAGGGATTGAACCTGTGTAACGGTATTAAGCGTGTTGTCGGTGTCGTAGACCGATGCATTACCACTCTGCCAATCCTCCTTTTATCTTGTCTTGATAAAGAACATTAGTTTTAACAATTACCGCTTAGGCGGTTTTTGTTTTGTATAAAAAACACTCCCGTCAACAGCCAATAATGGTTAGATTATTAGCTAATGACTGGAGTCTTTAATAAAAACCACACTTTTAACTGATAATGTAACTAAGCTGTTGAACTTCCGAACAGAAAACTTGAAGTTACCCCTAATTATATCAGTTTTACTAGACACGCACAAGGGATTTTGGTCAATTTTACTATTGACATCAACTATTTTCTGTATTTGAAAGTTTTTCTTTCTTAATAGACTTTCTCTTCTCTCTCCAAAGTATAAACCATACTACACCAATAATAACTAGAAGAAATACCCCTTTAGTTTCTAAAGTGATTTCCCAGAAGACTTTTATTAAATCTATTACTAATCTAGATACTGAACCCATATTTTTATATTATATAGAGGTGTTTGAACTATTTAATTTATTTTTTCGGTGTCTCTTTGCCAATGTAAAAGTTTAGTTAAGGAGCATAAATCTCATCGGGAACACATCCATCTGAAGGACTCCCCTGAGAAGGTTCTGAAGGAGAAATTACAGCTTGTACTATGAACCACAATACGAGCACTATAACTAAAACAAATATCCAGTCAGATAGATTTTTCATATATTTTATTTATTTTTTGGTTTGTCTAAATCTTCAGGAGTAAAGCCATTTTCAGATAGTAGTATATCTCTAAAATAAATACCCCCAATCCTTCTTACAGTTTCAAGGCTCATCCCATATTTATAGGAAGTCTCTTTTAGTTTAGATTCAAAATCTCCAAAATCTAGTTTATCAAAACAATCAAAGGCATTCTCTTGAATATCATATTGATTTGTTAAATCTTTTTTAAATCCACACCTAGAAATAAGCATGTTTTTGTTTTTATTAATATATTCTTTTAGTCCACTATTTTCTAATATCTCAACTCCCCTAGGAAGTAGTTTTATTGGTGAAGCTGAACCAAAAGCGTTATCCATCCTACCCTCAAGTTTAGTGATACTTTCTTTAATCCACGTTATTGAGGTTTCAATACCTGTAAAACGTCCTCCAGATTTCCATGCAATAATAATAAGAGAACCTGAGATAGTTACGATTACTCCAATAAATTGAGGCCATCCAATTTGTATAACAAGATTTTCCATTTGATTTAATTATATCATTTTTAACAATAAAGGAATAACGAGACACATTACTCCTAATGGGGAGGAGTGCGGGTATATGACTTTTATTCCTTTATTTCAACGTGTTTCCACCACCCTATAAAGATACTAAGCATAACAGCCGAAAAAACAAACAATGCCCACCATTTTGAGGAAAAAGGTTCAAATTGTAAACCCCTGATAAATAAATCCAAAATGTTAGTAATAAAAAATGTACCTATAAGAAATCCCACCATCCTTACAATTTTATTCATAACATCATTATAGACTAGTTTATTTATATTTGAAAACATGAGTTATGTCGCTATGGGATATGCATGGATAACTCAAAAGAAAAACTGACTGTTTAATTTATTTCAAGATTGTGATAGATTTACGGTAGACACGGGCCAAGAGGCCCAAACAAGGAGCTAGACAATGCGACTGCGAGTACAACTACCAGCTCTTGAGATCCAACCCCCGAACTTCGACGATTTTTCTTCTGGGAGAACTATCCCAGAGACTGTTCCGAAGAGATGGCGACTGCGAGAAGGCGATATCATTCCGTGGAAGTTCAAGATGTTCAACGGAACCGCCATCGTGGTCTCGGCGACAACTATTTCTGGAGAGTGTGTCGCTACTCTCAAGAACGGGCTCTAGTTCGTCGCCCGATAACCCCCCGCCTACACAACCCGTTGTGTGAGGCGGGTTTGTGTTTACACAATGTCACCTATTATTGGATTAACCAAGTCAGCATAGTCAGTTGATTTCATTCCGATAGAAAAACTTTTGTCTCCTGCATTAAAAATAATTTTTTCTTGCTGTAACAATCCCCTATCAACATAAATAGATAGGTTAAACAAGTTCCCAAAGGGCGGAACTCCCCCAAGCAGTACCCCATTTGTGATTTTCAAAACCTCTTCTTCTGTGGCAAATCTGATATCAGACAGACCAAACTGTTCTTTTATTTTTGCTGTATCAAATTTTTTACTGCCTTGTACAACAAACATTACAAAAAGTTTGCCAACGCCAGGCTTTTTTACCCGAGTAATAAGAGCTTTTGCTCCCTGGTCTATTGTGTAGCCAGTACGAACCCTTGAGGCTTCCTCACTTGTCCTCACCGGCTCGTGTTCAAAGGTCTCAAACCAATAACCACTGTTTGTTAAAATTCTCTTTATTATCTCCGTTAGCTGGTGGTAAATCACGAGTAATAAACTATAAGATTTATAAAATTGAAAGCGATTCCTTTCACAAGGAGACTTCTTGAAGAATTAATGAGAAAATCCTCTTTAATCATTAATAAAAGCCCCGTACATAGTAGATAAACCATTACTGAAATAAATACTTCTTATCGCCTTCTTTTTCGGGTTATCATTTATGATTTCATTTTTTAAATAATGTTCACCAAGTTTTCCTTCTGTTCTTACTTCTTCAATTCCACACAAAGGCCTCAATTGTTCTTCAAAATATAAAAAGAGTCTTTTTGGAGCGTTTATATCACTACCCTCTAGAGAAGATGTTGATGTAATACCATTTTTTTTAAGAAGTTCGTAGGCTTTAGTTCTTACTTCTGCTACCATATCATACACCATATCTCGGACCCCAGAATTTACTGGATTTCCACTATCATTAAATGATTCATCAATTTTTGAAATTATTTTATCAACTTCTTTTTCTAATACTTTAATTTCTGCTTTTATTCCCTCATCTCTTATTTCTATTCCACGATCTATTACAGCTTCCCCTTGAATTTCTTCAAAAACAGCAGGCTGGGAAGCTAATAAAGCAAGTCTCTCTTTTTCGGCGTCAAATTGATTCTTGCGTATCCTTATCAATCCTTCAACTTTTTTTAATTCGGCCTCATCAGATCTGGTAAATTCGCCAGTTTCTCTCATACTAACAAACATAGTTCGTAATGTCTCGGCTTCCTGTAATAACTCAAATAACCCTGGAAGGTTACTGGCCAATTCCCTATGTAACTTAACTTTTTCCTCTAGATAAGATTGTTGTCTTTTTTTTAATCTGACTATTGTTTCTCTTAATAGTCTTGTTTGCTCCACAATTCCATCTTCAGTCAAATCAGCATCTTCATTTTTTTCCACTTCTTCTGTTTTAGATCCTTCTTCGCTCATGTTTTTATAAGCTAATTCTAATAACATTATTCTACTCCCCCTAAAAAAGATTACAAGGCCCAAATCCCTAAGGAGTCTCCTTGGGGAATGGTCATCGTTCTAGTAGACAGCAAAATTTTACAATAAAACCCCGCCGTAGAAAATCTACGCGGGGTCCAGAAACACGGGAGGGCTAAGGTCAAAGGGTCCAAGAAGGACACAGTGACCTTAGCCCTAAGTGCTAACTTGCCTGCCCCGTAGTCAGCTTTGCTGTACTACTGGGGCGAGAACGGCAGACATGTTGATGACGTTGAAGTCGCCACCCAGCCAGCGCACGTCCCAACGCCATTTGCCGTCGAGGTTGCCCCAGTAGAGGTACAGGACGCAACGAAGACCACCTGGGTTCCGAAGAACCGTGCCATCAAAGGTGATGAACTGGATGTTCCCGTTCACCCGTTCCTTCCATGTCTCGGGAATGAGGTGCTGATTGCACCAGAAGAACAGAAACACGACCGCGTCGAGGCGGATGTGCCTCAAGGCCACCAGTCGTTTCAGCCTCTTTTCGCCTTTAACCGACAACTCGCCAGTCTTGAGCGTCGACACCAGGCGAACTTGGTCCATATTGATCTCGGTCAGCCCGAGTGAGCGAACGTCCTGTTCCTCACTGCCCGTGAGACCGTTGCCATTGGCTGGACCTTTCCAGATCGTCTAGCCCGTGCCGATGAAGGCGGAGTCGAACGATTTGGGTCGGTCGATAATGACCCTGAACGCACTGACGATAAGGCGAGCACCGTTCTTGAGGAAGGCGGTGAATCTCTTACCGAATTCCTCGGGTGTGAGTTCGATCACTTCATTCTGAAGTGACCCTCCGTCGAGTTCATCCCAGTTGACCTGGGTTCCAACCCGAGCAGAGATTTGCAGAGCTTGACCGCGTGATACGGCTTGACTCATGACATCTCTCCCTTTCTTGCTAGAGGACTCCCGATGTGGTAGTCATAGCCAAAAAATCTCATATCTATAAGACCTTTTGGCTATGACTACTCGCAAGTTAGTGTGTTAAAGAACTTGATCTACTACATTAGACACCTTTTAGGTAACCACGTCAAGATATCGGGGTAATTTCAAAACTACATCCAGCCGGATTTAGACTTTTTAAATACTTCTCACAAAAAACAGTTCTTTCATCACCCACCATAAATTCTGGAGCAAATACTTTTATATTAAATGGAAACAAAGTATAAACACTTTTTGAGTCCTGAAATTCAACTCCCACCCCAAGCCCCACAGTTGTATCTCCAAAATTTTGGTCGAAAACAAAATTACCAAGAGAATAGAAAACCATTTTACCTTTATATATTTCCATCGGCTCTACCACATGTGGATGGTGACCAAATATAACGTCAGCCCCGTTGTCTATAAGCTTATGAGCTATATCAATTTGTGTACTATTGGCTTCTAGTTTGTATTCTTCTCCCCAATGAATATTAACTACGATATAATCATTTTCTGAATCTAGTTTCTTTATTAAAGCATAAGCCTTGTCGGTAAGAGCTGGCGAAATCGTCTGGTCTATTCCTACAAAAGCCATCCTTTTATCATTAACCATAACCAACCTATAACTTTCTTCTAGTTCTTGATCTCCAATATAACTGATCCCAAATTGCTTTAGATACTGTTTGGTGCTTTCATACCCGACAGAAAAACAGTCACGGCTATGGTTGTTGGCAATATTGACCATATTTATACCAATGGTTTTTAATAATTCGGGAGTAGTAGAAGCAAATTGAAAGTTATAAGCCTTTTGCTGACACTCGTTTCTATCCATTTCCACAATAGGACCTTCTAGGTTTGCAATAATAATGTCAAATTTATCTATAAAATCAAAATCTCTCTTGATGTATTCAAATGGGTCACGCCCTCGGTTTTCTATTATATTTCTCACCCCTCTGTCAAACATGACATCACCAAAATTTAAAACGGACGGATAGTTCTTTTGGACAACATCTTGTTTTGTCATATCAACGATACTAGCCTTCATCTTATCCTTCGACATATCAAAAGAGTAATTATAAATATAATAGTTTGTGCCAAAAAAGAGGGTGAGTAGTATACCTAATAATAAACATTGCAAACTATTCATGTTTTGCATTTTAACACAAAATCAGAAATCCAATTTACTACGATATATCGTAGTAAATTGAAATTTTATAAAAACAGCCTAGCCAGACGCAATTTAAGATAACTTGTCTTCTTTTTTTGTTTTGCCATTAAATTATACACCGGAGAAAGGGTTGTGGTTTTGGTCTTTTTGAAAGCCAACAAAATATCATCCAACTCACTCCGCTTCAGTTCCCTTTTTAAATATGTCACATCTGGACATTTTTTCGCTATTATCAAGTCTTCAATATGGGAGACAATGGTTTCTTGTTTTACTCCCCTGGCCTCGGCAATATCTTTTAATGGAACTTCTTGTTCTAAAAATCCAGCTGTTATTTCCTGTGAAGATTTCTTGACCTCCTTATTCTGCTCTTTTTCTTTTCGTCGAATTTTTACTTTTTCTTCCGGCTCAATCTTTTTCATCCATTCTTTTTGTTTCTCCAAAATTTCTTCTCGCGACATACTGTCAAGTCGCGTTCTTGACACCTCAGAATCCTTCTGAAATTTTTGGTCCATCTCTAATACTTCTAAATCCACCTCCAAAGACATGTCGTTAAAACCCAAGAGTTTCATCCCATCTAAAGATCTAACTCTTGAGAGAGCCACATAACCCATTCCTCTTACAAACGACTTGGACAAATCCACTTCCATAGCATCCAGAGACATTCCTTGACTTTTGTGTACCGTTATGGCCCAAGCGAGACGAAGAGGACGCTGTGAAATTTCGGCCTTGACTTTTCCTTCTTCCTCAATTTTCCACGATTGAGGCGTAACAGAAAACTTCATACCATTATTTGTTTCCACAATTGGGTCGCCAAAAGAATTAAAATCTACCACTACTCCCAATGTACCATTTACATACCCACCTTCAGCGTGGTTTTTAGTAAACATAACTCTTGCTCCCTTTTTTAATTCAAGCACTTCTGGTGAAAGACAGTTTTTCTTCAGGGTCTCTGCTAGATTCCGTGCGCCTTTTGATGTCATGTGATAATCTTTTTTTGGAGTACTCAAAAGGTCAAGGTATTTTTTGTTAACCACATCCACATCTATATTGTGAGTGTATAGTCTAGTAGATTCCTTGCCTGACTGCGGGTCCTTATCTAGACGAGATTTTAGAAGTTCAAGTGTCTCAACATCAACTTTATTTTTTCTAATTTTGTTTAATATAGAAAGATAGACATTGTCTTTTTGGCGATGTTGCTCGGATATGTAACAAACTGTTAGTTTCGCATCTTTCCAACAATCAGCTTTGTAAGCAAACTCGGACTCCACAACATTTCCACGAGTAACAGGAGGGAGTTGAAAAAAATCTCCAGACAAAATAACTTGCATTCCGCCAAACGGCCTTTCGTTATGTTTCATTTGCCTGCAAATCCACTCAATGAGGTCTAGTCTAAAATGATGAAGCATGGAAACTTCATCTATTATCAAAACCCTTGTTCTCTCAAATCTTTTATAGAGATAGGCTCTCTGCATCATTTCATCTATATCTCTGTCAGTTAAAACATCTCGCACACCAATTCCCGACCAAGAATGTATAGTCATACCACCAAGATGGGTAGCGGCGATACCAGTAGAGGCGGTTACCGCAACATCCACAGCATGTGATTTTAAATATTGAATGTAAGAATTAAGCACGTGAGTTTTACCGCTCCCCGCAGGACCGGTCAGAAAGACATTTTTACCCATTTTTAATATATCCAGAGCTTCTTGTTGAGTCACTGTGTTATTGTATCAGTTTGAAAGTTCTTTATAACACTTGACAAATACTAATAATGGTTTAATATCTCTTTTGGAAGGAGCCCAATATGACTGAGTACAGGACAGTAGCTGGCCCGACTATTTCAACAATACAGATAGGGGGGGTCAGCAACGCGACAGTGACAGACATGGAGAATCCGTGTCTCAACAAAATGGTCAAAGAAGGGTGGGAGATTCACGCCGTCATCACCCATCACTCCATCAACCCCGACTGCACCGCAATCGCATTCATTATGGAGAGAAAGGTGGAGGAGGAATAACACCGCCGAGAAACCGCCAAACGGTCTCCGGCGGTTTTCTCAATTAAAAATCTCGTTGAGTCATGTCTTGAGAAAGGCCTTTCGCAGGAGTTTAGAAAATAAAGGAAGTATTCTGACTATTATTTTCTTGAACGACGAGAAGTTCGCTAGCTCACCAGAGCTAGATAGATTGCCTTTCGAGAGATATGACGAGAAAGAGATTTTGAAAGTATTTATAGTGAAAAATTATTTGCTCTCTTTTTTCCATTTTTCAATTTCCGTATGATTTCCTGAAAGTAGAACTTTTGGCACTTTATATTTTTTTCCTTTATATTCAAAAATTTCGGGGCGAGTATAAACATCATGACTTGAAATACGAGATTCTTCTAGAGAATCAAAATTGCCGAGTACACCCTTCACCTGCCTTGCTACACAATCTAGAACAACCATAGCTGGTAGTTCCCCACCAGTTAATACGAAAGGTCCGACAGAGACTTCTTCCATTTTAAATATTTTTTTTACCCGTGCATCTATGCCCTCATATCTACCACAAACAAAAATGATATCTGTGTATTTTTTTGCTGTTTTTTTTGCATAGTCAGTTGTAAATTGTTTTCCACCAGGTGAGAAAAATACAATCTTTATTTTTGATTTTGTACTCAACTTGGACATCCGATGTCCAAGTGCTTTTTGAATGGCTTTTATTACTGGAAGCGCTTGCAGTACCATCCCCGGGCCACCACTATATGGTTTCTGGTCTATATGTCTCCATTTATTATCAGAAAAATCCCGAGGATTATAGAAACTAACTTTTATTTTTTTATCTTTTATGGCCCGCGCAATAATAGACTCGTTTAGATACGAGCTGAAACTGTTAGGAAATAGTGTAATAATGTGAAATCGCATTTAATATTTATAACACAAATTCTATGTTTTGAACAGACACGAAAAAGGAGGGGTGGCATCCCCCTCCTCTAGCCACACGACACCAGACCCAGATGTCTAGCCGACGACCTTACGAAATAGCCTCGCAAATTCGGCTGGTCCGTACACATCCACCTTGTGACCAGGGAATATCACGACCTTATCCCCGGAATTAACAAAGTTTCTGGTGCCGTCAACCACGAAATCGTACCGTGGAAAATTCTTGTGTTGGTTGCAGGTGTATGAATCCGTGGCGTCACAGGAGCACCGAACGAGTTTGACCACGAAGATGTTGCTGTTCGGGCCTGACGGAGCGAAAGTCTGTACTTTCACCCGCACAGGAATGGTCTCGTACGCTTCTGGCTCGACAGATCTGTTACTCATAATACCCCCAAAAAACTGGTTGTCATTGATGTTCCAATCTGATAGTAGAATGTGCCAAATTAACAAATTAGTCAATATAAACAAAAAACACCCGGCAGGTGTTTTTTGTTTAAAATTTAATTTAAATTTATATCTTTAAGGTCCTAAAGGATAATTTTGAGTGAAGTTCAAGGCGCGAAGTTTTGTTTGTGACCAAGCTGTATAGAAATACTGCGCGTGGAACAAACAAAACAAGCAACGCAGAAATTCGCCAAAATTAGATCTTTAGGTCGGCCATTGCGTCGTCAAGGGATTTCGTCGCTCCAGCCTTTACCTCTGGCATGCTTCCTGCCGGCTCATTGATTTTTAAATTTACTCTTGAGTTGTTTTTCATTCCAACTACACGAAGTAGTGTTCTGATAGCCTTTGCTGTATTTCCCTCACGACCAATTATTTTACCCATATCGTCCTTGTGAACGTCTAGGTTCATAAGCACTCCCATTTCATCTACTGTCCTCACGATTTTTACATCTTCTGGGTGTTCAACTAATGCCTTAACCACGAAATCTAAAAATTTTACGTCGTTTTCCATAATGAATTCTATCGATTAATTGTAAAAGAATACAGAAATATTATATCAACAAAAATTGACTTTCGTCAAACCCGGTAGTGAATTTTGGCATAGGCGCAGCCATGCTCTGAAAGAGCAATGCCAAAATCTACTACCAGGTCAAACTATCTATTTTAGATGCTTATTCTGTTGCTTTCTCTTCAGTCGGAGTGACTGTTTCTACTGGAGCCTCTACAACAACCTCTGCCTCGGCTGGAGTTTCAACAACTTCTTCTTTGGTCTCTTCTACTGACTCTGTCTTTACTGCCGCCTCTTCTTTTGCTTCCTTAACGATTGGTTTTTTCAAAGGTAACACATTGATTTTCTTACCATCAATGATTTTTTTCGTCACAAGCATATTATGAACGGTGTGAGAGGTTTGAGCTCCTTTTGACATCCAATAGGTAACTCTGTCCGCTTTAAAAGTCGAGTCCTCTCCGTGTCTAGAATCAAAATTGCCTAGATTTTCTAAATATTTACCACTCTTTGTTGAGTTCTTTGAGTCAGTCAAAACCAACCGAAATGTCGGTTCGTGTTTTCTTCCCACTCTTTGTAATCTAATTTTTAGCATTATAGAACCTAATTCAAAAATAATTGTTAATAAAATAATAAATACTTGATTGTCTAAACACCATAATTTTGGCAAAAAATAGAGTTTCGTCAGTCGCTCGTACAGTTGTACGCCTCCCTCCTCATCTTCTATTTTTTTCTCAAAATTCTGCTGTTTATACTAATCATTATTTTCTGAATTAGGTTCTGATATACTAACAGAATAAATCAAAACGGTCAATTTTAACCAAAAAACGAAAAGGTGCTCGCGACTTGTATCCAACGATCGGACAGCACGAACACCTTTTCCCGACATCAAACTGGTTGTCATGAAGCGCCCCCTACTCCTTTTGACCACCCGCCTTTACTTTATTGAGAGCCATTTCTTTCTCAAGGGAGAAAAACTCGGCTCTTTTAATCCTCTGGGAGAGAGCATAAATCCAGCTTACATTGCAGGGGTCGTGGGCTTTTACCCACTCAAGGTAAGCTTTCCCTTCCGTGATGAGTTGGTACATCCACTCAAGAGGATCTTCCGGGTGAAGCTTTCTAAGGGCTTCAGCGCAGTCGACAAGTTCTTGTTCCACTTGAACCTTGTTTTGTTTTCCCATTTTTTCACCTCCTTCGTGGGAAAATGGATTGGGTTGTCGGGTTACAAATCTAACAAGAATATATCATTTTTTGTTAATTGAGTAAATATGCTATAATGCTGGCGTGAAGATAGATTTAAAAAAGAAGGTTTTAGTGGGACCCATAAGCATCAACACAAAAGGTGTTGGTTTTTTTGACATAATTGATAAGGACAGCATAGAAATCCAGCCACAATACGTTAATAGGGCCTTCCATGGAGATACAGTAGAGATTTCCCTGACTGGAAAAAGGATAAAAGGAAGAGAGCAGGGCAAGGTCAACAAAATAATTCAAAGGATAAAAACAGAATTTGTCGGAGTTGTAGATAAACATGATGGAAGTATTTTTATTATTCCAGACGATAAAAGATTGTATGTGGACATATTTTTACCAGAAGAAACAAAAGTCACTGCCGGAGATAAGGTTTTAGTAAAAATCGTTGATTGGGAAGCAAAAAATCTCCAGGGCAACCTCTTAAAAGTCATTGGTAAGAAAGGTGAAAACAACACAGAAATGGAATCTATCGTCCTGGAGAAAGGTTTTAGAATTGAATTCCCTGTGGAAGTGCAGAGAGAGGCAGAAAAGATAAAAAATGAATATAAAAACCATTTCGAAGCCGAGGCAAAAAACAGAAAAGACATGAGAAGTATAACAACCATGACCATAGACCCGGCAGATGCCAAAGACTTTGACGATGCTATCTCCTTTCAGGATTTAGGAAATAATCAATACGAAATTGGTGTTCATATTGCCGATGTCTCGTATTTTGTAACCCCAAACACAAAACTTGATAAAGAATCAGAAAAAAGAGGACTGTCTGTCTACCTTGTTGACCGAACAATTCCAATGCTCCCAGAAATTCTTTCTAACGACTTGTGTTCCCTGAACCCAAATGAAGACAAGTTTACTTTTTCTGCCGTATTTACCTTAAATAGCAATGGTGATGTAGAAAAGGAATGGTTTGGTCGCACAGTAATACATAGTGACAAAAGATTTTCATATGAGGAAGCGCAGGATGTTATAGACGGCCTGCCTGCCATGCCTGCGCATGCAGGGCAGGCAGGGAAAAAGCAAGGGTCCCACCAAAAAGAGCTTCGTAAACTAAAAGAAATCGCTCAAAAACTGGAGAAGAAAAAATATCATGGCGGAGCAATAAACTTTGAAACAGAAGAAGTAAAATTTGAGTTAGACAAAGCCGGTAAGCCGATTCGTGTTTATAAAAAAAGTCGCCTAGAAACACACAAACTGGTAGAAGAGTTCATGCTTTTAGCCAATCGAGCGGTAGCAAAATTTGTTTTCATGTCACAAAATAAAGACATCCGTAAAAAAGGCGCCCAGAGTGTCTACAGAATTCACGCCAACCCAGACCCAGAAAGAATACAAAACTTGGCTATATTTTTAAAAGCCCTTGGTTTTGAATTGAAAAATAAAGATGGACACGTAACTTCAAAAGATATAAATAAACTTTTGGAGGAAGTTGAGGGTACACCAAACGAGGAACTGATAAAAACAGCCACTATCCGTAGTATGGCCAAAGCGGTTTATTCCACAAAAAATATCGGGCACTTTGGTCTGGCTTTCACATATTACACACACTTCACTTCACCCATCCGCCGGTATCCAGACCTTCTTGTTCATAGATTTCTTGAAAGAGAATTAAAGGGAGGAAAAATAGAACAAAACGAGTATCAAAAATTTGAACAAATCTGTTTGGAATCCAGCGAGCTTGAAAAGAAAGCCTCTGATGCAGAAAGAGCAAGTATAAAATACAAACAAGTAGAATACATGACAGAACATGTCGGACAGGATTATGATGGAACAATAACTGGTGTGACGGAGTGGGGTATCTACATAGAAGAAAAAGAAACAAAGTGTGAGGGTATGGTAAAACTTCGTGATTTAGATGATGACTACTACTCACTTGATGAAAAAAATTACACCCTGAAAGGAGAAAAAACTGGACGAAAATTTACTTTGGGTGATTCTGTGAGATTTCGGGTTGTGTCAGCCGATATGGAAAAAAGGGTCTTAGATTATAAACTGTTGGACTAAAACCTAATAATGTTGTATAATGCCAGAGGAGGTGTCACGCCATGGTAGCAAGAGTGTTGCAATGGCTTCAAGTGATGCCATTGAAAAAGAAGCGAGAGAAAAAACTCCGCGGAGTCGCCCTTGCAGTAAAGATCGCGGGTGACATCGCAGAAGCTGGACTGCTTAGGGTGGTGGAGAGAGATGACAATCCACCTGGAGAGGTCTGCGCCAAAATCAGAGTCTACACCAGACTGAGGGTAACTACCAAGATAGAGGGTACGGAACCACCAGTCTACTACTCCGAATGGAAAGAGTTCAGGTGGTGGGTCAATCTTCGCCCAAAACACTTTCCAGCAAGTGTGGAAAACCCAGGTCCCCTGATTCCAGAAGCACACCAGATTCACTCTATTGAATTCTGGTTCGCAAAGAAAAGAAGCTGTCGGCATCTCGCCGACCCCAGTACACATCTCACGATCAAATCGTGGGAATGATAACCCCCAAGTGAATCGTTTTCGTGACGGTGAACAAGGGGGTTTCGCGTTTTAAAAAATTATAATCTTTCAAGTATCTTTACTACTCCTTTATTTGCATCAACCTCTACAATGTCTCCATCTTTCAGTATTTGAGTTGCAATCCTTGTTCCAATAATACATGGTTTTTTGAGTTCCCTAGCAGTAATAGCTGCATGAGAAGTGATTCCTCCCTCATCAGTTATAATTGCACCAGCTTTTAATACAGCAGGTAAAAAGTCAGTTGTGGTCATAGGAGAAACAATAACATCTCCTTCCATCACCTCCCCCACCTGTTCTCTTCGTCTTAAGATTTTTACTTTACCAGTCACCCTCCCCTTTTGAGCGATTTCGCCTCTTATCTCATTAGACCCCTCCCCACTTACAACATCTTTTTTAAAAATAAAGTTTGGATGTAATTTATTAAATTCATCTAGGGTTATCATTAATCTTTCTGCCCCTTGAACCGCAAGAAAATGCTCCCTTCGTTTTTTTAATATATCAATATCTGGAATTGAATCTAGCTCGTCAAAGAAAATTGTTGTCTCTAAACCTTTTAATTCTGGATACAAACTAATAAGACTGTTACGAATAACTATGTCGTTTTTTGCAAAGAAGTCGTCTTCGTTTCGCATTTCAATAGCCTTATCCATCACATTTTTTGGTGTCCTATCATCTAAAGTAGAGTAATAGTACGGAATATAATAAGCCATGGTCTCTTTTGATATTTCAATCAATTTCTTTATCTTTTCAATAGAGAGCATCTTTTCTTCCCACAATTTATGGATTGCTGACAATTTTTCTTTGTATTTTTTCAGAACTTCATCCATAAATTCCGAAGTTTCAGAGTTTTTCTTTAAAATAGTACTTGATAACCACCTAGTAGCCCTTACATTTTCCCAAACTTCAATACTTCCTTGACTCATATAGTTAATAATGATTGGAGTATATGGATTTTTCCAACCATATTCTTTTTCAACTGCTTCAGAACAGCCATAAGGCCACATTTCCTGCATTATGTACGTTGTGTCACGAGTTATTTTTTCAAAAATTATTTTTCTTGGTCCAAATATTGTGGTTAATGTTTTTTTCCAAAAACCATTTTGACTCTTTTGATTTGGTTTTTCTTTTAATAAGGTTGTGATTGGACGGCTTTGTAAAATATAAAAATTTCCACCCTCAAGTGCCCACTCAATGTCACAAGGAAAATCGTAGTGATTCTCAATTTTTATTATTAAGTCAGCCAACTCAAGAATTTGTGCTTCTGTAAGAACTTGAGATGAGGCTTTGGGTTCTGAAATATCTAGCCATTCATTACCACCAGTCTCTGCACGATAAAGCCCCCTCGTTTGAGTGGAGATATTCGTATCAATAATTTCTCTTGGTTCTTTTTCAACGACATAAGAATTTGGGGTAATCTGTCCTGATACAATTGCTTCGCCCAAGCCAAACCCGGCTTCTATTACTATTTGATTTTTGTCTTCTGTAACAGGATGAACAGAAAAGGCAACGCCTGATATTTCGGAATCAACCATTTTTTGAACAACAACTGCTACTGATATTTTAGTTGTGTGCAAGCCCTTTTCAAACCTGTAAAATATAGCTCTCGGGGTAAAGAGAGAGGCCCAACATTTTTGAATATTTTCAAGTAAATTTTCTTCTTTTGTATTTAAAAATGAATCAAGTTGTCCCGCCCAAGCGTTTTCTGTTCCATCTTCGGCCGTAGCAGAAGAGCGAACGGCAACAAATTTAGCATCTAATTCTTTAAACTGTTTTTTTATTTCATCTACAATATTCTCTGGTATTGTTACATTCTTAATTAGACCTTGTATTTTTTCTGAAACATTTTCTACTGTGTGTATTTCTCTGTGGTCAACCCCATAAAGAGCACTATCAATTTCTTGAATCAAATCCGACTCTTTTATAAACTGGTCAAAAGCTGTGGACAAGATAATAAATCCAGAAGGTATCGGCATCCCCGCCTGTGCCATTTCACCAAGGGAGGCACCCTTACCTCCAGCCAAAGTAACATCTTTTTTATTTATCTCTGTAAATTTTTTAGTAAAATTCCACATATTTATTTGGCTATTGTCACTGCTTGGTCAAAAGCCACAGACAAAAGCTTAGACCCGCCACCCATACCCATAGTTACACCATATAGAACTCCGGCGCGAGACATTGTTTCGCGGTTGTGGGTAATTAAAATTAGTTGAGAATATTTTGAAAGATTTTCTATCATATCTCCGTATTTTTTTGAATTTGCTTCATCCAGCGCTGCGTCTGTTTCATCTAGAATAATAAACGGTGGTGGATTAACTTGAGAAACAGCAAAAAGTAAGGCGATGGAGGTCAGGGCCCTTTCGCCACCAGAGAGCATCATAAGTCCTTTTATTTTTTTCTTTGGAAGATTCACCTCTATATCTATTCCTTCCTCTACTTCCTCTGGAACTGTATCCTCCAGAGTTGGGTCTTCCTCGAGAAGCAAATCATCTACTTCTTTCTTTTTGTGCTTCGGCGGTGCCACGACGGAAAGCCTTGCTTCTCCCCCCCCAAACATAACAGCAAAATATTCTTTAAACTGAATGTTTATTTTATCAACTCCATTTTTAAACTCTGTTGAAAGTCGCACATCTAAATCAGCAATTAGTTCTGTCAGAGACTGTGCTGATTTTTCCAAATCAGTTAATTCTTTTTCCAAAAAGGCATCCCTTTCACTCACTTCCGTATATTCCTTTAAAACGTCAGTACCTTCTGTCCCTCCAGCGTCCTCAAGACGGATTTTTGTTTTCTCTATTTTGCGACGACGTTCTTCCTGTGCACTTCTTGGTTCGTCAAAATCAAATAAAAGAGACTGAAACTGTAAGACGTGAGTGCCAAGCATCATACCAAGTTCCGTCAGTTCTCTTTTGAAATCCTCACGAACCAGACGAAGTGTCTCTTCCTCTGCTTTTAAACTGTGTAGTTTGGAGCGAACTTCTTGCGATTCGGACATAATTCGAAAAACCGCTTTCTCAGCATCACGATTTGAATCTTTTTCTTTCTCTATTTTATTTTGCAGGGCTGTATATTGGTTAGTTAATCCATTTTCTTTATTCTTTATCTCTTCCAGAGACTCTTCAATTTGCCTCTTTGAGTTTTTAAGATTTTCAATATCTTTGGTGGCCTCAGAAAGAAGTGAGCTGTCAACCTTTTCCTTGTTTTTGTCCACAAATCTCGAGAGCAATTCCCCAACCTCGTCCAGTGCCGTCAGTAACTTCTCCAAACTGCCATCTCTTTTTGCCTCTTTTATTTTTTCTTCAATTTGAGAAGATAGTGTTTCCACAGAAACTAAAGTTACGGTCTTGTGCTCTAAGGAATGTGCTATTTCCTCCTGTTTTTTGACCATCCTGACAAGTGAAGAAATCTCGCCATCAAGTTTGCCGGCCTCACGAAACAAACCATCTTTTTCTTCACGAATTTTTTGTAATTCTCTCTCCAGTGTAATAAGTTCTTCCGATGTGGCATCTTTATGTTTACTACTATCTAAAATATGTTTAGCCTCTTCTAGTTCTGTATTGAGCTCTTTTTCTTTTTCTAGCAATGGCAACTTTTGACTTTCGACTTTTGACTTTTGACTACTAATATATTCTTCTTCTCGTCTGCAATATTCAAGAGCATCTTTTTGTAATTCATCGCGAAGCTCAATTGATTTTTGAACTTTTTCAACTTGTTTTTTCAGGAAGCGAATGTGTGGCATTATTTCTCGACGAAGTGATTGGGTTTGAGTAATGTTTTCTCTTGTCTTTTCCAACTTTCTTTCACTTTCTTGTTTTTTATATTGATACATCTTGAGACCCAAGGCGTCCTCTATCATTGATTTTCTTTCTTTTATATTTGCATTGAGAATTCTGTCCGCTTCACCTTGGGAAATAATATGATGCCCCGATGAGCCAATATGGGCAGAAGCCAAAAGTTCCACCACATCACGAAGGCGCACCTGTGAGCCATTTATTATGTACTCATTTACCGAATCACGATGAACTACTCGTTCAATGGTGACTGTTTCATAATCAATCGGGAGAAATTTACTACTATTATCAAAGATGATTTTTACACTAGCTCTGTTTGCCCTCGGTGTATCATTTGAGCCATTCCAGATTAAATCTTCACCCTTTTTTCCACGAAGAGACTTAATGGATTGTTCACCCAAAACGAAACTAAAGGCTTCAGCCACATTTGACTTACCAGAACCATTTGGCCCAACAATAGCCGAAATTTTAGACGTGAACTGAAGCTCGCTCTTTTTAGCAAAGGATTTAAACCCGTTTAGTTCAATACTTTTTAAATACATTTCGTCTTCTAGTATATCAAATTTTTTTCATAACAGAAAAAACAATAACAAAGGAAAAAAGTAATCTACTAAAATAATTTGACAAAACCGTCCTTTAATAGGATCATATTGGCTGGACCCTTTCAAGGAGGCCCGTTTTGAAAGCTAGAGGCTTCAACCTTTTCGCACTCGGCGCTCTGTTCGGAGTTCTCCTAACGGCAGGTGTTGGCCGATACAAGGCCAACGACCAGCCGACGGAGGTCGTCACGAACCACGACTGGACGTGGGTCAAGGTGGAAAACCTCGTGGGCGTACCCACGAAGGGACACGACTACAGTTTCGGTGACATGTGTAGCATCATGCCTGGCGGGGTACTGGAGGTCCAAAGAAAGGTGGACCCCTGGGTAGTGCTGGAGTACACAAGTCCCCGAGAACCAACCGAGCCCGAGTGTGGGAGAGCGGGACCATTTTCAGCATGAAGCTGGCTGAGTTCGACAGACGATGGCCTGCGACACGATAAGTACCTCATGGGATCCTGTAGACTGACAATGCGTCACTCTACAGGATCCCAGCCCCCGAATTGGAAAACTCCGTTCGGTGGGTTTTTTCGTTTAAAAATCACAATATTGAGTTATAACTTTTTCAAGACATTGCACAGTCAATTAGAAAACAACGACGAAGTACGCCAGCCCGAAGCACTGTTTGAGCGTAGCGAGTTTGCGAAAGGGCCAGTACTGAGGAAGATTGTTTTCTTGATTGACGAGCATAGTAAAATCGCACCAGCGATTTATACGTGTCTTGAAAAAGTTAGTAACGAAATAATTTTATTGCCAACCACGAGTTACCAGAGCTGAGCGGGCTGCAGCCTGTTCCGCCTCCTGTTTGGAAACACCATCACCTGTGGCTACTAAATCTTTGCCAACATATACACCAACCGTGAATCTTTTTTCGTGGTCAGGTCCGGCTTCTTTTATTGTTTTATATGCAGGAGTAATACCATCAAACTCCTGAGCTTTTTCTTGAAACAAGCTTTTAGCGTCAACGTGACTCCCTGTTGAAATTATATTTTCTATCTTTGGTGTAAAATTTTTCTCAATGAAGTCTTTTGCGGAATCATATCCTTGGTCAATGTAAATCGCACCAATAAGAGCTTCTAAAGCATTGGCTAGAATATATTGTCTGGCGCGCCCAACATCTTTGCTCTCACCTTTTGAGAGCAGTAAGTAATCACCCATTCCAAGAACCGTAGCAATCTGGGAACAAGTATCTGCATTTACTAAGGCCGACCTGTAAGCGGTTAGTTCCCCCTCGGCCCTGTCTTCATATTTTTTAAATAAATAGTCGGTGATAACCAATTCCAAAACAGCATCGCCAAGAAATTCCAATCTTTCATTGTGTGCCAGACCAGATTGTTTGTTTTCATTTATATATGAACGATGAACAAAAGCCTGCGTCAAAAGAGCCTCATCTTTAAATGACAGCCCCGCCTCTTTTTGAAATTTTGCAAAATCTGTTGTCATGGTATTTATACGAATATGCGAACAATGCGAATCTACGAATGGCTACGAATTAAATGCTGGTTTGATTGTGTTATTCGTTGACATTCGCATCATTCGTTACATTTGTATATTCGTATCTACTTCTTCAGTAGTATATTTATCGCCTTGGTAATTAGTGGCAATATATCATTATAGAAGTTTAAGTCAATTATGTCGGCTAGCTTAAACCATTTAGCATCATCAAGCCCACCCTTGGCTTCTGGATGTAAATCTTGGTATTTTGCCTCAGCTAAAAAATACGTAACGTGTTTTCTTATCTTGCCTTTTTCTGGATGATAGGTTGGGTATTCATTTTCACCAAGTTTTTCTTTTATTTTTATATCAAGCCCCAACTCCTCTTTTATTTCTCGAATAGTTCCGTTCTCAACACTTTCATTTTTTGTCTCTTCCGAATCACCAATTTTCCCTTTTGATAAAGTCCAGTGACCAAAGACATCGTGAACTAAAGCAAGATAAATATCTTCTCCATCCTTGGCATAAACAACCGCACCACCCAAATGTTGCATGGGAATATTTGTCGGCATATGCACTTTCCTTTTGTCTTTTGATGTTTCTTCTTTACCGGGCTCTCCCAGTTCTTTGTAAACCGCACCCAAAACTCCATTAACAAATTTACTTGAGGTCTCTCCACCAAAGGCTTTAGACAGTTCAATGGCCTCGTTTATAGCAACCTTTGGAGGAACTTCCCCTCTATCAGAGAACAACAGTTCGTATAACCCAATACGAAGAATATTTCTGTCTATAATACTTATTTTATCTATTGGCCAGTCAGGAGCTGCCTTTTCTATAATCAAATCTATATCTTTTTGTTTTTCCAAAACACCGTCTAGTAAATTCTCCATAAATGAAAAATCTCCGTGACCCGGAGCAAATTCCTGTACATTGCGCTTAAAAATAGTAGGTATTTCTTTTTTATCTTTTGAGGCAAAGTCCCACTCAAAGAGTGTTTGTAATACTATACTTCTGGAAAGGTGCCTGTTTGCCATTAAACTAGTGATTAGGTTCTAGTAACTAGGTTTTAGTATATCAAGAAACATATTCCCTGCCTAGACACTAGAACCTATAACCTTAAACCTAATCTTATCTGTCCTCTTTCTTTGAAAGCTTTTCTCTCTTTGTTCTCTTAGCAATCTTCGCCTGCATATCAATAACTACTCTACCCTTATACTGGCCAGTAACAATAGATGCTCTGTGACGTAAGTGCGGAACATTTGTGTTTTTGTCCAAAGTTACAGCAGGAGAAGACAATCGGTGATGAGACCGAGTTCTGTTTCGCTGACTCTTTGTATGACGCATTCTTACAACCATAATTAAAAATCATAACATATCTGTTTTAAAAAAACAACTTTACATACATAAAATAAATCCCAACTTACTTACTACCTCATTATTATAAATTAGACAAAAATGTGCGACCGCATTATTTTGTCTAATTTATGACTTACTATCCTTTAGTATAATTTGACACAAACCGACAAAAACTCTTTCGGTGAATGTCGGATAGACCAACTTTTTTTAAAACTCCTCGGTGTCTCAAAGTTCCATACCCTTTATGAATTTCAAGCCCATATTTTGGATATTTTTTTGCTAGTCGACACATCAAGGTATCGCGAGACACTTTTGCTAATATTGAGGCCCAAGCTATTATTTTTTCCTTTTCATCACCCCTTATGATTGTCCTTTGATTAATAAATTTTTTTGGCGCCTTAAGACCACCATCTAATAAAATTTTTAATTCACAATTTTTAATTTTTAATTTTTCAAAACCTTTTTCAATCGCAAATCTAATGGCAAACGAAATTCCTTTCTTATCAATAATTCTATTTGAAACATTTACCACCACATAGGAAATTTCTGTGTGTTTTAAATATTTTGCATATTTTTGACGAAGTTCTGGAGAGAGTTTTTTGCTATCTTTTCCAAGTGGTGGTAGACTTTTGTTTCTCTTTAATTTTTTATACAAATTTTCTTCACAAACAACCACACAAACTGTAACTGGTCCTGCCAAAGGCCCCCTTCCTACTTCATCAATTCCTACTATATATTTCATTTCGTTATTTTAACATACCCTATGTTTACCTAAATAATTTTTTATGATATTTCAATTTGGTACAATATATTGTATCAAATTGAAATATTGGAGAGATTGTTTTTTTATAAAAACAAAAAGAGCCGTCGGCGCACGAAACGCAAACGGACTCTTTGGAAAAAACGTACTGACACACTTACTTGCGCTTGGCAAGTCGTTGAAGCGCATTATCCGCTTCACGGACTTGCGTCGTCAGGCGAAATACCTCAAGACGCAAATCCTCACACTCACGAACCAGACGAACAGCGTTTGCCAAAAGGCTAATCTTGGCGTTGGCATCTGGGTCTGGATTGCCAGAATCAACACCATCCTTGAGAAACCTGATTTGGACAAGCATCAGGGCTTTGAAAGCATCAAGGGGAATCTCGAGCTTCCTTCCTGTTACCAACTCTTGCGTACTCATACTTCCTCCAATCAAGAACCTGTTGTTGTCTTGGCCTGCAGTTCAACGAGGCCACAGGTGCATGGCTTGGCCTCGTGAACAACGACACCACCATGACCGATGACGGCCGGAACCATGGTGCACCCGTCTGTGTGCTGGATGTACGGCTTCAGCGCCTCGACCTTCGCACGAAGGTCAGCGAGTTCGCGAACCGCAAGGACAGCAGGCTCGAGGACTTCTTCCTGCTCTCTGGTGTAACCATCACCACCCCCGGTCCTGAGGTAATGAATTTTGATCAGGATTTTCTGCAACACCCGATCAAGAGAGTCGACGAGCTTTCTTCCTTTGACCAAATCACTCAGGTCGTCCATTGACTTTGCCTCCCACCACAAAATACCACTACTTTTCCCAAATATCAAGCCCCTCTCCACCATAATGATGACATGCTATAATGTGAATCGAGCCTGTATTCACTTTATAACTTTCTACTTTATAACTTTATAACTCCTCACATGTCATCGAAATTTATTCATCTACACACCCACTCCCACTATTCTCTTCTTAACGCCTTACCAAAAATTGAGGCCCTTATTTCTGAAGCTAAAAAATATGATATGCCAGCATTAGCTCTAACCGACAACTGCAACTTATATGGAGCTATTGAATTTTATAAAGCCTGTAAGAAAAAGGAGGTGAAACCAATAATCGGCATTGATGCCTATGTTGCTTATCGCTCAAGACACGACAAACAAACTGGAGTTGATAAGGAGCGCTATCGACTAGTTCTTCTTGCAGAAAATGAGGTGGGTTATAAAAATTTAATTAAACTGGTTACATATGCTCACCTAGAGGGTTTTTACTACAAACCCAGAGTTGACCGTGAGCTTTTAGAAAAATATCACGAAGGACTTATTGCTATCGCCCCATCTTTTTCTAGTGACATCTTGAAATCACTTCAGCTGGCTAACGACGAGCAAGCAATGGAAAGATTGACTTGGTACAAACAAGTCTTTGATGGTACAAGTCAAAATCCAAACTTTTTTCTTGAGGTAACCCATCACCCAGAAATGAAAGGTCACGACAAAGATATGGAAAGAATTGTGGAATTTGCCACACGCACAAATACACCTTTAGTTGCCGCACATGATGTTTACTATATAAACAAAGAAGACCGTGTGGCTCGAGATACTTTACTTGCGGTTCAATCTCAGAATGATGAAAAAATAGAAGAAGGAGATGATGATTTTTCTTTCATAAGTCCAGAACAAGCAGAAAAATATTTTAAAGATTTACCAGATGCACTTGAAAATAACGCAAAAATTGTTGATAGATGTAATTTAGAAATTTCAATCGGCAAATGGTTTCTACCAAATTATGTTGTGGAAAGTGGTCTATCATATGACGACGAACTTCGTCGAATTACAGAAGAAGGTATAAAAAAACGAGGGCTAAAGAAAACCCCAGAAATTGAGGAAAGAATGGAATATGAATTAAAAATAATAAAAGATAAGGGATATGCATCATATTTTTTGGTTGTATCTGACCTCCTACGTTTTGCCCATGAAAATGGCATCTTAACTACAATTAGAGGCTCTGTCGCTGGTTCTCTGGTTACCTATCTTGCTGGTATTACAAACGTAGACCCGATTCTTTACATGCTTCCTTTTGAAAGATTTTTAAACCCAGAAAGACCATCAGCACCAGATATTGATATGGATTTTGCCGATACTAAACGAGATGAAGTGATAGATTATGCAAGACAAAAATACGGCGTTGATAAAGTAGCCCAAATAGGAACCTTTGGAACAATGGCTGCTCGCGGAGCAGTGCGAGATGTTACTCGTGCTCTCGGATTTCCATATGGAACCGGTGATGCAATTGCAAAACTTATTCCAATGGGAGCCCAAGGTTTTCCAATGACACTTGATAGAGCCATAAAGGAAACTCCGGAACTCAAACAAATGTACGAAACGGATGTAGATGTAAAAAAAATAATCGACATGGCAAAAAAGATAGAGGGGTGTGCAAGACACATTTCTGTTCACGCTGCTGGTGTTGTTATTTCTCCGACACCACTCACTGACTATGTACCACTTCAATACGATACTAAGGGTGACAACAAGATTATAACTCAATATGACATGAATGATGTTGGTGAAGACGGTGTTGGTCTTCTAAAGTTTGATTTTCTTGGAATAAGAAACCTTTCTATCTTAGCTGATGCGGTAAAACTAACTGAAAAATTGGAGGGTGTAAAAGTAGACATTGAAAATGTTCCAATAGATGATAAAAAAACTTTTGAGATGCTGGCCAAGGGAGAAACCGTCGGGCTCTTTCAACTTAATGGTGATGGAATGACACACGCTCTTATGGAACTTGTACCGACGGCTATATACGACATTAATCTCATGGTTGCTCTTTATCGTCCTGGACCAATGGATAACATTTATGAATACATAGCCAGAAAACATGGCAAGAAGCCAGTAACATATTTACACCCAAAAATGAAGGGTTTTTTGGAAAGAACTTATGGAGTACTGGTTTATCAGGACGACTTGCTTTACACCGCTATTGAAGTTGCAGGATACACTTGGGGTGAAGCAGATAAATTTCGAAAAGCCGTTGGAAAGAAAATCCGTGAAGAAATGGCTAAACAGCACGTTAAATTCGTAGAAGGCTGTCAGAAACACGGAGGGATGTCAGAAAAAAAGGCGGAAGAACTTTGGAACCTATTTGAACCATTCCAGGGTTACGGTTTCAACAAAGCCCATGCCGCAAGTTATGGAAAAGTTGCTTACCAGACAGCCTATATGAAAGCCAACTTTCCTGCTGTCTACATGTCTGCTGTTCTAACAGCCGAATCTGGTGATGTAGAAAAAATCGCAGAAATAATCAGCGAATGTAAAAGAATGGGTATCCCTGTTTTACCTCCAGACGTCAATGAATCTTTTGAAGGCTTCACGGTCATTAAGAAAAGTGGTGAAAACGAAAAGGACGCTATTCGATTCGGACTAACAACAATTAAAAACTTTGGGGAAGGAATCGCCTCATCAATTATTGCCGAGAGAAAAGCCGGTGGAAAATTTACTTCTCTTTCAGATTTTCTTCGTCGCATAAAAGATAAAAATTTGAATAAAAAATCTCTTGAATCACTTATAAAAACCGGTGCCATGGATTTATTTGGAGACAGAGCAGAAATGTTACACAATTTGGATAGAATACTTGCATTCAGTAAAGAAGAAAGAGGTAAGGGTGATGCCCAGGATTCGCTTTTCGTCGGAATCGCCGAGGTCATATCTGCTGGTGATATCATTCTTGAACCAACACCAAAAACAAACCCGACAGATAAATTAATGTGGGAAAAAGAACTTCTTGGGCTTTATATTTCTGGACACCCCCTGGAAAGCTTCAAACACAAATTAGAAAACAAAGAAACAAACATTAAAAAAATAAAAGATAAGGCCAAAGAAAGAGAAGCTGTGGTCGTAGGCGGAATTATTGAGGAGATTAGAAGCGTTACAACAAAAAATGGTGAAAAAATGGTTTTCCTTAAACTGGCCGACTTAACAGATTCAATTGAAGCGGTAGCTTTTCCAAAAGTCTTTGAAGAATTTCAAGATATTTTGATTCCAGAAAGTTGTGTGGTTATAAAGGGCACATTTTCCACCAGAAACGCCGGAAAAAGTATTTTGATTGATAAGGTGAAATTGATGGAGTAATCATAATTTATCATTACTCAACTTAAAAATTATTTAATATCTCATTTACGCCATGGCTGAAATGGAAGAGTTGTATGGTTGTGCTAATTTAAATGTTTTGAATTTATTCCTTATTTTTATCTCCTCAAGGTAGCTTAGAAATTGTTTTGGCAGTGGTGACGGCCCGACCCAAATACTCTTTTGTATCATGACATATCCAAATTTAATTAAATGTCGCCTAAACCAATCTCTTTCTTTTTTTAGCTCGTGTGGAATATCATACATGACGATAAGATTTTTTGGTAAACTTTTATTGAAAGGAGACTGGAAAGAAATATGATATGGGTTTCTTTTTTTTATTACTGATTTGTTGTTTTGTTTTTTAGTAGATACTGGTAAACCAAACATATTTACTTTCACACCTTTATAATTAAAAATTTTTTGCTTACCCATATATTCTATTATACACTACTATCCCCATATACGCCATGGCGTATATGGGGATATACAGTATTGTTAGTGTTTTTATATAGTTGTTTGTATAACAAAGGGCTGGTCGAGTTGACCAGCCCCAAGAACACACATCAGTCTCTGTCGGCCCTGTGCCGATCTGATTCGGTACGCTTCACAGCATGTGTGGCACGTTCTGCTCGCACCTGCGCCACAATCTTGCGTTTCCGCTCGAGGAGATCGGTCGGGGAGCCAGGATCACCACACAGTTGTTGTAGATAGAATTCGCTCAGGCGCCGAGCACCTGCCAGACTGGCTTTGTCACGAGCAGGCTCAGAGTGAAGCCGGATGAGGTGGAAAGCCTCGTTCTGATCCACTCGAGCAATATGCTCAATGACGGCCACCCAAACAGCTGACAGAAGAGAATTTCTGTAGATCTCCTTGAAAATCTCCAGGTCCCCGATCTGTTGGAGTTGACGCAGAGCATCGTAGGCTGCATCCTGGTCTACTCCAATTGCAATCTCGTACAGCCGGCGCCCCAACCGGAATGCATCCGCTACACTCCTTGCAAAAACCTTGCGATACTTACGAAAGAACTCTGTGTCTTTCGTAGTCACTTCATGTTCTGAGAGAATCTGAAGTGTTGAGTTGATCTCCGTTCCCGTCATGGACGAAAGTAAGCTGGCCATATGGCTGGCTCCTTCTAATAAGGTAACTGCTGGCTCGGGATGAGCTGGCTCAAAGTTACCCTTTCCGTGTTTATTTATACTCTAAAAGCTACGTCTGTCAACAGAATGAGGAGAGTTCTTCTACATTTGACATTGACACAAGATTTAAGATTTTGTAGGATAAAAAGGTGAAATCAGCATTAAGAACTACAACAACCACAACAACAACTATTCTGCCCTCCTCGAGGTAGTGGTTTTGTTAAAATCAAACTTTAACTGAACGGGCCTCGAAAGAGGGCCGTTTCGTTTTTATTAGATTATTTAATACAAATAGGATAATATATAAACATATGGAAAAGGAAAAATTAGAGAAAATAAGACATTCACTCTCACACCTCATGAGTATGGCAGTCCAAGAACTGTATCCACAAGTTGGCCTGGGAGTTGGACCAGCCATTGATAATGGTTTTTATCAAGACTACGACTTACCAGAAGCAATTACCCCAGAAATTCTACCGAAACTAGAGAAACGAATCAGAGAAATGATAAAAGAAAATATTGAGTTCAAACAACACAATATGGATTTTGACAAAGCTTACAAATTATACGTTCACGACCCTTATAAAACTTGGTTTATTGATGATTTGAAAGCACGAGGAGAAAAATATGTTAGCTTTTATAAATCTGATTGGTTCGACAACCTCTGTGCCGGTCCACACGTTAATTCAACCAAGGAAATTGACCCTGAAACCTTTCGGTTAGACAGAATTGCTGGAGCGTATTGGCGAGGAGATGAAAAAAATAAAATGCTTACTCGTATTTATGGACTAGCTTTTGAATCAAAAGAGGTTCTGGATGCATATATCCTCCAACAAGAAGAAGCTAAGAAAAGAGACCACAGAAAGCTTGGTGTAGAGCTTGACCTTTTTCACTTTTCAGACACCGTTGGTAAGGGTCTTCCCCTCTTTACTCCAAAAGGAGCAACTATCAGGCGCGAACTGGAAAGATTTATTATTGATGAAGAAATAAAACGTGGATATTTACACGTTAAGACACCAGACCTTGCTAGGTTGGACCTGTTCAAAAAATCTGGTCATTATCCTCATTACAAAGATTCAATGTATGCCCCAATAAAGATTGATGATGAAGAATTTATGCTAAGACCCATGACCTGTCCTCATCACTTTGAACTTTACCTGAGACAACCACACAGTTATCGTGAGTTACCAATGAGAATTGCCGAACTTGCCCAACTCTATCGCTACGAACAATCTGGTGAATTGTCGGGGCTTCTTCGAGTGAGAACATTTTGCTTGGCCGATGCTCATATAATTTGTGCGTCACCCGAACAAGCTGTTTCTGAAATTGGTAAAGCCTTGGACCTCATAGAATATGTTTCTGGGGTTTTTGGACTCAAGCATGGAGAAAATTTCTGGTATAGATTATCTTTGGGCGACAGAAATAACACCGAAAAATATTTTAAAAATGACTCCGCCTGGGACATGGGTGAGGACCTTCTAAGAAAACACCTACAATCTCGCGGTTCTTATTTTGTTGAGGCGCCGGGAGAGGCTGCATTTTACGGACCAAAGGTTGATATCCAAATGAAAAATATTAACGGAAAAGAGGACACTGCTTTCACTGTGCAGTATGATTTTTGTATGCCGGAGAGATTTGACCTGACTTACACAGCAGAAGACGGTTCCAAAAAACAGGCTGTGGTAGTTCATCGGTCATCTATTGGTGCGATTGAACGCATAATGGCCTTTCTCATTGAACACTATGCTGGAAACTTCCCTCTTTGGCTTTCTCCGGTGCAAATCAAAGTAATTCCAGTCAGGACAAACCATAATGAGTATGCAAAAAAAGTTTTTGATTTGTTAAAAGAAAGTGGAATTCGTGCAGAGATTGATGTTGAGGATTCAAATCTTGGAGGAAAAGTTCGAGAGACCAAAAATCAAAGAATTCCATATTGGATTGTTGTTGGAGACAAAGAAGTAGAAGCAGATAAAGTTAATCTAGAATCTCGTGACGCAGGTCAGCTTGGACAAATGACAGCCAAAGAGTTGGTTTCAAAACTCTTAGAAGAAATCAAACACAAAAAATAATTATTAGCCTAATTATACTTCGATGAAAAAAAGATTATATAAGAGTGAGGAAGATAAAGTATTCGCTGGAGTAATTGGAGGTATTGCGGAATATTTTGATATGGACCCAACAATTCTCCGACTTCTTTATATTCTAATAGCTGTCCTAACGGGGTTGGTTCCGGCTATTATTGGCTACATCATCGCAGCCCTCATTGTCCCCCACAAACCAAGAGTTTACCACGTGGAACACACCGAACCAGAAAAAACCGCTTAACAAAGCGATCTTTTGGCTTATTAGATATCAATATTGGCGCGAGTGGCATTAGACTGGATAAATGACTTCCTGGCTGGAACGTCAGTTCCCATGAGGACATCAAAAACCTTGTCTGCAGAAACAGTATCGTCAACTACAACTTGTTTTAGGATTCTTCTTGCTGGGTCCATTGTTGTCTCCCACAATTCTTCCGAGTTCATTTCTCCAAGACCTTTGTAACGCTGAATATTTATTCGTCCCGATGCCGATGTTGCTTTCTTTGATTGCTTTCCCTCTTTTTCCGATTCATCCTCCTCTAGTTCACTTTCAACCTCGGCACTGGTATTGTTTTCAATCTCGTCAATTTCGGCAATAGGACGACCAACAATTTTTGCTTTTTCTTCATCAGAATATGCGTAAAACACTTCCTTACCTTTTTTTATTTTATAAAGTGGCGGTTGTGCAATATAAACAAACCCACCATCAATAAGCGGTCTGAAATATCTGTAAAGCAAAGTCAAAATAAGTGTGCGAATATGCGCACCATCAACATCAGCATCCGTTGCTATGATTATTTTGTGATAGCGAAGTTTAGAAACATCAAATGTGTCGCCTATTGCCGTCCCCAAAGCAATAACTAAATTCCTGATTTGCTCTGATTCAAGAAGTCTATCCAGTCTTGCTCTCTCAATATTTAAAATTTTTCCTCGGAGTGGAAGTATGGCCTGTGTTCGTCTGTCTCGCCCAGTCTTTGCCGTACCACCAGCAGAATCTCCTTCCACAATAAACAATTCTGAATCTTCTGCGCTTTTACTTTGACAATCCGCAAGTTTTCCTGGAAGGGTCATGCCTTCCAAAGCGCCCTTTCGTAAAACAGAATCTTTGGCTGCCTTTGCGGCTTTTCTGGCCTTCAGGGCAATAACTACCTTATTGATTATAGCCTTAGCATCATCGGGATTTTCTTCTAGAAAATAGGTAAAGGCTTCGGAAAAAACTGTATTAACAGAACTTTGTGCCTCCACAGAGCCTAATTTTGCCTTTGTTTGACCCTCAAATTGAACTTCACGAAGCATAACTGAAATAACTGCAGTCAAGCCTTCCAGCACGTCTTCCCCTGTAAAATTATCCTCCGAATCTTTAATTAAATTATTTTTTCTACCATATGTATTTAATGTTCTAGTCAGTGCTGTTTTAAAACCAGTAACATGTGTTCCGCCTTCGGAGTTATAAATATTATTCGCAAAAGGTAAAAGCCTACAAGAAATATCATCTACATATTGAAGAGATATTTCCACTGATTCATATTCGTTGGTTTTCTTTTCTATGTAAAAAACATTTTTATGAATCGGTTTTTGGTCACTGTTGTAAAATTTTACAAGAGACAGAAGACCCCCCTCAAAATAAAACGTCATTGAAGGAATCTCTAGTCCCAGTTCAGTTATATTAAAAACTTCATCTTCTTTTATTTTTCCCGTAAAGCCTCTGGCATCATTTACTACAATTCTCAAACCCTTAACAAGATATGCCTGTTGACGAAGATGTTCTACGATATTATTAAAATCAAACTCAACAATTGGAAAAATTGATTTATCTGGCTCAAATATAACAATCGTTCCGTTTTGCTTAGTCGTTCCGATTTTTTTTACAGCCGCTTTCTTTTTTCCCTGAGAATATTCTTGCATGTAAATTCCTCCATCTTTATATACTGTAACTTTACAATAAATAGAAAGTGCATTTACAACAGAAGCTCCCACACCGTGAAGACCTCCAGAGACCTTATAGCCACCATCCTCACCCCCAAACTTACCTCCGGCGTGAAGTGTGGTCATAATTGTCTCAAGTGCAGAAACTTTCGTCTGTTTATGAATGTCCACCGGAATACCACGACCGTTGTCTGTAACACGCACACGATTTCCGGGTAAAAGAGTAACTTCAATGTGGTTGGCAAAACCTCCCATCGCCTCGTCGCGAGAGTTGTCAAATATCTCCGTTATAAGGTGATGAAGTCCATCGGGCCCTGTTGTACCTATGTACATACCTGGGCGCTTCCTGACGGGCTCTAGGCCCTCTAAAATGGTGATTGCATCTGCCCCGTAAGAGTCTGTCGTAGCTTTCGCCTTATATGTCTTTGGGTTCTTGGCCATGATTTTCTGGTATTTTTCTTTAATTATATAGTATGTATTATAGCAAAAAGTGGAGTCAGAAGCTAGTCTTTTTTGGTATTATTTTGCGTCTTTGTGTGGATATGTTAGACTTATTTTATGAGCAAAAATCTACAGCAAAACACAGTTGGATTTTTCTTCTTTAGCACTCAATCCCGAGAGCCGATGTTTGTGCTGTAGAAACCCCAAAAACTTACAACCTAAACACCAGCTCTCGAGGCTGGTGTTTACCCGCTACACTAACTTTACCATTGTTTTTGTATTCTAATTCAAAATGTTGTTGAATAGTGTTTTTTTCATGAGACTACTGAAAATAATAGTAGTATTCTGTTAGAAAAACAGAATGATGGTAAAGTTAGTGTGCGGGTTTACTTTTTAATAATTTTTAACTAAACTATAAAAACATGAAAAAAACCATCTATAAAGTGCCAACAGACGAACAAGATAAGCTCTTAAAAGAGTTGGAAGGCAGGAGTGATACAGAGGCAGTACGAATAAAACACTACTTAGCCATGGAGGACTTGTCTCGAACAAAAGGCAACCCTTTATGTGAAATTGTAGAAAAAGTAACAAATTTACCGAATTTGAAGGATTTTGACCACATTAATATCCCAGAAGTTATACCAACAAGTATAATCTTTGATTTGTTCGGTTTTTCGGCTGATCATCCAGCTCGAAGTAAATCTGACACATATTATGTAGACGAGAAAAATGTTTTGCGTACGCACGATACGGTTATGTGGTATTACTATTTCAACTTACCAGAAGTAAAAGAAAAAATAGCAAGGGGTGAGGATTTGGGAGTCTTCTGTTATGGTAAAGTCTACCGTAAGGATGAGATAGACCGAAAACACATGAATATTTTCCACCAAATGGGCGCTCTTTATCTTGTGCCAGACAGTAAAAGAACGGTACCGTTTGATGAATTAAAAAAGGTGTTGGCAGATATTGTAGAAACAGTTTTCGGAAAAGAGATAAAATATCGTTTCTCTCCTGAGACATTCCCCTACACAGACCCATCGACTGAAGTCGAAGTTGAAATAAATAACGAATGGTTTGAGATACTAGGTAGTGGTATGCCAAAAAAGGAGGTTTTGAAAAATTTTGGTATTGAAGGTTATAACGGTTGGGCTTTTGGATTTGGTCTGGAAAGACTAGCTATAATTGACATGGAATTACCTGATATTCGCCGCTTTGGTCAAAAGACCCAAGGGTTATAAAGCAATTAAAGCTTGGCCAAAAATTCGTAGAGGTCAGTAAATATCCACCTATCGTCCGTGATATTTCATTTGTTGTCAAAAATGATTTCATACCAAATGATTATTTTGACCTGGTTAGAGAAACAGCCCCCAATCTTGTTGAAGAAGTTCATCTGTTGGACAAATATGAAAATGAAGAAAAATTCGGAAAAGAGATGGTAAGTTATGCTTTTAGAATTACCTACCGCTCCACAGAAAGAACTCTTGCTTCCGAGGAAATAGATGTGATTCACAAAAAACTTGAACAGGAAACTACAAGAATATTCAACGCAAAGGTTCGTTAAACAACATTAAAAATGCCTGATATTTCAAATATAATTACATATATATTTTTATTTATATCTCTTTACTTTGAGGTCTTTATCCTTATTACTTACTTTGAAAACCGTCTCGAAATAAAAAGTGAGGAAAATTTTATAACCCTCGGAGTAAAAAAATATCCAACAGTTACAATAATAGTTCCGTGTTGGAATGAAGAATTTACTGTTTCAAAAACTATACATTCTTTGCTCTCTCTGGATTATCCAAAAAGTAAGCTGAAAATAATGGTTATAGATGATGGCTCCACAGACAAAACTTGGGAGAAAATCCAAAAGTTCAAAAATAATTCGCAGGTTGAAATATACACCAAGACCAATGGGGGTAAATACACCGCATTAAACTTTGGAATCTCAAAAATGAGTAGTGATTTGGTGGGTTGTCTCGACGCGGATTCATATGTTCATAAAGATGCACTAAAAAATATTGTGGTTTATTTTCAAGACAAAGAAACAATGGCCGTTGCTCCATCGGTAAGGTTGTGGCAACCAAAAGGCCCTCTTCAACTTTTGCAAAAAGTAGACTATGCTTTTGGAATATTTAACAGAAAGATGTTTCATTATTTGCAAGCTGTCTATATTACACCAGGACCGTTCTCCATATTCAGACTTGATGTCTTCAAAAAACTCGGAGGGTACAGACACGCTCATAATACAGAAGATATAGAGATTGCCCTCAGAATGCAGAAGAACGGTTACAAAATTGTTCACGCTCATAATGCTATGGTTTATACAGTCGCTCCAAACAGTTTAAGAAAATTACTCAAACAAAGGACCCGATGGGTTTATGGTTTTATTAAAAACGCTGGTGATTACAGACAAATGTTTTTCAAAAGAAAATACGGAAATCTCGGAGTTTTTATTTTGCCTATGGCTGCGATTTCAATTATTTCTATCTTAAGTATTGCCAGTATCTCAATCATTAGTGTATTAAATCTTTTATCGAACAAGTACTTGGAAATACAAGCTGTGGGATTAAGTTTTCATTGGCCATTTAGCAGGTTTGAGTGGTTTTATGTAAACACAGAAATCATCTCAATTGTTGCAATAATAACCACTGTCGGAACAATAACAATGATAGTAATCTCAAAAAGAATGGCTGAAGGAAAATTCAATCTTGGAATGGACTTGATATATTTTCTAACATTGTATATGTTTATAGCGCCCTTGTGGATTGGTAAAGCAGTCTACAATGTCATATTCAGCATTAAAGCCTCCTGGAGATAAATCCGCACACTAACTCTAGCATTGTCTTTTTTGTTGCAGGGGTTAGTATCAAAATAATAGATTTTATTAATATAATAGTAGATAGCATTACTAAGTTTGGAAAGACGATGCAACGATGCCAGAGTTAGTGTGCGGATAAAACATGGAACCAAAAAAAATAAGCTCAAAAAAATATCTGTTTTCTTTTATTATTACCGCAATAATATTTGCGACTGCGATTTACCTTAGTAATTATTTTAGTCAGAAAAAACTAGATGAAATAAGAAACATCCAAGACAAAATATCTATTGACATCCTCTCCTCAGAAACTCAATTTTCCTTGCTCGAACAATCTCTTTGTAAAGATTTGGGTACAGGAACGTTGTCTTCTGAGCTCGGTGAGCTCGAAAACAAGCTAACATATACAGAAAACACCAGAGGGACAAATGACCCGGAAGTTTCAACCCTTAAAAGATATTATTCCCTTCTGGAAATCAAGGACTATCTGTTAATGAATAAGATAAGTGAAAAATGCAAGAAAACACCACTCTCAATAATATATTTTTATTCAACAAATAATGACTGCCTGGACTGCGAAAAGGAGGGCTATGTATTAACCAAACTTAGAGAAACCTATCCAGAGCTACGAATATACTCTTTTGACTACAACCTAGACCTGTCAGCGGTTAAAACTCTCATATCTATAAATAAAATTAAAAACGAACTCCCTGCTCTTATAATTAAAGAGAAAACTTATTATGGTTTTCAAAGTATAGAAGATTTGGAGAAAATTATACCAGAATTACAGACACTCAAAAAAGAAAAAGAGGCCACAAGCACAACGGCTACAACGACAAAGAGAGATTAGGGGTTTTTAATATACTTATTCATCCTCCACTTTCTACCCTTTCCCTTGTTTAAATTTTTAAAATAAGGTGTTAGAGAATGACAATTTGGACACAGCAATCTCAAGTTTGCTTCTTTGTTGTTTTCTGAATTACCATCAATGTGATCTACCTCCAAAGGCACTTTATTGGTTATAGGATGTTTTTTATTCCAGCCACATAAAGAACATTTACTATTATATTTCCTCAAAAGGTATTTTCTCACCCAAGCAGCAATATTTTTTGCAGAAACACCAACCCCACCATCAAGCTTTCTTTTCTTCCAAAGAGAAATATTTCTTTTGTATTCTCTTTCAATCTGACACCTATTAGAACAAAATTTAATTTTATGTCTTTCTGTTAACTCAATTCCACATTCAGCACAAAATCTAATTGTCTTCATGCACTTATCATACCACACAATACTAGTCTATAGTGGTCTACTTTTAATAGTTACTTAATCTGAGCCACCTGTCAGATTCGAACTGACGACATCTTCTTTACAAAAGAAGTGCTCTACCAACTGAGCTAAGGTGGCGTGAGAACAATTCATAACTTCTAAACTGGAAACCAAACAAATCTAGCATCTTTATGGGTTTTTTTCAATCTTTTTGTCTTCTGATAACTGTTCCAAAAAGGAAGACACTGACCCATTGCTTTTTAAAATCCTTCGTCCCCTGATACTGTCTCCAGCTTTGTAATATTTTTTTGCTACATAATCCTTTGTTTTTCCTAAAAGTTCGTACAAATATGCAGGAAGAAAATCAAAAATAAATATGTGTAAAATTTTTCTATAACGATTATATTTGAAAATGAGAAATTCCCTGGACTTATGAATTTTTTGGTCACCTTTCATAAAAAGGTCTACCAAAAAATCTATTCTTCTAACTTTTATCTCAAACACTTTCGAGGCGACCAAGCCACCCAATACAAACATGGATACTAAAAAAATAATTGTGGTTGTCATAAATAAAAATTATTGAGTTGTAGAGTATCGAACAAACCTTGATAGCTCTATATTTTCACCAAACTTTTGGATAGCTGACTGAATTAAGTTTTTTATAGTCAACTCTGGATTTTTGATATATGCCTGGTCCAAAAGAACCCTTTCGCTCCAATAGGCAGACAATTTACCTTCAAGAATTTTGGCTTTCATTTCTTCTAGTTTGCCATTCGTAGCTTCGCCTTCTATATCTTTAAGAAACATTTCTTTTGCTAATTCCATTGAATGCTCGTCAATATCTTCAGTTTTTAAAAATTGTGGGTTTGTGGCTGTTGCATGCATGGCAATATCACGAGCCAGTTGTTTAAACTCTTGATTGTTGGCTACAAAATCAGACTCACACAACATTTCCACCATCGTACCAACCGTACCAGTGGAATGAATATAGGAAGAAATAATTCCGGCTCGTAAAGTCCGCTCACTTTTATTGCTCGCTATATCTGCACTCTTTTTTTGCAATAGCATTGTAGCTTTTTCCATGTCTCCAGAAGTTTCTTCAAGAGCTTTTTTACATTGCATGACAGATATACCCGTTTTGTCACGCAACTGTTTTATAAGTTCAGTTGTAATCCCATTAGAGTTTTCTGTCATGTTTCTTAAATTAAACTAATATTGTTATATCTATAAATTATATCACTTGCCAAAAAATAACCCAACTCTAACGGGACGGGTTTCCAAAAATTAGACTGTTGGTGTTGGCTTTTTTAGTTGACCAGATTTGTAAGCTTCCACAATTTTTTGCAGAAAAAATTCAATACTTGTGCGAGAAGCATCATTTCCAGGAATTGGAAAGTCTACTTCGTTTATATTGTTGTCTGTACCAGATAAACTGATAACTGGAATGTTCATTTTCTGAGCTTCTTTTACTACAATTGATTCTTTTTTGCTGTCTACCACGAACACAGCTTGTGGAAGACTTTTCATAACACTCAAACCAAAAAAGAATGTTCGTAATTTTTCAATATCTCTATCAATCAACAATCTTTCTTTCTTTGTATATTTTATCAGCTCCCCTTTTTCTTTTTGAGACACGAGTGTTTCTAATTTTTCAACTCTTTTTCTGATTTCAGGGAAATTAGTCAAAGTTCCACCAATAAATCGCCCAGCAACATAAGGCATGTTTATACTTTCAGCATATTTTACAATAGCCGATTTCCCTTCATTCTTACCACTAACAAACAGAATTTTTGCGTTTTTTGCACCCAATTCTTGAACAAATTCTAGGGCTTTATTCAAGGCTTCACTGGTTTTTTCCAGGTCAAAAATTTCAATATTATTTTTAACCCCAAAAATAAAGGATTTTGTACTTGGGTGTCGTCTAGACTTTATAAACCCGAAGTGTGCCCCGACAGAAAAAAGAGCGTCTACTACGCTGTTATCTGTCTTGAGTGATATGTTTGCGTTTGTCTTTTCTGTCATATGTAAGTTTTAGTCTAGCAGAAACCCACCATTCGTGCAACCAGTAAACCCGCGCACGCAAAATCTCTTTTTCGTCATATCTTTTGAGAGACCGCTCACTTTTCCAGCGAAAAATTCGCTTAATTCTCGGCCTCTATCTGTCAAGAGCCCTCGCTTTGCTCGGGTCTATGACAGAACCGTGCTAGAGGCCTGCGAAGTCTTCCAAAAGATACGACTTCGACGAGATTTTGCTTAGTGATAATTTTTAACAAAAACCGCCGACCAGAAACTGATCGGGGTTGAACCTCGCGAGGCAACGACACGTGTTGCCTCGCGAGGCCAAGAGAACACCATCTAGTGCCAGGCGCCGCAGGAACATGGCCCGCTCCGCACATCGCATCCTTGGCCGCCGTTCGAGCCGAAACGACCTTCGAGCTCCTGCATCTTGGCGAGGTCGACCGTTCCATCGCGAGTCATCGCATAAGCAACGACGTCCTCGAAGCGCGGACCCACTTCCGTCCGCAAATCTTCTTTCGTCGATGCGTGCTCATCATCCAGCGAGATGTGAGCAAACCGTTCGATGAGAGCTGTTGATGCCTCCCCTTCCGGAATTGTCTCCAAGCTCTTTCCGTCCTGGGAGTAGAACCACCCGGCCGACGGTTCCCAGTGCTCGTGACGAAAATCGGCCATCTCGGTCACCACGGTCGTGTGGTCACGGAGAACATTCCGTGCTATCTCCAGACCGGTGATCATGATGCAACCGTGGTCACCAAGACCATTCTTCGAGCACTCCGCAGCATGTGGGCAGGGCTGATCACCGAGACGAGCAGCCTCTGTGTAAGTCTTTGGTCCGTCTGCACGCAGATTTATGTTGCAGAATAACCCCTCAAGAACCAGTCGCCTTTCTCTCATTCTCGGCCACCTCCCGGAGGCCATACATTCCAAGTTTATATAATCACTTCGAGTATCAGATGTCAATAATAAATCTAATTCCAAAATCTCGTTGAAGAATTTAAAAATAATACCTCTGAGAAACATCCGCAGACCCCGAGCTTGGTGTTGTCATAGACCCAACACCACTTGAATTCCAAAGGTCTGGCCTTAAATTCAGATTCCCAAGGCCAGACCTTAAGTGGTGTTGGGCTCTTGACAACGAGGGGTTGAGGACCGAACGAGGCTTCCGCAGGAAGAAGCCGAGTGTTTTTGAGGAGGTATTATTTTCAAATTCTTTACTCCGAATCCTCTCCCTCTATTTCTTCTCCATTAAACCCAGCCATAGCGTCTAGGACCGGCTCTATTCCCCCAGCGAGAATTTTCTCTATATTGTGCCACGATTGTTTTATACGATGGTCAGTAATACGGTCTTGTAAAATATTGTAGGTACGAATTTTTTCGGACCTATCAGCTGTGCCTATCTGGGACTTACGATTGGCCGAGTGTTTGGCGTCCTCTTCCTCGTCCTTTTTTGCCTGAAGTTTTGCCACCAGGATACTCATGGCCATTTCGCGATTTTTGAGCTGGCTTCTTTGAGCAGTAGAACGAACATCTATTCCCGTTGGTTTGTGTATTATGCGTACTGCAGTCTCAACCTTATTCACGTTTTGACCACCGGCCCCTCCAGAACGAGAGGTCTCAATTTCTATGTCGGCAGGATTAATAACAATATCTGTTTTTTTGCGAACAGGAAGAACCGCCACGGTTGCGGTTGATGTGTGCACTCTACCCATCTTCTCTGTAGAAGGAATCCTCTGAACACGATGGACACCAGTTTCAAATCGCAACTCTTTGTAGACATTCTTGCCCCTGATTTCAAATGAGGCTTCTTTGTATCCACCTACAGCGCTCCTTGATTCATCAACCGAATGAACGGCCCAACCTTTATTTTGAGCATATGTGCAATACATATGAGCCAACTCCTCGGCAAAAAGAGAGGCTTCTTCCCCACCAGCACCAGCCCGGACCTCCAAAATAATTTCGTTTGGAAATTCTTCTTCTGTTTCATCTTCTTTTAATATCTCCTCCATCTGTTTTAGAAGAGCTTCTTTTTGAGCTTGAATCCCCTCTAGTTCCGTCTGCGCCAAATCTCTAAGTGTCGGGTCACTTAGTATCATTTCTTTTGTGGCTTCTTCCTCTTTTTCTAATCGTCTATAGTTTTCAGCTAAATAAGAGGTCTTATTGTTTTGTAGAAATCTTTCGATATCAATCATGATAATAGTATAACAAAAAAATCTCTTTAAACCATTTTGTTTCTGGAGACTCCGCAGTGCCTGAAGCATGGTTCTGTCAAGGTATTCTGCCTTGACAGATTCAGGCCGAGGACAAGCCTGAAAAAACTTGCTGGAGTTTTTTCAGGTTGCTCTAGAAACAAAATGGTGAGAAAGAGATTTCGTTATTTTTTAGCTTTTGATTTAGCTTGTTTTGCGCGGAACTTCTCCACACGTCCTGCTGCATCTAGTGTTTTTTCATTTCCTGTATAGAATGGGTGTGAAGCACTTGAAATCTCAAGGTGATAGACTGGATATTCCTTACCATCTTTTGCCTTACCTTTTTCTGTTGTTGCCACCGTAGATGAAATAACAAACTCAGCTTTGTTTGAATTATCAATAAATAAGACTGGTCTATAATTTTGTGGGTGTATATCTTTTTTCATTGCTCAAATACACTATCAAAAAAGCGGTTTTTTGTCTATCTCCTACTTACGCCGTACTGAAGCATGTAGTCGATGTCGCTCTGTATACTTGCCTTCAGCCCCATAACACTCCTTCCGTATGAACAAGTTGACCCACCACTCCCATAATATTTACACGCCGCACGAAGTTCACTGCTATACGTTCCTGCCTTTGCTCCCAAATCCCCCAGATACATGGCTGATGCCATGAAAGCGTCTTGTGCATCCCACGGATTAGCATCATGACCAAGTGTGTCTTTTAATCTTTCTTCAAAAATTTTCCATGTGGACGGAATAAATTGGGCTGGTCCCATTGCTCCACCATATCCAGCCACACCAGCGATAGGACAAGAAACAACTGTCTTGTAAGCGTTATATCCTAATCTGTTTGTAATCTCTAAAAAGGGTTGAACATCCCGAGTGGGCTTCATTAAATTTGAAAAGGTTTTTCCGCTTTCAACACCAACTCCCGCCCCCGTTGTAGCATCAGTTAAATAACACTTGCCAACATTGGCTCCTAAATTGCTTTCTTGTGTAAGTATAGCTAAAAGAAAAGCTGGAGAAACATTTGTTTTGTTGGAAGCATTTTGAGCATAAGTTAAGGCTGTACCAAAAGGAATAGCTACACTGCCACCAGCAAGTTTGAAGAGTTTAGCTTTAATTTCTGCTGCTTTGGCTTGTCTTTCGGCTAAAACTTGGGCGTATGTTTTTTCTTGAGTTTTATTAATTGTAATCAGGTATTGTTTTTGTTTTTCGTCGGCTTGGACCTTTTTTTGCTCTAGGGCCATGGCTGCTTTTTGGTCAAGCTGTTGGTCTTGCTGTTTTGCCAGACTAGCTTTTTCCTTTTCGGTTAAATCTTTTGTGTCTCTGATTTGAACAAATAAATCAGCTAAGGCTTTTTTTATAGTTTGAAAGGAATCAATGTCTGAAAAAAAAGATGACAGGTCTTCATCACTTAACATCACTTCAGTTAAAGAAAATTGGTCAATTTCGTTTGTCTTGCGCAGAAGTTGAGCTAGGGATTCACGGCCTTTTTCAATTTGAGCTTCCAAACTGGTAATGGTCTTGGTTTTTTCTTTTATGCTTACATCTAGCTTAGCTATTTGTACGTTTCTTTGTTTAATAAAAGCCTGAGCCTGTTTGATTTTAGCATTAAGAACCGCCGCCTCTTGTTGCAAAGAAGCTGTGTTGGCTTTTGTACTATCCAGTATGGACTGCCACTTAGCAATATCTGCCTCAGTTTGAGCCAATTCGGCTCTCCAAAGGGCCTCCTGTTCGTCTTGGGTAATGGCTTTAATTCCTGTGGGCAATAGTAAAAGCAAAACAAATAACAACAAAAAAAACCGTTTACTCATGTATTCATTCTATCATATTTGTCACCTACTAAACTAGCATTAATTTTGAACGAAGTTATTGAGAAGCTGATGGCTCTGGAGTTGGCTCAGTGATAACTTCAACCAGTGTATTAGTATTACTTCCTGATTCTGTAGCGGGTGTGGTTGGGGTGGATTCCGAAGTTATCGTTTCAGTATTTTCTGGAACCGAAACCTCTGTGGTTGAAGCTGTTTGGCTTTCCAAAGTCGTGGTTGCTTGTTGTGAATCAGTGGTCGTTGTTGCCGAATCCTCCGTTACAGAAACAACAGAATTAACCACAGAAGCCGTGTTGGAATTAATCTGGTTTTTCTCTAGCAATTCTTTCAGTTGTGTTTTGGTCATACAAACATCTTCCAAACAGAGTTCTTTGGTTGTTAGCTTGTCAGTAATTATATTGGCAACCCTCGTCAGCCCACTTGTTATTTTATCGTTGAGTTCTTTTATTGCTCCAACAACATATGCATCAAACTCAAATGGAAGGTTGATAGTTTTAATTCTCTCACCGCTAACCAGCTGTGCATCTTTGCCTCCGGCTGTTCCCTCTTTAACCCATTGTGGGAAGACTGACTCTACTTCTTGAGCTATGAAGCCTCCCTGTACTGCGGTGAGATTTCCATGTTCTTCTGGGTTAATCCATGTGAAGTGAACTGGATTAAGTTGGGTTAGTTTGTCTAGGGCCCCTGTGATGGAAACTATATCTTTTTTTAGACGGACATCTGATGTGTCTCCCCATGACCCACCACCAGGTTTTCCACCATTTCCAGTAATTTGAAGCTGGAAGGAGTTGGGGTCTGTCGTCCCGATGCCGACATTACCACTTGCTAACACCGTCACCAAAGTAGATGTTGCTGTACCCCCTGTTGTAGACGCTATTGTAAAGAGTGGAGTGTTAACTGCTGTTGAGACCGAGTTTGAAATGGAGAGAAGTGAGTATGGTGTAGTTGTCCCGATGCCGACGTTGCCATCTTTTGATAACCTCATTACTTCGCTAAGAGCACCTTCAAGATCAGTATAAAATGACAAATCAGCATTGTTGCCACCTCTTGATACAGAAACAATCTTTGGACCTGTTGAATATTGAGTGAGCCAAAATTGAATAGCGGCAGAATTACCATCAGTATTACCAATACCATCAATAACAATTGGACTTCCCGATGTACTCCCCGTCACTCGAAAATTAGCAGTGGATCGCACATACCCACTATCATCATAAGAAAAGACCGTTGTCGGTGCTGATGCACCACTTCCCACCTTAAACAATAATGTCGGAGTATAGCCACTAGGTTGAGAACCGGCTTGGGATATGATAGATACGCGAGGATATGCCGCACCCCGACCATAAAAATTAAGGGAAGATGCGGCATTAGCAGAGGTGTCAGGATTGTTTAATATTAAATTATTTGCATCTTCACCGACTATATTTTTATAAATTTCAAGCGACGCCCCAGGATTCGTCGTCCCAATCCCCACATTCCCTCCGTTGAGTATGGTCAGTGCACTTGTGGTTGTTGTAGCTGTACCATCTGTGGTGGTGGTAGAGAGGTAGAAGTTGCCTCCTGCATTTCTCATTGTCCATTGTGATAGACCTGCTCCTGCTGAGAGAGCGAGTTGTGGTGCTGTGGAAGAGAAAGGTGTGAGGAGGTATTGGGGTGTGGTTGTTCCGATACCGACATTTCCTCCGAAATAATTCGTCCCCCCAGCACTATAAATAGCATATTTAGTACTACCATAGGTTGGATCTTCTATGTAAAGTTGGTAATTATTTCCTGTGACACTCGAACCCGCTGAAGGAGAAGCTAAATACATGTTATAAACAGTCCCAATCGAAGCCGTTCCACCAGCGGTTACTGATGAATATACTTTTGAATATATTCCATACGCAGTGGTAATTGAAGCTGTTCCACTCAATATTGCTGCAGCATAAACAGTATTTTTAATCCCGTAAGCAGTGGTGATCAAGCCAGAGCCTGATGAGAAAGCTCCTTGTGAAAAAAGACTATTATTAATTCCGTAAGCATTCGTTGCAGAACCTGTAAGGTTGCTTGAAACAACCATGGCATTATTACTTAATCCATAAAGGTTACTAACAGTGCCACTGGAATTATTGGCTACCTGAATTTGTCCACCAAAAAGATAAGATGCTGAGGCTGCATTCTGAGTTCTCGCATTCACATTAAAACCAAACAAATACCCTACAGTACTAGTACCTTTAGCGTACAGACCTACGTCATTCCCGTAAATATACAAATTTGAAGCGTTGGTTGAATTGGTAGAAGGAACTTCTATATAATTAGAACTTCCATAAACTTGTGAAGCTGACCCTGGATTACTTGGTAAATCCACAGCTAAATAATTATATGAACTTTTAATAGTCGTCGCACTAAGAGAAGTAAGAGCTTGGTTAACATGAAAAAGTGCGGTCGGACTGGTCGTCCCTACTCCCACATTGCCACTGTTTGTCACAATGAGATGTGTGGCTGTGCTTGAACCAACTACAAACTCTGGACCGCTACCTATTGCGTTTGGATTAACTGAGAGTAGTCCCCAAGGCGTACTCGTCCCAATCCCCACATTCCCACTGAAGGTAGAAGCACCAGATGAGATTGTACCAGCTGAGAAAGTGGTAGCACTAAGTGACGTAGCAGAGATAGAGGTGTTTGTGATTGAACCACCTGTGATGGTGGGTGTGTT
>JBAZZC010000007.1:0-44906 GCA_041658985.1 Minisyncoccota bacterium
CAATGATTGGTGGTGGTACGACCGCAATCGAAGCAAAAATTCTTAATAGAAATATTGTCTATTCTGATGTAAACCAACAGGCTTTGGACCGAACAAAGAAATGTTTGGATTTTAAAGTTGAAAATAAAAGCTGGCAAAGAGGTTTTAAGTGGGACTCTCGTAATCTTGAGAAAATAAAGGACAACACCGTTGATTTTATTCTCACACATCCTCCGTATGTAGATATCATCAAATACAGCGAGGGCAAGTTGGTTGATGATTTATCAAACATCCATGATATTGAAGCCTTTTGTGATGAGATGGAAAAGGTTGCTAAGGAGTTTTTTAGAGTTTTGAAACCCGGCAAATTTTGCTCTATTTTAATGGGAGATACTAGAAGAAACAAAATGTATCAGCCATTAGCTTATAAAGTTATGGACCGCTTTTTGAAAGCGGGTTTTCTTTTAAAGGAAGACATAATCAAGAGGCAGTTTAATTGTAAGGCAACAGGTTTCTGGGTAGACAAGTCTAAGGCCGCTAATTTTTTATTGATAATGCACGAACATCTTTTTGTGTTTCAGAAAGTAAAATAATTTGTAAGTCTTATCAATGTAATATGCTATGTCACATGTTAATCGTAAAAAAACTATCAAATGGTCAGATTTGCATTTAAAACAAATCAAAGATAAGGCTGGGGTTAGATATACTCCGGAATTAAATATAAGCCTACCCATTTCCGAAATTTTTGACGGTATAAGCCGAAACAATAAATTTTACGCGGACATCAGATTTAAATATGGAGAATTACTAAGGGAATTTAGATCTATAGGCTCGGTTTACGAGAGTAAAGAATTACAAAGAAAATACTCGCTGATTAAGACAAAGATCGGTTCGTTTTTTAAATTGATAGAGAGTGTAAAGGATTATAACAGCACAAGAATTCCCTGGAAGAAAATAAGCAAGCAATCAGATAAAATAGAAAAATTATTATGGGAATTTGCTGATAAGCTTCGAGAAGAAAAAGAACGGGTTAAAGATATTAAAATTCCACCCAGAGAAGATGGAAGTTCCCAATCTTCTCCTTCAGAAAAGTTGAATCATAATATTCATTATATTTATGAGGTTCAAAAGAACATACGCTATTTTAAGGAACTCGCACTGAGTACAAAAGCTAAATTATCTAACAACCCCTTTCTGCTTCTCACTGGCCCCGCAGGATCGGGGAAAACTCATTTATTGTGCGATCTCGTAGAACAACGATTAAAAGCCAACTTGCCAGCTTTTTTAACTTTCGGCGAATATTTTGTTAAAGGTGATTTTTGGAATCAGGAAATAAAACAGTTAGGATTAAATAATTCCGCTGATAAATTTTTAAAGAAAATTAACCTGTTGGGTCAACGCAAACAATGCAGGGCTCTTGTTATAATCGATGCAATTAATGAAAATATTGAAAATGTACCCGGGTTCTGGAAACAAAACTTGAATAAGATAGTCAGAGAAATTAAAAAACATCCTAATATCGCCCTTGTCATTAGTGTTCGGGATGGTTTTGAAAATGAGGTATTAACTGAGAATCAAAAGAAAATCTTTACTATCGAAGAACATAGCGGATTTAGATTTAAAGAATGGGAGGCTGTAAATAAATTCTTTTCGTCTTTTGGTCTACCACTTCCGGAAGTTCCATTATTAACACCTGAATTCCAGAGGCCATTATTTTTGCTTTTATTTTGTAAAGCGTTTACTAAAAGCAAGAACAAAAAGAATAAATTAATCTTTAAGGGGCACGAAGGGGCGACTTTCATATTTGAAAATTATGTCGATACGATTTCTAAAAAAATTGAAAAGAGTTTTAGTATAAACCATGGTACTGGAAAAAATGTTTGGGATACAGTAATTGAAAAAATTGCCGAAAAAATGGTTGCTGATAGTAGTGATAGGATATCAGAAGATGCGTTAATTCAAATAATCAAAAAATCACATCCCAAGATTGACATTGCTAAATTTACTCGAGCTCTTGAAAGTAATCTCATTATAACAAAAGTCCCCAAATATCTTGCTGATAATAGGGTTGACGGGTTCGATATTAGATTTCCTTTTCAAAAGTTTAGTGATCATTTAATAGGACGATACATTTTTAAGAAATATGAAAATGAATTTGGTAAAACAAATAAAAATATTAATACGGCGAAACAATTTTTTTCGCGTAAAAGAAAATTGGGTAAATTTATATTAAAAGGATGGAACAGGGGAATTATTGAGGCTTTATCGGTACAAACCCCCGAGCAATTAAAAGGTTCTGAATTTTTAGATGTAATACCCCACTTAAAGAAGAAAGATTCATATTTAAATCAGTTGTTAGACGAGTCATTTGTTGAAAGTTTAATTTGGAGAAATCCCAAAGCTTTTTCAAACGATTCAAAAAATACGCTCGATATTATAAATAAGCGAATTATCAGGACTAAATCGGGACATACTCAATTACTAAATGCCTTTTTATCTGTGGCCCCTATTCCCGATCATCAATTTAATGCAGAACGGTTACACCAACATCTATCGAAATTCCCAATGTCACAACGTGATACATGGTGGTCTACTTCTTTTTTACACTACCAGAATGGAGAACACGAAGCAGTTGATAGATTATTGCAATGGTCATGGTCTGATTGCCAGTTTGACCATATAAGTGATGAATCAATATATCTAAGCTCAATAGCTCTGTCGTGGTTTCTTACAACACCAAACCGGTTTATAAGAGATAGGGCTACTAAGGGCCTTGTATGCTTACTGCAAGACAGAATCCCTCTAATAGAAAAAGTACTAAAGAAATTTGAAGACATAAATGACCCGTATATCACAGAGAGACTTTATGCTGTTGCTTATGGCTGTGTTTTAAGAAATAAAAAAGATAAAAAAGGACTAAGGTCACTTGCAGAGTGGGTATATGGGAAAAACTTCAAAAATAATACCCCAGCTCATATTTTAATTAGAGATTATGCACGAGGCATAGTTGAAGTTGCAGTAGCAAGAAAACAATTAAATAAACCGCGGAAAAATTTTAATCCTCCATATAAAAGCAAATGGCCAAGTCATATCCCAAAGCCAGAAGATATCAAGAAAAAATATTATCCAGAGGATTTTTTTAGTGGTAAGACCAAGGATAGAGGCTATCTCGATATTTGGTCATCTGTAATGTACAACTCTGGCACACTTGGTGACTTTGGAAATTATGTTGTAAATTCAGATCTCCATCGATGGTCTGGAAGAAAACTAAAAAAACCTGAGCCAAACAGAAAGGAACTTCTTGATAGGTTCAAAGCTGGATTAAATCCTGAGCAGAAAAAATTACTTGAAAAAGCAACAAATCCATTTTTTGGCGTTAATCTCAGGAATATCTGGAAACATATTAAAATTTCAAGCCCTATTGATTCCGATAAAGAGAAGTTGGATGAAGAGCAAATTGAAAAGGAGGAGAAAGAAAGAGAAGAAAAGCAAAAACAATATTTTTCTGATTTTAAAGCATCAATTTCTAAACGAAAGAGAAAATATTTTGAAAAGGAAATTGAGCCTTTTCTCGATAGTACACGATCTATTCGTGATCCATTCGATGATTTTAATACCAATCTTGCTCAGGCATGGATTTTTAACCGTGTTATCGAGCTGGGATATGATCCTAAACTTCATGGTGAATTTGATTCAGAGGTGAACCGATATGATAACACTGGCAGATCCGAACATAAGGCAGAGAGAATTGGTAAAAAATACCAGTGGATTGCTTACCATGAATTTATGGCAATGGTATCAGATCACTTTGAATTCAAGGGCGATCATTGGAGTAATTATTCTGATAAATACAAAGGCCCTTGGACTCCGTTCGTAAGAGATATAGATCCTTCTTTTGTCATGCAAACAGATCAAAAATTAATGGACGTTGCCAGTTTTTATAACTGGAAAGCGGGATCGGGTAAATATGACGCGTGGCGAAAGATAAAAAGTGATACCAAGTGGTTGCAGGAAAATAGTGATTTACCAAATCCGAAACAGATAATTGAAATTGCTGATGACAAAAATAAAAACTGGTTATCACTAAGAGGAATTCTTGTTTGGCAACAAGAGACTCCGCCAGAGGTGAAGAAATATGACATTCCGACAAGAGAAGTCTTTTACATTTTAAAGAGTTATATTGTTAAAAAACAAGATTATAAAAAAATAACATCTTGGGTTTCGAAGAAAGGCTATGGCAATTGGTTGCCCGAGTCGCATGACTTTTATGAATGTTTTATTGGCGAATATCCAAACTCGTACGCCTTTAATGATCTGAGAGGAAATTATAATGTTTGGACTAAATCAGGAGGAGATGTAAAAGAAATTAGTGTGCCGGTAGTAGTTACAGATGATTCTTATCTAAATGAATTCACCCTGGATTGTTCACACGATGGTAGCGTTTCTGTCAGGATGCCATCTAAATGGTTGGTAAATAAAATGGGATTGGAACATAAATATCTTGACGGTAGATTTTATGATAAAAAGGGCAACCTGATTGCTTATTCGACAAGCGTATTTGAGGAATTTTTTCCATCAACTTTACTTATTGATAAAGAAGCTCTGATTAATTTTTTGGAAAAGAATGGTTATGCGATTTTCTGGACACTTCTCGGAGAAAAGCAAATGATTGGTGGAGATCATCAATTTAAAGGCAGACTCGATATATCTGGAGTTTACGGAATAATACCAGGGGAAAACTTTTCAGGTAAAATGATTTCAAAATTTGAGAATCCTAAATAGGGCGAGTCACATTTGCTTAACTTTGCTTAAGTTAAGCAAATCGCATTACGGTCGCAAAAATGGTTTACGTTCGGTTCAAGGTTTCTGATTGGTGCAAATCTCTAACTCCGACTCAACCGCTCGCCACAGGGGCAAACAAGTGGCAAATCTGGGTTATTCTTCTCTGCATTCGGCCAGCAGTTGGTTCATTTGTGAGAGAACGACAGTCGGATACTTGTACTCATCTGCCCAATCAAAAGTTCGAAACTTGCTGAGTAGGGCGAGCAAATGAAAGGACGCCCTTGTGGTGTTTTTTCTTTTGCTTCGCGGAATAAAGCAAAGCTTTATGTGTAGGGATCGAACAGATTGGCGGTTTACTGTCGCAGTAGCGACTGTCGTCAATCTGCGTTTTGACTTTTGTAGAGTGTCGACGAAACAAAAGTCAAAAAGATCACCCTACCCGCGGAGCCAAAAAGTTTAAACCCCGAAAGGGGTTTTTACTTTTCTTGGCTCCGCGGGAGCAGACTAATGTTATTAGTCTGTGTTAGGGATCGAAGCTCGGAGCCAATGATTTTCAACAGAAAATCATGCGAGAGCGTGACCAGACAAAATTTTTTGACAAAAAAATTTTAGTCGAGGTCGATACCCCTACCCGCGGAGCAAACTCAAATTTTGGCTTATTATAGCCATTTTTTGTTGTATGAGAACACTTGACTTTTATTTGATATAATGATATACTTTAATTAGAAGGAGACAGGCTATGCCACAAGACTACATTGTTATGATGGTGGCGGGTATCGTGATTCTGGGCTTTGTTGGGGCGAAGTTTTATTACGCCTTTTTCAAGCGATGCCCGGAATGTCTGAAAAGAGGGTTAGTGCACACTGGTTACGATCCAGCCAGTGACCTCTACTGGTGCCAGTACTGCAGGAAAGAAGTACGGGCATAGGGGAGGAAACACAACCCCACCGCAACTCCGCCCCGCCAAGAGACCGTCTCGTCTCCCTGGCGAGGCGGTTTTCTTTTATCCAAAACAAGTTCTAACATCCTCTATTAGGTGGAGCCAAAGTTGACAGCATACAAATAGTATGCTATTTTGGTTTTTAGATAAACCACCTTGAAAGGGGGTGAAAAATGAATCAATGGGAAGCATATAATCGAGTCGTCGGCAATGTGCCAAATTCGATAGTCGTCCACACACTGAACGACTTCGTGACTCGAAGGTCAGCATCTCTTGATTTGGGTGCTGGGAATCTCCGTGACTCAAAATTTCTTTTGGGTCAGGGATTCACAAAGGTCGTTGCGGTAGACAGCTCAAAGAAGTCACTGGCCTTCTTAACCGAAGGCATTGAACTCCATTTCGCACCGATTGAGACCTTCATGCCCGAGAAAAACACATTCGATTTTGTCCTCTCCTGCAACACCTTGTTCTACCTGACACCTGAGCAAATCGCAGATATTTTCCAGAATGTTCTTGTGGGACTTCGCTCTGGAGGTGTCTTCGCGTGTAACGTGCTCGGTAAGGAAGATGACTGGGTTGTGCAAGGTCAGCAAGTATCTTCCTTCTCGGAGGAAACTCTGATGGCTCTCGCAACTGGTTTCGATGTTCTCGGAACTGGTGAGGGGAAAAATCGAGGTCAGGCTCTTGATTCGCTTGGTGTGCTAGGTAGAAAATACTGGCATCAGCTGAGCATTGTGGCTCAGAAACCATAACCGCCCCCAACGAAATCCGTTGGAGGGCGGATTTCTTTTATGTAAAATTCAATAAACTCATTTCAAGTTGTATTTTCTTCCAATCCAAAACCATAAATTTTTCAACCAATGAGTTCCAAACACGCCCATTGGACGGAGCTAAAAAAATAACCTTATTTTTTGATGACCTTAGTGGGGTTAGAACTTTAATATGTTTATTTGTGATAAAATAAGAGTGATGAAAGAAAAAATTATTAGATTGAGTTTTACTACCGTTGTTCTACTTATTATTATTCTTCTTTTCACTATCGCAGACCACTTTATACACGAACTAGAAAATGCTTGGGGTGTGCCTGATTACTATTTCAGAAATAAAATACCGTTTGGATTCCTGTGGGGTTTAGTGGGATTGTTATTAGTTAGAAAGTTTCAAAACATTTGGATTAAAGCCTTAGTTGTGGCTGGTGTTATTACCATAACTTTGCAGGTCAGGTATTTTTTAGAAGGATATACTCTCGATTTTGTTCTTCTATTTTTGTTCATACACTTTGCTATACTATACGTATTATTAGTCCCGATGTTTATCATATTACGTAAATACACATAATGAAAAAAATAATCATTGCTCTTATAGTGTTAGTTATTATAGGTTTTGGAACATATTATTTAGTTTTCAAAACTAGTTCAAATGACACACTAACAAATACTACTCAAACGTACACGCCACCTACAACCCCTGTGTCAAAAAAATTCACAACTGCCGTACCATCAAATATAACGATAAATATAAAAAACTTCTCATTTAATCCTGAAGCATTAACAATAAAAGTTGGTACAAAAGTTACTTGGGTTAATAACGATAGTGCGCCCCATACAATTACATCGGATTCTGGTAATCTTCTTAATTCTGAAACGATTTCTCCTGGACAATCATTTAGTTTTACCTTTAGTAATCTTGGTACCACAGGCTATCACTGCTCTGTTCATCCAATGATGAAAGGCTCCGTTATAGTTCAAAACTAAACTTCATTAATCTCAACTCCATCCCAATCTTCTTCCAATCAAAAATAGAAAAAGTGATATAATTTATGGTACATGAATATTTCAAGAAAAAAATTCGTCACTCTCTTCATCATTTCTGGGTTTGCCTTTCTTTTTATTACTACCTCACTTTTGGGAACAACAGGCCCCCGAGGCTTTCCCAAGTATCCAGACTCTTTCCTAGGAACGGCGTCACCTACGCTGTGGAAGAATACCGTATCAACAATTATATTACCTGTAAAAATTGTTTTAATAGGACCTTTGTTGCTTTCTAACGATTTTTTGCGGGATGATCCACCACCCCCATTTATTGGTATTTATCTCATTTTCTATTGGTTAATCCTTGCCTCAATTCTTCATTATCTTCTCGGTAAAATAAAACACCCTTAACTCAGGAACAAATTCTAATTAATTAGTTTCACATAACTGTGATAATATTTATTTATGAATAAAACCAGACCATTATACTTTATTATTGCAATATTAATCGGTGTATTTCTGTTTGTGTACGGTGGAATTGATGATAGCCCTGGGGGACAAGTGATTGGACTATTGGCAATCATTGTCGGTATTGTAGGTATAATAGGGGGTAAGAGGAAATAAGAAAACGGTACCTGACACCGATTCCAGGAAATTTATTAAACTTTCTAAGTTCAAAAAGTGCAAATAAAAATTATTCATTTAAATATTGAAAGAGATAAACATATAGAAACAGTTACAAAGTTTTTTGATTCCGAAAAAGCCGATATAATTTGTCTTTGTGAAGTTGCTGAATCCAGTGCTCAAAAATGGGCAAAAATGTTTGGATATGAGTTTGTATTTTCAGCACTTTTTAACAGTTCAGATGGTAAATATGGTTCTGCTATTCTTTCAAAAAAATCTATACTTGAGTCATCTAATTTAAGATATGATGAGGAAATATCTAACAATCTGCCGTTTATAACATTCAATAATGATTATAAAAATACGGATTATAAAAGACCTAAGGACAGATTTTTATACCATTACGCCGTATTAACAATTACAGTAGAAAACGATAAGGGTAAAAAAATAACAATATCAACCACTCATTTTCCAGTCACAGACCATTTTTCTCCTGGACTTCCAGACCATGTTTATAATGAACCGTCCGATATAGAAGAGCTGAATCATACAAGAGTGCTTTTTGATAAATTTATGTCTTTAATTAAAAATATTTCTAATCCGATTATTTTTACCGCCGATATTAATAATCCAAGAGGGGAATATGTTTATGATACTTTGGCACATGAACTTATTGATTTGACCCCACAAGACGTTGTTTCTACCATAGACCCAGATTTACACTATCGCAAGGGGTTGAGTTTGGTAGTAGATACAATAATGATAAGCCCAGATGTACAGGCTGAAAAGGTGAACGTTATAAGCGGTGTAAGTGACCACAAAGCTATCATTGCATTACTTGATGTATAATCGCTGTTTTAATCTTATTGACAATAAGGTGTCTCAAGTCTAATTTGCGGAGCTAATATAAACCACTTGCATTAAAATCACTTATATGTTTGAATAGAAAGAGACCCCCAAAGAAAGGAGAGGTATGAAACGTCACACCAGCATCACCTGGGGCGACTGACACTCCCCAGCGGCGTAAGCCCCTTCCCGGCAACTGTGTCGGGGAGGAGGCTTTTTTGTATTATGAAAATTAACAAGTCTTTAATTACTATTATTTGTGTGGTTCTGCTAGACCTTATTGGTGTTGGAATACTACTTCCAATCATACCAATCCTCCTAACAGACCCGCAATCAAAATTTTATTTATTATCACAAAAATATACTCTAAGAGAGGGGTATATTTTGCTTGGGATTCTTACTGGTATCTACTCTCTGATGCAATTCTTTGCTGCTCCTATATTAGGACAATTATCTGACAGAATTGGTAGAAAAAAAGTATTGGTTGTGTCTCTATTAGGAACAGCCGGATCATATGCACTTTTTGCTATTGGTATTATTTTTGCTAATTTACCACTCTTATTTATTTCTCGTGCAATTGATGGAATCACTGGAGGAAATATTTCAGTAGCACAAGCAGTAATTGCAGACAATAGTCATCCAGACGATAGGTCAAAAAACTTCGCTCTTATCGGAGCAGCCTTCGGGTTGGGGTTTATACTGGGGCCCATCATCGGTAGTCGATTTTCTGACCCATCCATAGTTAGTTGGTTTAATGCTGCTACGCCATTCTGGTTCGCTGGGATTTTATCATTACTTAATGTCGGTTTAGTAGTTTTCTTCTTAAAGGATACATATATTCCAAAAAAAGTAAAAGTTATGGAATGGTTTAAGCCATGGAAGAATTTTGGTAAAGTTTTTGCAAGAGAAGAACTACGTAAATTATTTGTTGTTGAGTTTTTATATTATAGTGGCTTTTCTTTTTTTGTAACTTTTCTTGGTGTGCTTTTAATTAGCCACTTTCAAATGAGCCAATCACAAATTGGAAATTTCTTTTCTATTTTGGGTGTGTGGATTGTTTTTGCTCAAACAATTACAACTCGAAGATTGGCTAAATATTTCAAAGAACGTCAATTATTAAGAGTCTCATTACTAGCGAACAGTATTGCTATCACTCTGTTATTATTTTCACATCGAACTTTTTATTTGTATTTGATAGTCCCATTTATTGCTATTTTCAATGGGTTGTCTTTATCTAATCTAAATGGTCTTGTTTCTAAATTGGCGGGTAGTCATGAACAGGGTGAGGTGTTGGGTGTAAATAATAGTGTTCGGTCAGTTGCAGAATCAATCCCGCCAATACTTTCAGGGTTTGTGGCGGCTATATTTTTTGCTACTACCCCCATATTTGTTGGTGCTGGGTTGATTTTTATTGGAGCAATTATTTTTATTGTAAACGAAAAATCTAGAATTTAAGAACTTTGTGTTTTTGTTTGGTTCTAGACTTTCTGTTTATATGAGTAAATACGCAATTTGTCTAGATTGAGGGTTCATGTTTATGGATGGTATAATGAAGTGGGAATGAGTCCCGTACGAAATTTATGTATTTTGTCTTACGGGAGAGTTATTAGTAAATCATAGTTAATAATAAATAGAGGTGAATAAATAACCTTTATTTCGTACGGGATGAAAATAAAAATAAGATCAAAAAACTTTGATATTACTCCAGCCATAGATGATTACGTTACTAAAAAAATATCCACTCTTGAAAAATATTTAGATACAAAAGATGAAGTTTTGTGCGAAGTAGAAATTGGTAGAACAACGAAGCATCACAACACCGGAGATATATTTAAAGCGGAGGTAAATATTGTTCAACCCGGGAATAAACAAATCTATGCGAGAGCAGAAGAGATAGATTTGTATACTGCTATTGATATCGTGCGAGACGAAGCAGAAAGGGCAATTGTTTCTAGAAAAGACAAATACAAAACATTGTGGAAAAGAGGTGCATCCAGAGTCAAAAATTTGTTAAAACGGATTGATTTTAGACCAAAGCGCTGGAAGAACTAAGAGGTTAGGTTGTAGTGGTTAGGTTTTAGGTTCTAGTAAAATGCATTTCACTAACACCTAGTCACTATAACCTAAAACCTGACTCTTATTTTTTTCCTCTCAAATAATCGCTGTAACTAATCTCCTTTTTACCTTCTGGTGTGACTTTTACAATTTCCAATTTGCCGTCTTTCCATATTGCCCCGTTTACAATTATTCTTTTGTTGTTCTCAAGAAAATAAGCACGTGGCCATTTTTCGTAAGCCATGATTTTTCTAAAGTTTAGATAATCATCATCTCTTAAATCAATTAGGGCGTCTTCTTTTTTTATCATTTTTATAAATGTGGCTTTGGCATGGTCTTGTTCTTTGGGGGTGATTTCTCCTGCTACCCATTTTAAAATAGTCTCTACTAATAGCTTATTTGCAACAAGATTCATGTTCTCTAAAAGGTCGGACCTCTTTGGTGGCCAAACAGGGGTGGAGACATTCTCTTGGGCTAGGAGTGGTCCATGGTCCATTTTTTCGTCCATGAGAATAATACTTACTCCTGTTTCTCGTTCATCAGCTAGTATGGCTCCTTCAATAGGGGCAGCTCCCCGAAGATGGGGTAGTAGGGAGTAGTGAATATTTATTGATTTGTGTTTAGGAATATTTAGCACTTCTATCGGAATAATTTTTCCATAGGCCACAACCACAAATAAATCCCAGCTCTCTTTTTGTAGTTCAGAGACAAAACTACCATCCAGTTTTTCTGGTTGAATGGTTTTGATATTGTTTTCAAGGCCCCAAGTTTTAACGGGTGATGGGCTCAAAATGAGTTGTCTACCCTGGGGCCTGTCAGGAGTAGTAACTAATAGCCCAGGGACAAAGCCAGCTTGTTTTAGGTATTCTAGTACAGAAACAGAGACATCAGAGGTACCAAAAAAAGCAAATTTCATCCGCACACCAATTTTAGTATTATTTTCTTGTTGCTGTGTCTGATTTGCCATATTACGTGTTTAATTTTAGCTGATTTTCTTTTTAGACAATATTAAAAAATGGAATGCAACGATACTAAATTTGGTGTGCGGATAAATTATTTTTTTGCATTTATCTTTTCTGGAAGGATTTCTTCCACATATTTTGCTTTATCTATAAACAAAATGCCATCTAAATGGTCCATCTCGTGCTGAAAAATTTGAGCCAAGAGTCCAGTTCCACCCCGTTCAAACTTTTTACCGTTTTCATCCCAGGCAGAAACTGTGGCTTTGTTTCCTCGACTAACTCTTCCGTATAAATATCTAACAGACAGACAACCTTCTTCCACAACTTTCTTTTCTTTTGAAACTTTTTTCAGTATGGGGTTTATAAAAATAAGATCTTTGGGTTTTTCTGATGTCTCAACCTGTTTTTTTTCTTTTTTCATAATATCTTCTACTCTTTTTGAGACCACAAAGATACGAAGAGGATACCCAATTTGTGAGGCTGCAATAGCAACACCGTCATCCTGAGAAGCCAAAGCTACTTGCATCTCTTTTATAATCTTCTGAATTTTGGGGGATTTAATAGAATCAAGCGGTATATTCTTGCTTATTTCTCTTAAAACCAGAGACTCTTTTTGTAGAATTTTCTTCATCCCGTACGAAATAAAAGTTATTTTTTCACCTTTATTTATTATTAACTATAATTTACTAATATCTTTCCCGTAAGACAAACGACATAAATTTCGTACGGGATTCATTTATTTGCATATAAACTATCATAAAAGGGTTATTGGGTCTATTCTAATCATAAACTGAGGTGGGAGTGAGCGGAGCTTGTCTAAAAGAGTTTTGTCTATCCATTTTCCTTTTGGTAAAGAAATTAATCCATGCATTGTAAATTTTGATTTGTTTCCTGGATTAAAGGCGTCAAAAACCGAGACATCATAGGGTTTCATGAATTCAATTGTTTTGTCCATTATTTTTTTAACAGAATTTTTTTCACCCTCAAGGGTTATTTTTATATATGTGGTAAATGGGGGATAGCCGATGGATTTTCTTTCCTCTATTTCATCCCGATAAAAATCAATCAAATTTCCACGCAAGGCATAGTCAAATATTTTTGGATTTTCTTGGCGGGTTTGAAATATTAAATGTTTCTGACTAAGAGCCCGGAGACCCAACAAGATATGAAATATTTTTTCGTTTATTTGAAAATCTGGAACTGAAAAATATGAGTCCAGAGAAACCACGGCTGTATTCTCGATTTTTTCATTCAAATAAAGCAAAGCCATTTCTGTTCCAACAGCAATACTACCCGGGGTTTTATAAAATAGATCACGAGCTTTAACCGCTTGTTTATGAGTAGAAACATGCTCTTTGTCTAAAACTATCACATTCGCTTCCTTGACGACAGAATGTACTTCCTCTACCACCCTGTCTACACCAATTCCTAAAGGACTTAATCTCCAGCCTTTACAATGAATACACAATTCTTCTGCATCTCGTCTTTCGCCACAATGGTGACAGACGAATAGATTTTTTTGAACGCCATTATTTTTTCGACCATATAAGACAACCGGTGTATTACAATTTTTACAAATCACTACCGTACCACAATCACTGCAAACGGTCTGTGGATAAAGACCTTTGCGTCCACAAAATAAAAAAGTGTGTTCATTGTTTTCTTTTGCCTCACAAATTAGTTTTTTTAGTTTATCATCAAATATTTTGAACTCCTTTTTTTTCATATCTTGTGGTGCACGCATATCTACGAGCTCACAATTTGCAGTGGTCAAGGAACGGAACTTGAGAGGGGCCAAATCCGTATATGTACCACTCTTTTCTTCCCACAAGGTTTCGGTACGTAAAAATAAATCACCCAGAACCAAACGAATGCCTAGTTGTTTGGCGATTATTTCTACTGCTGTATGAATATCAATAAAAGGCCTGGTCTGCATTTTGTAGCTTCTGGAACTTTCCTTTTCTAAAATAATTGTTCCCAAGTCGTCTCTGGGTAAAGAAAGAAAAGAGCCGGTGCCGATAATAAGAACTGGATGTGGTTCAGAGACAATTTTTTGCCAGATTGAGACAATTTCTTTTTTTGATAAATCTGAATGCAAAACATGGGTATAGTTTTCTATACCTTTTTCCAATATGGATTTCGCGTTAAGCAGGTCTTCTATCCCAGGCAGACAGAAAAAAACACTTCGGCTTTTGGCAAACTCTTCACGAATAAGTCCTCTGTATGTGGCATAACGCTCTTCGTCATCAGATTGAAGCAAAACAGTCTCATAGAAAATCTCAGCAGGTTTTTGGCTTGGGGTGTAAGATAAATTTTTACTATTCTCCAAAATCGTTTTTGGAATTAGGGCGGAGAGAACCGCTCCGACACTAGAGGCATTATAGTCGGCAATTTTTTGGGCACTTTCTATAAAAGCGTCAGATAAAAATGTTCGTGTCTCTAATTTATCTATTTTTTTAATATTATAGGCAAGGGTTTTTAGCTCTGACTTCATTTCCTGGGCGACCTTGCTATCCACAACTAATCCAAAGACCATTTTTTTTCTAAGGGGAATAGAGACAATAGAACCAACCGACACATCTTTTTGTGTGAAATAAGTCAGGGTATCTTTGCTTATGCCTTTACTAATTGGGATGACTGTAACTATGCGCATAGGGATATTATAGCCCAAAACACTTCTCGTCGTATATTTTGTTAAAAAATCTCTTTCCCACCCAACAAGATTATTTCAATCTACTACGATATATCGTAGTAGATTGAAAATAGAGAAAAATACAACCTCAACGAGATTTTTATGTTTTATAATAGAAAACCCGCTGGAGCAGATTTCCTGCCCCAGCGGGGGTTTAGCCACGATGGCCGTACGAACTACTTCACAAGTTTGAGACGTTTCGCGGCGTCGAGCCATGCATTTGAATTTGAATCCCCAGCTCCGATTGGGTTTGGTTGGGTTGTGGGGCAACGATGAGTTCTCCCGCAACATTCACATGCGACCGTTCGGTCTCTCTTGATGTGGACGTAGACGAGCCCGCCATCATCATGGATGTGTGCTGTGGGCTCAACTCGGAGCACTAGCTCCTCGGTGGTTAGTTTGTACTGTGTTGCCACGTTTACACCTCTTTCTTGTTGAGTTTTCTGGCGACGGATTTCCAGGCATCCTGCGGGGTAAGCCCCTTGCCCAAAATCATTGGTCGTCCATCATTTCTGATGTAGATGTGCACGACTTTTCGGCCATCACTTTTGTGTGCACTAGCCGTCGGATGTTTCTCGGTTACCAACCTCTCAGCTTCCGAGATCTGAAATCTTGGATGTGACATCTGCCCTCCTCTGCAAATAGGGTATATCAAAAAACAATATTTATCAATATTTAAAAAAAGAAACACCCCCGACTTGCGTCAGGGGCGTGTTGCCATTTCAGTATACAGAAATGACGAAACTCTAGGATGAGCTAGAAGCCCATCCGGATGCCAGCGAGAGCGCCGTTACCGTTGACCACCGGAATGGTCACCCAGAACGACGCCTTACCGAAGGACAATTCCATGTAGGGACCCGTCCCAACGAAGCGTTGGGACAGGATGCCCGCCTTCACGTTTCCGCCATGGGCGTGCTTGATGGCCGGACCGGTGACTACCACCTTGTGCCACCAACCGGACCCGCCCTCCTCGAGGATGACTAACGCTGAGAATTTCGCGTTGCCCATCCACAAGGTACCGGCAACTCGCCACGGTCTGTCGGCTTCTTCGACGCCGACTTGTGCGGTAAGTGAGGCCCATGATGTTAGCAACTTGCTGACGCCGACATAGGCCTCGCCCCAGCCATCGGTTTTCAACGCCCACCCTTCGATGGCCCAGCCCGGTTTGATGGGGTGGGTGAGAGCGACGTCCAGTGTCTTCGCGACGGTTGCGTCCTTGCTCATCTGGAACTGCCCCTCCACGAATCCGGTCGTGGTCTGGGCGTTGACGATGGTGGCCGAGGCGATGAGGACGACGAGTAGGGCGATGAGAGTCTTCATTGGACGCTCCGTGTAATGTGGGGAACTGAGAGTCTTGTTGTGAGGACACATGCCTCACCCTGCATCTATTATAGCACAACCAAAATAATTTGTCAATTAATTTACAATCACCAAAATATGGGTTTAAATAAGTATAAAATGAAGAAACACAAGTCCGTCTTCGTAAATATTGACAAAACGGGAATGGTGTGTATAATCTTAAACAGACGCGTACTGTCGCGTGTTACTGAAGGGAGAGAACCGTATGATCGGACTGAAGACGGCGGTGGTTCTGGTGCTGTTGTTCATCGGCATGCTCGTGCTCAATCAGGGGCTTCATCTGATGAACGCTCCTGATGACATGGCCGTGCTGACCGGCGTGGTGATCATGGTTGCCTACATCGGCGTGGCCGTCTGGCTCGGACGCCTTGCGTTCCGCAAGATCAAGACCAGACTCGACGCCGGCCGCTCGAATGCGGCTATCGTGGTGCTCGCGGTCGTCGGCGCGGCGGTACTCACTGGTGGGTGCAACGTCGTAATACCGCCCCGGGACACATTGGCATCAAGGTCAACCAGTCAGGCACTGACCGCGGTGTGCAAGACTATCCTCTGCAGACGGGACGAGTGTTCTACAACCCGATCACAGAGACGGTCTTCGACTACCCGACGTATGTCCAGCGCGTGATCTGGACGAAGAACGAGAAGGAAGGGAACGCGCTCAACGAGGAGATCAACTACAACTCCAAGGACGAGCTGGTCTTCCACGGCGATTTCACTTGTTCGTACGAACTCGTACGGGACAAGGTGCCGCACTTCTACGTGCGGTTCCGCAACGACGACATCTCCACCTTCACCCACGGGTTCTTCCGTGACCAGGTGCGTGACGCGCTGAACGAAATCGCAGTGAACTACACAGCAGACGAGCTGTACGGGAACAAGAAGACGGAGTTCCTCGAGAAGTCACTGGAACGGATCAGGGAGCGTGTGGTAGTCTTCGGGGTCAACGTGATCTCGCTCGGCTACGCCAGCTCACCACGGCCACCAGAGCAGGTTGCCACGGCAATCAACGCCAAGATCACTGCGATTCAGAAGGCCATCCAGACGGAGAACGAACTTCGTCAGGCAGAGGCCGAAGCCAAGAAGGTCGTCGCGGCGGCGGAAGGCGTGGCCAACGCCAACCGGAAGATCGCTGAGTCAATCAACCCCAACATCGTCGAGTGGCGACGTTTGGACATCGCCCAACAGGCCATCAGCAAGTGGAACGGGGCGACGCCGACCTTCAATGGGGGCGGTAGCATGGTGCCGTTCGTGCAACTGCCGACTCCGCCTGTGAAGTAACGAGTTCTGTCAGCAGCAACCTGGTGGGGGTGCGTAAGTGCCCCCGCCAGTTTTTCGTATAAAAAATTAAATCACCACCTGCATTAGTGTCTCACCATCTAGCACATAAATATAATTTGAGTTATCTTCAATAAAACTGGGGTTGATGCCTTTATATATTGGCAAGAAATTTTGTGAACCTTCTTTATCCACCTCAATAGCATAGACTGCATTGCTTACAGAAAAAATAACCACATCAGCTCTGTCTTTGTAAAAATAAAGATTTCTTATGGCAGGGTCCGGCTGTATAACTGTCTTGGTAGTACTGGCAACTTCTACTATCACAGCGTTATCTTCTATCCAAAGTTTAGCCGAGTCATCTTTTGAAAGGCGGGGAGAATTCTTGGTTGGAAGAATATCGGTGATAATTTTATTTCTTATTTTCCAAAACTCTGAATCATTTTGGGTGATGATGTTTCCCGAAGGATTTTTTGAAACGAAAACTGGAGTGAAGTTTACACTTCCTTCGCTTTGCATACTGAAATCTTTTTTCCAAGGATAGTATCCATCACGAGAAATTATAACAGTATGGTTTCTTGGAGACAGAGAAAGTTTTACAGTCTCACTGTCTTGTGAAGTTATAAATTTTTCTTTTTCATCAACAAAAACTTTTGTCTGAGGCAGAGTGGTTTCTATAACAAGAGAACCAAGTTTACCAATCATAAAATTTTCTTGAAGTCTGTATCCTTTTTTGTAACCAAAAAGAAGTGTTGCAATAATCAAAATGACCAAAATAATAGCCGTGTATAGAAAAATATTTTCTTTGATGTGGGTTTTTACTTTGTCATTCATATCGGGTATTATAGACCACATGGGCATTTTCTCAAAAAAACTGGGGATAGACTTAGGTACAGCCAACATATTGGTCTTTGTGCCGGGCAGGGGGGTGGTTCTAAACGAGCCATCAGTGGTTGCTGTTTCAGAAGAAGACAATCGTATTTTGGCCATAGGCCTTGAGGCAAAAGAAATGATAGGTCGCACACCGGAAAATATTGTAGCCTATAGACCAATGAAGGACGGGGTTATTGCCGACTACAGGGTGACGGAGGCCATGCTCAGATATTACATGGATAAAGCTCTTGGTAAATGGAACTTTGTAAAACCAGAAGTTTTGGTTTCTGTACCAGCGGGGGTTACTTCTACAGAACGCAGAGCAGTGATTGAGGCGGCTATTCGGGCTGGAGCAAAAAATGCTTATGTGGTCAAGGAACCAATCTTAGCTGCTATCGGCGCAGGTATTCCAATTCATGAGGCACTCGGACACATGATAGTGGACATAGGTGGAGGCACGACAGATGTGGCTGTGATTTCTCTTGGTGGAATTGTTTCTAGTACTTCTGTAAAGTGTGCGGGAAATAAAATTGATTATGCCATTACAGATTATATAAAGAAAACTTTTAATCTCGGAATAGGGGACAAAACAGCGGAAGATATAAAAATAAATATTGGCTCGGCTATTCCGGTTGATGAAGAATTAGCCATGACGATAAAAGGACGTGACTTCGTGACGGGACTTCCGAGAAGTGTGGAAATAAAAACAAATGAGATTGTAAAAGCTATCAGTAAAGATTTGAGAGAAATGATAAAAGCCATAAAAGAAGTTTTACAAGAGACGCCACCGGAACTTTCATCAGATATTATTGACCAAGGGATTATTATGACGGGGGGAACATCTCAACTTCGCAACATGCCAGAGTTGGTTTTTCGCCGAACCGGTGTGAAGGCGGTTTTAGCAAAGGACCCACTCTACTGTGTGGTTAAGGGGACGGGGATTGCGTTGGAGCATCTAGACACATATAAAAAACTTATTATTTCGAAGCGTTGATTCCAAAATCTCTTTCTCACCAAAACCTTTTCAGAGACACTCGTCTGCCCCAGCTGGCGGACTCGTTCTGGTCCTCAGTCGCAACTTGTCAAGAGCCTTCGCTTCGCTCAGGTCATTGACAAGACCAGCTTGCTCCCTGCGGATGCTCTGAAAAGGTTTTGCTTCGACGAGATTTTGGAATTGTAATTTTATATACATTAATGGCCTCACCGTCGGGCGACGGTGAAGCCATGTTGGCAGTGGATTGAAGTCACTACTGCGGAAGGAACGAATGGCTACTTCTTGGTAAGCATCAGCTGAAGTCGGCTGTAGAAGTTGTGGCCATCATACTCAGCCACGAAGTACACGTACTTCTTGACGTAGGCTCCGACGCCGGCGAGCGTTGAGGTTTCACCCTTGCCTCGGTTAACCTGGACATGTGGCCGAAGCCATTTCGTCAGGTTGTACTCGGCGAAGAGGAAGCCCTCCACATGTCGCCGCTCGGTGGTGTAGGCCAGGAGCGTGTTGGCGGTCAGCTTCTTCCATCGGTACTCGGCGTCCACGCCAGTGCGGAAGAAGTCCCGTGACGCCTGGTAGGCTCCGCCGTAGGTCCACGAGCCGGTAACTCTTTTTACGCGCCCCGCCGATTCAAAGCGGTTGAAGAGGTGGCTTCCGTCGCTGTACTTCAGGCCACTCTGGCCGGTGAAGTCCACCAACACCTGCCAACCCTTACCAAGTGAACGCTCCACTTCCAGTCCGTACGCATAGGCTGCGTATGTCCAGGAGTTCGGGTACTTGGCCGTCTTGAGCAGAAATGGCGGAGGGGACTGCATCAGGGCCGCCGAGAACAGTCGTCCGGTTTTCACCGTCCAGCCGTTCATGTTGCAGGATAGATACGCCTGGTGGACATAGCTCTTCCCGGCATCAACTAGGTCGAGCTCTACTCGACCTCCGTCACACCGACCTTTGGACGGCGTACGGTCGGCGCGGGGTCGCATTCTCGTGAGGTCGGTGTCCTGGGAGGACCCGAACTCGATGTGACCATAGGCGAATCCCGTCCAGGAGGACGTGGTCGTCTGGGCCGATGCGTTCACCGAGAGAAGGACAAGTAGGGTCAGGGTAACGAGCGTCTTCATCGGAGTCTCCTAGGTGTCAATGCATTGAAATGCGCAGGCACAGAAATTAGTCTCTTCACATATGATAACATTATTATATTAAATTGTCAAATGATAATTTCCAAATATTTTTTGTTATACTATACCCGAACACTAAATTTGGCATGGTTGCACGTGTTTTTGTAAAACTACTATTATCATTAGATTGTGACAATAATTGTTCTACTAAGAAATACTTAACAAGCAACATAAACACAATGCTAAAATTAGTGTGCGGATAAATGCAGAGGTTGATTGATTCATATAAAAAATCAGGTAATTTACATCACGCTTATTTTTTAGTAGGTGATACGGAGAGTGTTTTTTCAGACTTGAAAAGTTTTTTAGAAAATGAAGTGGGGATTAATACAACAGGCAATCCTGATTTTTGGCACGGGAAATATAACACATTAAACATTGAGGGGGCCCGAGTTATTGCGGAGAGTCAGGATAGAAAAGATTTTTCAGATGGCCGTAAAGTTTTTATAATCCAAGCGGATTTTATTACAGAGGAAGCACAAAATTCACTCTTGAAAGTTTTTGAAGAGCCAACGGCGGGGACACATTTTTTTATTATTTCTCCGCAAGACAATCTTCTCCCAACCCTTCGTTCCCGAATGCAGGTTATAAGTCAAAAGTCCATAAAGTCCATAAAGTCAAAAGTTTTAGAAATGGGGATTGCTGACAGATTGGAAAAAGTAAAAGAGATTACGGATGCTATTGGAGATGAAGATGCAACCAAACAAGATGCTATTACGCTTCTTAATCAAATTGAAAGTGAGTTGTACGAAGCGGGAGTAGAAAAGAATCACAAGGCACTGGAAATATGTGAACTCACTCGTGTCAGCTTGTATGATAGAGGAGCACCGGTAAAGATGATATTAGAAAATCTTGTGTTAAGTGTATAAAAACGAAAGACCGAGGGCACGAAGCCGTCGGTCACGTGGGTAGCTGGATCTCTCAATTCGGGATTTTCTGGGGTCTGACCCAGATGATGTGGTCACCTTCCGGGACCTTCCGCCCTACCAGCTGGGAATCTTCCCTCCAGTTTCCATCGGAGCTGTTGTACTTGTCTCCGTGGATGATGTTCTCGCCGGGTGAAAGTCGTCTCCCGATGATGGTCTTGCCCGAAGTGGAGTGTTTAATCACGCTCAACATACTCATGTCCTCCTAGACCTAATATAATCAAAATGGACACAGTGTGTCAATTTGGGTTATAATTTTCACATGGTCTACAATTTTTTTCCATTAAAACAAGAAACAAAAAATATTGAGGAATGGCTCAAGCGTGAGTTTGCTACTATTCGTACTGGACGAGCAACACCAGCTATACTTGATGGTGTAAGAGTGGAAGCATATGGAGCAGACATGGCTATTATGGAACTTGCTAATATATCTGTTGAAGATGCTAGGAGTTTGCGTGTCACTCCGTGGGATATGTCTCAGGTCAAGGCGATTGAGAAAGGTATTACAGCGTCTGACCTCGGACTTTCAGTAACGGTTGATGACAAAGGAATTCGTGTAATTTTTCCTGAGCTTACTTCAGATAGAAGAATTGGCTTGATGAAAATAGCTAAGCAAAAATTAGAGGATGCTAAAGTTACTTTACGAACAGAGAGAGAAAAGATTATCAAAGATATAGAGAAACAGGAGAAGGAAAAAATTATTTCAGAAGATGAAAAGTTTAGATTAAAAACGGAGTTACAAAAAATGTTAGATGATACAAGTCGGGTTTTGGATGAGATGTTTGTGAAGAAAGAAAGGGAGATATCCGAATAATTTCTAATTGACCTAATTTCTAAATAATAACCAAGCTCCAATTGGGTATTGAGAATTGGGATTTATTTAGTAATTAGAAATTAGTAATTAGGTTAATTGTTTTTTGTGTTATTATTCTCATAATCTATGTCTATCATCATCTTTATCATCATTCTCGCCATACTAATCTTCGTCCACGAGCTTGGACATTTTTTGGTTGCCAAAAAAGCGGGTATAAGAGTAGATGAATTTGGACTTGGTTTTCCTCCTAAAATCTTTGCAAAAAAAGTGGGAGAAACTACATACACACTTAACGCCATACCTTTTGGTGGTTTTGTAAAGATTTTTGGTGAAGACCCCGAAGTAGAGCAAGCTCACTACGGGGCAGGTTCTCACGACGACAGAGATAGAAGTTTCCAGTTTAAGCCAAAATGGATTCAAGCTAGTGTGTTGGTTGCTGGGGTTTCCTTCAACGCTATATTTGCCTGGCTTCTTATATCGATAGGATTTATGATTGGTATGCCATATTCTATTGATTATTCAAGGCTTAGTAAAAACAATGTGGATTATGTTTTGGTGGATGTCTTAGCCGGCTCTCCAGCTAATATTGCTGGATTGGTTTCGGGAGACAAAATTATATCTATCTCTGATGGAGAAAAATCATTACGAGGAAAAGATCTAGTTATAGAAAATATAAGAAAAATTGTAAACGAGGGAGGTGGTAAGGTGGAAATTGTTTATAATCATGAAGATAACCCACCTACTACTATCTCTGTTGAAGCAGAAAATAATCCAGAGTTGGGTTTCAAAACCATAGGTATCGCTATGACCAATGGGATTATAAAACTTCCAATACATCTGGCTGTTCTTGAAGGTGCTAACACAACTTGGCTTCTAACTAAAGGTACTACGGTTGGTCTTGTCGGATTTTTATGGAAAACGATTACCTTTAAATCAGATTTTTCTCAAATTACTGGTCCTGTTGGTATAGCTACACTTGTCTCTCAAGCGAAGAGTTCTGGTTTTGTTTACGTTTTGTTTTTGGTCGCTTTGATATCTATCAATCTGACAATTATTAATCTTCTTCCTTTTCCAGCATTAGATGGTGGACGGCTTTTGTTTGTTGGCGTTGAAGCAGTTATTCGTAGACCGATTAATCCTGTGTTTGTCAGATGGGCAAATGGTATTGGATTTGCCTTTTTGCTTTTGCTGATGGTGGTTATTACGGGTCACGATATTTTTAGACTTTTATAAGATTTAAAACAAATTGATGCGGTCGCACTGTTTTGTTGGTATGCATACCACTATACGAACCAGTCCTTCTTTTTGCTCAAAAATCTTTTTTAATATAGAATAAAAGATACGAATAGAGATCAGGGTAGTTGCGAATGTATACGAATTTGAAACATTCATTCGTTGACATTCGTAATTATTCGCATGATTTTCGTATATATGAGACAATCACAACTTTTTACAAAAACTCGCAAGGAAGCTCCAACGGATGAAACATCTAAGAATGCACAACTTTTAATAAGGGGTGGCTATATACACAAAGAGATGGCTGGGGTTTATTCTTATTTACCTCTTGGTTTATGTGTAATAAAAAAAATTGAGGGTATCATTAGGGAAGAAATGAACGCTATTGGAGGGATAGAGATGAAAACATCTGCACTTCAAAACAAAGAAATATGGGAGAGGTCAAACAGGTGGGATGATAATGTGGTAGATAGTTGGTTTAAAACAAAATTAAAAAACGGGGGAGAGATTGGTTTATCATTCACTAATGAAGAGGCCTACTCGAATCTTTTGAGACAATACGTATCCTCATATAAAGATTTACCAATTTACCCTTATGATTTTAAAGAAATTTTCAGAAATGAGGTAAGGAGTAAGTCCGGAATCATGAGGGGTAGAGAATTTTATTGGAAGGCATTGTACTCGTTTACCAAAGATGAAGCGGAACATTACGAATTTTATATTCAGGCCGCTGAAGCCTATAAAAAGATTTTTAATCGTGTTGGAATAGGAGATAAGACATATGTGACAAATGCGTCCGGGGGAACTTTTTCAAAATATTCTCACGAATTTCAAACTATTTGTGATACTGGAGAAGATATAATCTATATTAGCAAGGATGATTATGGGAAGGGATTAGAAATGAATCCACATCATTCCGCCATAAGTTGTAAAACCTTTAACAAAGAGATTTGGACAGAAGAATTAGAAAAAGATTTAGTTTCAAAAGGGAGTTTTGAAGAAAAGAAAGCTGTTGAAGTTGGAAACATTTTTACTCTTGGAACTAAATTTTCAGAACCATTTGATTTGAAGTATAAAAACGAAAAAGGAGAAGAAAAAATGGTTTTCATGGGTTCTTATGGTATTGGTCTTGGTCGTCTTATGGGTACGATAGTAGAAATTTTATCAGACGACAAAGGAATGATTTGGCCAAAAGAAGTTTCGCCTTTTGCTGTGCACTTAGTAAGGTTGGGAGACAAACCAGAGACACTTGCTTTTGCTGATAAACTTTACAAAGATATGAATGAGAAGGGGATTGAAGTTTTGTATGATGACCGTGATTTACGTGCTGGTGAAAAATTTGCCGACTCAGATTTGATTGGAATTCCTGTGCGATTTGTGGTTAGTGATAAAACCGTCGTAGAAAATAAGGTTGAAGTAAAACTACGATCAGAAAACGATTCAAAACTTATGTTGGTTGAAGAAGCAATAAAAATTTTATAATTTTATTTTATATGTGAAAAGCACGCCCCGGAAAAGCATGGCGTACCTTTCGTGTGGGCGTGCTTGGTGACAGTGGTGGGGTCTCGTCACGGCTTCGAGAGGTCAATAACTCTCATTGCCATTGAGATACCAGTGATGAGAGCCGTGACGCCTGCGAAGAAGACGCAAACGAGAGCTCCTGCGAGGTTGGAAAGACTCAGTTCGCGATCCACGAACAGATTGCGAGTTTGCCGTACGCTCGCAACAATGAGACATAGGGTGAAGACTGCCCACACCCACCAGTATGCCGGATCAAACTCCATAATCCCTCGCTACTTTTGGGTAAAACGACCCGTGGCAGTAGCTAGCCGTTGGTTTCTAAACTAAACAATACATCTAATATCATTTTTGTCAATCCTAAGTAGAGATTTTTTGAACTTGTGATAGTATGGAAGATACGAAAAAAGGTCAGGGTAATTAACGAATGTATACGAATTAGTTTTTAAGTTTCATTCATTGATATTCGTAGCTACCCAGATTTAACATTCGTATCTTAATGTTCAATTATTTACAACAAATAAAACGCTATTTATCCAACGATATAGGCATTGACCTGGGAACGGCTAACACACTAGTCTATTTGCGTGGCAAAGGAATTATCATAAACGAACCTTCTGTGGTAGCTGTGAACCAAAAAACTGGTCGTGTCGTAGCAGTAGGCAAGGATGCAAAACAAATGTTGGGTAGAACACCGGGGCATATTGTTGCCGTACGTCCTCTGGTTGATGGAGTTATTTCAGATTTTGAAGTGACGGAGGAAATGATTACATATCTCATAAACAAAGCTCAAAAAGAAAATAAAAAATTATTAGGTCCGCGGGTAGTGGTTGGTGTGCCGTCAGGAATTACAAATGTGGAGATTCGTGCTGTTAGAGACGCCACAAAAAACGCTGGTGCATCAGAAGTACACATTGTGGAGGAACCAATGGCTGGGGCAATCGGAATTCGCCTTCCCATCATGGAACCAATTGGAAATATGATTATAGATATCGGTGGTGGTACATCTGATATTGCTGTTATTTCTCTTGGTGGAGTTGTTCGTTCCAAGAATCTTCGTATCGCTGGGGATAAGTTAAACACAGACATTATCTCTTATGTCAGAAGTGAATTTAAAATTTTAATTGGTGAAAAAACTGCCGAGAATATAAAAATTTCAATCGGAGCAATATTATCTGGTCCAACACCATTAGAAGCTTCTATAAAGGGCCGAGACCTAATATCAGGTTTGCCGAGGGAAGTGGTTATTACCGACTCCGATATTCGTGAAGCAATCTCACAGTCTATTGATACATTAATTGAATCAATTAAAGAAGTTTTGGAAATCACTCCACCAGAGATTCTTTCTGACATTATGCAGAGAGGAATTTATTTGATAGGTGGTGGAGCTTTGATAAAAGGTCTGGCTGAAATAATTACCGAGTACACAAAAATACCTGTCCATATTGCCGGAGACCCTCTGACAGCTGTTTGTCGGGGGACTGGTATTATTTTGGAGAATCTTGAATTATACAAGGATGTTTTAATCGCCAATGAAGATGAACTACCTCCTAAAAAGTAAACCAGAACACAAACAGCGTGGAAAAATCATTTCTATCATCATCTTATTTTGTTTACTTATTTCATTTAATTATTTATTTCCGAACTTTACTCGAACGACCTTTTTAACCATCTCTAGGCCTTTGTGGATAATCCGTGGTGTGATATCAAATCCACTTTCTAACATAAAAAACTATTTTATTTCAAAAGATTCTCTTGTTGTTGAAAACATGTTACTGAAAGAAGAGATTACAAATTTAAGGCTCAAGGAAATAGATTATAGTGTTTTATCAAAAGAATTTGGAGATCTAAAAAACCAACTAAATCGAAAGGAGAATCTTTCTCGGATTATTTCTCGAGTATTGTCTAAGCCACCCCTTTCTCCATATGATACTTTAATTATAGATGTTGGCTCTTTGGATGGTGTTTTTATGGGGAACAGGGTTTATATTTCAGATAATATTATTGTTGGTCTGATAAAAAATGTTACCCCCCACACTTCTCTTGTTGAGCTTTTTTCTAATGGAGATAGGGAGCAGGAAGTAACCCTTTCACGCACTGGAGCACATTTTGTTTTAAAAGGTTTTGGTGGAGCAAATCTAGAATTGGAAGTACCTAAAGACACGGACGTAGTATTAGGAGACGTTTTCTTGTATCCAAAATTTACACCAGCCGTGATTGGTATTGTCTACTATATTGACACTAATTCCCAAAATTCATTCAAAAAAATTTATGTTCGTGTGTCGGGCAATGTGTTTTCGGCTAAGTACGTCTTTATTGAAAAGTAGGTTTTCATATTTGGTCAATCTCTGCGTTGGAATTTCAAAAATTCTCGTCACCTTACGACAAGTAAGGCTTCTCGCATTTTTTCATTCCGCCTTACAGGCACAGTACACTTTTCGCATTTGATTACAAACGCTCAAAGTTTTACAATTGGGTCCCAACCCAATCTCACCTTGACCTTGACTCAAATCTGAAAACCTACGATTCAGTGAGTCTTCTCTTTATGATACTATTTATCCTATGAGTACTATGTCTATTCGTATATTGGTTTTTATTGCAGCTTTTATAGTGGTTGTAATTCTGCCTTGGTGGGTTTCCACAGCGGTTCTCCTTGGATTAACCATTTACTTCCCGTTTTATTTGGAGGTGTTATTTTTTGGTTTTCTTTTTGACATTTTATATCCAATCCAATCTAATTATTTAGGTCTGATTCTTGCTACGGCATTTCTTATTGTTGTTTTGTTTATTAAGACAAGACTTAGAACATAACATGCTTCATAAAATAAAAAGACTTTTTACAAAACGTGATTACAGAAGTAACCGTGATATAGACCCGGACGAAATTTTTTTGGATTCAAAAAACTTACCAGATTTTAACACTGACCAATTTGAGGGTCGTATAGAGAAACCTATTTCACAAACAGTATTTAATCTACTAATAATTTTTATAATTTTTATTGGAACAATTTTTTTCTATAAAGTTTGGGATTTGCAAATAATAGAGGGCCAGGTTTTTCGTACGAGAAGTGACAACAATAGTTTGCATAAAACCCTTGTCTTTGCTGATAGAGGAGTAATTTATGATAGAAACAAAGTTCCCTTGGCTTGGAATGATATTAACCCCGAGACCACAGACTTTTCTCTTCGTCTCTATGCTACCTCTACTGGATTATCTACTGTTCTTGGTTATATAAAATACCCAACAAAAGATTCTAGTGGTTTTTATTATCAAGATTCCTATGACCCAAAAGATGGTCTAGAAAAAATTTATAATAATGAAATTGCTGGTAAAAATGGTATCAAAATTATTGAAACAGATGTCAAAGGTAACACTATTTCCGAGAGTGTAATAGAACCACCAGCAGATGGTAACAATCTAGATTTGTCTGTTGATGTGAATCTCCAGAGAAAATTAAACAGTTCGCTTTTAGATATAGCAAACAGAGCGGGTTATAAAGGTGGCGCTGGAATTATCATGGATATCAACACGGGAGAAATATTGGCAAGTAGCAATTTTCCGGAATACGAATCAAACATGATGACCAGTGGTTCTGATAACAAACAAATTAACAACTGGATTGTTTCAAAAAATTATCCCTTTCTCAATCGGGTTATTGGTGGTCTCTATACCCCTGGGTCTATTATGAAACTTTTTATAGCTATGGGTGTTTTGAATGAGGGAGTTATTAGTCCAACAAAACAGATTCTGAGTACTGGTTCCATATCTATTCCCAATCCGTTTTTTCCAGATAAGCCATCTACGTTTTTAGACTGGAAGGCTCATGGATTGGTTGATTTGAGACGTGCCATAGCAGTTTCTTCCAACGTTTACTTTTATGAAGTAACTGGCGGGTATAGAGACCAAATAGGAATCGGTATTGCTAATATAGAAAAATATACACGGATGTTTGGTTTTGGTTCCACTACAAAGATTTATTTTTCTGGCGAAAAAGATGGCACAATACCGAGTCCAGAGTGGAAAGCAGAAAATTTCAACGGTGAAGCTTGGCGTGTGGGGGATACATACAACACAGCTATTGGTCAGTATGGATTTCAGGTAACACCCTTACAGGTAGTTAGGGCAGTTAGTGCGATTGCGAATGAAGGTGTTCTACTTGTACCAACATTTATAAAAGTTGATGGTCAGGATAATGAGACAAAAATATCAGGTACAATTAATCTGAATCCAGAGTTTTACACTATAGTAAAAGAAGGAATGCGTCTTGGGGTAACCGAAGGGACTTCTGCTACTCTCAACTTTTCTTTCGTCGAAATTGCCTCAAAAACTGGAACTGCCCAAATTGGTGTGGCTAAAGACGAAGTTAATTCTTGGGTGGTTGGTTTTTGGCCCTACAAAAATCCCAGATATGCTTATGCCGTTGTAATGGAAAGAGGCTCTAGAAACAATCAATTTAGTGCGACACTGGTTATGCAGGAGTTCTTTAACTGGATGAATATATATGCCTCGGATTACCTTAAATAATATTCAATTAAAATCTCTTTCTCGTCATATCTTTTGATAGCAACCTTTAAAACTCCAGCGAGTTTTAAAGGCATGTCCTCGGCCTGAAGTTGTCAAGAACGGGGTGCCTTGACAACACCAGCTTCAGGCACTGCGGGGGCTCTCAAAAGATACGACTTCAACGAGATTTTAATTGACCAGAAGGTAATTTTCTGCTATACTCTCGCAATAATTTTAACCTTACATTACATGAAAAATGACAATGAGTATCTAACTCAAGAGAAGTTTGACGAGTTCACCAAGGAGTTGGCCTTACTTAAGGGTACCCGAAGAAAAGAGGTGGCAGAGAGTTTGGAGTACGCAAAATCATTGGGAGACCTTTCTGAAAACGCTGAATACCATGAAGCCAGAGATAATCAGGCAACTATTGAAGACCGTATAGCAAAACTAGAATCACTTTTAAAAAACGCCCAAATAGTTTCTGAAAAGAGTCATGTTGGTGATGTAGTATCTGTTGGGTCAGTGGTTACTGTAGAAAAAGAAGGCAAGAAAGCAATCTATAATATTGTTGGGTCAGAAGAGGCTGATGTTGTTGGAAACAAAATCTCCATAAAATCTCCTTTCGGTCAGGCTATTTTTGGCAAGAAAAAGGGCGAAAAATTTTCATTCCAAGCACCAGCAGGAGAGATATCCTATTTAATTGTTGATATTAAGTAGTTTTCTCTATTTATACTTTATACAATATACGTTATACTGTATCTATGGCTTCTATAGATGAAATAAGACAGACACGACTTCATAAATTAGAAACGTTAAAGAAAGCGGGGATTAATCCCTACCCTTCAAAAGTTCCAAGAGATTTTCCTCTTTCATTTTTAAAAACAAACTTTGACGCTCAAACAAAAACCGGGGTAGCTATTTCTGTGGCTGGGCGGGTTATGGCTCTTCGCGGTCAGGGAGCAATTTTATTTACTGTGCTTTTTGATGGTACGGACCGTATACAAGCAATAATTAAAAAAGATGTTTTGTCAGCGGAACAATTTTCTTTGTTTACAGATGTTGTGGATGTTGGTGATTTCATATCAGTTACGGGAATGGCTGTGTTGTCCGAAAGGGGAGAACAGAGTGTTCTAGCAAACTCGTGGATAATAGCAAGTAAGTCCCTTCTGCCACTACCCGAAAAATGGCATGGACTGCAAGATGTTGAAGAGAGATACAGAAAACGATATTTAGATTTTCTTCTGAATGATGAATTACGTGACCTTATAATAAAAAAATCTAAGTTCTGGGATGCCACTCGTGATTTTATGAAAAATACGGGATTTCTTGAGGTGGAGACGCCTACACTTGAAACAACAACCGGTGGCGCAGAGGCTACACCATTTGGCACACATCATAATGATTTTGATTTAGATGTTTATCTCCGTATTTCTGTTGGAGAGCTGTGGCAGAAGAGACTCATGGCTGGAGGTTTTCCCAAGACATTTGAAATTGGTCGTGTATATAGAAATGAAGGCTCAAGCCCAGAACACTTACAAGAATTTACAAATATGGAATTTTATTGGGCTTACGCTGATTTTAATGACGGAATGGAATTGGTGCGAGAAATGTATATTGAAATTGCCAAGGAAGTTTTTGGAAAAACCAAGTTCACTTCACGAGGACACACTTTTGATTTAGCTGACGAATGGGAGAGAATTGACTATGTTTCAAAAATAAAAGAAATGACTGGGGTGGATGTGCTGAATTCAAGTGAGAAAGAAATGAAAAATAAATTAGACGAGCTTAAAGTGAAATATGATGGTACGAACAGAGAACGCTTAACTGACACCTTATGGAAGTATTGCAGAAAACAAATATCTGGTCCGGCTTTTATCATCAATCATCCCAAATTAGTTTCAGCTCTCTCAAAGGCAAATCCAGATAATAAAACCACACAAAGATTTCAGCCTATGATTGCCGGTAGTGAAGTGGGAAATGGATACTCTGAGCTTAATGACCCGATTGACCAGAAAGAAAGATTTGAGACTCAACAAAAGATGATTGATGCAGGGGATACAGAAGCTATGATGGCTGATTATGAATTTGTGGAAATGCTAGAACATGGTATGCCACCTACCTGTGGATTTGGTTTTGGTGAAAGATTTTTTGCGATACTGGTGGATAAACCACTACGCGACCTTCAGGCCTTCCCATTGATGAAACCTCGGTAAAAACAAACATAATCACCCCATCTGCGTTGTTGCAGTTCAATTTTGCTCGTTTTCCTTACAGGAACAGTACACCTTTCACACCTGAGTACAGGTGTTCAAGGTCTTGCGAAGTGATAATATCACTTCTCACCGTACGTCTAGTACGGCTCGCTCGCAAAATCTCCTGCGTCTAGCATCTAGGGCAATTCTGTTTGTTTTTACTCTTGCTACTGGTATTAATTTTATGGCTCAATTGAGCTATTTTTTGTTAAATCATAAAAATTGTTTGACTTATTTTGTGGAGTATGCTATACTTATGTTAGGAAGTGAGCAGTCTGATGCCTAGGACCGTGCGCAAGCGCTGGTGGTTGACGTCCAAGTCGACCGGAAGTGCGACGGTTGATGTCGGCGCAGAGACGGCTCAGTTGAAATCCCTTGGCAGGCAAAATAGTTTAGCGTTTTTGGGCCTGCGGCGTGGGTGTCGGTGATCAGCCATGATCCGACTAGACAGAGAGAGGAAGTGCTCACTTCCATTGTTTTATGGGTGGGGTTGTGCTGATCGCACTGGAGTTTCGCTGAGGTGACCAGTTTTTACTCAGTGAATCATTCTGAAGCATCAGCCCCCTGACAAGGGACCCCACCCGCTCGTTCTTTCAACGGAGGTCACATGTAGACAGTCTCATTGTCTTGTCTCACACTCCGAAAACATGGTCGTCGCTCACAGCAGAGTGCCGGCCTTTTTCGTATCCCCGTAGTAGAAAATGACATAGTAAAACTGTTGTTTTACAGGATAAAGATGTCATTTTCACTACAGGGCTAAAGAAGTTTGGGGCCTGCCCCGTACTGAGCTTCGCTCTAGTACGGGGTTATCCACAGTTATTGTGGTAAATAGTGTTGGACGGTGGGAAGAGGTGGTATATAATGTAAAGCAAGTGGGAAGAAGTGGGAATAAATTTGTGTGGCCAAATTTATTCCCCAAGTTTTAATCGTTAGTTTGAAGTTGTTCTTTTTTAAAACATTGCGCAGTCAATTAGAAAACAACGACGAAGTACGCTAGCACGAAGCATTGTTTGAGGGCGAAGCCCGAGTTTGTGAGAGTGCCAGTACTGAGGAAGATTGTTTTCTTGATTGACGAGTATAGCAAAAGTTTACCAAAACTTTATGCGTGTTTTTAAAAAGAATAACTGAAAAAATTATGTTAATAGGAGAATACACACACATAATAGATGACAAAAATCGCCTCTCGCTGCCAGCGAAGTTTCGTTCTGAAATGGGAAAAAAAATTGTGGTAACTCCTGGACTTGATTCCTGCTTGTTTGTGTTTACTCAAAAGGAATGGCTCAAGATTGAAGAAAAATTAAATCAATCTTCAATCGGACAGGCCGATAGTCGAAGTTTCTCCAGACATATGTTTGCTGGAGCAACAGAAGCTGAAGTAGATTCCATTGGTCGTATTCTTATTCCTGAGTTTTTACGAGATAGAGCAAATTTAAAAAGTAAGGTGGTGGTTATCGGTGTCTCTACTCGTGTGGAAATTTGGAACGAGAAGACGTGGTGTGAATACAAGAAGGTGGTAGAAAAGCAGGCTGATACGCTTGCTGAGAAGTTGGGTCAGGTGGGAGTGATTTAGAGGTAAGTCGAAAGTCCATAAAGTCGAAAGTCCATAAAGTAATGCAAACGAATCCAAATCTAACTTTACAGACTTTAAGGACTTTATAACTTTATGACTATGCACATATCAGTTCTTTTACATGAGAGTATAGACGGTCTGGACATCAAAGAAGGTGATATTTTTGTTGATGGAACCTTAGGTAATGGAGGTCACAGTGAAGAAGTTTGTAAAAGGTTTGGAAACAAGGTTTCTATTGTCGGAATTGATTTGGACCTTGATGCAATCAAAAGGTCAAAAGTCAGGTTAAATCCGTTAAACAACAAAATTCATTATGTTCAGGGAAGTTTCCGTAACATAGACACTATTCTTGATAGCTTAAGTATTGAAAAGGTGGACAGAATTTTGCTTGATGTTGGGCTTTCCTCAAATCAGTTTGAAGAATCTGGCCGGGGGTTTTCTTTTCAGAAAGATGAACCACTCATAATGTCTTTCAAGGAAAACCTAGATGAGAGTGACTTAACAGCTAGACAAATTGTGAACAACTGGGACGAGGAGAACATAAGAGCAATATTGAAAGGCTATGGGGAGGAGCAGTTCGCTTATAGAATCGCTAAAGCCATAGTTACCGAGCGAGGAAAGAAACCAATAGAGACGACTGGGGAGTTGGTAGAAATAATATTATCTGCCACACCAAAATTTTATCATCATCGGAAAATACATCCAGCCACAAAAACATTTCAGGCCCTACGAATAACAGTAAATGATGAAATTGAGAGTTTAAAAGAAGGAATTTCCAAGGGATTTGAGAGGTTAAATAGGAATGGTCGGTTAGCCGTAATTTCTTTTCATAGTTTAGAAGATAGGGTGGTCAAACAATTTTTTAGAGAAAAGGATGATGCTGGTCAGGGGGAACGAGTCACAAAAAAGCCTATATCACCAGACGAAAGTGAAATCACCCTAAATCCACGAGCAAGAAGTGCAAAATTAAGAATAATTAAAAAATATATACGTATTAGATAAAAGTCATGGTAGAAAAAGTATTACAATTAAATAGAGAGAAAGCTATTTTCTGGACACTTTTTGGTATTTTACTGTTGTTTGCTGGTTTTTATATGTATTTTGTTAGGACGACAATTAGTGACGTAATTGCTCGTCAAAACCTAGAAAACGAGGCTTCTTCACTTACTTTATCTATTGGCAATCAAGAGTTTGAGTATATTTCAAAACGTAACACTATTACTTTGGCCCTAGCGCACACTCTTGGTTTTAAAGATGGCCAAAATAAAACTTTTATTTCTAGAAATCCTTCTACTGAAGTTGCTTATCTAAGTAACTAACTGTTAGAATGTTTTAAATGAAAGCTTATCACTCAATGCGTATTCGTCTTGTCTCTATCTGCATTTTTATTTTTGCTGTTTTGCTCATTGGTAGACTCTATATACTACAAATTGTAGATAATGATTTCTATATAAACAAAGCAAATAGACAGTACTCGTCCACTTCCAAAAATATTTTTAGCAGAGGAACGATTTTCTTTCAAAACAAAGACAATGATTTAGTCTCAGCTGCTACCCTGAAATCAGGGTTTATAATTGCTGTTAATTCTGAAGTTTTAAAAGAACCCGAATTAGTTTACAAGAAGGTTAATGAGATTTTACCTATAGACCACAATATCTTTATTAGTAAGGCTACCAAGCAAAATGACCCGTATGAAGAAATTGCCATCCGTGTGGACACGGAGATTGGCCAAAAGATTGATGAGCTAAAAATCCCGGGCCTTCAAGTCTACAAGGATCGCTGGAGATTTTACCCAGGGGGTAATATTGCTTCACATGTAATAGGTATAATGGGTTTTAAAGGTGATGAATATGCTGGTAGATATGGTTTAGAGAGACAGTACGAAGCGGAACTCTTGAGAAAAGATGGTGCTTTTGTTAATTTCTTTGCCCAAATTTTTTCTGATATTAAAAAGGCTACACAAGAAACTAATGAAAACGAGGCAGACATTGTTACTACTATAGAGCCGACAGTCCAATCATATTTACAAGAGATAATTGCCAGTACGACAGAAAAATGGACCTCCGATGCTACTGGTGGAATTATTATGAATCCAAGTACGGGGGAAATATACGCCATGGGGTTTTTTCCAACATTTGATTTAAATAATCCACAAAAAGAAAGGTCCATATCAATTTTTTCTAATCCTTTAGTTGAAAATGTTTATGAAATGGGTTCTATCATTAAACCTCTGACCCTTTCAGCAGGAATAGATGCCGGTGTTATAACAGCCATGTCAACATACTATGATGCAGGGTTTGTTATAATAAATAACAAAAAGATATCCAACTTTGATGGTAAAGAACGAGGGATTGTAAATATGCAAGATGTTTTATCTCAATCTCTCAATGTTGGCGCAGCTCATGTAGAAAGCCTTCTTGGAAAGAAACGATTTGCTGGATATATGTATGGTTTTGGTTTGGACGAAAAAACAGGGATAGATTTGCCAAACGAAGGACGCAATTTAGCTGATGTTTTAAAAAGGTCAAATGATGTGGAATATGCAACAGCTTCTTTTGGTCAGGGCATTGCTTTAACACCCATAAGTACTATTAGAGCTTTGTCTGTTATAGCTAATGGAGGTCTCTTAATCAATCCGCACCTAGTTAAACAGATAAATTATAAAATAGGTTTGTCTGAAGACACTCCGATTGTTGTTGGTCGCAGGGTAATAAAAAGAGAAACGGCAGAGGAAATTACTAGAATGCTTACTTATAGTGTAGACAAGGTTTTGTTAGGTGGGACACTCCGTATACCGAATTATAGTGTCGCTGTTAAAACTGGTACGGCCCAAATTGCAAAACCCGGAGGAGGTGGTTATTTTGAAGACCAATTTTTACATTCGTTTATAGGTTATTTTCCTTCTTATAACCCCAAGTTTATAATTTTCTTGTATACCATAAATCCAAAAGGGATAAGATTTGGTTCAGAGACCTTATCAAAGCCGTTTATGGATACAGTCAAGTTTCTTATCAATTACTACGAAATACCACCAGATAGATAGGGGAAAAATTTCTAATTTCTAATTTCTAATTTCTAAACATGGATTATTTAAAAAAGTTTATAAAGAAAATTTTTCAGTATGAAGCTCGTCTGGTCTTAAAAAAATATAAGCCAAAGATTATTGCTATCATTGGTAGTGTTGGTAAGACTGTAAGTCGGGAGGTGATTTATTTGGTTTTATCTAAAAAATTTTTCGTTCGTAAAAATGAAAAGAGTTTCACCGCAGAACTTGGAGTGCCACTCACCATCCTTGGCTGTCCTGCTGGTGAAATAACACCAATTCAGCTTATAAAAAATATTTTATTGGGTCTAAAGCTTTTACTTTATAAAAATAAATATCCAGATTGGCTTATACTCGAGATAGATGGAGACAAACCAGGCGATATAAGTATCGTAAATTCTTTCCTCTCAATAGATATTTTAGTAATGACTGTTATTGGGTCTGTCCCTTCCCACGTAGAGGCCTTTTATGATGTAGACGAATTTCTTTTAGAAGAAAAAACCATAATAAACAAGGTCAAACGAAATGGTGTGATTATTTATAATACTGATGATACTCAAGTCTCAAACTTGTTATTGGGGACTGATTTACGAAAAGTATCTTGTGGAACGGATATTGGCTCTAGTGTCAGAGGGTCTGATTATAAAATTTTTTATAGCGGTGATAAAAAAACTTCTATTCCAGCTGGGATGTTTTTTGAAATTATAAGTAAACAGGAGGTGCATCAAGTCACTATCATAGGGTCAGTCGGCATTCACAATGAATATGCGAGCCTTCTAACCTTTGCTGTTGGACTGGAGTTTAAAATAGATGCCAAAGAAATATGCACATCTCTTTGTAAATATAAAAATCTTCCCGGCAGAATGAGTTTAATTCCAGGTGTAAAAGATACAATGATTATTGATGATTCCTACAACGCTTCACCAGTAGCAATACTTCAGGCGGTATCTGCCTTTGAAAAAATCAAATCAAGGGGTAAAAAAATTGCGGTCTTAGGAGATATGTTGGAACTTGGAAAATATTCAGCGGAAGAACACAGAAAATTAGCGGGTCTGCTTAAAGACAAAGTATCTAATGTAATATGTGTGGGCTTACGTACGCAGAAGCTGGGAGAAGAATTGGTTGATATTGGTTTTAACCAGTCAAACATTATTTCAGTTGCTTCATCTGAAGAAGCGGGGAAGGAGCTACAGAGAATACTTGAGGCTGGTGATATTGTACTCATAAAAGGTTCACAAGCAATGAGAATGGAAAAAATTGTAGAGGAGGTCATGCGTCATCCGGAAGACAAAGAAAAACTATTGGTGCGTCAGGAAAAAGAATGGTTGAGTAGGGAGTAAAAATATTGTAATATTTGCTCACGGCCCTATCGTCTATCGGTTGGATATAGGCCTTCGAGAGGTGAGCTTGGGTTGGGACCCAAGCGCAAGACCTGTGATAATTTTTTGTGAGTGTAGCGAAACAAAAAATAGAACAGGTGTACTGCGACTGTAAGTCGGGAAAGTATCTTAAAAATTTGTTAGTATTTGCTCACGGCCTTATCGTCTAACGGTTAGGACACAGCCTTCTCAAGGCTGGAATCCGGGTTCGATTCCCGGTAAGGTCACATTTTCACGAAGTGAAAAAGTCGAGGGAATTGAAGCCCGATTGAGATTTTTTATGAGCAAGGCGAAATAAAAAATCCAATTGGGGTACTGAAACTGTAAGTTTCGACTCCCGGTAAGGTCACAGATATTGACTTTAATATACAGATATTGTATGATACGTGAGGAATCTGAGAGGTTCTCAGATGGTGGTTTTGGGTCGCCGTTTCGGGCATGAGGTATTTGTATGCGTAAGTGGGATGCCAGGGCGGTGATATTTAAGTGGATGGATGGTGTCTTGTACCTGCTGGTTGTGACCAGCCGGTCGACAGACAAACGTTTTATCCACAGGCCACCGCAGGTCAAGTTTCCTGGGGGAACGAACACTGACCACACTGAAGATGGTGGACCACCTCACACTTCTTGCAGAGAAGGGTCAGAAGAGACGGGGTTCCTCATGAAGAAACCCAAATTTCTCTGCAAACTGCCTCCGACTGCAAAACAGCTGGAGAGGTGGTATTACCTCTGCGCAGTTGAGGACTGCGAGGGTGCTCTTCACGAAGAGGAGATAACCGACGGCCCGGATGTTCTCTGGGCTCACTGGGAGAGAGCCGACCGACTCAAATACGTGCTCTTCTGGACACATCGACCAGTTATTCGCGAGATCGTTCGTCACTTTGGTCTCGTGGGCTGACAGTCGTTTCGTCCGCCCACGGGACCGCCCGCACAACCCCGGACTAGATTTTCTAGCCGGCGGTTTTTTGTTATAAAAAATAGTGATATAATTTGCGCATGCTCACAAAAATATATCACTCATTTTTATTTGCTTGGAATGGGCTCAAAACCACCTGGCAGGAGGAACACAACTTTCGTCTTGAGATTTTAGTCGGGATAATAGTAGTATTTTTTATTCTTTTTTTTAAGTTTACTTTTGTTGAAACAGTTTTTTGTGTTTTGGCTATTACCCTAGTTTTAATTGCAGAAATATTAAACACTGCCGTTGAAGATTTGTGTAACAAGGTGGAGCCCGAGCATAATTCTGTGATAGGTAAAATCAAAGATACTATGGCCGGATTCGTTTTGGTCAGCTGTTTGGGGGCGGGGATTACTGGTTTACTCGTCTTTTATAATCACTTCTTTATTTAAAAATGAAAGCTGGTGATGTAATTTTGGCTTTATCCAAGGTGTCCAATAAAGAAAGAGCAAAAAACTCTATTTGGTATTTTAAAACCAAAAAAGGTCAGTATGGTTATGGTGATATTTTTATTGGGGTTACTGTCCCGGAGCAGAGAAAAATTGCTAAACAGTTTTGGGGATTGTCACTTGCTGAAGTACAAAAATTACTCAAATCAAAGATTCATGAACACAGGTTGACGGCATTATTTATTCTTGTTGCGAAATTTGATTTGGGGGGCGAAGAAGTTTGTAAACAAATATTTAATTTATGTATAAAAAATACAAAACACATAAACAATTGGGATTTAGTGGATTCGTCTACCCCTTATATTGTGGGTGGATATTTGTCCGACAAGCCGAGGGTTATTTTATATAAATTGGTAAAATCAAAAAATTTATGGGAAAGAAGAATCTCTATATTAGCGACATTGTACTTTATTGTTAAACAAAATGATTTTAAAGACACATTGAAAATTGCTGAAAAATTGCTTTCTGATAAACATGATTTGATACACAAGGCTGTGGGTTGGATGCTTCGTGAAGTTGGTAAAAAAGATGAAAAAGTTCTGGTTCAGTTTCTAGATAAACATAAAGATAAGATGTCCCGGACAACCCTTCGCTATGCCATAGAAAGATTTTCAGAAAATAAAAGACAAAAGTTTTTACAAGAGGTATAATAAATGTGATGAATCCTGAAGCCTTAAAATTTACTAGTCCAGAAGAAGAAATTGCTTTTTTGCGTGAACAAATTTCCAACAAAGAGCTAGAACTTAGAGAGAGCAAAAAAGAATTTAAAACAGAAGATATTGTTAGAGAGACAATTGAAAAATACAAAAATGCTCTCCCAAAAGAAGTCCTGGATGAAACTTTTGCTATTGCCCAAAATAATATTGAATCAGTGGTTCTTAACTTAGCCCCAGAAACGCACGATAAAAAGATTGAGGAACTTCTGGGTATTTTGAATGAGAAAGGTATAAAGAATACCATGTCTGTGTTGGCTGGTTTCAAAGATCCTCATCTGGAAGACGATTTTCACCGATTTCTTGTGCAGTATTTAAAGCATGGATACGAAGCTAAAGGCGTCAATTTGTCGGATGAGGATTTTAAAGGGATGGGAATGACATTATATGAGGTTGTCTTACCAGAAGACTCTGGAGACGGAGAGCAGGGGAAGACAAAGACTTTGAAAGAGATAATCTCAAGTATGGAACAGTTTTTGTCTGGTATGCTTTCTGTGGTAAATAAAGACAACAAAAAAAATTATATTGTTTTTGAGATAGCTAATGCCAATGGCAGTGACCAATTTGTTTTTTACGTTGCCGTACCAGACCTTTATAAATCACTTTTCGAAAAACAATTAATATCAATATTTCATAATGTTAAACTTACAGAAGTAACCTCCGATTATAATGTTTTCAATTCCGGTGGTATTTCTGTTGGTTCATATCTAGAGTCCACAAATAATCCTATCTACCAATTTAAAACATATGAAAATTTTGACCACGACCCTCTAAATGTAATATTGAATTGTTTTTCTAAAATTAATAAAGATGGTGAGGGGGCAGGGATTCAGGTTGTTTTTGCCCCAAGAGAGGATTATTTTCAGAAAAAATATAAGTATGCTATTGACCAAATTGAAAAAGGGGAATCAGTAAAAGAAGCCGTTAATTTACCAGAGTCAGTAGTTGATGACTTGAAAAAAACCGTATTTTCTATATTTAAAAAAGGTCCAAAAGAAGGTGACGAGAAAAAACCAATTGATTCAGAGACTATAGAAAAAATAAAACAAAAAATTAGTAGTACGATTGTGGCCACAAATATTCGTCTAATTGCTTCAGCTCAGAGTCGTGTTGACGCCGAGAGAATATTACAAGTAATGGAATCAAGTTTTAATCAGTTTACTGACCCACAGGCTAATGGTTTGAAAGCCAAAAGATTGGAAAAGACTGTGTTGCAAAAAATGTTTAGAGACTATTCTTTCCGAAACTATAATTCCAGCCAGTTATTACCCTTAAACATTCGTGAGGTTACATCTATAATTCATTTCCAAAATACAGGTCTATCTCCAACCCCACAACTGAAACAAAGTCAATCAGTTTCAGCTCCTGCTCCGTTTGAGATGGGCAAAGAAGGGACTTTGCTTGGAACAAATACTTATCGAAATGTTGATACTCCGGTTTATATGAAAGAAGAGGATAGACTGAGACATTTATATGTTATTGGGCAAACTGGTACTGGTAAAACAGTTTTTCTTAAAAACCTAATCATCCAGGATATTCAGGCGGGAAATGGATGTTGTTTTATTGACCCTCACGGAACTGATGTTCAATCAATTTTGGCTAATATTCCACAGGAAAGATTGCAAGATGTAATTTATTTTGACCCGAGTTACACGGAGAGACCAATGGCCTTGAACATGTTGGAATATAATAGAAATCACCCAGAACAAAAAACTTTTGTGGTCAATGAATTGTTTAGCATTTTTCAAAAATTATATGGGAAAGTTCCAGAAGCACTAGGGCCTATGTTTGAACAATATTTTAGAAATGCCACCATGCTTGTCATAGAGGACCCCGATACTGGTTGCACTCTTTTGGATGTTTCAAGGGTTATGACAAATAAGGTTTTTCGTGACTTGAAACTTTCTAATTGTAAAAATCCGGTTGTGGTTCAGTTTTGGAGGGAAGTTGCTGAAAAGGCGGGCGGGGAGGCATCCTTGGCAAATATTGTCCCATATATCACAAGTAAATTTGATGTCTTTTTAGCTAATGACATAATGCGTCCAATTATTGCCCAAGAAAAATCTTCTTTTGACTTTCGTCAGATAATGGATAACAAAAAAATACTCTTAGTCAATCTATCAAAGGGTAGACTGGGAGATATAAATGCAAATCTTATTGGACTTATTTTGGTTGGTAAAATTTTGATGGCTGCTCTTTCACGGGTGGATATGGTTGGTAAAGATTTTCCACCTTTTTATTTATATATAGACGAGTTTCAAAACATTACTACAAATTCAATTTCCACAATTCTTTCTGAGGCCAGAAAATATAAACTATCGCTCAATGTTGCTCACCAATTTATTGCCCAACTGCAAGAAGAAATTAGAGATGCAGTTTTTGGAAACGTTGGTTCAATTATATCCTTCCGAGTTAGTTCGGAGGATGCCGAATATTTAGAAAAACAATTTAGCCCTATTTTTACAGCGAAAGATTTGATGAATGTAGATAATTTAAATGCTCTTATAAAAATTCTTGTTGGAGGTAGGCCACAAAAAGCTTTTAATATAAAAGAATCATTTCCACCAAAAGGCAATCTGGCTTTAGTGGAAACATTGAAACAACTTTCTTATCTGACTTATGGAGGAAATCGTACCGATATAGAAGAAGATATTTTAAGAAAGTATCATAAATAAAAGAAAGGGCGACCCCATAGTCGCCCTCAAATAGTTCCTGGTTTTCCCAGGAGTGATGCTAGTCGTCATCGCGACCGTTGCCAGCTGCGGCTGTCTTGAAATCGCGGATAAGAAGAGGAAAGCCTCGGGGCTTTTCCAATTTTTCCGGTAGTTTCTCATCCACCTTGGGTTTTGTTGTACGAGAGTGTCTTGATGGTCTCCACTCCCTTTCTCGGTCACTCTTGTTGAATGGCCGACCGAGACCGTTTGTTCGCCGAAGTCTGGTTCCCAATGGGTCCGGCTTACGCCCAAGCCCTTTTGCCATAATGACCCTCCTCACTATATTATAAGACACAATATCAATTAGTGTCAAGAAGAATGTCTGTGCATTAACTCAACAACTTATCAACAACTTTTTTTACTGTGTCGCCATCCGCCTTACCTCTCAGTTCTTTCATGAGTGTTCCCATAAACATTCCGATTTTAGATTTATCTATATTTTTCATTTCAGCCATTTTTGTTTTTGCTACAGTCATTACTTCCTCTTCTGACATCATCTGGGGTAAGTATGTTTCAAGGATAGAGAGTTCGGCTTTTTCACTTTCAACTAAATCCATTCGTCCACCTTTTGTGAATTGTTCAATGGAGTCCTTTCTCTGTTTAACTCCTCGTCTTATAACACTCAAAACTTCCTCATCTGATAGTTCATCTGTTGGCTTGCGTTTGAGAGTCAAAAGTTCATTAGTACAGTTGGCCACCAATCCTCGTAAAACCGACAACCGCACAGCCTCGTGGGCTTTCATGGCCTCAATTATTTGGTTTTTTAATGTGGAATGTAAGTTCATAAAAATATACGAATATGCGAATAATGCGAATCTACGAATGGCTACAAATAAATACCCAATAATATTACCATATGTTTAATATATTTAGTATAATGTAACTATGGAAATTATTGTCTATATTTTAATAGGTCTTATTGTGGGAGGTGTTTTGGTTTATTTATTTAAGCCAAAATCTTCCACCGACGAAACCGGACTAGAACTTCTTCGTAAGATTGAAAATCTTTTTAAAGAGCAGGAAAGATTTGAAAAGGTACTCAAGGATGAAATGATGATTAATAGATCAGAAGTAAGTAATACACAAAAAAATGCTCGGGAAGAATTAAGTTCTAGTTTAAAATTATTCGGAGATTCTTTAGCAACTAAAGTTTCAGATTTAACTCAAACTACCGAAAAAAAATTGGATAAAGTCAACACTACAGTTGAAAACAAACTTACAATCCTACAGGAAGATAATAGTAAAAAATTAGAAAAAATGAGAGAAACAGTTGATGAAAAATTGCAATCCACACTTGAAAAAAGATTTGGGGATTCATTTAAATTAGTCAGTGACCAACTGGATCGTGTTCAGAAAGGATTGGGGGAAATGCAAACAATAGCAGTTGGTGTTGGTGATCTTAAAAAAATTTTAAGCAATGTAAAAACTAGAGGCACATGGGGAGAAGCTCAATTGGGTAATTTGCTTGAAGAAATACTTACCCCAGATCAATATGAAAAAAACGTCAGAACAAAGAAGGGAAGTAAGGATAATGTAGAGTATGCAATTAAACTTCCTGGAAGCGAAGATGAAAAAAATATTTGGTTACCAATCGACGCAAAATTTCCTATGGAAGATTATCAGAAACTTATTGAGGCTCAAGATAAGGGAGACATATTATTAATGGATGAATTAGGTAAGGCTCTTGAAAATCGAATCAAAGCTGAAGCAAAAGATATTAAGGATAAATATTTAGATCCACCACATACAACAGATTTTGGGATTCTGTTTGTTCCAATAGAAAGTTTATATGCTGAAATACTAAGAAGACCGGGTTTTGTTGAGTTGATACGTCGAGATTTTAAAGTGGTTATTTATGGTCCAACAACTATTCAAATGGTATTGAATGGTTTAAGAATGGGATTCAGAACATTAGTTATACAAAAAAGATCCAGCGAAGTTTGGACAGTTTTATCGGCTGTAAAATCTGAGTTCGGTAAATTCGGTGGTTTATTGGAAAAAACTCATAAAAAGATACAAGAAGCTGGTAATGTGATTGAAGATGCTATCACTAAAACAGGTACAATTGAAAAGAAATTAAACAAGGTTCAAGAACTTCCTAGCACTAAACCGTCAAACTCTAATCTGCTACCAGAACATACAGGAGAATAACCCAATACTTGCAATTTTGAGCCACTTTTTGTAGTATTGGGAAGTTATGGAATTTGCAGTTATAAAAACAGGGGGTAAACAATACAAGGTCTCTAAGGGAGACGTAGTTAAAATTGAGAAAATCAAGGGTGATTTAAAGGTGGGGGATAAAGTTACTTTTAATGAGGTTTTACTTACAGTTGATAGTAAAGATACAATAATCGGTATGCCTTTTGTAACAGGTTCAAAGGTAGAAGGCACTCTAGAGGCTGTAGGACGCAATAAGACGGTGGATGTTATCAAATACAAGCAAAAGAGTAGGTATTTCAAAAAGAACGGTCACAGACAGCCGTGGTTTAAGGTCAAAATAGACAATATCAATAATCAAGGCACTCC
>JBAZZC010000008.1:0-20709 GCA_041658985.1 Minisyncoccota bacterium
CTCCAGAAGTTTAATTTTTCTTTCCTCCCCCCAACTTATCCCCATCTCCCATCTACTCTGTCTTTAGTTTTCAATATATAATTACTCTGTATGACCCGAATATCTATTCGAATAATCTTTGTTGTACTTCTCATCTCTTTCCTAGCTTTAACCCCTATCTACTCACAAGCTCAGATAACAGAGGACTTTACCTCAGAGTGGACACTATCTTCACTTCTCTCTAACGTCCTCTACTCTCTAGGTAACAACATAAACAACTTCCTAGATGGTTACTTTGTCTCACCAGTAGCCAACCTAGTAGAATCATCCTACACCCTAGTAGAGGTTAACACCTCACCAACCACCACTACCACCACCCCTCTTACTACCACCCCAACACCACAATCCACAGTCTCCACCCCATCACCCACACAAACAACAAACCCCACCACAGAGAGAATCATAGAGAGAGTAGTCCAAATCACACCATCCAACCTAGTGACACAGGAACAACTCCAAGCTTTAGACAACAAACTAACCTCTAGATTCTCTACCATCACCTCAAGTGGTAACACCTCTATTAACAACATCTACCAACAGATAGCTCAAGCCTCAAGAATAGACCAACTAACCAACACCACCATCAACACACCCACCATCACAGGTGGTTCAATCACAAACACCTCTATCTCTGCTACGTCACTGAGTGCTAGTACGATATCAACTCCCACCCTAGATGTTACTAGTACCACTGCTACCTCTACCATCTCCACAGGAGGACTGACAATAGGTACTAACCATTTCGTGGTACAACAGAACTCAGGTAATGTGGGAGTGGGGACGACAGCACCACTTGTAAAATTGCAAGTTGAAAGCAGTGATTATATAGTTTCTCAATTTACAGGAACAGCAAGTGATAGGGTTCGGTTAGATATTAATGCAGGAACTTCTGGTGCTGATCCAATGCTTACATACCTTACTGACGGAGGTTCCAAATGGAGTGCTGGAGTAGATTACAGTAACAGCAATGCATATGTTATTTCTTCTAGATACGATCTAAATCAACCTAGGCTTACTATTGAGAGAACTAATGGCTCTGTCGGCATCGGGACAACTACCCCACAATGGCTACTCAACCCGACCTCCTCCACAGCACCACAACTCGCTCTCTCAGCAGGAGCGGGTCTAGCACAATGGACAATGAGAAACGCAGGAGGTAACTTCTACCTCTCTACTACCACCACAGATGGAACAGCCACAACTACCACAAGTGCATTGACTATTCTCAATGGGGGAAGTGTTGGGATTGGTACTAATAATCCAGCCTTGACCTTAGAACTGGTTGGTAATATGCGAATCAATTCTACCACCTCAACTTTTGATATTTTTGGAGCAGCTGATGGTGGAACCTACGCTTTAAATTTTAGAAGCAATGACAACTATCAGTTTAGATTTAAAGGTTCTGCAGATAGAGGAGTATTTGCAGTAAATCCTAGTATCGGAAATGTTTACAGTAATTCTAATTTAGAACTTCAAAATCGTTCAGTCGCTGTTGGATCTAAGGCATTTATATCTACAGTGATGTCTTATAGTGATCCTAATTTTAATCTTTTTTACCCAGTTGGTTTTGGTGCAGTTCAAACATCTGTAGCCGGTAGAACTGCTGACTTTGTGATTATGGTTTCAGATGCTGATAATTGGAATGACACTGATGAAAAATTAAGAATAACAAGCGGAGGCAACGTCGGCATCGCCACCACCACCCCATGGGGACTACTCTCAGTTAATCCAAATGGTATAGGCACAGGTCCAGAGTTTGTTGTTGGTTCAAGTACAGCGACACACTTGATTGTGACAAACAGTGGCAATGTTGGGATTGGAACGACAAGTCCACAGACAAAGTTGGATATTGTTGGCGACATTTTTTTGTCTGATACTACTGCAGATTTTGTAATGTCAGATTCTGATGGAGGGGCAAATGCAAAATTATGGTATCAGCGTGCGACTACTAACATAATGGACTTTTTTACTATTGATGACGCATTGAATGCTACGTATAACTGGATGAGAGTTGCAAGGGAAGGAGCAATTGTTTCGAGTGTCAATCTTGGACAGGATGGTGCCAAGGTTGGTGTAGGATACGGTTCAAGTTTATACCCTACCCATTACAAGTTCACCACCATCGGTGCTATCGGCTCCCTGTTGAGTGACGACCAGACCAACTACGAGGGATTAACGATTACACCAACCACTGGTAATGTCACACTTGCTGGAGTTACAGCTGGTACAGGCACGGACAACATCAACGTTGTAATAACTCCCGCAGGAACCGGTTACACAATATTAAACGGCAACGTCGGCATCGGGACGACGACGCCGGGGGCGTTGTTACACGTCGCAGGCAATGCGTTATTTAAAAATGGAACTAATTCAACTACAGCCTTTCAAGTGCAAAATGCTTCGGCATCTCCAATATTAAATATTGATACATTAAACGGAAGAGTAGGAATTGGACCTGCTTCGGCAATTCCAAATGCGACTCTTGACGTGAGTTACACCTTAGCAAGTGCGGTTAATGTGATACCGACAATGACAAGCGCCACACTGCCTTCCGGAGTGGTAAGTGCAAGCAGTGCTTGGACTGGTCCTGCTTGGCAAGCCTTTGATGGAGACAGTAGTACGGGCTGGATAGATTATAATAATGCTACTACAGATATAGAATGGCTTTCTTATCAATTTACAACGGCGAAGACTATTGTTAGATATTCTATTACTGGTAAGCTTGCAGCATACGGCTCTAACTCACCAGTAGATTGGGTCTTTCAAGGTTCAAATAACGGCACTGATTGGACTCAATTAGATTCACAAACAGGGCAAACACTGTGGACAGATTTAGAAACCAGAACCTTTACCTTTTCAAATTCTGTCGCATATACTACATATCGTTTATATATAACAAGATGGGAGGGAACCGTTGGGGCAGTGGTACAAACTTTAGCAATGTATGAATCTGCGTCCAATTCTTCCGCCTTTTTAGTTAATAATTCAGGCTCCGTCGGCATCGCCACTACCACCCCCTGGGGATTACTCTCAGTTAATCCAAACGGAATAGGTAGCGGTCCAGAGTTTGTAGTCGGTTCAAGCACTGCTACACACCTGATTGTAACAAACGCAGGCAACGTCGGGGTTGGGACGACGAATCCAACATCAATATTAACAGTAAGTGGTGGTAGCTTCTTGCTGACTAGGGGGGTTAATACAGGCAATACTGTTGCTAGGATTGAAGCTCCGTCTGACACTGTTGGGCGTACTGCAAATTTAGGATTTAGTTTTTGGAATACGAATCCAGATTCTGCCTATGTATCGTCTATATTGACAGCAGAAAACACCGTTGCTCTGGCATTTGGAACAGTTGATGCTCCACACATTTATACTGGAGCTATTGAACAGATGCGTATTACTGGAATTGGCTCCGTCGGCATCGGCACCACCACCCCCTGGGCTAAACTATCAGTCAGTAACTACAGTAGTGGAGTATCAACAGCACCACTCTTTGTTGTTGCCTCATCTACAGGAACACTTGCAACAACTACAGCCTTTATCATTGATTCAGTAGGTAACATCGGTATCGGAGACTCCACACCATCCTACCAACTAGAACTCTCCACTGACTCAGCAGGAAAACCATCAACCAACACATGGACTGTAGCTTCAGACGCTAGAATCAAAACAGATGTGGAGAACTTCACAGACGGTCTATCCACAGTCCTAAACATCCACCCAGTAACATATAAATACAATGGTCAGGGTGGTCCAGGCTACAACGACCTAGACACTCACATAGGTATCATAGCTCAAGAACTAGAACCAATAGCTCCCTACATGGTAGAAACCAGAACAGGTACCATCAACAACCAAGAGGTCACTGACTTCAAGACCTACCAAGGTCACGCTCTATCCTTCATCCTAGTCAACGCCATCAAGGAACTCAACTTAAACCTAGAGACTCTCACAGGTAACGCCCTCCTCATCGGCGGGCAAGTCTCCTCCTCCACTCCAACCTCAACCTCCTTCTCTGAGAGATTCTTTGGAAACCTCTTCTCTAGAATCACCACATGGTTAGGTGAGGCGGGGAATGGGGTAGAAAATATTTTTGCAAAAATAATAAATAGTGACAAAGTTAAAACAAAAGAAATTTGTGTAAGCAATGATAGTGGCGAAACTTGTATTACCCGCACCCAACTCGACACCCTTCTCTCAAACGTTTCCTCCTCAAACCCTCCTTCCCAAACCTCCACCACCACACCTACTGACACCCCAGTAGTAGAGCAAAGCTCACTACAAGGTGATACCTCCACCCCCACCATCACCATACTCGGTGACAACCCAAGCACAGTCACACTCCACACAAGCTACTCTGACATGAGTGCCACAGTTACAGACACAAATGCAGATGGAAGCACAAACAACAACCTAGGTCTACACTACAATGTAGATGGTCTAGACCTAAACCAAGTCTCCATAGACACATCTACTACCACTGTCCACACTATAGTCTACTCTGCAGTAGATAGTAGTAATAATTGGGCTTATGCAACTCGTACTGTGGAGGTGATTTCTAGGGAAGAATAAAAAAGTTTAAATACTTTTATAACATTCTAAAATATGTTTACATCTTGCATGGTTTTTTATTTTTGTTTGTACTATAATTAAGAAAATGGAACCAAAATTTCAAACCTCGTTTATTCCTAAAAGACCAATTAATTCTCCTGGCGGTTCTGGGATAGACATAATACATAACACCAACATCTTTTCTGTTATAGCCACAGTAGTTTTTATTGTTACAATTCTTACCTCTGGAAGTTTATTTTTATATAAATATAGCCTGACAAACCAAATAAAAGTGGCCGACCAAAATATAATAACAGCACGTGATGCCTTTGAACCAGAAAAAATAAGGGAATTAATAGATGCAAACACTAGAATCATATCTGCAAGAAGTCTTTTGGAAAATCACGTGGTTATGTCAAAAATCCTTATTTTGATGGAGAGTTTAACTATAAAAAAGATGCGTTTTACTGAATTTAATTATACAAACAAAAATAATAATCCAACTATAACTATTTTAGGTGAGATTCAGACATACAATGCTTTAGCTGAACAACAAGATGTCTTTTTGAAGAACGAATTTGTCAAAAATCCGACATTTTCCAATTTTAATTTAGGAGATAATGGTTATATTTTAGTGAATTTTTCTGCGAACATTGACCCAGGATTAATATCTTACAAAAAATTCGTTGAATCAACTTTTTAAATCAATGATATGAAATTTGCTTTACCAATTATTATTATAGTGATATGCGCTGGAATGTATTTTGTGTACATTGGCCCCACAGTATCTGAAGTTAAATTGTTAAGTCTAAAAAAGGCTAATTACAGTGAAGTCCTTTTAAAATCAAAAGAACTTAAAGCAAAACGTGATGATGTTCTTATTGATTACAACAATATCTCTAATGCCGACATTGATAGACTTAATAAAATTATTCCAGAGATATTTAATTCTGTATTGTTTGCAAACGATATAAATGCAATGGCTTCAAGAAACGGTCTCGTTATTAAAGATTTTAAGATTGACCCACAAAGAACAGAAGACCCTGGCTCAATGATTAATCAGCAAGAGGTCAGCCCGTATAAAACTACAGTCGTTACCTTTAGGTTGGGGGGACAATACGGGCAATTTGTTAAGTTTTTATCGGACCTTGAGTTAAATTTACGTCTAGTTGATGTTGTGAAGCTGTCTGTAAAAACAGTTGGAGGACAAAGGTCAACAGACGATTCTTTAGAGTATTTATTGGAAATAAACACATATTCTCTAAGATAATTGAAAATTAACACCATGGTATCACCAAAAACACAAAAAATATTCATAATAGCGATTGTTCTCCTGTTGCTGGTGTTTTTTGGTTATAGAGCATTTACCAAAGAACCAGAAATTTTGGTGGACGAATCTACCGTTTTATCTGACACAGAAATTGCCGGCAAAGATATTTTAATTTTAGTGGAAAAATTAAAAGCAATTTCTATTGACCAAAATCTTTTCTCTAGTCCTATGTTTAGTAATCTCAGAGATTTTTCTCAAATCATATTTCCTGAAGCTAAGGGTAGAACAAATCCATTTGCTACAATAGGTTCTGACGGGTCTTTTTCGGTTACACCAACAGCCACAACAACAGGGAGGAGATGATAACAATTTTTAATGAATTAATTTTCAGACATTGAAGCATTAGAAATTATTTAGAAATTAGAAATTAAAAATTAGGAATTGTTTCCATGGACATACTTCAAATACTTGTAAAAAATGGGATTTTACTACAAAAGGATGTAGAAAATATTACAAATGAGTCAGCTTCTTCGGGAATGACTATTGAAGAGGTGTTATTAAAACGGGGGGTGGCTATTAAAGATATTCTTTCGGCCAAAGGAAACTATTTTGATATTCCAACAAGAAGTTTAGATGAACATGATGTTTCTCTTGGTGTGCTTAGTCATGTTCCTGAAGATTCTGCCTCCCATTATCATTTTGTACCAATCGGGGTTGTTGATGGAGTTTTGGAAATTGGCATGGTAAATCCTGATGATATTGAAGCCCGTGATGCTCTCAACTTTATCTCATCCAAGACGGGCATGCCATTTAAGATTTTTCTTATCACCGAAGGGGATTTTGATAAAGTTTTTTCTTTGTATAAGGGTTTTTCTAATGAAGTCTCAAAATCATTATCGGAACTAGAGATGGAGTTAAAGTCCGAACCCGGTAAGGAAAGCGAAAGAGATAAATCTGATAGTTTGTCGGGTCTTAGTCAAGACACACATATTGTAGAAGATGCCCCAATTACAAAAATAGTAGCTACAATACTACGTTATGCTACCGACGGAAACGCTTCGGATATTCATATTGAACCATGGCGAGAGAATGTAAAGGTACGTTTTCGCGTAGATGGAGTTATGAATACAAGTTTAGTTCTTCCTACAAAAGTTCATTCAGCCTTAGTGGCTCGTATAAAAATTCTTACGAACAGTATGCGACTTGATGAAAAACGTAAACCACAAGACGGAAGATTTACCGCTCGTGTTGAGGGGCGCAAAATTGATTTCCGTGTTTCTACTTTCCCAACTTATTTTGGTGAAAAAGTGGTAATGAGATTATTGGACCAAGAAAAAGGAGTAAAAAAACTAAATGACATGGGTATGAGTCAGAGAAACTTAGCTTTGGTTCGTGAGGCCATAACAAAATCTTACGGTCTAATACTTATATCTGGACCAACCGGGTCAGGAAAAACTACCACCCTATATTCTATGTTAAACGAAGTAGACAGAGAACATCAGAACGTTCTTTCTCTTGAGGACCCAATTGAATATAACATAGAGGGTATGTCTCAATCACAAGTTCAAGCAGAAATTGGTTATACTTTTGCCTCAGGTCTTAGAACCACGCTTCGTCAAGACCCTGATGTTATTATGGTTGGAGAGATTCGGGACAAGGAAACTGCTCAATTAGCTATTCAAGCCGCACTGACAGGACACTTGGTGCTTTCTACCATACACACCAATGATGCCGTTGGGGTTATTCCTCGACTAGTTGATATGGGGGTTGACCCTTATCTTATTGCTCCTACCTTAATTCTGGCTATGGCCCAACGATTGACCTTAGGTCTCTGTCCTGGTGCAGGGGAGGCGGTTCCAGTTGAGGGAAGTTTAAAGGTTATGATTGACAAACAATTTAGTGACTTACCGCAGCAATTTGTGGATGAAATTGATTTTACAGACAAGGTTTATAAGGCCAAAGAAACCACTGATTGTCCAAATGGCACACGGGGGCGTGTAGCTGTAATAGAAGCTTTTAAGATGACTGATGAGTTAGAAAAGATTATTCTAAATAATCCTATAGAAAGTGAAATTATAAAAGTGGTTAGGTCTCAAGGAATGCTTACTATGAAAGAAGATGCTATTATAAAGACCATGCATCAGATTATTCCTTTTGAAGAAGTTAATGTGTTATAATTGGGTTATGGATGGCGGTTGAAAGTTAAAATTAAATATTATGCACAATAACGAAACAGAAGTTAGTGTGCGGATAAATAAACTATGGAAAATACAAATTTAAAAATATTATTAGTGGATGATGACCGTTTTCTTCTTGACATGTATTCTCTTAAATTCAAGAAGTCTGGTATAGAAATTGATACTGTAGCCAGCAGTCAAGCCGCTCTTGAAAAATTAAGAATTGGTAGTGTCTATGATGTTCTTATTCTTGATATAATCATGCCTACCATGGATGGTTTGGAACTGTTAAAGAAGATAAAAGATGAAAAATTAGTTCCTAATGCTGCGATTATTATGCTTACAAACCAAGCTGACGATTTTAAGAATGCAAAAACTCTTGGTATAGATGGCTATATTATCAAGGCGACCACCATTCCTTCGGAAGTTGTTGAGCAGGTGATTATGGTTTATAAAAATAAATCCGCACACTAACTTTAGTATCGTGCCCCATGTTATTAGTAGAAAACTTCATGATATAATAAATCATGAGAAGGTCGTAAAAATATTATTTTTTAACAAATAGCACAAATAACAATACTAAAGTTAGTGTGCGGATAAAAACAAACAATAATGGTTTCTGGTTACAAAAAAGAATTTGAGGACTTAATTTCTGTTGTAATTAAGGAAGAAGCCTCAGATCTACATTTGGCTGAAGGTCGTCAACCCATAATCCGTAGTGGCGGGTTTCTTGTTCCTTTGACTAACCATCCAGTTTTGACCAGGCAAGATATAAAGAGTATTTTAGATGAACTGATTGATGTCTCAAAAAAAGAAATCTTTTTAGAAAAGAAAGAAGTTGATTTTGCTTATTATGATAGTAATAAAACAAGATTTAGAGGCAATGCCTTCTTTCAATTAAATAGAATAAGTATAGCTTTACGTTTAGTACCAAAAAAGATTAAAACATTTGAAGAATTAAAACTACCATCAGTTTTAAAAACGTTCATAAATAAACAACAAGGGTTTTTCCTGGTTGTGGGGCCGACCGGTCATGGTAAAAGCACTACTCTAGCTACGATAATTGAAATGATTAATCTAGAGCGTCTAGAACATATTATTACTATTGAAGACCCTATTGAGTATGTTTTTGAGTCCAAAAAATCTATTATTGACCAAAGGGAAGTATTACAAGATACACCAGATTTTCACACTGCACTTCAGGGTGTTTTTCGTCAAGACGTTGATGTCCTGATGATAGGTGAAATGCGCACTCCAGAGGATATTTCAGCAGCGGTAACGGCCGCAGAAACTGGGCACTTAGTCTTCTCTACCTTACATACCAACAATGCAGCTCAAACAATTGAACGTATAGTTGATTCTTTTGACACAAGACAACAAACCCAGGTTCGTATTCAATTAGCATCTTCTCTTCTAGGAATTTTTTCACAAAGATTGATTCCTCGTGTCTCAGGTGGGCTTATACCAGCAGTTGAACTTCTAATCAATAATAGTGCTGTTGCAAATTTGATTAGAGAAAGTCGTGTTCATGAGATTAATTCTGTTATTGAAACAAGTTCTGACCAAGGGATGATAGACCTTAACAGATATTTAAGTGATTTGGTCAGAGCCGGTGAGATTACACTTGAAAATGCCTATTTATACTCACAAAACTCAAAGGGCTTGGATAAAATGATATAGTAAAATAGTCAAAAGTTTATAAAGTCAATAAAGTTTGTAAAGTAAAATTCAAGATTAAAACAAATACATGATATTTACATATAAAGCACTTACAGACAAAGGCGAACAAACAGAGGGTATTATTGAAGCTTATACTGTTGATGTTGCTATTAATCAGCTTCAAAGACGAGGATTAGTTATCTCGGAAATACATGATACAGAAGAGAAAAAGTTTAAGATTCCATTGTGGTCTATCTTTAATCGTGTGTCCAACAAGGATGTGGTTATCTTATCTAGACAGATGGCTACGTTATTTTCGGCGCAAATTTCTGCTCTTAGAGTTTTTCGACTTCTCGGGTCTCAAATAGAAAATGTTACATTGCAAAAATATTTATCTGCCATAGCTGATGACCTTCAGGGTGGGAGTTCTATCTCAATGGCCTTAGCAAAATATCCCGACACCTTCTCATCTTTCTACGTAAATATGGTTCGGTCTGGTGAGGAATCTGGTAAGTTGGATGAGATATTTAGTTATTTGGCTGATTATTTGGACAGAACATACGAAGTAACTTCAAAAGCAAAAAACGCCTTGATCTATCCAGCCTTTGTTATAGCCACATTTTCTGGAGTTATGGTTTTAATGCTGACGGTAATTATTCCCAAAATTGCTTTGATGATTACGGATTCTGGCCAAGCTGTCCCTTTTTATACCAAAATTGTGTTAATGATAAGCAGTGTTTTTGTAAATTACAGCATTTTTCTTGGCATTGGCATTGTCATTGTGGGTTTTGGTTTGTGGAAATATTATCGCACAGAAGAAGGGGTCAGGTTTTTTGATAATATGCGTTTGAATTTACCATACATTGGAAATCTTTATCGTAAACTGTATCTTTCACGAATAGCCGACAATATGAATACTATGATTATGAGTGGTATTCCTATTTTAAAAGCTTTGGAAGTTACTTCTTCTGTTGTAGATAATCGCACTTACAAGGCCATTCTTGATGACACTTTAGTCAAAGTGAAAGAGGGGGTTTCTCTTTCTAATGCCCTTAGTCAGCACAAAGACATTCCTAATATTATGACTCAAATGGTCAAGGTGGGTGAAGAATCTGGAGAATTGGGTAATATTCTGAAATCTCTAGCCAAGTTTTATCAGCGTGAGGTTACTACCGCCGTGGATACTCTCGTTAGTCTTATTGAGCCGGTGATGATAGTGGCTCTTGGAGTAGGGGTGGGGATTCTGCTTGCAGCGGTGCTTATGCCCATATACAACATTGCTTCAAACGTGTAGTAAAACTTCTAAAACTGGCGAATTTCTGCGTTGGAAAACTAAATGTGCTCGTCACCGTATATCTAATACGCCTCCTCGCCCATTCAGCTTTCCGCCTTGAACTTCATCCAGTTTTAGAAGTTTTAAAATCCTCACAAATATGCAATTGCTGAACGGAATCACAATCTTTTATAAACATTGCACAGTCAATTAGAAAACAACGACGAATCAAAAGTTTTGTCGAAGGCGTATCCTTTTTAGAGCCCCCGCAGTGCCTGAAGCAGGTGTTGTCAAGGCACCCCGTTCTTGACAACTTCAGGCCGAGGACCGGCCCGTAATTTCCGCCGGGAAATTACGGGTTGCTCTAAAAAGAATATGACGAGAAAGAAACTTTTGATGAGGAGGCCTATTTATCCACAGGGGTTCTTTTCTTATACTTGATATAACCGTATAATTAAGATACTCGTTTATTAAAACGGTAGTCTCTGGTAAAAGAGAGGTCGACCAATAATTTTATTATCAAGTTTATTAATCATTAATTTAATAATTTAATTTATGAAAAAAGGATTAAATCGTGGTTTTACACTTATTGAATTGCTTGTTGTTATAGCAATTATAGGTATTCTTTCTTCAGTTGTTTTGGCTTCTCTTAACACAGCCCGAACTAAAGGTGCAGATGCAGCTGTGAAATCAAATCTTAATAACGTTCGAGCACAGGCAGAATTATGGTATGATAGTCATTCCAATTCATATGCAGGTGTTTGTGCAGCAGCAGCAACTGCTGGAGGTATTGCAACGGGAGTTGCGGCGGCAGGAACTGCAGGAGGCGGAACACCTGTATGTAACGATGCAGCAGGTGCATGGGCAGCAAGTACGGCTCTTAAATCTTCAGGTGAATGGTGTGTAGACAGTACTGGTCAATCAAAAGCCGAGGCAGCTGTTCTTGGTTCAGCCACAGTATGTGCATAATTTTTATCTGAATTAGAAATTACAAAAAACCGACCTAAGTCGGTTTTTTGTTTTATTTATCCCAGCACTAATTTACTAAGATGATAATAAATATTTCAAACCACTTCTATACATCGATGAACACTAAGAAATTTGTAATACATGAGTTATACTTATTAAATTAGTGCTGGGATTTATTTAACTTTCAATGTATAATAAACACATGGATCCCGTACGAAATTTATATTATTTGTCTTACGGGAGAGTTATTAGTAAATCATAGTTAATAATAAGTAAAGGTGAATAAATAACCTTTATTTCGTACGGGATGGACTTTACAACTTACTTTTATATATTTATTTTAGGAACGGCTATTGGTAGTTTTATAAATGTTATAGCTTTACGTTTTAAAACAGGACTTTCTTTTTATAGTGGTAGGTCAAAGTGTTTTAGTTGTGATACGAAGCTACATTGGTATGAGATGATTCCTGTATTAAATTATTTTTTTCTTGGTGGAGTATGTCGTACTTGTAAAACCAAAATATCTCTGCAATATCCTATTATAGAGCTTTTAACTGGTCTTATTTTTGTAGCTATTGCTTTGCGTCAAGTTTATCTGTGGCCAATATATAGTGCTTTTGAAAACGGCCTGGTCTATTCAGTTTTGTTTTTTATCTATTATGCCTTTGTCTTTGGACTACTTATTATAATTATGCTTTATGATATCAAACATAAGATTATCCCAAATTCTTTGGTGTATCTCTTTATTATATTGGGTTTTATAAAAATTTTATTATTTGTTTATTATAAAAATTTTACATTAACCACGGTGGATTTATTTGATCTGTCCACTCCGTTTCTTTTATTCATACCTTTTGCTTTATTGTGGTTAATTTCCAACGGAAGATGGATCGGTTTTGGTGATGCTAAACTGGTCTTTGGTATAGGTGCTCTTGTTGGTTTTGTTTTTGGAATTGGGTCAGTGGTATTGGCTTTTTGGTTGGGAGCTTTGTGGAGTATTGGCCTTCTTATTTATGACCGACTTAATAAAACTCAAAAAATAAACATGAAAACAGAAATCCCTTTCGCCCCATTTCTTATCCTGGCCACAATTCTTGTTTTTACTCTTCGTCTTGATGTGCTTGGATTGAATAATTTCTTACTACTTTTTTATTAAAATGTTACTAAAGCACAAAGGAAAAAAGGGGTTTATCCGCACACTAACTTTGGTATTGTTCTACTTTTTAAATAATTTTATTTCTAGATTTGTTATTTTTCTAAAAACAATAACTGTTTATTTAATCTACAACAGAACAAAAAAAGTGATACCAAAGTTAGTGTGCGGATTTACCCACACACCAACTTTGGCATCGTTGCAATTGTTTTTTTGAATAGTCAATCATGAAATTAAATTTCTTCACAAAAAATATTCCACCAAGAAATTCGGCATTGCAACAAAAAACAATGCCAAAGTTGGTGTCGGGGTTTAGCGTAGTGGAAGCTCTTGTTTCTATTGGTATTATTACTCTTATTATGTCCTCGGTTCTTTTTAACTACTCCTCTTTTAATGATAATTTAGCCTTATCTTCAGCTGGACAAGAGTTGGCGGTTATAGTTAGACAAGCTCAAACATATGGTCTAACTGTCAAAGAAGTTAGTTCTGGGGGAGGAAATTTCAACTCCGCCTATGGTATTTATTTTGACAAAGATGATGTTGGTAATTATTATCTTTTTGTCGATATAGACGGAGACAAAAAATATGATTCGCCACAGGAACTTGTTGAAAAGTTTACATTTAGGAACGGCATAAAAGTTTCCGATCTGTGTGACGAATTATCTTGTCCGCCAGCTGCCAGTGTTAGAATGATGGATATCACTTTTTTAAGACCAAATCCTGACGCCAGTATCAATTTTACCAATAATGGGGGCCATATTGTAGTTGGGCCTTCTTTAACAGGAAAGATTATTTTGGTTTCATCAAGAGGAAAAACACTTATGGTGACAATTGAAAGCACGGGACAAGTATTAGTAGGACAAATTCAGTAGTACCAGTATAAAGTATTATGTATAACGTATGAAAAATATTCTAAAACCTAAAACCTATAACCTAAAACCTAATCTAGGATTTACTCTAGTAGAATTGATGGTTTCTGTGTCTGTGTTTATTATTATAATGGTCATCAGCCTAGGTTCTATTCTTAGTATATTTGATGCGAATAAAAAGTCACAAACCCTTCGTACTGTTATGGACAACCTTAATTTTTCTCTTGAGGCTATGACTAGAAATATTCGTTTTGGAACTAATTATCATTGTGATGCAACAATAGGGGATATTTCCACACCAGCTCCTCGAGATTGTAGTTCTGGAGCTACTTCTGTGGTCGTTAAAACAGCAGACGGTAAAAAAGTAGCATACAAACTAAATGAAGGAAGAATTACTAGGTCTATTAATGGTGGTTCTGATTATTTTATCACTTCTTCTGATGTTACTATTACCGATTTAAAGTTTAGAGTAGTTGGTTCTACTCCTTATTCTGTCGGCAATGATTTATATCAACCACAAATCGTGATTACCATTAATGGATTTTCTGGAGTAAAGGCAACAACCAAATCATCTTTTAGTTTGGAGACGACAGTATCCCAGAGAATGTTTGATTCCCAGTAATTATGGTCTTTTTGCCGAATTTCTTTGCTCTCGGTTTTGTCCGCTCCACGCAATGTACCATTGTACATTTTGGTCGCAGACAAAACCTGCGAGCTTCGAACTTCGACAAAAATCCTCATAATTATGTAGTATAATAGAGACTATAAAAATGAGTGACCTAAAATCTAAAACCTATAACCTAAAACCTAATCTAGGTTTCACTTTAGTGGAGACACTTGTAGCTATAAGTATTCTATCTATTTCCATTGCCGCTACATTTACTGCAGTTCAGAATGGTATTCAAAACTCCACAATTGCCAAAGACCAAACCACCGCTTTTTATCTTGCCCAAGAAGCCATGGAATTTATTAAAAACAAGCGAGATGAAAATGCTCTTCATTCAATATATGAGCAACCAACACCAACAACCAAATGGTTAACTGGACTTTCTGATTTAGCTACCGACCCTTGTTATTTTGGTAAGACTTGCAGGATAGATTCGCCCGCCCAAACCATTGTCTATTGTGGAGTGGCTTTCAATACCTGTCCAAGATTAAAACAAGACCCTAATACTGGTTTGTTTGGGTATACATCTGGTTGGACTGATACGATTTTTAGACGAGGAATACAGTTTACAGAGGTAGTAGCAAATAGGGAGGTCAGAGTAACAATAGAAATGAATTGGACTAGTAGATGGGGGGAAAAGTCGTTTCAAGTAACAGAAACACTTTTTAATAGACAATAAATAGAGTTATAAAGTTTATAAAGTCCATAAAGTCGAAAGTAAAATGCATAAAAATACTAACAATAAGGGATTTACGCTGTTAATTGCAATAGTTACTACATCTATGCTTCTCATAGTTAGTTTTGTCGTTGCTAATATAGCTTTGAAACAAATTATTTTGTCTAATGCTAGTAAAGAGTCTCAATATTCTTTTTATGCTGCAGATAGCGGAACAGAGTGTGCTGTCTATTGGGACTTAATAGACAGTACAATTAGTAAATTTGATGTCTCTACACCTGGGACAATAACTTGTAACGGTCAGGCCCCCATATCAACTGGCAGTCAAACCGTAAAAACAATTCCGTCACAACCTAGTGTTATAGGCGGAAGTTCAACCAGCATTTTTGAATTAGATTTTCCAAAAGGGTGTGCCATAGTTAGAGTTATAAAATCGGAGGGTGTTACGACGATAGACTCGAGAGGTTATAATACTTGTGATACTGGAGCTTTGCGTCGTTACGAAAGAGGTGTTACCTTGGCTTATTAAGTTATGGTTTTAGTGGTATAATGGCCAATATGAGCCAAAAAATTCAGAAAGAGATAATAAAACGGCTAGAAAATCTTAAAAAAACCATAAAACATCATGGGTATTTGTATCACACCTTAGACAAACCAGAAATCTCGGATGAAGTCTATGACTCTCTCGTTTCAGAGTTACAAGAATTAGAAACAAAATATCCAAAACTAAAATTAAAGGATAGTCCAACAGAAAGAGTTGGGGGAGAGCCACTGAAAGAATTTGTAAAAGTCACTCATAAACAAAGACAATGGTCGTATGACGACATCTTTAATTTTGAGGGTTTAAAAAGGTGGGATGAAAAACTGAAAAATTTTATAAGAAAAGCTGTGTTGGAAAAAGACTTGCCTGTGCAGGTAGGAAAAGTTGAATATTGTTGTGAACTTAAAATAGATGGTTTAAAAGTGGTTTTAGCATACGAAGATGGAAAATTATTTCGTGGAGCAACTCGCGGAGATGGGGTGGTTGGCGAAGACGTAACAAATAATATAAAAACAATACAAAGTATTCCACTGACTTTAAAAAAGAAGGCGAATATAATTGTTGTGGGTGAGGCTTGGATAGGAAAAAAAGATCTAGAGGAGATAAATAAAATTAAAATGGAAGACAAGGAAACTTTGTTTGCTAACGCACGTAACCTAGCGGCAGGTTCAATAAGACAACTAGACCCCAAAATAGCTTCCTCTCGAAAACTTAATTCTTTTATATATGATATTGATGAATATAATCAAAAACCACCAGAAACTCAGGAAGAAGAATTAAAACTTTTGAAAACCCTGGGATTTAATATTAACCCAAATTTTAGTCTTTTTGGAGACTTGGATTCGGTTGAAAAATACTATCAAGATTGGATAAAAAAAAGACACAACTTAGATTACGAATTAGATGGAATAGTCATAAAAGTTAACTCCAATAAGATTCAAAAGGCCTTAGGATACACAGCTAAATCTCCGAGATGGGGAGTAGCCTATAAGTTTCCAGCTGAACAAGTAACAACGGTTGTGGAGGACATTGCCTTGCAAATTGGTCGCACTGGGGTTTTGACCCCGGTGGCACATTTACGACCGGTAGCTGTTGCCGGTTCTACTGTTTCTCGGGCAACCCTGCACAATGAAGATGAAATCAGACGTCTTGATGTGCGGATAGGAGACACGGTTATTTTACAGAAAGCTGGAGATGTTATTCCTGATATTGTTTCTGTGGTTAAAGAATTGCGTACAGGAAAAGAAAAAATATTTACATGGCCAACACACGTCTCGGCGTGTGGGGGAGATGGTAAGATAGAGAGAATTCCAGGACAAGCTGCTTGGAGATGTGTTAATAAAAATTCATTTGAACAACAAAAAAGAAAATTCTATCACTTTGTTTCCAAAAAATCTTTTGATATCACTGATTTAGGCCCCAAAATAATTGATGTCTTGTTAGAAAACAATTTAATCTCTGAATATGCTGATATTTTTACATTAAACAAAGGAGATTTGTTACAGCTTCCTAGATTTGCTGAAAAGTCTGTAGATAATTTGATTTTTGCCATAGAAAAAGCCAAAAGGGTAACCTTGCCGAGATTTATTATTGGCCTCTCCATTCCCCAAGTAGGGGAGGAAACAGCATATCTACTGGCTGAAAATTTTCCCGCCTCCTCGGCGGGTCGCCGAAGAGGCGACAAACTGTTAATTTCCGATTTACAAAATACAACCAAAGAAAAACTTGAAAAAATTGATGGAATTGGACCGATTGTAGCGGAATCAATTATTAACTTTTTTAACTTAAAAGTAAACAAAAAAATAATAAAAAATCTTTTAAAAGAAGTTACAATTATGAAATCGGTAAATTCATTAACTACAAAAAAATTATCTGGCAAAACTTTTGTTCTAACTGGTACGATTTCCATGGCGCGTGAAGAAGTGAAAAAACAAATTCGTGAGCTTGGTGGAACAGTTTCGGAAAGTGTCTCAAAGGAGACGAATTATGTCATTGCAGGAGAAAACCCAGGGTCAAAGTTAGCTAAAGCAAAAGAGCTTAGTGTGATTATCTTGAACGAGAAAGAGTTTTTAGCTTTGCTCTAGATGTGTTATTATCAAAATTATGATTACAAAAGAAGACATAAAAAAGTTAGCCGATCTTGCTCGTATAGAGATTTCTCCAGACGAAGCAGAAAGCTTAACCACAGAAATTGATTCAATTTTGGGATATGTTGGGCAGATAAATGTAATGCCATCTATAGGAAAAGAGAAAGTTCCATTACAAAGAAATATTATGCGTGATGATGTTGTAACTCATGGTTCTGGTCAATATACTGAAGATTTATTATCTAATGCGCCATTTCGTGAAAGAAATCTTCTGAAAGTTAAGAAAATATTATAATGATTAATCTTGCCCTACTCACAATTGCTTCTGCTAGAAAAAAATTAGATACCAAAGAGTTTTCTAGTGTTGATTTGGTGCAGGCTTGTTTGGCTCAAATTGAAAAGAGAAATCCAGAACTGAATGTCTATCTAGAAGTTTATAGTGACGTTTTAGAACAGGCAAAAAAAGCAGATGAAAAAATTGCTAAAGGAGAATCTACTCCACTTTTGGGTATTCCTCTTGCCATAAAAGATAACATGGTGATAAAAGGTAAAAAATCTACATCAGGCTCTAAAATTTTAGAAAATTATAGGTCGCCATATGATGCGACAGCTATAGAAAAACTGAAGACACAAGGGGCCGTCTTGCTTGGTAGAACAAATATGGACGAATTTGCCCTTGGTTCATCTACAGAAAACTCGGCCTATGGTGTGACGAAAAATCCACATGATAATACTCGCGTTTCGGGTGGAACTTCTGGCGGTTCTGCTGCTAGTGTGGCAAGCGATATGTCTCTTGGGGCTCTTGGTTCTGATACAGGAGGCTCTGTCCGTCAGCCGTCCAGTTTTTGTGGAGTTGTTGGACTAAAGCCTACTTATGGCCGAGTTTCTCGTTATGGTCTCATGGCTGCGGTATCGTCGTTTGATGTCATAGGAACTATAGCAAAGACGGTTACAGATGTAGAGATTATATTTGATACAATAAAAGGAAATGACCCCCTGGACAGTACCACCATTACTGAGACAACATATCCCCAGAAAACCAAAAAAGAAAGGTTATTAATTGGGGTGCCGTGGGACTTAATAGATGGGGAAGGTATTGATGTAGGTGTAAAAGATAACTTCAAGAAATCTGTAAAAGACTTAGAAAGTTTGGGGTATGAAATGAAAAAGATTAGACTTCCAAACTGTTTGGCTTTGTATTATATTCTCAATTTTGCTGAAGTTTCTTCCAATCTTGCTCGTTTTGATGGGGTGAAATATGGTTTGTATGTAGACGGTAAAGATTTACTAGAGGATTATAAATTAACGAGAGGCCAGGGTTTTGGTAAGGAGGTTCGTAGAAGGATTCTTTTAGGCACCTACATTTTGTCGGCCGGATATTACGATGCCTATTACGGAAAAGCTCAGTCTGCTCGAGTTGCTTTGCAAAAAGAATTTAAAAAGATTTTTACTGAAGTTGATATGGTTTTAACCCCAACAACCCCAGCTCCGTCCTGGAAAATTGGTGAAAAAGGTGACCCCCTCTCTATGTATCTCGCAGATATTTTTACAGTTACAGCCAATATAGTTGGTCTGCCAGCCATCTCTATACCATCTGGATTTTTAGAACTTGAAGGAAAAAGTTTACCTTTAGGAATTCAGTTTATGGCACCTCATGGAAGGGAAGACCTGCTTTTTGAGGTAGGAAAAAAGTTTTTAGGTGAATAGTTGGGTTGAAAAGCTTCCTAGATACTGATCGTTAGCTACTGTATACTATTAACATGGCAGATGAAAAAAAACCAGAAGTAAAACCAGCAGAGCCGTCCTGGTTTGCACACCCAGACCCTTTTGTAGAAATTGTGTGGGCTATAGTCACAATATTTATTATCCTGTATCTCTTAAATGGATTTGTTTTATTAGTTGGTTCAAGAGAAGCCTATTTTTTTGGGCAGGGAGCTGATTTACAAAAATCTGCCACCTCTTTGTTTTGGAAAATTTTTACATACATAGAATATATAGCAATATTATTATCATTGTTACTTGTTCCTAGTATTATCTCTTTGTGGAGGAAGATAGGGAACTTAAGAGCAGAAGAGGCAAAAAAATTCTACATAGAAAAGAGTGAACCTTTAGGAACAAACAATCCTCATTGGGAGAAAATATTGAAAAACATAGAATCAATGAACGAGAGTGATTGGCGACTAGCTATTCTTGAAGCAGATATTATGCTTGATACTCTGCTTGATAACCTGGGGTTTCTAGGGGAGACAATGGCTGATAAATTAAAAGCCGTTGAAAGAAGTGATTTTGCTACAATTGACAACGCCTGGGAGGCTCACAAAATTCGTAACCAAATTGCTCATGAGGGAGGAGTGTTTGAATTAAATCAACAAGAAGCAAAAAGAGTTATTGGTCTCTATCAGTCAGTTTTTGAAGAGTTTCGGATTATATAACAGAAAAAACTCTCGTATGAGAGTTTTTTCTTGCTTGTTGCGGGGCCTCTCATGGTCACAAGTTACTAAGTGTTCTCGATTGGTTACAATCTGCGAGCACTAAGTACTTGCGACCCCACCTCGGCTGTTTCGCTTTGCTCAACATGCCTGCGGTTTGCAAATCGAGACACAGGCAAAGCAGTTTGCCTGTTGCCCTCGCAAAAGTACAAACTAAAAACCCCTAATGGGGCCTTTAGTTTAACTTGTTGCGGGGCCTCTCATGGTCACAAGTTACTAAGTGTTCTCGATTGGTTACAATCTGCGAGCACTAAGTACTTGCGACCCCACCTCGGCTGTTTCGCTTTAC
>JBAZZC010000008.1:20719-31613 GCA_041658985.1 Minisyncoccota bacterium
AAATCGAGACACAGGCAAAGCAGTTTGCCTGTTGCCCTCGCAAAAGTACAAACTAAAAACCCCTAATGGGGCCTTTAGTTTAACTTGTTGCGGGGCCTCGATTTGCACGAGGGTCTGCAGGTTATGCTAATCACTTCGGTTTTCACCGCATCACAAATAATTGTGAATTCGTGGTCTGGACTATACCATCTCCATCTTTGTAAAAAGGAAGGAGCTCGCCATCTAGTCTCTACACATTTATCAGTTAAAATTAACTGAATTTAGCTCGGGATTACCTTTCTTTTGTAAGAGAGGGTTTCTCCGAATTTGACGAGTGTTTATGCTGTCGTTTCTGACAGCAGGGCCCAATTTGAGCCTACCGAGATACTGCTTCTCCACCCCGCTAAGACACCATTATATAGTTATTTCTAGTTATACACAAGTGATTGTTATTATTCACTGGGTTTTTTCACAATTAGCTCGTTTGTTTTGTTCTTATGATAGTGTATAATATATTAACAATGGCTAGGTCTAAAGAAAAAATAGAAGCACGTAAATTAAGAAGACAAGGTGAAAGTTTTGCTCAAATTGCCAAAAAACTTTCTGTTTCAAAATCATCTGCAAGTTTGTGGTGTAGAGATATTTTACTTACAGATGAGCAAATAAATCAATTAAGAAAACAAAAAGGAAGTGTAATGGGTCGATGGTTAGGGGCTGAATCTAACAGGAGGAAAAAAAGAGAAGCGATAGAAAAAAACAAAAAAGAGGCCTTTCGTCTAGTGAAAAGAATTTCTAAAAGAGACTTACTTATTGCTGGATTGTGTTTGTTTTGGGGTGAAGGATCAAAGACGGGTTCTAGATTTATATTTATTAACTCAGATGTTGATATGTTAAAAATAATGAAATCATTTTTAGTTGATGTCCTTGAGGTAAGTAAAAATGACATAAGAGCAACTGTACAAATAAATCATGTACATAGACCACGAATAAAAAGTATACTAAATTTTTGGTCGAAACAACTGGGCTTATCTTTAAATTGTTTCTCCAATCCTTATTATATAAATGTAATTCCAAAAAAAGTTTACGAAAACCATGACAGATATAATGGTATTCTTAGGTTACAAGTCTTGCGTGGTTCAAATTTACAGTATAAGATGCTAGGATTAATAGAGGCATTCAATCATTATTTTAAGTCGATGTAGCTCAGTTAGTAAGAGCGGGCGTTTCATAAGCGCCAGGTCACAGGTGCAACTCCTGTCATCGACACCAAAATTTTTGCAGAAAGAATAAAAATCTGCTAAGTTTTAGCAATGCGGTCGTAGCTCAATTTGGTTAGAGCACTCCCCTGTCACGGGAGAGGTTACCGGTTCAAGTCCGGCCGGCCGCGCAGGAAAAAATCTAGTATAATATATTAATGAATAAACGTGACTACACCAAAGAAGAAATAAAACTATTTCGCAAACTCAATACCCCCAAAAAAATACAAGATTATACCAGTCTTCTAAAATTTGATTTTGGTAGAGATGCAAAATTTTCATCTCCACGGGTTGTGATAAAAAATAAAAAAGCTGATTGTTTGGAAGGGGCTCTCCTTGCAGCGGCCATCCTAGAATTTCACGGCCATAAACCATTAATTTTAGATTTACGTTCATCTCATAAGCCATTTGATTATGACCATACTGTCGCAGTTTTTAAACAATTTGGTTGTTTTGGCGCTATTTCAAAAACGAATCATGCGGTTTTGAGATATCGTGAACCGGTCTATAAAACAATAAGAGAATTGGTCATGTCTTATTTTCATGAGTATTTTTTAAATAATGGTAAGAAGACTTTGCGTGAATATTCAAAACCACTTGATTTATCAATAATTAAACTCGTAGACTGGAGAACGACCGAAAAAGACCTTTGGGAGATTCATGAAGTTTTAGATAAGGCAAAACATTATTTTGTATTGTCTAAAAAACAGATTAAAAATCTCCGTAGGGCTGATAAGGTGGAACTAGAAGCTGGAAAAGTTGTGGTGGAGCGTCATAATTGACCCCATTAGAAGTTTATGAAAATCTATAGTAAGATACATTTTATTGATATTTGTTTAGTATTAAGTTTGTAAAAAATATTACCTTACTTCTAACAGGATGAATATACTCTATAAAACACGAAATAGTATAATTCACTTTTTTTACGTGCGGTTTTTTAAACCAATTTTGTTTTTATTTGACCCCGAGGATATTCATGATTTGTTTCTCAAGACTGGCTCTTTTTTGGGTAAATTCAGAATAACCAGATGGAAAACACAGCTTTTATTTGGTTATACGCATCAAAAACTAGAGCAAAATGTTTTAGGAATAAATTTTAAAAACCCCATTGGTCTTTCTGCTGGTTTTGATAAGGACATAATGTTAACTGATATTGTTTCATCTGTTGGTTTTGGTTTTGAGGAGGTTGGCTCTGTAACAGCAAAACCTTATCTAGGTAATCCTCGGCCAAGGCTATGGAGATTACCAAAATCAAAAAGTCTAGGGGTCTGGTTTGGTTTAAAAAACAGTGGCGCAGAGACTCTCTCGAAAAAACTTTCACAAAAAACCCACAGATTACCCATCGGTGTTAATGTGGCTTTTACAAACTGTAAAGAAAATCTAGATATTTCTAATGCAGTTGATGATTACATTTCTGGTTTTGAAACAATGGAAAAATATGCTGACTATTTAACTGTTAATCTAAGTTGTCCGAACACATCTGGAGGGATGCCTTTTCTTCTTCCAGAAAACTATGACAATCTGATGATAGAAATTGATAAAATAAAAACAGATAAACCTATATTTGTAAAAATAAATCCTGACATGAGTCACACTGAGATAGATAAGTTTTTGGAAATAAGTTTACGGCATAGAGTAGATGGAATTATTTGCTCTAATCTTACAAAGAAAATGGACCAAATAGATAGGGGAGACGTCATTCCACCACACGGAGGACTGTCGGGAAAGCTAGTTTTTCCAAAAGCTCTTGACCTGCTTTCCTATATGTATAAAAAAGTTGGAAACAAATTTGTCTTTGTTTTTGTGGGGGGGATTTTCTCCGCAGATGATGCTTATAGGGTAATTCGTCAGGGGGCGACTTTAGTGGAGCTTATTACCGGGATGATATTTGAAGGTCCACAGCTTATAAGTGAGATAAATAGAGGATTGGTTGAAAGAATGAATCGTGATGGTTTTAATGACATTTCTGAAGTGGTCGGGGTCGACAATAGAGACTAATAATGTAGTATGTTGAAAATAGGCCGGGATAATTCAGTGGTGGAATGCCGTCTTGGTAAGACGGATGTCGAGAGTCCGATTCTCTCTCCCGGCTCCATTACAATTAATGAAAAACATGGAGGAAATATCAAATAGAGAATCTTTGATAACTGAATTACTATCTTTGCGTCATGGGGCGTACGAGGTTAATCGAGTTGGTACACATTAAAGAATTTTAGAAAAGGATGCTCAGTTAAAAGAAAAGTATGGTGATGACAGATATAATTATGATGCATTTCATTTGCTTATTGGAAGTAAGTTGATGAATCGCCCTGATTTTGATTTCCCCGGTGATGATTCGGTAGAGAAATTTATAAGATCATTATAAAACGCCAAAGTAGCTCAGTTGGTAGAGCACGTCTTTCGTAAAGACGGGGTCGCCAGTTCAATCCTGGCCTTTGGCTCCAGAACATGACAGACAATAAAGAAGAATTGAAAAAAGAATTGGAAACATTGGAAACTGAAATGAACTCAGCTGATTTTTGGTCCAACAAAGATAAGGCACAAGTTACTATTCGTAGAATTCAAGAACTTAAGGTGGAAATAGAAGGGGTAGGAAAATATGACGCGGGAGATGCCGTGATGACTATCTTTTCTGGTGCTGGGGGAGATGATGCAGAAGATTTTTCAGCCATTCTTTTAAAAATGTATCTAAAATACTGTGATAAAAATAATTTTAACGTTTCTATTTTACATAAAAATGAAAATGATCACGGGGGATATAGAAACATTACGATAGAAATTTTAGGTAAATCTGCGTATGGAATTCTTAAAAACGAATCAGGTGTACATCGCTTGGTACGTATTTCTCCATTTAATGCTGACGCCAAAAGACACACATCTTTCTCTATGGTAGAAGTTATTCCTAGGTTCGAAAAGTCATCAAAACTTTCTGATTTAGATATTCCAGATAGCGATATCAAAGTAGAGTTGTCTCGTTCATCTGGTCCAGGTGGACAAAATGTTAATAAAAGAGAAACAGCAGTACGTGTGGTTCATATTCCAACCAACCTTTCGGCCCAGAGTGATAATGAACGTTCACAGGCTCAAAACAAGGAAAAGGCTATGCAAATTTTGTATGGAAAAATATACAAGGCTCTGGAGGAAGAAAGAATCTCTAAGGAAAAAGGTATGTATATATCAAAAACCACTCAAATAGAGTGGGGTAACCAGATTCGCTCATATGTCTTACATCCATATAAAATGGTTAAAGACCATCGTACAGGTGTAGAGACTAGTAACATAGATGCTGTTTTAGACGGAGAAATAGACGAGTTTCTTGAAGGAGAAAAAGATTTATCCGCACACTAACTTTAGCATTGTATTTATTGCTACTACGCAACGTGTGTTTATGTGGGTTATAGAAAATAAAATACATAGATAGTCTATTTACATCTAAATACAGGTAGCGATGCTAGAGTTAGTGTGCGGATGTATTTTGCTCTAGTCTGTTGAATGAGTTATAATAAACGCATGATTCACTTTGATAAGGTATCAAAAATCTATCACGATAACTCTGTTGCTCTGGAAGACATCTCTTTTTCTATTGAGCCAAAAGAATTTGTCTCTATTGTGGGGCATTCTGGTGCCGGAAAAACAACTCTCCTGAAAATGTTTTTGGCTGAAGAAAAGCCAAGTAAGGGAAGGATTTTTTTTGAGTCAACCGATATAAATACACTAAAAAAAAGACAAATCAATGATTTTCGTCGCAAAATAGGGGTGGTTTTTCAGGATTTTAGATTATTACCCGATAGGAATGTATATGAAAATATTGCTTTTGCTATGGAGGCTGCTGGAAAATTAGACGAGGAGATAGAGGCAGATGTGCCACATGTTTTAGAATTAGTTGACCTGAGTAAAAAGATATGGAATTTTCCGCATGAATTATCTGGAGGAGAAAAACAAAGGGTTTCTATTGCTCGGGCCATAGTCAATCAACCAGATGTAGTTATCGCTGATGAGCCAACGGGTAATCTTGACCCGCTTAATACATATGACATTGTTCAGATACTAAAAAAAATAAATGATTTAGGCACAACGGTTATACTGACAACTCACAACAAAGGTGTTATTGATTCTTTGAAAAAGCGGGTGTTGACGATGGAAAATGGTCGTATAATACGTGACGATAAGGAAGGGAGGTATGTAATTTAGTCGAAAGTCCAAAGTTTATAAAGTCCGTAAAGTAAAAAATGATTAATAGGTTTGAAGACATAATTTGCTGGCAAAAGGCAAAAACTCTTACTCTGGGAGTGTATAAAATTTTTCGAGATAATAAGGATTATGGTTTTAAGGACTAAATTCAAAGGGCTTCTATTTCGATAATGAATAACATAGTTGAAGGTTACGAAAGAAGAGGAGATAAAGAATTTAAAAAATTCTTGTTTATAGCAAAAGGTTCTGCTGGAGAAGTGAGATCTATGCTTGATTTGGCTTCAGAATTAGATTATATCTCTAAGAGGGATTTTAATGAGCTTTATAATTTGTCCATTGAAATTTCAAAGATTATCTCTGGTTTGATTACCAGCCTCAAATAGTTTTCCTTTATAGACTTTGGACTTTATGGACTTTATAGACTAAAATGTACTCATGGTCTGGATTAAATTAAAAAGAATAGTTCGTTCTGGTTTCTACAGTTTTTGGCGTAACGGTTTTGTTTCTTTGTCATCAATTTTGGTTATGATGGTGACGCTTTTTGTTATTGGTTCTACTATTTTTTCTGGAGCCATTTTGGGTTCTACCTTAAGACAGATTCAGGATAAAGTTGATGTAAATGTTTATTTTGTAACAACAGCAAAAGAAGATGAGATTTTGGCTATAAAGAAAAACCTTGAACAACTTCCAGAGGTGGCTTCGCCGGTGGTTTATGTTTCAAGAGAAGATGTGCTGGCTAGTTTTAAGAAGCGTCACCAGAATGATGAGTTTACCCTTCAGGCCCTTGATGAGTTGGGGGAAAATCCTCTCGGAGCGACTTTAAATATTAAAGCCAAAGACCCAGGGCAATACGAGGGTATTGTGCAGTTTTTAAATAACAAGATTGCCTTGTCTGTTGAGGGTGCGAGCATAATAGACAAAGTTAATTATTATCAAAACAAAGAAGCCATTGACCGTTTAACAAACATAATAAATTCGGCCAATCGTCTTGGTCTCATATTGACTTTTTTCCTTATTATTATTTCTGTGCTAATCACATTCAACACCCTCCGTTTAGTTATTTATATGTCTAGAGATGAAATATCGGTTATGCGCTTGGTGGGTGCTTCTACAAACTATATTCGAGGTCCGTTTTTTATAGCTGGAGCGATTTATGGACTTGTATCAAGTTTGCTAACCTTGATTATCTTTTATCCCATCACGATTTGGCTTGGCAAAACAACAGAGGACTTCTTTGTTGGACTTAACGTCTTTCATTACTACACATCTAACTTCGGTGAGATATTTCTAATTATTGTCGGCTCTGGTGTTGTCATTGGCTCAATATCAAGTTATTTAGCGGCTAGAAAGTACCTGAAAGTATAATTTACAAATATTTAGAACTTTAACGTGAAGAAAAAAAATCACAAATATATTTTTGTTGTTGGTGGAGTTATGTCGAGTGTAGGTAAAGGGATAGCAGTTGCTTCTATCGGTAAAATTCTTCAAGCACGGGGGCTTAAGGTAACAGCTGTAAAAATAGACCCCTATGTAAATGTTGATGCAGGTACAATGAACCCCACCGAGCACGGTGAGGTTTTTGTTTTAGACGATGGAATGGAGTGTGACCAAGATATGGGTAACTATGAAAGATTTTTTGAATGTGATTTAAGTAGGGCTAATTATATGACCACTGGTAGTGTTTATCTAAGTCTGATTCAAAAAGAAAGAAATCTAGAATTCAAGGGTCGTTGCGTGCATGTGGTACCAGATGTTCCACTTGAAGTTATTAGCAGGATTGAACATGTGGCGAACAGGGAAGAGGCGGATATTGTTATAATTGAAGTTGGGGGGACTGTTGGTGACTACCAAAATGTAGTTTTTCTTGAAGCATTTAGGCTTTTAAAATTTAAAAAACCAAACGACGCAATTCTTGGGCTGGTTAGTTATGTTCCGGCTTTGGGAACTGGGGGTAACGAGCTTAAAACAAAACCCACTCAACATGCGATACGGAATCTTAATTCTGTTGGAATTCATCCTGATTTCGTTGTGGCCCGTAGTCCTATGTCTATGGATGTAAAAAGAAAAGAAAAGCTTGAGTACATGTGCGGTCTTCATAAGGGCGATATTGTTTCCTCTCCAGATGTTAATAATATTTATGAAATTCCTTTCAATTTTGAACGAGATAGCTTGGGAGACCTTCTTTGTAAAAAACTTAAATTAAAGTCAAAAATTGTAGATTTTTCTGAGTGGAAGCGTTTCGTCAAAAAATCTAAAAACGCAACAAAGGAAATCAACATTGCTGTTATTGGTAAATATTTTGATACTGGAGACTTTTTTCTCTCTGACGCCTATGTTTCCGTGATTGAGGCAGTTAAATTTTCATCAATTTGGTCTGGTGCAAAAACAAAATTGACATGGGTTAATTCAAAAGATTACGAAACCAACCCAAAAAAGATATCAGAACTCAAGAGTTTTAATGGGATTGTTGTTCCTGGTGGCTTTGGAACAAGTGGTGTTGAGGGTGTGATAATGGCGATTAAATTTGCTCGGAAGAACAAGATACCTTATTTTGGTCTTTGTTATGGTATGCAGTTGGCCATTATTGAGTATTGTAGAAATGTGTTGGGCTGGAAAGATGCACACACAGCAGAAATAAATCCAAAAAGTAGTCATGTTGTTGTCGATATAATGTCAAAGCAAAAAGAACTACTTGAGGAAAATAACTACGGTGCAACAATGCGACTTGGTGCCTATCCAGCAATACTAAAGTCTGGAACTATTGCTTATAATGCATATGGAACGAAAAAGATATTGGAGAGACATCGACATCGTTATGAGGTTAATCCAAAGTTTATACAAGAAATAGAAAAGGCAGGCTTGATTTTTTCGGGTATGTCTCCAGATGGAAAGCTTATGGAAATTGTAGAGCTTCCAAAATCTAAACATCCCTTCTTTCTTGGTACACAGTTTCATCCAGAATTCAAAGCACGCCCCCTTCATCCACACCCACTTTTTACCGCTTTTATAGAAGCTTGTTTAAAAAGGAATAAAAAACATGAAAAATAGAATAACAGAAATGTTGGGTTGGTACGGGGTTGTTGTTATTGTGACGGCCTACGTACTTTTAAGCTTTGATGTTTTTACAAGTAAAAGTTTTATTTATCAAATCTTGAACTTCACTGGCGCCATAGGAATAATGGTTGATGCTCTGGATGACAAGGATTACCAGCCAGTTGTACTCAATTTAATTTGGGCAGTTGTGGCTCTAGTTGCCCTCTTTCGTATTTTCTTCTAATATAAAAATTGTATGTCCGTTACTATTGGAATAACTCTCGCATTTGTTGCCATGTTGTGTTTTGGGTTTGGTGATTTTTTAATTCAAAAATCATCAAGAAAAATAGGGGACTGGGAAACATTGTTTGTTGTTTCTTGTGTTGGCACTTTAATGCTTACTCCTTTTGTTTGGGGCGATTTTGTTGGGGTCTTTGGTTATAATAACAGTTTCGAATTACTCATCCTTATTGGATGTAGTCTTGCTTTCTTTATTGTTTCGCTTTTAGACTTTGAATCACTTAAAATAGGTAAGATAACTGTTGTTGAACCAGTTTTCTCCACTGAAATAGTGGTTTCTGCTTTACTTGCATATTTTATCCTTAAAGAAAGCCTGGGATTCTATCAAATAATTTTAGTTATCTTATTAATTTCTGGTTTGATATTAGTTTCTATAAAAGAAAGGGGGAAGTTTAGTTTCAAACATTTCTTTATTGAAAAGGGGGTCTTTTGGGCTCTTGCTACCGCCCTAATTATGGGAGGCACTAATTTTATAGTTGGTTTCGGTGCAAGAATTTCTAGTCCAATAGTTGTCTATTTTTTTATAAGTACAATTTGTTCTATTTTGTCTTTAGTTTATCTCCTATACAAAGGTATATTTAGAAAGATGGTTTTAGATTTTAAAAATAATTTCAAATTGGTTTTAACCATGTCTGTGGCAGATAATCTGGCGTGGATTGCATTTGTTTTTGCAATGAGCCTCGCTCCTATTGGTATTGTAGTAGCACTTTCTGAAAGTTATATAATTATTTCTGTCATGCTTGGTCTTGTGGTGAGTGGGGAAAAATTACAATTACACCAAAAAATTGGTTTAGTCTTTGCCTTGGTTGGAGCAGTTATACTCGCCGTTATTACAACCTAATTGTCTTGTAAAACCGCACTTTTTGGGGTATTGTTGGTTTATATCTGCCTCATCAGCGGATGTGCCGAAGAGGCACATTGCGGGATCGTATAGTGGTAGTACGTCGCCCTCTGGAGGCGAAAACCTTGGTTCGACCCCAAGTCCCGCAGCAAAGTTTCGGAATTCGTTTTTTCGCCAAAATTCGGAGCGTCGCAAAGCGACGCGACGGGGGTTTCCGCCCGAATTCGCCAAGGGTTTTTGAAATCCAAAAGAAGCGAGCGGGACGCGAGGCGGGGGTTCGAGCCAATCTTTTTAAGAAAATCTCTTTTGGCTTCGAGATTTTCTTCTGAAGCGATAATTATGGCTTGGTTACTGTCTAAAATGAATTGTTTAGAAAGTTCGAGCCAGCGATTGCCTTTTCGTTCAAAATCTTTCAATTTATCTGAAAAATCAATCTTTTGGTTGAGGAGCTTTTGCTTCTTCGCGATATACTCCTCGCTCGTAATCGTGCTGTCCAAATGAGCGTCAAGAAGCCTATCTAGCGTCTCCTCAACACTTTTGATTTGATTTTTCAGATTTTGAACGAAAAGGGCGTCAGAGTGGAAATTGCTCGCTTGTTCCTTATCGAGTTCAGCGAGCATGAATTCTTTCCACTCGGACGGCAAAGAAACTTTTTTGATAACCTCATTAGCTTGTTCGGCGAGGAATTCTTCGCGGACATATTTTTGTGTGCAAACACCTTTCTTTTTGGTACAGCGATAATAGGTATGACCTTTCTGCACTTCGCTCGTGATACCACAACCGCATTCCTCACACAAAAATATTCCGCGAAAAACATGCTTGTTAATTCCTCGCTTCATCGGGTGGGCATTCCTCGCCGATACTTCCGCACACTTATCAAAAAGTTTCTTTGAAATCGCTGGCTCGTGCTTTCCTTGGTAAAGTTCTTTGTTAAATAAAAACATTCCGTAATAAAAAGGATTTTTCAAGATCATTTGCGTGTTTGAAACAGTGAGAACTTTACCATTTTTAGACAGCAAGCCTTTTTGGGCGAGCAAATTCCTTGTGTCTTTCAGAGAATAATTTCCAGTAGCGTAGACTTCGAACATTTTCCTGACGAGGCGAAATCTTTCAGGGTCGGGAATAATTTTCTTGTTCAACTTGTCATTCAAATATCCCGTCGGAGCTTGACCACTTTGTTCGCCTCGTCTTACTTTTTGTCGAAGTCCACGCTTCACATTCTCTGAAAGATTATCTACATAGTATTTGCTCTGCCCAAAAGCAATATTTAACATAAACTTACCTTGTGGCGTAG
>JBAZZC010000009.1:0-29231 GCA_041658985.1 Minisyncoccota bacterium
ATGTATCAGGAACGCTTGTCGATTCTTGAGGGTAAGTCGGACAAATTTGTGCAAAAGTTTAACGAGATACTCGACTTCACGGAGCATGCCGATAAAGTGTTCCGAACCAGTGGCATGCATCAGAAGCGAACACTGGTGAAGCTGTGCTTTGAGGGCTTCACGGTGCAAAATCAAAAACTGACGCCGATATGGACGCCAGTCTTTGATGTTCTTATGGACTTAAACTCTAGCAATTTCGAACCCCCAAAAGTCGGTGGCAAGGGCTCAAAAACCCTTGCCGTGACTAAGGTTCAAAGTTGCCAATCTGGCGGAGAGGGGGAGATTCGAACTCCCGAGGCCTTACGGCCTGCCGCTTTTCGAAAGCGGGACGATAGACCACTCTGACACCTCTCCGTGTGTCTAATATAACACAAATTAAAATTTATTTTAGGTATGATATAATCGCATCATTGCGGGTATGGTTTAGTGGTAGAATATATCCTTCCCAAGGATAGGACCCCAGTTCGATTCTGGGTACCCGCACAGACTAATCTAATATTCTTGTCTGAAGAGGAGCCAGGTCACTGGCGATGTGGACAGTAAATCTTAACCGACCAATTAACTTGCCGTTAATGGTTTCAACATTTACTCGCCACCTACCACTGGTCAGACCTGATTTAACAGAATAAGTTCTAAATCCCCCTTCCCTTCCGCCCACGACTGGCAGATTTATCTTCCCCGAAGTTATCCATGTTTTTAAATTTTCATCATAGTATTGCCACTCATGCACAATAGTAAAATTAAATAGTGTTGGAGAAAAAACGGCACTATAGGCGTAAACCGGCTGTCCATTCTGTATTGAAATGTCGTCATAGGTTCTAAAAAATCTTTGCCAATTTGTTTTTTCATAAAAACCGGTATAGGTATTGTCTTCATTTTTCTGAATAAGGTGATACGGACCAGAATCCTTTAGAGAAAGTGGAAGTGGTGGAATTAGATTTGTAAAATAAAAAACATTAAATATCAGAAAAGTTCCAATGACAGAGAAAATTATTCCTCTTTTGCTGGCATGAAACTTTTTCTTATCAATGAGATACATAACATAAGTAAACAAAAATATAGACACCAGACTTACAAACCCAGACAAAAGAAAAACCAGGTCGTTTATTTTATGCAAAAAAACTGGAAGAAGATAAATCGTCGTGGAAAATATGGATAGGAAAAGGAGAGATATTTGAAAAGTTAATCTTACATACTGGCGCTTCAGTGACTCATTGGCCCAAAAGACTATGGCGAGCATTAGTATAAAAGGCCAGCTGACCGCCAAGTCCCCACTCCTAAAGTAGAAAACCAGAAAAACCGACAAAAGCCCTCCAAAAAAGAACTGGATTGTATTTACTAGCCAAAAATGTATTTTGTCTGAATTTGCTTCGTCTCCTGAATCAGACTCAAAAACATGAAGAAGGATCATACACACCGCCACGATAATAATATGTCCCAAAACCCAAAAGTTTTCTAAAAAAGAATCTACCCGCCGAAGTGTCAGAATATCAAAAAGAAATCCCGCGACAAGAGAAAGGGATGATACGGGTCTTTCATATCTTCCGTACCAATCTGCAACTTTTTTTGTTAATACTCTAATCATGCTCGAGTGTGCCGACGGATTATTTTGCGATACAAATCTTATAAACCATCCATCCTGTATAACTGTACGGCTCACCACCAAGTTTTAGACACTCGGCCTCATCTTTCACCCCTTGATATACCATTTTGACATAACTCTCTCTTGGCCCCGGGCAATAGTCACTACAAGCAAAATGTTCAACAACGAGTGGTTTCTCCATCACGGGAGGCTTCTCTGCTCCACACCCACTTGTAGGCATTGGGCTACTTGGATTACCGTGTTTTACCCACTGACCGCCACTACAAATCCAATCATCTTCCCCACTCAAAACCCTTAGCCCCAGTCCAAGTAAAATAATTATTACAATTACAATAAGTGTATTTTTCATATTATTTATCCGCACACTAACTCTCATTTTGCGCTAGTGTATCTTTTATTCTTAATTTTAATTGATTCCTTGCTTGACCTCTAAACTTTAGCATCTTTTCTCTCCTGCGCGCATCTGACTCTACATTATATGCTTCGTAATATAACAACATATATGGTTTCTTGTCCTTCGTCGATTTAACCAATCCTTTGTTATGTTTTATGATTCTTTCCTTTAGATCACTAGTTGAACCGATATATAAATTATCAAATTTCTTACTTTTTATTACATAGACATAAAACATAACTAAATGAGAGTTAGTGTGCGGATGAATTTAGATAAGTGATTGTTAATTGTAGAACTGTGGCAAATGATACCCAAAGGAGATATGGAATCTGAATATACGCCACCCATTTTGAATAAGGAAAAATAGCCATCATTGCCCAGACCAGAGTTCCTAAGACCAGTAGAATATCAACAGCTGCAAGTAAATTATTTTTTAATCCAAACTGAAAATAAGTAAAAGAAAAATTAAAAACTAAATTTAAGATGAATGGAAGTAAGATAATAAACGAAATTCTTTTCTGAATAAACATCAGTAACACTTTCCCAAAAGAAATCGCGATTAAACAGTACAAAAAACTCCACACTGGACCAAAAATCCAAGATGGTGGTGACCATGTTGGTTTTATAAGTTGTGAATACCAATTGTATGTATTATTCATTTTATACAGTATCTAGATATTTTTTATCCCCCGACAAAGATAAAGATTTTATTGTCCCGAGCACAGAAACAAGAAACATTATCAGGAATAAAATTTTGAAACCAAAAGTGTTTGCTATATATCCCCCGATTATAGCGGCAACCGCCGCCACCATGTAATTCATTGCCTCCCAAATTCCCCAATTTGATGCTTCCTCTTTTTTTATTACGTAATGAGAATAAACCGAATCAAAAACTGGAGATAGAATAGCCATTGAAAGTCCAAGAATTACCTGTGTGATAAGCAGAGTTGTTTGATTGTAAACAAAAATATAAAGAAGACACCCCAAGCTTGTAAGTAAGTACCCATAGAACACCAGTTTTTCTTTGTGTTTTGACCGGTCTTCCCATTTGCTGATTAAGTACATAACAACACCAGAAGTAAACATATAAGTAAAATAAGCCCAACTGGCATCCAAGATATCTCCACCTATTTGTTCAACAAATATAGCATAGATGGGGCCAATCATTCCTAGTGCTAGATTGGCAAATCCGTCTGAATATAACAAGACTTTTAGACCATTCTTCATATAAATATAATATCATCCTTTTCTTTCTTTCTCTAGAATTTCCCTTTTCTTCTTTGTTCCTCTGTTATACCCGCCAAGTGTCCCATCTGAACGGATAACTCTGTGACATGGGATTTGGGGGTTTTGGTTTTTATTCAAAATATTTCCAACTGCTCGATATGCCTTTGCGTTCCCTGCTTTTCTAGCCACCTCTTTGTACGACAAAGTTTTTCCTTTCGGAATTTTTCTGACCACTTCGTACACCTTTTCGGCAAATGTTTTCATATAATTATAATTTTTCAATTAAATCCATGTTTTTCCCTTGTAATCCTGGTATTCCTTGCCAAACTTTTCCGTTAGATACTTATCTTCAAGACCCATTCTTTTAAAAAAGTAAATAATAAGCAGTAAAGACACAACTATAAACCAGATTTTAGGATACAAGAATATTAAACCAACAAAAGTTAAGTTTGCTCCCCAATACATTGGATGTGAAATTTTTGAATATATACCGTGTGTTACTAACTGATTTACCTTGGGTTTTCCAAAACCAACGCCCCAATTTTCAGCAAGGGTTATTTTTGCAAACCACCATATAAAAAGACCGATAATGTTAATTACTATACCAACAATCTCTAAAAAACTAGACTCTAACGTAGTAACATAAAAATAAATTGAAATAACTGTCATCAGCAGAAGAAATGAGTGTTTTAAGTGGAGTACTTTAATTGAATACTCTATTTTTTCTTGCATCATATTTTGGCGGAGCCGGCGAGATTCGAAATTTACAGTTTCAGTAAATGTTTTCATCTGACTGTCCCGCTTACTAATCTAGATTCCAATTCTCCAATTATGGCCTGAAAAAACCCAGGCCTTTTTTTCCAATCAACTTCTGTTGAATTCTCCAGCCAATTTAATAACTCCTCGGTCGTATAACTCTTTACCACCTCGCGAGACTGGGCAAGAGAATTTGTTGAGGCAAGAAGATTTAATATCCTGTGAGTGCCATGAAGTGCAACAAATTGCATAAATCTTAAAAAATAATTAGCATCACTACTCTCTACAGTTTCTGCCTCTGTTTTTTTAACAGAAGTATTTTCTGGTTTGGTATCCCCAATTCTTCTTTTGTTTTCAAAATCAAAATGTATTACTTCTCCCATATTTTTATAGTTTATCAACAATATTTATTTCTTTCTCTTGAACAACATCACCCTCTCCAAATATCATTTTTGCTTTTATCAACTTCCCGTCTAACACATCTGGAAGCCAAAAAGGGTCAGAAGACCACATTGAATCGTACGGTAACTCATCAATTGAAAACCATTGTGGTCTCATCTCCTCACTTTCTGTAGGTTCCCCATCCCAATCTTCACAAAAATAAACATGAACCGTTTGATTCCACTCTGGTTTATGTGGAAAATAAAAAGACAACTCTGCAACCTTCTTGGTCTGTCCGATCTCAACACCAATCTCTTCTGAAACTTCCCTTTTTGCTCCCACTTCAAGTGTCTCACCTTCCTCAAGCTTTCCTCCAGAACCGTTCCACCTATTTATACCAAAGCTTCTTTTTTTCATGGCTAAACATATCTCAGTTATTTTTCCATCTAATCTCTTTACCAAATAAACAAGAGTAACATCTCTTAATTTTTCTATACTTTCTATTTTTTCTTGCATCATATTTTGGCGGAGAGAGAGGGATTCGAACCCTCGGTAGGGTTACCCCCACACAGTCTTTCCAGGACTGCCGATTAAACCACTCTCGCATCTCTCCGTATTTATTTTCTCCCCTTCAGTATCTTCTCAACATCTCGAAGTTCATTCCAAATCCCATCTATCAAATCATACTTCTTGGCTTCTTTCAAAGTAACCCAAGCAAAGTCAGTCAAATCTTTTCCACATTTTGTTTTACCTGATTTATACTCTGCCCAGTAAGATAAAGTAACCACGGGAAATCCGTCAGGTCTAACAAAAACTAGGTCACAAAGATATTCTGGTTTTTTAATCTCAATTCCAGCTTCTTCTTTTACTTCCTTGCGAAGTACCCACTCCACAAGGTTGTACCATTGTGGGTATTTGGTTTTGTATGGAAGCTTTGAATATTCATGATAAACAAGCTTGCCACCAGGCACAGTCCACATATTAGGGAAAGCCTTCTCTGTTGGAGCTCTTTTCATTATCAGAAATTTTCCGTCTTTTACAATGATTCCAGTAACCACGACAAAATGTAGTCTTGGGTCAAGTTTTTCTTCAGTTTGTTTTTTCATAACCAGATTATATCACTAAAATCATTCAAAATTGCCACAGATGCTAGGCGCAGGAGATTTTGTGAGTGAGCCTTACTTGTCGTAAGGTGAACGAACAAAATTGAACTGCAACAACGCAGATGGGGTGATTTTGGATAATTTTACCAACCACCAGAGGAACCTCCACCCCCCGAACCACCACCACCAAACCCGCCAAAACCTCCCCCACCGTGACCACCACCAGAACCGCCACCACCAAAAAACCATGGCATGGTTTTTCCTGAACTTTTTGCTTTCGTATATGCATTGGAAACAATGTAATCAAACAAGAGACCAAGTAATGTGAGAACAATTATCATGATTATTCCTGTAATCAAAGAAAACATAAATATCATCACTACTCCAATAATTGCACCCAAAACACCGCCACCCCACCACGATTTTGATTTAGCTAATATTGCTCCCCCCCATTGTAGTAAAATAAAACCAATCACAAAAATAAATTCCCAGTTTATATTAGACTTCGGTGTATTTGAATAATTTTCTGGTACGATATTATTTCCCCCCAGGGCCTCAATCATTTTATCCACCGCTCCGTTTATTCCTGCATAGTAATCTCCGGCACGAAATGCTGGAGTTATAACTTCACTTTGTATGTAAGATGTACCAATATCGGTCAAATCTCCCTCAACTCCATATCCTGTATGAATACGAGTTTTTCTCTCTGCCAGAGAAATTAGAAGCAAAACTCCGTTGTTTTTATCTTTCTTGCCTATTCCCCACTTGGTAAATATTTCCTGTGCAACATTTTCAATGGTGTCTCCATCTAGCGACGGTATGGTCACAACAGCAACTTCGTTCGTGGTGCCTCTTTCAAAAACTTCGAGTTTGGTTTCAAGCACTGTCACCTGCCCTGCACTAAGTATCCCCGCATAGTCATTTACATAAGTCTGTGGTCTTTCGGGTACAACAAAAGCCAGCGTTAAAATAGGCAAACAAAACAAACATACTAATGCAAAATATTTTTGCATGAGATTTTACTAGAAATTTACTTTCGGAACAGTCTTGGCAACCTCAGCCACTTCAAAATACGCTCTTTCTGCTACTCCAAATAATTTAGCTAGGATTGATGTTGGAAATGTTTTTACATTTGTATCAAACACACGAACAAGGTCGTTGTATTTCATTCTCTCAACTGATATGCGGTTTTCTGTTCCTTCTAATGAGACGATCAAATCACGATACGCCTGTGAAGATTGCAGTACTGGATAGTTCTCAGCAATAACTAGAAGTCGACCAAGAGCAGACTCAACTTGTGTTGCGGCTTTGGCTTTCTCGTCTGCAGTCAAGGCTCCAGAATATCTTGTGCGTGCTTCCGCAATGTCACCAAAAACTGTTTGCTCCTGTTTTGCCACACCTTTTACTGTCTCAACAATGTTTGGAATCAAATCAAAACGTCTTTGATATTGGTTCTCCACCTGTGCCCATTGAGCTGTGACCTGCTCCCCCTGTCTCACAAAGAAGTTATATTTACTAACACCCCAAATCAAGACCAAAACAATAATCACCAACACAATAATCCAAGTCTTATTTTTTTGAAAAAAGTTTTTTTCTTCCATATTTTTAATTGATTAATTTTTAATTACCTGTATCTATAAAGATTACTTACTTAAAATTTCCGAAACCTCTTCTTGAAGTTCCTCTACTGCTATTGACCATAATAAATCATCAGCACTAAACCCAACATTTAGACCCTCAAGCATCTCTCTATATTCATCAAAATTTACACTTCCCTCTTCCAAGAGACACTCCATCATAATCGCCTTGTATTCTGCTTTTGCTAAGTTTCCCGCACGTAATCTTTTAATCCAACCGCTGAAACCCACAGCAGAACCGCGAGTAACTCCATCGTATTCTTCTAATTTTGCTCCTAGTTGAGCTCTTTTGCCTTCATCTAAATTTTCTGGCAACCGAAGCTCTACTGATGTATTAGGTCCCTCATGTGTCATTTTATTTTTGTTATCTCAAATAATAATAAATTATATCACAAAAATTAATAATCCATTCCACCCATTGGTGCAGAGAGTTTATCTTCCTTTGGTTCATCGGCAATAGCAACCTCTGTGGTCAAAAGCAAGGCAGAAGCGGAAGAGGCATTTTGAAGGCCTGTGCGAGTTACCTTTACCGGGTCAATAATACCAGAGGCAAACATGTCAGAAACATATTCGTCTTTCAAAGCATCATAACCACTATTGCCTTTTGATTTTTTAACATGTTCTACAACGATAGAACCGTCCCCCTTTCCACTGTTTACGGCAATTTGTTTAAGAGGTATCTCGCAAGCATTGAGAACTATTTCGTAGCCGACTTTAAACTCATCATTGCTTTCTTTCTTATTGAAACTTGCTCGAACTTTTTCTGAGGCCTTAACCAAAGCCACACCGCCACCGAGAACAATTCCCTCATCTATAGCTGCTTTTGTAGCATTAACCGCATCTTCAATTTTTAATTTCAAATATTTCATCTCGGTCTCTGTGGCTGCACCTACTCGTATAACTGCCACCCCACCAGAAAGTTTAGCAATTCTTTCTTCTATTTTTTCGACATCATACTTGGCCTTTGTACTTTCTTTTTGCTTCTTTAACTCTCTAACCCGAGCATCTATCTCAGCTTTTTTACCCTTGCCACCAATAATTACCGTGCTTTCCTTTTTTGAAACAATCCTGTTTGCCCTACCTAGAGAAGAAAGCTCAACTGTGTCCAATTTCAATCCTAAGTCGTCCGATACCACTTCCGCCCCAAGTACCACAGCAATATCGGTTAATTGCTCCTTTTTTCTGTCTCCATATCCCGGTGCTTTGACAGCCAAGACATTAAAACCCCCACGCAATTTGTTTATAACAAAAGTGGTTAAAGCCTCACCATCCACATCATCAGCAATAATAACTAAATCTTTTTTACCGGTTCCTGCTATTTTTTCAAGCAGAGGTAAAATATCTTTTATGGCCGAAATTTTCTTGTCTGTAACTAAAACTGGTACATCTTTATATTCTGCTTCCATCCTTTCCGTATTTGTAATCATGTATGGAGAAATGTAACCTTTATCAAATTCTAATCCCTCTACCACTTCTGATTCAACACCAAAAGACTGCGACTCTTCTACTGTCACCACACCATCCTTACCAACCTTATCTATTGTATTGGCAATTATTTTACCAATTTCCTCCGATTCACTAGAGACAACGGCCACTTGTCTGATTTCATCTTTTGTATTTATTGGTTTTGCAATTGATTTGAGAGCAGAGACAATATCGGCGGTTGCAGATTCTATTCCCATTCGAACACCCATGACACCAAGTCCCATGTTGGTATGTTTCATCCCCTCAGAAATAATAGCCTGAGCTAAGATAACTGAGGTTGTTGTTCCATCTCCAGCCACTTCGTTAGTCTTTGTAGCCACTTCTTTCATTATTTCAGCACCCATATTTTCGAATTTATCCTTCAGGACAATTTCCTTGGCAATTGAAACCCCGTCGTTCGTAATTGTCGGTGCACCATAGCCCTTGTCCAGCACTACATTTCTTCCCTTCGGACCAATAGTAACCTTGACCACATCTGCTACTTGGTCAATTCCGCGTTTCAGAGCCTTTCTGGCTTCTTCATTAAATAAAATTTGTTTTGCCATAATTAAATTAGTTAAAAGTTTATAAAGTCCGTAAAGTCCATAAAGTAAAAGCCTTTTCGACTTTTGACTTTAGACTTTCTACTTGAGCACAGCGAGTATGTTTTCCTCTTTTATCAAATATAACTCTTCCCCATTAACATTCACGTCTTCATATCCATATTTAGAGAAGACCACTTTATCACCAATCTTAACTGTAACTGGAATAAATTTTCCGTCTCTGTATTCTCCCTGACCAACAGCCAAGACTTTTCCTTGTTCTGACTTTTCTTTTGAATCGGTGTCGGGCAGGATTATACCAAAGCTATTTTTTGACGTTAATTCTTCTTTGGTAAAAGGTTTTATTAGTATCCGACTACCTAATGGTATTATTCTCGCCTCGTCGGCGAGTCCGCCGGAGAGGCGGATTATTTTATTTTTTTTAACCTTTTTCGGTGTTTTCTTTGGTTTTTGTTTTGACATATCTTGTTAGGTTAGTTTATAAAAGCACCCAAAGTATACTGGCAGGGTTACTCTTAGTCAACAAGATTAACATTTGCCATTTTTTACAATTCAGGTATACTATTTCAATCATGAGTATTGCTGGAATTATACCGTATATTCAAATCGTGTTATCCATTCTCCTCATTATAGGCATCCTCCTACAACAGTCGGAGGCAGGTCTTGGTGGTGCATTTGGTGGTGGAGATGGTTTCTCATCTGGATATCACACAAAACGAGGTGCTGAAAAAATAATTTTCATTGGTACAATAGTTATAGCGATTATTTTTGTTATCACCTCTTTCAGTCTTTTGCTTATCTAAAAATTTTTAACAAATTAAAAATAGTATTTAAAATCTCGTTGAGCAAAAACTTTTTCAGAGCATCCGCAGGCTTCCAGCATGGTTCTGTCAAGGTATTCTGCCTTGACAGATGGAAGCCGAGGACTAGAACAAGCTTTTCGCTGGAAAAGCGAGTGCCTCTGAAAAGGTTTTGGTGAGAAAGAGATTTTAAAAATTATCATTCAAATTTCTATTTTTGTGAACAAAGAAAAAATTCTTGAAATATTAAAGATGGAATGGCATGTGCCTTATGGAACAAAAATAATGAAAGTTATTAAGGGTTTTTCCTTAACTGAAAAAACTATCTTTTTTATTTTTACAACAATTTTTGTCATAAGTGGTCTCTCTCTCTTATACCAAGTAAATAAACTGTTTTTGGTAGAAGTTCCTGATTACGGAGGAAGCTTAACTGAAGGAATCCTTGGCTCACCACGTTTTATAAACCCAATCTTAGCCTCAAGCGATATAGATAAAGATTTGTCCTCTTTAATATATTCCGGACTATTAAAGGCGGATGGAAAAGGAGAATTAATTCCAGATGTTGCAGAGAGCTACACCATCTCCGGCGATTCTCTGGTTTATACCTTTATACTAAAAGACAACATATATTTTCATGATGGTACAAAATTAACAGCCGATGATGTAGTCTTTACTATAGAAAAAATCCAGGACCCAAATTTAAAAAGTCCGAGGGAAATAAACTGGGCTGGGGTCAAAGTAGAAAAAATTGACGAAAGAACTGTTTCTTTTACACTAAGACAACCATATTCTCCCTTTATTCAAAATACTACTCTTGGTATTTTGCCTAAACATATCTGGAAAACAGCCAGCATAGAGGAATTTCCGTTCAGCCAATTTAACACCAAGCCAGTAGGCACAGGACCTTATAAGGTTGATTCTATTACCTATACCTCAAGTGGACTTCCATCAGAATATCATCTTGTTTCTTTTGATAAATATGCCCTAGGAAAACCTTATATAACAAATATTGAAATAAAATCATTTCAAAAAGAAAAAGATATTATTGATGCTCTAAAAAATGGAGATATAGAAAGTGTTCATAGTCTTTCACCTAAAACACTGTCTGATTTAAAAATTCAGAGTGACGAGATAATTCTTTCCCCCTTACCACGTATTTTTGGAGTATTTTTCAATCAAAACGTTGCACCAATATTTATAAACAAGGAAGTCAGAAGTGCCCTAGATATTGCTACAGATAAAAAGGCTATTATTGATAATATTCTCGGGGGTTACGGGCAAATAATTGATGGGCCAGTACCACTAAACAGTATTTCAAATGATACTAGTCGCCTCCTCGGCGACCAGCTGGAGAGGCTGGAAAAGGCTAAGGCCATTCTTGTAAAGAACGGCTGGAAACAAAACGACAAAGGAATTTTTGAAAAAAAAGATAAAAAAGGAACAACCACTCTATCTTTTTCCATCTCCACAGGAGACGCCCAAGAATTAAAAGATACGGCTTATCTCCTACAACAGCAATGGCAAAAAATAGGGGCCCAGGTAGAGATAAAAATTTTTGAGATTGGAGATTTAAATCAAAACATAATAAAACCCCGCAAATATGACTCTATATTATTTGGAGAAATTGTTGGAAGTAACCTGGACTTATATCCATTCTGGCATTCATCTCAGAGAAACACCCCGGGACTAAATATTGCCCTCTACACCAACATTAAAGCCGACAAGTTGCTCGAAAATATCAGAAAAACAACCGACCAGACACAACAAAAAACATACCTTGATAGTTTTAGTAAAGAAATAAAAAATGACATGCCAGCCGTATTTACCTACTCACCATATTTTATTTATATTGTTCCTCAAAAAGTAAAAAATGTTATCTTAGGCACACTAACCATGCCTTCTGAGCGTTTTGATGATATATCCAAGTGGTATATAGAAACAAATAACGTTTGGAAAATATTTACAAAGTAAAATTATTGATTTTACATCTACTTTTATAATTTTTAATTTAATAACCTTATAATTATCATCTATGGATCCCGTTAGAAGTCTACGGGAAATAACAACAAAGACATGCTAAATATTACACAAGATTTACACAAGAAACATAATGAAGTAAACAAACCCACTTCTAACGGGATGGACAAGACAATTCAAGACCAAATAAGAAGTCAGGGAGACAGAACAGGAAGAGGAAGCCGACACTCTTCACAGAATAGACAGCATCCGAGAAAATCGTATTCCCAGAGAACCATACCTATGAGAATACCCAAAAAACAGCATGATGTAATTCCCTCATCTGGAGACAACATTCGTATTATTCCTTTAGGGGGTGTGGAAGAGATAGGAAAAAATATGACTGTTGTTGAGTACAGAAACGATATCATTGTCATAGATATGGGTTTTCAATTTAAGGATGACGACACTCCAGGAGTTGACTACATTTTACCAAACACAAAATACCTTGAAGACAGAAAGGATAAAATCCGAGGAGTCTTTATAACCCACGGGCACCTAGACCATATCGGTGGCATTCCATATATTATGGAAAGAATAGGCAATCCCCCACTTTATACTAGAAGTTTATCCAGTGTCATGATACGCAAAAGACAAGAAGAATTTCCTCATCTGCCAGAATTAAACATTAAGGTTATAGAAAAAGAAGATACGATAAAGGTTGGTGACTTGAAAATTCGTTTTTTCGCCGTAACTCACTCTATCCCCGATTCTATGGGGCTCATTATTGATACGCCTTTTGGAAGCATAGTCACACCTGGTGATATTAAGCTCGACCACAATGACGGCGTTCCTACAGAAGCTGAGGAAAAAGAATTTGGGCGCTTTAGAAAAGAAAAAGTTCTTTTGCTTATGATGGACTCGACAAATATTGAAAACCCTGGTTTCTCTACACCCGAAAGATTGGTTTTTGAAAATCTTGATAAAATAATCAAGGACACAAAAGGCCGACTAGTCATTGGCACATTCGCTTCTCAACTTGAAAGAGTTATGAGAATAATAATGAGTGCTGAAAAATATGGAAAAAAGGTGGTACTGGAAGGCCGTAGCATGAAAAATAATATTGAAGTCGTTCTAAAAATGGGAATGCTTAAGGTTAAACCACAGACAATCATTACGACAGCTGAAATGGATAATTACCCACCAGATCGCATAATTGTTCTGGCAACAGGGGCTCAGGGAGACGAGTTTGCCGCCCTTATGCGCATGTCAAACAAGACGCACAAATATTTCAAGATAACTCCAAGAGACACAGTTCTTCTATCTTCATCTATAATTCCAGGGAATGAAAAGTCTGTCCAAAAATTAAAAGATAACTTAGCTAGACAAGGGGTAAAAATTATTCACTACAGAACGTCTGATGTTTTCATTCATTCAACAGGACACGGAAATCGAGGAGAGTTGGAGTGGATACACAAAAAAGTAAATGAGAAATTTTTTATCCCAATACACGGCAATCACTACATGTTACGCCTACACGAAGACATGGCCGAGTCTATAGGGGTTCAAAAAGAAAACATAATCGTTCCAGATAACGGTTCTATTATAGAAATCCAGGATGGTGGAAATAAAATGGTTCGACTGAAAGAGGAAGCACCGAGTGGAATAATGATGGTTGATGGATTTTCTATTGGTGATGTTCAAGAGATGGTTATACGAGACAGAAAAATGCTAGCCCAAGATGGAATTTTCGTCATTGTTGTTAGCATAAATGCTAAGACGGGAAAATTAAAAAAATCTCCAGATATTATTGCGAGGGGTTTCGTTTATGTTCGTGAATCACAGGACCTTTTGGCCCAATCTCGACTCATAATAAAGAAGACAGTAGAAGACACCACGGCCGGAATGAATCCCATTAACTTTGATTTTGTAAAATCAAACCTAGCAGACAACATTGGCAGATTTCTTTTCCAAAAAACCGCCAAAAAACCAATGGTAATCCCCGTCATCCTTGGTGTATAGTGAAAAACTTCCAAATATGAAAGTTTTTAATTTTTAAGATATAATTAGAGCATGTATAGGTTATTACTCCCCTTCAAACAAAGCAGGTTACTTAACACTATATTTCTCTCAAATATATTTATTTCTTTTCACTATGCCCTGATAATTTATGTAAACTCAACTTACCTTAATAATTTTTTCTCTGAGACACAAATCTCCAGCTTGTACATTATTGGTTCCATAATCAACACGCTTTTTCTACTTTATGCCTCAAGAATCCTAGAGAAAATTGGTATATACAAATTTGCTACCTACTCAATTATCATAGAATTTTTTGCCACCCTTGGACTTGCTGTTTCTACAACTCCGTTTCTTATTGGTTTATACTTTCTAATTCATCTTATCACCATATCTCTCATACTATTCAACATGGATGTGTTTATAGAAGATGTGTCGAAAGATGATTCTCTAACTGGCAGTATCAGGGCGACATATTTGACTGTAACAAATATCACCATCGTCATTGCTCCAAGTTTGATAGCCTTACTCCTTTTTAAAAATATTTATTCCTTTGTTTATATAGCCTCGTGTTTATTCCTAATACCACTATATTATTTCTTCAGAAGATTAAAAAAGGTAAAGACTCCGACTATTCAACATATAAAAATAAAGGAGACACTATCCGAATATATAAAAAATAAAAATCTTTACAACATATTTGTATCAAATTTTCTTTTGCAGCTTTTCTATGCCTATATGGTAGTCTACGTGCCTCTATATTTAGAAAAGTATATTGGCTTTTCCTGGTCAGAGATAGGAATAATGTTCACCATAATGCTTTTACCTTTTGTTTTATTTGAACTTCCTATAGGAGAATTAGCCGATGATAAGTATGGAGAAAAAGAATTTCTAACTGTAGGTTTTGTCATTATGGGTCTTGCTACGCTTTTTATAAGCTTTTTAACCGTAAAGGTTTTTTGGATGTGGGCGCTTCTTTTGTTTATAACCCGTATTGGAGCAAGTTTTGTAGAAATTAGTTCGGAGAGTTATTTCTTTAAACAGGTTGGGCCAGAGAAATCAGATGTTGTCAGCTTTTTTAGAATGAGCCGTCCCTTGTCTTTTATTATTGCCCCACTTCTGGCCACACTAACACTTCAATTTATTTCTTTTCAATATATTTTTATCTTAGTTGGAGCACTAATGGTATTGGGCACCAAATATAGTCTGGCTCTGAGAGACACGAAATAATTTCTAATTTCAGTTAGTTAGTGCTTCTAGTAGCTTATCAACTGAAATAGACGCCACATCAACCACAGAATCTCCCCCACCATAATACATATAGATTATGCCTTTCCTGACTATTGCACCACACGGAAAAACAACATAATTTACCTGTCCCGCTATTTCATAGGCTTCTTTGGGTTCAAAAATAGCATCGGTTGTACGAGATAAAACTTTTGTCGGATCTTTTAAGTCAAGTAAGGCTGCTCCAATTCTATATCTAGACCTTTCCGAAACACCATGATAAATAAGCAGCCAACCTTTCTTTGTTTTGATTGGTGGGATGGATAATCCAACCTTAACACTATCCCACATACCTCGCCTTGGCATTAGAATTGGTATATTTTTAAAATTGTTTCTTTCTGGAAAAGCCGGACTAGAACCATAATCACCACAAATATGATTGCTCACTCGGTGAAACAAAAAATATTTTTCTTTGATTTTTTCCGGATGCAAACAACCATCCTTATCGTCTATTCCATCCGCCGTGACAACAACCGGTCTAGACCAAGCCCAATTTCTTTTTTTAAAATCTTTCTCTAAAATTGAAGTCATGGCCACAGCAGGAGGAGTTATCCCGTTATATGCTGTGTAATACATATAAATCGTATCGCCAATCTTTGTAAGGCGGGGGTCTTCACATCCAGAGTTCCCATTAGGAACGCCCTTGCTTTCAAAAGCTTCTCGGGGAATATAAACGGGCTCATCTGAAATATAAGATATTTTGGTTCCGTCAAGACTTTCAGCTAAACCTAAGACAGAGGTGTTGTCTTTGGACATGGCCCTATACAAAATACTGACCTTACCATCTATATCTATGGCAGCAGGATTAAATATGGCTTTTTCTTCCCAGGATTTATCTTTACGAGGAGAAAGTAGCGCCCCAAGAGTCAAGCGTTTAAAGCCAACGTCCTGGTAAGGAAGCTTCATTGACTCCAACAATTCCTCTAGATTTACACTAGCCATGGCGATTGTTGTGTCTGTTGCACCATAGTAAATAAGCAACTTATTTTTCTTAATTAGTGCTCCGCTTGGAAAGATGGTCTCCTGCATAATTCCGCTCTTTTCATATTGTTCTTCTGGAACCAAAAGTGCACCTTGTGTTTTACCTACTATTTTTTTTGGGTCCATCAGGTCCAAAAGGAAAGCCTCAATAGCAAAAATTCTATTTGGTGAAGAGTGATTTTGAATCCTACAACACACCAGAAGCCAGCCATCTTTTGTCTTTATCGGACAACTTCCTATTTCAATTCTATCAATATTGTCTCCTCTTAAAAAAATGTGTTTATCTTGTTCCTTTCGCCATTTTTCCCAATACTTTTCTGACCACATATCTTCTATTTTTTCAAATTCAGCCAAGCTTATGTGTGTTGGTAAGATATCCGGGTTTACTGTGAGCAGTGCAACATATTTTCCATTTATCTTTTCAGGAAAGAGGGTCATGGCCTTGGCATTAAATGGAGTTATTAGATGTTTTTCTGTTATTGATTTCAAATCCTTACTTATGGCTAAACCAACTTTTATCCCGTCAGGAAGATTTAATGGGTAAGCAGAAAGAGCGGTGTAAAAAATAAAATATTCTCCGTCTATTTTTGTTACTCTTGGGTCTTCACAGCCATATCTCTCCCACGGATGTTCTGGAAAAATAAAAACCTCCCTGTTTTTAAAATGTACCCCATCTTTACTGACAGCCTTACAGACAGTTGATAAGGAAAAACTTCCGTTTTCAAATTTCTCAGGAAAATTTTGTGCTCTATACAGTAAATAAATAGAAGAGCCAATTAAAATTGGATTACCATTAAGAACAGCAAAGTTCTCAAAAGCATCTTTAGATACAGGATTAAGTATTGGATTATGTTCTGATCGTTTTACTACAAACATACAAGAGTTATAAAGTTATAAAGTCCATAAAGTTTATAAAGTAAATTCAAAATCAAATTACTCTCTTCAGTTCGTAATCTTTTGCATCACCAGTCACCAAATAATCCAAAAACTTTTTAAGTGGGGTAGTAGCCACACAAACCACCTTGTCTCCCCCACCATAGTAAACATACAAGTCATCTCCCCTTATAACAGCACCAGAAGCATAAATGACTCCAGGTTTACCATCATTTTCATAATGCATGTCTGGAGAAAGAATCGGGTGCTCGGAACGATACAAAATTTTTGTTGGATTGTTTAGGTCCAAAATCATTGCTCCAAGTTTATATCTATGTGGTTCTTTCTTACTGTGAGCATGATAGAACAGCAACCAACCAAGAGATGTCTTTATTGGTGATGGTCCTGCTCCACGCATTTTATTATCCCAGTGTTTTTCTCTTCCCCCGCTAGGTGGATTGCTTTTTATAAAAACAGTTCCGTCAAAACTATTGAAACTGTCAACATAGTCAATGAGAATTTCTGGAGATATTCCGTGTAAAACAGCAAATTTACCATTTATCTTTTCTGGAAAAAGAACCCAGTTTTTGTTAATCTCTCCAAGTGGTGAAAGTAAAATTGGTTTTTTCCAGTGCCATTTGCCTTTCTTAAAATCTTCAACTGAAATTGATGTCAGAGCAATTCTTATTGAATACCAACCCTCAAAAGCAACATAAGTCATGTAGATACGGTTTCCTATTTTAACCACACGCGGGTCTTCCGAACCGCCCCAGCCACCACCAGAAGTATAATATGACGGATAGTAACCTATTGGTTCTTTTGTCTTACTAGCATCAGGCATACCCAGGCCTGGGGATGGCTCAAAAACAGGATATGGCAATCGTTTGGAAATAGATATGCCATCCCGACTTTGCGCATAACCCACCCTTGAAATACCATCTTTACCTATGGCACGATAAAACATGTGTATTACATTTTTTTCGTCCTGAAAAACGGTTGGGTTAAACGTACCAATAATTTCCCAATCATGCTCATGTCTTGCTGTAAGAATTGGATTCTTTTCAGACCGACTAAGAATTTTATGTTGATAAACCTCTAGATTTTTGAAAAGGGAAGGAAAAGTAGATAAAACCATACTTCCATCTTTTGTCAGCCAGTAAACAATAAAAGTGTCATTAAAATAAACAAATCCAACTGGAATAATAAAGCTGGTCTTTGTTTCTGTTTCCACCACACCCTGCCAAAGTGGGGCTTCAGAACGCCACAAAACTCGTTTTGGATTATTTATATCAAACAATACTCCCCCAAGCTGAAGAAGGTGTTGTTTTTCTTTTTTGACCGATGCGTCATATATTAAAAGGAGTCCATCTTTCGTTTCTACTCCACCGATTATAGAAATAGTCTCGCTGTCAAACATGCCGTGTCTGGAGGTAAAAATTAGAGTCGGTCTTTCTTTCCAGAGAACCAAGGTTCTAGTCGTCTGGTTTTTTATAAACAAACCATCCCTATATAGTAAAAACAGGTCTAGTTGCTTATTGTAAACCACCATTCCATGACGAGTATCCTCGCGAAGTAATTCTGATTTTACATCCCATTTATACAAATCTTTTGACCTGGCAATAACAATAACACTCTTGGATTTTTCTGTTCTAATGTAGGTCATTATAAAACCATTTTCAGTAGAAGAAACAGAAAAGTTTTGGCAATTATTTATTTTTTCTTTTTTGGATGAAGTTATGTTTATCTCTACTTTTCTGTCATCCGAAGAAAAATTTAAACCATCGGTACTCCAAGACAAGAATAAGTGACTTTTTGTTTTACTGTTTGACTTTTCCAGCACGCACACCCCACCAACAACAGTAAACACTGCGAGAGGAGTGCCTTTCGTTTTTTTTATTTTCCTCGGTTTTTTTAAAATACTCTTTCTCATTAAACTCTATTGTAATCGTCCTCAATCCTAACAATATCACTTTCGTCAAACTCACCTTCTGATATCTCTAAAACAACCACATCGTCTTTTGGAGCAGAAATACGATGCTTTGCCAGTGGGGCAATAGTAAATTCTTCACCCTCATGAGGGTAATAAGTCTTGTCACCAATAATAATCTCTGGACTGCCTCGAATTATCTCCCAAAATTCTTCACGATGAGTATGATACTGCAAACTAAATCTTTCTCCCTTGTTTATATATAATAATTTTACTGTAGAAGATTCATTGTTTGTAAAACGAGTAAAGGACCCCCATGGTTTTTTGGTGGTGACGGATTTCATAAGAAAATTATACCATACTTTACTAAGTGTAAACAAAGAAAACTTACAAATACTGGCGTAAAAACTCTATTACCTCACTTGGTCCATCTTCTTGAATAAAATCCACCTCAGTTTTCTTAACAGAAGCATCATTTCCCCCTTTGTATAACGCATCTCCAACGTAAATTATATCTTCATCCGAGACATTTAACAGATTTTTTATTTTTCCTATAGCGTATGATTTATCTATCCCTTTTCTTGTTACGTCTATAGATGTCGTCCCGCCGATTCGAATCTCAAATTCTGGAATTTTTTTCTTTAGAATATCCATAATCTGCCTCCTTTTGTTCTGGTCCCTATCCCAACTTTCTTTCACTTCAATCGGTGCTTCTTGACCATGACCAGAAAAAGTAACTTGCGCACCTCGGTCCTCTAGGAGCTCACCATACGTTGGAGATAAATCCAGTTTTAGTTCTAAAATTGCTTCCCTAAAAGATTCTTTTATTTTTTCCCTCTCTTCTGGGGTCAATTCTTCATTGTATATTTGTTTCCACTCACCCCCATCATATTTGTAACAAGTACTACCGCTGGTTGGAAACAGGAATAAGTTTTGCATTAATTCGGGGGAACAAGAAAAATGTGAAAGAAATTGCTTTTGAAATTGAGAAAAGGCCCCGCCTGAAATAACCACTAGGTAATGACGGCGCAAGATTTGACATAAAATATCAGCCATTTCAACCGAAAGAGCCGATTTGCTTTCTGCCAAAGTTCCATCAAGGTCACACATGATTACTTTTTTCATTAGGCTAGACATGGTATTATAATATCACAAACATGATTAAAAAAATTATTTATTTTTTTGATAAACTTGAGGATAAAACTAGGGGAACACTTAGTCACTATCCATTTTTATATGCATTTATTGGTGGAATCGGTGTGGTTTTGTTCTGGAGGGGGGTTTGGCACTTCAACGATTTCATAAACGACATGTTGTTTGACACCACACCATTTACTGTAGCAGGTTTATTAGATGGACCCCTTTCTCTAGTCGTTGGTTCTATTCTCTTACTAATAACAGGTATTTATGTATCTGTTTTTGTTGGTAATCGTTTAATTATCTCTGGCCTTAAGGGGGAAAAGAAAATTGTTGAAAAAACCGAAGAGGAAATTATCTCAGAAGAAAGTGAAATTCAAAAACTTCAAAAGACTTTAAACAAAGTTGAACAAAAACTTGAAAATATTGAATCAGAGTTAGAGAAAAAATAATTATCTACTCTCTAGTTTTTCTAGAATCTCGTTTTGGTTTTCTAGGTGTATGAGAATCGTTTCTATTTCCTTTTCTGCTTTGGCATTTATTTCAAAATCAGCTTCAGCCCTGGCCTCAGCATGTTTACCTTGTAGGTTTTGTCCAATAAGGAGGAGTGGCATCAGAAATATTTGAATCATGTTAGAGATAAAAAGCCATAAAACAAAAGCAGGGTATGGGTCAAAATGAAACTCTGACGGACCTAAAGTGTTCCATCCTAACCATATAATAGTCCAGAAAAAAATAAGTAGAAAAAATCCCATAGTGCCAATGTGTTTGGTAATCCAAACAGCAAATACCTCTAAAGAAGTTAGGTGTTCTTTGTGCTCAATATTTACATTACGTAAGGGTTTTCTTAAGCTTTTTATTTCTTCAACAGATAGTGGTTTACGCATGTTATTTATCAGATTTTCTTAGGTTTCTTTTTTTCTTTTTTGTATGTTTCTCCTTTCGCCATATAAATTTATCCGCACACTAACTTTGGCATCGTTACTATGCAAAATATTAAAGATTATGTTTAATAAAATATACGTTACTAATTATAACACAACTTATTTATATAAAGTAACAGAAATGCATAATGCCAAAGTTAGTGTGCGGATGAATTAAACTAATAATTTTATAACACCAAATTATTCTTTTGCAGCCAAGACCGCTCTTCTCATAATCTCTCCCGCTTCATCACCGTGCATAACATAGATATGTGTCCCGTTTTCCCTGGCAATATCTACGTCGTTGACTAGGCTTTTGTTTTTATCAGAATCAATGTGTATATTTAAATACTCAAAACCATTACAAATTTTCTCGCGAAGTGCCGGTGACCTTTCACCTATTGTCCCAGAAAAAACAATAGCATCAACCCCACCCAAGACTCCAGCATAAGCACCAATATATTTACGAACGCTATATACAAAAGCCTCTATGGCTAGGTGAGCACCAGAATGACCCTCTTTTTCTGCATCTAAAAGAATCCTCATGTCCCCAGATAAACCACTAAGAGCTAACAACCCACTTTCGTGATAGAAAAGTTTTTGTAAATCATTAACGCTTTGTGTTTCAGCTAAATATAAAACAGCTCCAGCATCTATATTTCCGACACGTGAACTCATGACAAGCCCTTCTAGTGGAGAGTATCCCATTGATGTATCTATACTTTTTCCACCAAGGAGAGCGGTAACACTAGCCCCACTCCCCAAGTGACAAACAATAATACGACTTTCTATACCAGAGGGTTTCTTGTTGAGACTATGAACAATACTGGCGATAGAAATACCATGAAAGCCAAAGCGATAAAGGTCCTTCTCTTGAGCAAGTTTTGCTGGAATAGCATAGAGTTTAGCAATTTGTGGCATTGTGGAATGAAAAGCACTATCAGAAACAGCAACAATCTTTATGTCTGGAAATAGTTTGGCAATAAGACCAAGTTCTATTTGGATTGGTTCTATGTGGGGCAAATCACTTTTTGCTACAATCCCAAGCTTTTCAATAAATTCATTGTCTACAATGTGGTTCTTAACAAAATATTCTCCGGGAGCAACAAGACGAAGTCCGATAAGAGAGACTGGGTTTTCTGGAGTTATATAGCCTGATGTTTTAGCCACCTCACAGAAATGTGATAAACCATTATCATATACTTCAGGAATAATTTCCTTTATTTTTTCTCCAGCATAAGTTACAACAAATCCGTCTTTGTCGTGTTCAAAATGGGCATCAATTAAAAGCTCCTCACCAGAATAAAGATGATATTTTTTTGACGAACTTCCTATATTTATTATTAGAGTTATTTTATCCATCCCGTTAGAGATAGGAAATCCCTCGTACTCGAGGCATTTCCGTATCGATTATTTACTCATTAATTTTACCTATTTTGATAATCATATTATATCTAACTTTAACATTAACCATTTAATCTCTAACGGGACCATTTCCATTTTGCTATATATTCTGGGTCTTCTCCGTGTTCTTTTATATAAACCAAATGCTCTGCTAAAAGTTTATCATATTTATCATTAATTAGTTTTGCCTTATCCACCGAAACTACATTATTTTTTGCCAGAATTTCTATTGCCTCTTTAGCAAGGTGCAAACGGCTAGTTTTATTTCTAACCTGCATGTCAAAAGGTGTTGTGGTTGAACCATTTTCTAAGTATCCGTGAACAAAAAAACGGTCTGAGGTATTTTTATGATTAAACAAAATCTGCTCCATTGTTTCTGGATAACCATGAAAATTAACAATGACCGGCTTGTCTTTTGTAAAATAATTTTCAAAATCTGAAGTAGCCATCTCCTTTTCTGATGAACCAATACCCATAGCAGTTAATTCTAGAATATTAACCATTCTTATTTTAATTTCTGGTGCATCTTCCTTTAGATGAGTTATGGCTGCGAGGCATTCTTTAGTCAAATGGTCTCCAACTGAAGCAAAGATTATGTCTGGATTTTTGTCGCTGGCGAAATCCCAAACCATAACCCCGTCTTCTAAAGATTTTTCTGCTTCCGATAGGGTTAACCACTCCTGTGTGTCTAATTTACCAGAAATCAAAAGGTTAATCCCATTAGTTGAAGCCAGACATTCTCTCAAACTAACTAAAGTGGTGTTTTTGTCTGGAGGAAAATAGGCCCTGACAAAATCACCATGTCTTTGTAAAACCCCATCAATAAAACCTGGATTCTGATGAGAAAAACCGTTGTGTTCCTGTTCCCACCCCGGACTAGTCAAAATGTAATTGAGTGAAGAAATTTTGCCGTGCCATGAATAATCCTTTGCCACTTTTATAAATTTTGCATATTGGTCTACCATACTTCCAACAATCTGAATAAAAGCCTCATAGGAAGGAAAAACGGCGTGTCTTCCAGTCAGAACATAACCCTGCATGAGACCTTGAAGCGAATGTTCCGAAAGCATCTCTATCACCCGTCCATCTGGAGCCAAATCTTGGTCGTTGTCTTTTATCGGCCACTCAAAAGACCTGGTTGTAGCTTTAAAAATAGCATCTAACTTATTGGAATATGTTTCGTCAGGAGAAAAGATTCTAAAATTTTTGTCGGATTGATTTTTTTCTATTACTTTTTCTAAATACCCTCCGGCTACTTTCATATTACTTGTCATGGTAGCCCCTCTCTCTTTTATTTCTTCAGCAAATTCAGAAACATCGGGTAGAACGAGGTCTTTATAAACCTCTTTTCCACCAAAACAGTGTTTATTGTTTCCGATTCTTCTGTTTTCTTCCGGAACTAATTCTTTAATTTCATCTACAAATCCTGTTTCTGTGTTAAAAAGTTCATTAAAATTGTAAGACCTGAGCCACTCCTCAACCGCTTTCAATTCCTCGGAGTCAGATTTGGCCAGTGGTGCCGGAACTTGGTGAGAAGCAAAATTTCCTTCTATTTTTTTACCGTGGAGTTCCTTTATTCCCCCCTCGCCCTTTAAGGTGGTCAGGACAATCATTGGAAACCTCGGTGAGATTGGACAAGTTTTTTTAATTTCTTGAATTTCTTTATAACAATCCTCCAGTGTTTGAGACAATCTCTCATGTATCCCTTCACCTCCCTCTACAAAATATGGATGATAACCATAACCAGTGAAAAGCGCAGTCAGTTCTTCTTCAGACATTCTACCAAATATAGTTGGACCAGAAATTTTATAACCGTTTCTATGAAGCACGGGTAAAACTGTCCCACTGGTTTTCGGATTTATAAATTTACTCAAGTGCCAAGCCGTCGCCGTAGGTCCTGTTTCTGCTTCCCCATCACCCACCATAGCTACTGCAATCAAATCTGGATTGTCTAATACCGCACCATAAGCTGTAGAAAGGGAGTATCCCAACTCTCCTCCCTCTAGAATTGCTCCAGGAGCACCAGGATTAGTATGACTTGGAAAACCATAAGGCCAACTAAACATTTTGATAGTTTTTTCTAAACCCTCTTTGTTTTGTGGTAAATCTGGATAGTATTTTGAAAGAGTTCCTTCAATAAACAAGTTTGCCTGAAGTCCGGCATAGCCGTGTCCAGGACCCAAAACAAAAAGCATATCCAAGTCATGTTCTTTAACCAAAGCATTTAGATGGGCATAGAGAAGATTGATTCCCGGCGCCGTCCCCCAGTGTCCCAAAAGACGAGGTTTTATATCATCAAAAGAAAGCGGTCTTTCTAGTAAAAAATTATCTTTTAAAAAAATCTGTGCTGCTGAAATATAGTTCGCCGCACGGCAATACATTTCAAAGTTTTTTGTGTCAATCATATGTTTTATGTAAGTAATAATAACATTATTATTACTTATCACGCAAAAAAATATTAAACCGTAGCACAGTGTCACAATTCACTACATTATAATGTCGTGAATTGTTTATTTAACAAAAACACAATATTACGGTTTAGTCTATATCGGACTTGACTTAGTATGAAGATTGTGCTAATATATAGGTAGGGTTGCAAAAATACGGCTAGTTTCACGCAGAAACTAGGTATTTAGCAACAGACAGCTCACTGATAGGAGAAGCCGATGAAGACCCGTTTTCTGCTCGTTGCGCTCGTGGTCCTGGCCGTTCTGGTGTCGTTCACGGCGCCGGCGTCGGCACAGATCAATAACGTCCCAGGCGCCCCATACCCGGGGATGATCATCCCGACGAAGCCAAGCCCGGTTTCCGTCGCGCCGATGGGAATCACCGGAACCATCTACATCTACAACAACGGACAACCCGTGACTGACGTGAGCATCACTGTCAGCCAGGTGAAAACCAGCAACGGGCCGTGGATCGTCGATGAAGCGACCTCGAAGAAGTTCGAGCCGTGCGTGGACGGCGACACAAGCAACTGCACGACGATCGACGAGGCTACCGGCCTGGTTACATACTTCGTCTCAAAGAGTCATCTGCCAGGACCGGAGAACGAGTACTCCACCGAGCGTCTCATCGACGTGCGTGCAGAGGCTAAGGGAGCCTATCACCACATCAACAACCAGTCGCGGATGTGGTTTGATGGTCGTAAGACTGTCGAGATGCCCAGCATCACGATGTACTCGAACAACACCATCGTGTACAAGCCGAAGGTCGTCCAGGAGGACGAGGAGACCTTCACGGTCGGCACGTGGATCCGCCAGGAATGGGACGCGGACGTCATCGCGGATTACATCTTCGACGGCGCCAGCACCATGAAAGCCAAGGTCAACCTTGGTCAATGGTCAACACGCCCCCAGCGAGTGGGTCGTATGTGGCGCTTCATCGGACAGCGGTTCTACAAGTTCCGTAGCGACACAGCGTACGTCGGCGGTCAGTTCTGTGTTGGGATGCAGATTCGCCCGAACACGAACGACTACACGAAGAGTGCGTACGACTACGTCTCCGAACAGACGAAGCCCGTCTGCCTCGCGTACGCCCCGCCCATCGTCTACTACTACAACAACAATCGGTAGGCGTCACCAGTCCCCCCTGTTCCTTCGAGGCCGGTCCCGCACGTTTGCGGGACCGGCCTCTTTTCATGTTTATTTAACAACACAAGTATAAACAAAAGCTGGTGGAATATTTAAGGAGACAAAAGATATTTTGACATTATTGTCAAATATTTTTTTTAAAAATTCATATAAGTCTAGAGAGTATTGAAATTGAATGAACTTTCCTCCACTTTTAAGACTAGATTTTATCTCCTGCAACATCACCTCTCTCACCTCTTTTTTTATAGCTAAAAAAGGAATGCCCGAGACAATGATATTCACCTTTTCACCCTTCAAAACCGATGATAAGTTATCCGCTGATACTTCTAGGACATTAAATCTTTCATCTCTGATTCTTCTTAGATGGTTTACAAAATCATGATTGGTTTCAAGAACAGTTAGTTTTGAATTAGGTCCCATCCTACACAATATTTCCTCCGTAAAAACTCCTGTTCCTGGACCAAGTTCAACAATAAGTAATTCCTTGGAAAAATCAATCGTCTTGAGCATTTTTGTGGTCAAAAAACGTGAGCTGGGAGTCACCGAACCAACCTGTTTCCAGTTTTTTAGAAAATTCTTGAAAAAAATCGTTTTCATTTTATGTACCCCTGTTGTATTTACTTTTTGTTTTTGGAAAAAGAGAGTCTGTCTTGCCTAATTGGTCAATTATTTCAATTATTGAATTCGTTACACCATCGTCCTTATATTTACCAAAAGCATTCTTTAAATATCTCACGGCTTTTTCATGAGTTGACCCCCCTTCTGGCCTCATTAGTGCAGCTTGATATTTATCTATTATCGCAAGCATTCTCTCCTCAAGATAATCAACATAATGTTCAAGAGTACCAATCATTTTTGATTCAATTGGAACCTCGTCTTCTAGGACACCACATGGATTTTCTCCGTCTGTAACATGGTGACTAGAAGCAATCAAATCAACCCTTTTAGAAACATCACCTGGATATTTTTGCAAAACACTGTGTGTCCACCAGGAGTGGTTATTCCAAAAAGCACGCATTGTTGTCTGACTACCAATCCCCACTTCTTTTAAATCTTCTAGCATTTTTTCTGCTACATCGGGAAAATATTTCTCTAGTACTTCTCCAACATATTTATATCTGCTCGTATCTAAGTTTTTAACAGAAAATAGTTTTATTATACTCAGCTGACAATCTAAACTTGCTGAGGCTGGACCAGCTTTTCCTATATCGTGTAAAAAGGCGGATAACAAACCCTCTTGTTTCTGCTTGGAAGACATAGGCGTTGTTGATAGATTTCTAGCTTCAAGTGCTACTAGCACATTACCATAAGCCTCGCAAATCATTTCTGAATCAAGATTAAACTCAGAGTTTTCTCCTATCATGAGTAATTTATCTACAATTTCATCGGGACAATTAACTACTCCCAGCTCATTTAGTCTGACAATAACACCCGACCGAGCTTGCTCTTTTGTTTTAATTTTTTCAGAATCCAAACCTGATTTAGCATCTACTGTACTAGTTTCAATATCCATATATTTATCACGCAACAAGCTTATTTGGTATATAAACTAATTATAGCACTTATAAACTAGTATTACGTACAATATCAGCATTAATGATTGGATTATCAACCTCTTGAATTGCTCCATAAATTCTAATAGTGTCTCCTACAACAAAACGACTAAGTGAGACTAAGTTTCTGTTTTTGTTGAGTACAGAGGTCTTATTTGAAATATTCACAACATAAGAAACTCCGTTAATTGAAACTTTTATTGAAGTAGGCACCGTTATTCCAATGACTTCTTGCAGTTTACCTTCGTAATTTTTTGGTTTGTAATCATTTAAATTAACATGGGTTGTTACTGACTCTGCTACTAAAGTTTTCGTGGTTAAATTATAATCGCCAGAAGTTTTTGTGATGGTGTCCCCAGCCTTAACATGTTCCAAATCAAGAGTTCTGTTGCCTTTTATAAATTGTGTTGTTGTAGCAATACTAACAGTTATTGTTCCAACGTTTTTTGCATTAAGTACAAATTTTCTACCAGACAAGTCAACACTTACCACCTTACCAGAAAATGTTGTTTGTTTTTTTTGAACCGAAGAGTTTTTTACAGTTGAGGCTATCACAGTAAGAGCGCTACTGCCTGGCTCAAGTATCCCGGCAATATCAAGAATATCACCTTCAGCTATTTCTTTCAGTATTGTTGCTTCTCCTGTCCCCCTGAAAAATTTTGTCTTGCTATCGGTTTTAACAGATAAACGAATATAAGCCTCGCCCCAGTAGAGACGAGCAGCAAAGGTTGTGCCAAATATTTGCATAACTTTAACGCTGGAAATCGTGGTATTGCCGTTTTTTGTGATACTCACCTCTGAATCTGCAAATGCAATGGTAAATGGTAATATCAACAGTAGTAGGGCTAAAAAAATGATAGTGATTTTTCTCATATGTTTATTATATCAAATTGACATAAACTATAATTCATTAGTCCAGCTTTGACAAGAATTTAACAATATTTTGGATATGTTCGTCCATATTCACCCCAAAAGCTTCCACACCTCGAGTTATAGTATCACGGTCAATTTTGGCGGCAAAAAGTTTCTCGGCTAGTCTCTTTTTTATTGAACTAACTTTCATCTGGCCAAATGGAATCGGGTTAAGCTTTTTGTATGCGTAAAAAATTCCACTTACCTCGTCACAAGCCATAAGAGCCGAAGCTAGTTTGGTTTTAGGAAATGTTTTAAATCCATTATAATTGTAAGCGTGAGCCTCCACAGCATGAATCATGTCTTCTGGATACTGCCAATCTTTAAACCATTGCAGAGATTCCGTGGGATGATTATCTGGATGTTTTTCAAAATCTATGTCGTGAAGAAGTCCAGTTAAATACCATAAGTCTGAATCTTCTCCAAGCGATTCCGCATAACCCTCCATACTAACTGCCACCATTAAAGCATGGTGCCTTTGATACTCATCTTGCACATGTTCTTCTAAAAGTTTTTGCCCTTCTTCTCTGGTTGGTAAGCTCATGAAATTATATTAATGTGTATCTAATCTCGGGCTGTGTCTCCTGAACAAAATCCGAACTTTTTACCAAACTAATCTGAACGAGGACTAATCTGCGCGCCTCGTCCGCTCCCTTCGGTCGCGGGAGCAAAAACCAAAAATTTTCCTTCCTTTCTTTT
>JBAZZC010000010.1:0-12067 GCA_041658985.1 Minisyncoccota bacterium
CTCTTCCGATCTAACCCACACGGGCTTTGGGATAAAACCACTGTCGGTGGTTAGCACTTCCTGAACAAGCTCAGTAAAAAGCTTGATTCTTTCAGGGGTCATTGATTATCCTCCCAGTTTAGCTTAATTGCTGTCTAACTTGTGTAATAGCATATTAAATTTATTCTGTCAATTTATGGGTAAGGGGAGAATTTTTCCTTCGAATTTTTCAATCTCGTCAAAACAAAAGCCCCAAAGAGGGGCTAGTGTTTTAAAAGTGGAGAAGGCGAGAATTGGTCAGGAATAATTTTGTTTTCGTCAAAACAAAATTTTCACAACCCTGCCTCGCGACCTAGTCTGTTGACTAGGTGTTCGCTCCGGCTTTCGACTCCCCACGTAAGGTCTCCCAGACCTTACTCCTTCTCCACAATGCAAAAACCGCCCAGAGGCGGTCTGCATTGTGGAGAAGGGGGGAGTCGAACCCCCGTGCAAATAAGATTTGATAATGGGTCTACATGGTGTAGTGAATTTAAGGTGTCTTGATTCTTGTTCTTGAAATTCACAAAATAAACAAGAATCCAGTTTTCTTTGGTTCAGAAACGTTCCGAAACAGAAACGATTCCTAGTCCGATGATATATCAACTATCTCTGGTAACAGACTTAGCAGAGTAGCCGCCACTTAGGGGTAAATCTAAAAAGAATTACGCGTAAGCGAGAGCAAATCCATTCGCCATAAATGGTGAAGGGATTGCTTTTGCAAAGGTGTTTTTAGCATCTATGCTTTCTAGTAGTTTAAAGAGTTGCTAGAGCTCTACCATGCGCATTGTCAAAAAACTTACCTGTCTAAACCTGTCATCCCCGAGAAAAATAGTAGTTAGTAGCTAGGTTTTAGTAGCTAGGGAAATACCAATACTTTTCGGGAACTTCACATTTTATCTGGCTTTAAATTCTCTCTCTATCTCTCTATCTGTTTCTCGCTCTTTAATAACTTGTCGTTTGTTGTGTTTCTTTTTGCCTTTGCCGATACCAAGGTCAATCTTCAGAACTCTACCCTTATTATACACCGAAATAGGCAGTACTGTCAAGTTTTTGGTCTTCTCTATACTGCCCAATTTCTCGATTTCTTTTTTGGTCAAAAGAAGTTTCCTGTTTCGACGTGGATTATAGCTATCAGATGTATTGTTTTCTTGATATGGTGGAATAAAGGCATTGATCAAAAAAGCTTCTTTACCTCTCACGGTGACGTATGCCCCCTCCAGAGAGCCATGACCATTTCGAAGTGACTTAACCTCAAAGCCAAAAAGCTCCACACCCGCACTGTATTTGTCAGTAATTTCGTAATTAAAGTATGCTTTTTTGTTCGTAATTAGCCCCATAACCCAGTAATTATAACACTATCCTCTTCCTTTTTATACATTTCTTTTTATATACTATTATATATTACTTACCCATACACAAATACTACGCGGTCGCATAGTATTTGTGTATGGGTAGTAAGTAAGATTTGACCCTTCTGTAAGTTCTTGCAATTTTACCAGGGGGGGTAAAATTGAGATATTAAAATTAACTTAATAGATATGTCTGATGAAGGATATAAACCAACAGATGAGGAAATTATGACTCAAAATCGCGTCGAACGTTTTAAAAGAGGTGAGGAATATATGAGACAACTTGGAATCACCGATACTGAGAAAATTGAGGCGATTAATATAGATTGGAAAGTGTACTATGCTCTAGGTAAAGAAATAGACTGGGATAAAAAGAAGGTTACTCCAGATGTTGAAGGGTGGGATGAAAATCTTCTCAGGTCGGTGTCAGAAGATAAAAAAGCTATAATTATTGCACGCATAGAAGAACTCAGCATGCAATATGATACTGATAAGCGAGTTAGTAGTCTCGAGGGCGCGGCAATCACAGAAAGATTAAATGGTATTATTGACGAATATAAAGAAAATAATAAAAAAATAGATGCGGTATTTAGCCGAGTAAATTCTCAAAATGTTGACACTTTTGATTATTGGACTGGACCACGAAGTAACGAAGACCACAAGCTTCTTTATGAATTAAGAAATAGACAGAGAGAGCTGGTGAGAGAATATTGTGATCTTCGGATAAAACAAGATCTGGAAAATGGTGTTAAACCAAAGTCAGGAGATTATAAATATGATTATTGGGATGAATTAGAGATTTTGTTGAGAAAAGATGAACCTGTCGGGCCTGTATTATAAACAAAATTTCACTCCACTAATGCTTTGTGAAAAAACTTTAAACTATTATTGACCGGTGAAATTCTAGCTAAAAAGGAGTATTTTTTAGGTTTGGAGTCCAAAGAAATCTGCAATTATGTGAGATTTTGTTGTATATACAAATACATTTTTTTATATTTATATTACTTACCTATACACAAATACTACGCGGTCGCATAGTATTTGTGTAGTAAAGTATATAGTGTTAGAATGACTGTATGGGGGTAATTGAAGAAAAATTTAAAAAAAGAAAAAGAAAAGGTGATATTCAAAAGGCTATTCTCTCAACTATTAAAGTTGCCGGATTTCTCGGTGTCGCCCTTATTGCTCCAAATGCTATTCAGTGTCTCAAAGCTTTAGGAATTATGCCTAGCAAAAGGCAGGACGAGATCATTAAAAGATCAAAGGACAATTTAGTAAAAGATGGATTGTTAAAATATGAAGGCCGATTACTGCGCCTAACTTCAAAAGGGGAAGCAAAGTTGGAGTTTTTAGAAGCTTCAGATTGGAAAGTCAACAAACCCAAAAAATGGGACGGTAAGTGGCGTATGCTTATTTTTGACATACCAGAAAAAAGAAAGTTGCTTAGAAATAAAGTTCGTCTTACTCTAGTGAGCATTGGTTTTGTTAAACTTCAAAATAGTGTCTGGATATTTCCTTATCCGTGTGAGGACCTGGTCAACCTACTCAAAGCTGATTTTAAAATAGGTAAGGACTTACTCTATCTTATTGTTGATTCTATTGAGAACGACAAAAGTTTTAGGAAGTTATTTGGTTTACCAAAAGAAACATGATATCAGAACTTTGTTTGTGTAATTATAGTCTAGATACACAAATACTACGCGGTCGCATAGTATTTGTGTAGTGGGTTTATTGGTGAAGACTATGCTTGAAAGTCTACCCACCAACTTTTATTTTGTCCATTTTCGTGTATACTGGGGCTACTGAAATATTATGAATGATCCTAAAATACCTGAAAAACAGAAGATAGTAATAAGAAAAAAACTAAAAAACGGTAAGGAGCCAGAGGAAAATTCTATTATGAGTTATGTTGTTTCTGTGTTAGTTATATTTATTATACTTTCCATCACATATTCTCTAGTTTCTAGTTCTCTATCTAAAAAGGCAGAGGAGATATCTATCTCTCAAATCTCCACGGATATTAAATCAAGTCTAGTTAAATCTATTACTGTGAGGGGGGACTCTCTAGATGTGGAATATAAAAACGGTTCAACAACAATTTCAAAAAAAGAAACGGGTGAGGCCCTATCACAGACCCTTGTCAATTATGGAGTAACAAAAGACGAGATTTCAGCTATTAAAATTAATATTAAAAATGAAAATGGCTTGGGTTACTGGCTTTTAAATCTGTCCCCTATAATTTTTCCAATTCTTTTTATTTTGGTTTTTATTTGGTTTATATCACGACAAATGAAAGGAGCAGGAATGCAGGCCCTGACTTTTGGTCAATCAAAAGCTCGGATGATAGACCCGAATGACAAGAATCAAAGAGTGACTTTCAAGGATGTAGCTGGGTGTAAAGAAGCCAAGGAAGAACTTTTGGAAATTGTAGATTTTTTAAAAAATCCAAAGAAGTTTCTTGATATTGGGGCACGAATTCCAAAAGGCATTCTACTTATGGGCGCCCCAGGAACTGGCAAGACATTGCTTGCTCGGGCAGTAGCTGGTGAAGCTCAGGTGGCCTTCTTCTCAATTTCTGGTTCAGAATTTGTAGAGATGTTTGTCGGTGTTGGGGCATCGCGTGTCAGAGATTTGTTCATGATGGCTAAAAAGAATTCACCATCAATTATTTTTGTTGATGAAATTGATGCTGTTGGTCGGGTCCGTGGTGTTGGTGCTGGTGGGGGGAACGATGAGAGAGAACAAACCCTAAACCAAATCTTGGTTGAGATGGATGGTTTTGAGCCAAATGAAAAAGTTATCGTCATGGCTGCCACAAACCGTCCAGATGTTTTAGACCCCGCCCTTCTACGTCCAGGAAGATTTGATAGACGAGTGACCTTGGATTTGCCAGACAGAAAAGACCGTGAAGATATCTTGCTGGTTCACAGTACAAAAAAACCATTTGCTGAAGATGTTGATTTGAAAGTTATAGCCGAGAGAACTCCTGGATTTTCTGGTGCCGACTTATATTCTCTTATGAATGAAGGAGCGATTCTAGCGGCTCGTGAAAATCGAACAAAAGTTTCCCAATATGATTTAATTCGTTCAATTGAAAAGGTGATGATGGGCCCTGAACGCAAAAGTCATATTCTCTCAAAGAAAGAAAAAGAAATTACTGCCTATCACGAAGCTGGTCATGCTGTTCTTGCTTCAATCTTGCCTTATGCAGATCCGGTTCATAAGATTTCAATAATTGCTCGTGGCCATGCGGCTGGTTACGTTCTACATCTTCCGATAGAAGATACAAAACTTCAGTCCAAAAAGGAATTTCTAGATGACATTACAGTTTCTCTGGGCGGTTATGTTACGGAAAAAATGTTATTTGATGATTTGACTACTGGCCCATCAAACGACTTACAGGTTTCCACTGCCTTGGCTCGGGATATGGTTACAAAATACGGAATGTCGGAGATGATTGGTCCTGTGGCTCTAGAAGGGCAGGGTGGTAAGGTTTTATTTGGCCGTGGAGTAGAAGAAAAAGAATTTTCAGAAAAAGTCGGGGCTGATATTGATGCTGAGGTCTCTCGTATTATGAAAGAAGCTCATGGAAAAGCGGAAAGGGTGATTATGGAAAATCGAAAACTTTTGGATACCATCGCTAAAAAACTTATAGAAGTAGAAACAATAGAAAGAGCTGAATTTGAAACTATTCTTGTGTCAAATGGTATTACTCCAAAAAAGAAATTAGACATTGAGCATCAAAACTAAGTTATAAAGCAAAGCCCTGTAGTGAACGAAAGAAGTGAGTTCTACTGTTGGGGTGGAAAGTTATAAAGTTATAAATCCCAGCACTAATTTAATAAGATGATAATAAGTATTTCAAATCACTTTTGTACATCGATGAGCATTGAAAAACTTGTAATACATAAGCTATACTTATTAAATTAGTGCTGGGATAAAGTAAAATACAAAGATGAATGAGGGAACACCAAAATCAGCAGAGGAATTAAAGGGAGAGGCAATAATAAAAGTTACTCAATTTCGTGATGAGGTTGTGGGCCTCGTTGGTATTTGTGGTGACGGAACACATCCACTAACAGAAGCACTTGAAGAATTGGAGGCGCTTCAGGATGATGAAATTACACCGGAAAGAATAAATAAAATCGTAGGAGATGCAGAAAACGTAAAAGATTCAGTTTGTGATTTTCGGTAGTTTTTGTTTTAGCAGATTTATGTTAACTTAGTAAAACATCCGCTCTTAGCTCAGTTGGTTAGAGCACAGAGCTTATACCTCTGGGGTCCCAGGTTCGAGTCCTGGAGGGCGGACAAGCAACAAAAAATCTCCACTGCTGGAGATTTTTTGTTGCTTGTCCGAGCCGGAGCTATGTTTTACTACCAAGCAAAACAAGCGAGGCAGGGTCGTGGAAATTTCAGTTTGACGAAACTGAAATTATCCCTGACGACAAGATTTAGCTTCCAACCCAGCCATTTCTTATTAATTTATGCCATTTTCCTTGACAGAAACAGAGAAATGGTGTATACTGTATAAAGATGGGGTCAATTCGACCTCTCGGCCATGTGAAGAGGTGTAACATGTTAAGTTTCATTGTGTTTGCGTGGTTGGTTACGGGTCTCCTCACCACCCTTGTTGGGTGGACAGAGAAAAATCACAAGGTTCTCTGTCAGGGGGTGGGAGCGGTGTTGGCAACGACCTATTACTTTCTCATCACTTGCTTCCTCTGACTAATTAGTCCGACCATCCTCTACCAAGGGGGTGGCCGGACTTTGTCGTTTCTACTCAAAATGTATCTTACTCGTCTGGCTATTAAAGTACTCCTGTATTTTTGGATATTTTTTAAAAGTTTCATCTTCCTCAACAATTCGTATTGCTTCTGTTCTGGATGCCTCTACCATTTTTATATTTTTTATTGCTTCCATGGCCAGGTCAGAGATGCCCCATTGTTTTTTGCCGTACAATTCTCCAGCTCCCCTCTGTTTCAAATCAAATTCTGCTAATTCAAAACCATTTTTTGCTGTGATTAGTGCCCTCAACCTGTCTTTTGTTTTTTGACCATTGCTTTCTGCAAATACAAAACAATAAGCTTGATGGTTACTACGAATGACTCTTCCGCGAAGCTGATGAAGTTGGGCCAGACCAAATCTCTCCGCCCCTTCAATTATTATCATTGTTGCGTTTGGAACATTAACACCAACTTCCACGACTGATGTTGCCACAAGAATTTTTGTTTCTCCCGAAGAAAAATCAGCCATAGTTTCTTCTTTTTCTTGGGGTGTCATCTTACTATGCAAAATATCAATCATGTATTCAGGAAAGACTTCTTCATTTAATCTTTCCGCTTCTAGTTTTACTGACTTTGCTATCACAGCCATTTCTTTTGTTGGGTCTGGTTCATTAATTCTCGGACAGATAACATATAATTGTCTTCCAGCTTTTAATTCCGTACGAATATTTTCGTAGGCATTGTTTCTTTGACTAGGTAAAATTATTTTTGTGATAATTGGTTTGCGTCCATGAGGCATTTGGTCAAGCAAAGTCAAATCCAAATCTCCATAAATAGTTAAAGCAAGTGTTCGGGGAATAGGGGTTGCCGTCATACTTAATAAATGCGGAACTACTTCATTTTTATTTGTTAACTTTTGTCTTTGTTCTGTGCCGAACCTGTGTTGCTCGTCTATAACTACAAAAGCCAAATGTTTAAATTTAACTGATTTTTGTATAAGAGTATGTGTGCCAATTAATATAGGAATTTCAGCATTTTCTACCCATTTTAAGAGCTGGGCTCGTGATATTTTAGTTGGTTTGGTTGGGTCACTTTTTGAGGGGAAAATTTGGCAACCACTTCCAGTCAAAAGTCCTATTTTAATTGGTAAATGTTTAAAATAAAAAATAAAATTTTCATAATGTTGTTTGGCTAAAATTTCTGTTGGAGCCATGTAGGCCGTTTGCAAATTTCCAAAGGTGTAACCTTTGGGAGTGGTTTTTGTTACAGCATAAATAATTGTTGCAGCCACAGCTGTTTTTCCGGAGCCAACATCTCCCTCAAGAAGTCGAGACATAGGCCGTCCTCTTTTTAGGTCATCATTTATTGCTTTAATTGCATCCAGTTGTGAATTTGTTGGGGTAAATGGAAATCTTTTTACAAACTCATCTATATCTTCTTCACTGACATCTATATTGAAAGCGCTTTTTTGATTCCACAACCTTCTTTCCTTTTGTTTCTGAAGTTGAATAAAAAATATTTCTTGGAAAGCAAATCTTTTTCGAGCGGATTCCGCATCCGCTTCTTTTTTGGGTGTGTGAATCCAGATAAAAGCAGTTTTTATACTTGGTAAACTGTATTTTTTTAAAATATCTTCTGGAATTGGGTCAGAAATGTTATCTAATATCCCAGAGCTAAAAATTCTCTGTATTGTGTGATATATCCAGTGTGATGTGACCCCACGACTTTCAGGATAAACAGGATACATGACATGAGTATTTTCATCAGGCACAAACAAAGAATTGCCAACGGCATTTGGTAAGGTGTCCACAACCTCTATCTTAGGATTGTTCATGTGGGGTTCACCTTTTCTTTCTGTGATTTTTCCTTCCACACGAACAAGTTGTCCTTCGCGAATCATTTTGGCAATGTAGGGCTGATTAAACCAAACAATTTTCATTTTTCCAGTGTCATCTATCACAGTTGCTTCAGACATTGGGATTTTTTTAACCCAGGCCTTACTTGTTTTTAATCCTGAAATTTTTCCAAAAATAGTAGAAACATCACCTTTAACAACAGATTCAATGGTTTTCATTTGACTCGTGTTTCCATAGCGAAAAGGAAAATAATACAACAAATCCTCTATGGTTTTTAAGCCAAGTTTTTCTAGGGCTTTTTTGTGTACCGGCATTATCCTGATGATTTCAGATAAGGGAGAATCTAATCGCATGGAACAATTATATCATGCAGCAAAACGTGGCGGAGGATGTGAGATTCGAACTCACGGTCCAGTTTCCCGGACGGCAGTTTAGTAAACTGCTGGTTTAAGCCACTCACCCAATCCTCCAAAGTACTATCAAGTTAACAATTTATGGCCCAAATGTCTAACTTTTTCTATGTTTAATTATTGAATTTATAAAGAGGACAGTAAGTATCGTACCTAAAATTAGAATCATTACTGACGGAAATGTTGCATTGTACAGCTCAACGCTTGTGGTTGGGTTTTCAACCACACTTCGTCTGACAAACCAGTATTCATCAATTATTAAACCAGAAGAAATGGCCACCAAAAAGAGATATAAATTATTGTATTTATTATGACTAAAAAGCAGAAGTTTTGAAACGACAAGAAGCAGGAGAATACCATAGTCAAAATGGTGTAGCTCAATATTAAAAAGTATTGGATTTGGGTTATATACCAAGACTAAAAGTCTGGTTAGGATTATTGTTCCAACAAGTACTACTGAAAAAACAGCAATACGATGGTGTGTTTCAAACCTTTCAAATTTTGTTAAATATTTTTTCACCTACAATATTATTTTAACACGGAATTTTTATTTACGATTGTCCGTCTGTGTGGTAATCTGACTCTATTGGAGCCGTGTCGGAGTGGTCTAACGTGCGTCTTTGCTAAAGACGTGGGGGTCTTAAAAACCTCCCGATGGTTCGAATCCATCCGGCTCCGCAAAAATGATTTAACGAAGCTAATGTGTGCTATAGTTAACAAATGAAACAAAAAATACTGTATCTCGTTTGTTTTCTTCTTATTTTGATTTTAGTTGGGGGGTGTGCCTACCTTGTTTTTTCCAAAAAATCTGACATAAAAAATTCTGATATTGTTACCACAGCCACGACAACCGCAACAACGATTGAATATAAAAATACACAATATGGTTTTGGTTTTACTCTACAAAAAAGTTGGGAGGGATATACTATTATCGTGGACGATTGGGAAGGATATGGTCAAAGTGATGTTTCCATAGAAGAGCAAATGGTAGCAGAAAAAGGTCCGCTTATCTTTATACAACATCCAGAATGGACTGAGGACGACCCAAGACAGAGCATCCCAATCATGGTTTTTACTCTGTCACAGTGGGACAAGTTAGTAAAAGATGAATTTCATATTGGGGCAGCACCAATTAATCCAAGTGAACTTGGACGTAATAATAAATATGTTTTTGCTATACCAGCTCGTTACAATTTTGCTTATCCGACTGGATACGAAGAAGTTGAGGAAATCATAAATGACAAATCTCTTTTTCGTGTATTTTAGGGATTCCACTGACTCATTTCTCAAAAAGATACTCTTTTAACAAGGTTTATAAATTAAAAATCAAACAACAGAGCGAGGTTATGTTTTTCTGAGATATTGCACAGTCAATTAGAAAACAACGACGAGGTACGCCAGCACGAAGCATTGTTTGAGGAGCGAAGCGACGAGTTTGCGAAAGTGAGAAGCTGTGTTACAGCTTCGCAAGACCTTGAACATCTGTAATCAGATGTGAAAGGTGTACTGTTCCTGTAAGGAACCAGTGCCGAGAAAGATTGTGTAAGACGGAGGCAACGCCTCCGCTAACGATCGTCGTCCCGTGAGCAAGTAGTTCCGTCGTCAGCCCGGCCACCACAGAGGTGTCCGGACTGAATTGTTTAATGTGCAATTGTAAAAGCAAACACATCTCTTGCACCCACTTCGAGTAATGTTTTTCTGGCTTCAGATAAGGTGCTTCCTGTTGTTACAACATCATCAACTAGAATTATATATTTTCCACTGACCCTCTGGTCGGCCTCGAAACACCCAATCAAATTTTGCTGTCTTTCTTGTTTTGATTCACTTCGACTTTGCTTTGGTGTCTCTTTTGTTTTGGAAAACCATTGTGGAGCATAGAGCAGGGTCCTGGCCAAATCATTTTTTAGGATTGATTTTGCAATAAGCTCACTTTGGTTGTAGCCTCTCTCCACACGTCTTTCGTTGGTGATGGGTATCGGAATAAGTAAAAATTGGGCATCGTTATCAAATAACACAATATCAGAAATTAAGGCAATAATTTCTTCATAAAAAAGTTTACCAATATGCTCTAGAGGTAAAATATTTTCTCTGTATTTTAACTCCCAAATAATTGCTCGAACTTTGTTGTCTTTGTATTGAAAAAGTGGATGAATCCAGTCCATCTGGGTTACATTTTCTGCTTCGGGCAAGTTATTTATTTTTTCTGCGTCCAGTTGTTTTACAATAGCAAAATCCGTTCTGGGAGGTAAGAAAAAGTCAATAATTGTGATAAAAAAACTCTTTATACTTTTGAACATCTGTGATTTTTTATGTTATACTAATTATATCACTTAAATTTTATGCCTAATTTTATTTCAAATGTTGTAGGTGACCTTTTTGGTAAAAGAAGCCAGAGTGTTCTTGGTATAGACATTGGTTCTTCATCAATTAAAATAGTTCAATTGAGTCAAAAAAAAGGTCATGCTGTACTGGAAACATATGGTGAGCTTGCTCTTGGTCCTTATGCTGGTAAAAGTGTCGGTGAGGCCACAAGCTTGCCACCAGAAAAAATTATTGAGGCTATAGCTGACATGTTGAGAGAAAAGGAGGTTAATATCACTACTCGTGTTTGTGGTGTGGCTATACCTTTTTCTTCTTCTCTCATGGCTGTGATAGAAATGCCTGCCCAACCCCAAAAACAACTTGAAAGTATGATACCAATTGAAGCTAGAAAATATATTCCCGTACCAATTTCCGAAGTGGCCCTTGACTGGTATATTATTCCGAAAGACCGAAATCCAGACACAGAACAGGTAGATGACCCAGACGATAAATCAAAATTTCAAAAACTGGAAGTTCTTATTGTTGCACTTCATAACGATACTCTTGTTCGTTATAAAAATATTGTCACAAGAAATTCTCTAGATGCCAGTTTTTTTGAGATTGAAATCTTCAGTACCATGCGTTCCATTTTAGAACAAGAAATCACTCCAGTTTTAATTGTTGATATGGGTGCTACAAGCACGAAATTGTATATAGTGGAAAAAGGAATCTTGCGTTCATCACACATGGTAAATCGTGGTTCACAAAGTATTACTGATGAACTTTCAAAATCACTTGGTATTTCTATGACGGATGCAGAATATCTTAAACGGGAAAAAGGACTTCTAGGTGAAATAAATGGAATCAAAATTAAAGATGTTGTTACCTTAACCTTGAATTACATTTTTTCCGAATCAAATCGGGTTATTTTGGCTTATCAAAAAAAATATGGCAAAAATGTCAGCAAGGTGGTTTTAGTTGGTGGTGGAAGTGCTTTGAAAGGGGTGGTGGACGTAGCAAAAAATAATTTTCAAACAGAGGTTGTCGCCGGCGACCCTTTTGCCAAAGTCATAGCACCAGCCTTTTTGGAAAAAGTTTTACACGAGACGGGACCAGAGTTTGCTGTGGCTATGGGAGTAGCCCTTCGTCGTCTCCAAGAGTTGGATTAATTTTGTTTTATTCTTTCAACAAAAATTTTCACAAAAATCTTTCCCCCCAACTTATCCCCATCTCCCATCTACTCTGTCTTTAGTTTTCAATATATAATTACTCTGTATGACCCGAATATCTATTCGAATAATCTTTGTTGTACTTCTCGTCTCTTTCCTAGCTTTAACCCCTATCTACTCACAAGCTCAGATAACAGAGGACTTTACCTCAGAGTGGACACTATCTTCACTTCTCTCTAA
>JBAZZC010000011.1:0-9162 GCA_041658985.1 Minisyncoccota bacterium
ATTTCCTAGATAACGTAATTGATATGAATAAATATCCTTTGCCCGATATTGAAACAATGGCTTTGGGTAATCGGCGAATAGGTCTCGGGCTTATGGGTTGGGCTGATGCTTTAGTAAGTCTTGAAATACCATACAATTCAAAAGAAGCTCTTTCGCTCGGGGACAAACTTATGAGTTTTATAGAAAAAGAATCACACGTGGCTTCAATAATGATTGCTAAAAAACGAGGAACATTTTCCAACTTTAAAGATTCTCTCTATAACCATCCTGGTGGTGAGAGGCTTCGAAACTGTGCGGTCACAACAATTGCTCCGACTGGTACTATAGGAGTCATTGCTAGTTGTTCTCAGGGGATTGAACCAAAGTTTGCCCTGGCTTATGTCCGAAAATCAAGAATCGGTAAACACGAAGATGACTGGGTAGAATTAGTTGAGGTTGATAAGCAATTTGAGGAGGTTGCACGCCGAGAGAAATTTTTTTCAGAGGAGCTTATGAAAAAAGTTGCAGAGCATGGTACAGCCCTTGGAATAAAAGAAGTCCCACTTAAATGGCAGAAGATATTTGTGACGGCTCATGACTTAGAATTTCCAGACCACATTAAAATGCAAGCGGTTTTTCAAAAACACGTTGACAATGCCGTATCAAAAACAATTAATTTACCAAACAAAGCTACGATTAAAGATGTGAAAGATGCCTACATGCTTTCATGGAACACAGGATGTAAGGGGGTTACTGTTTATAGAGATGGGTCAAAATCTCTTCAGGTTATAAATATGGGTAAAAAAGAAAAGAAAGAAGAAACCAAAAAGAATTCAGAGGAAGAGGCGGTGATTCTTCCCCCAAAAGAAATTGATGGGGAAATTGTTAAAACCGATACAAACATAAGAACTGATGTTGATGCCAAAAATCCTCAACTAGAAGATTTACCTCCTGGAGTTTGTTTAACTTGCTAGAAAGAGATATCCACGCCCAATACTTTTTTTGGTTGGTGTGTTTTTCTCGTATTTGTTATAATAAAAACACTATTTACACACTAAATTTAACTTATGAAAAATAATATTAATCGTGGGTTTACCCACACACCAACTTTGGCATTATTGCATTGTGTTTTTGATAAAAATCTAACTAATTAAATATATGAAAAAAATATTAAATTTATTTATGTTTTCACGAAGCAATAAAAACACGATGCCAAAGTTGGTGTCTGGGTTTACACTTATTGAATTGCTTGTGGTTATAGCAATTATCGCTATTTTATCTAGTGTTGTTATTGCGGGCCTTACAAATGCTCGTATAAAGTCTCGTGACACAACTAGAAAACAACACATTGACCAGCTTGTAAAAGCCACAGGTCTTTATTTTAATCAAGTCGGAGATGTCCCTGGGGCAACCAATGACTGTGTTGTTGTTACCAACGCTGCTTTCATGGCATTTTTGATTCCAACGTATATTAAAGAAATCCAAACTGACCCAACTAAATCAGCACTAGGAACATCTGGAAATTATGTCTATCAAAACCAAGCCGACCGTACTGGAAAATACAGGTATTGTGCTTCACTGGAGAACGCTAGCTCTGGAAATACAGACCCGGCTATTTCTGTGTGTGGGGGGGCGGCGGTGTACAATTACTGCGTGACCCAATAACGAGTTTCTTATCTTTTTGCCGAATTTCTTTGTTGCAAGTTCCGTCTGCTCCCGCAGAGTACTACATGTACACTTTGGTCGCAATACTCACTTGCAACTTCGAAATTCAACAAAAATCTTAAGAAACTAAAAAAATTAAGGTTTTTATCTGAAGTACTTATAATTTAATGGTAAATAAAATATACATTGGATCTGATCATGCTGGTTTTGAAATGAAAAGAGGTCTAATTCCTTTTTTAAAAGAGACTGGTTTTGATGTTGTAGATTGTGGTCCAAAAGAATATGCCCATGATGATGACTATCCAGATTATGTCTCTATTGTGGCAAGGGCCGTGGCAGATGAAGAGGGCTCAATGGGTATTGTCTTAGGCTGGTCGGGTCAGGGTGAGGCCATGGTGGCAAATAAAATACCAAAAATTCGATGTGCGGTGTTCTATGGTGGGTCAAAACATGTGCTAACTCTTTCAAGAGAACACAACGATGCTAATATTCTCTCTCTTGGTGCTCACTTTATAACGACCCAAGAGGCCAAACAGGCTGTAGAATTGTGGCTTGGTACAAAATTCTCTGGTGAGGAAAGACACGTCAGGAGAATAAGGAAGATAGAAGAGATTACAAGATAATTCCTAATTAACCTAATTTCTAAATAAAACCCAATGAACAAGAACCAATTAAAAAAGAACAGCGGAATGGATTTATTGGGATTTAGTATTTGGTCATTATTTAGGTCAATTAGAAATTAGAGCAATTAGTAATTATATTATTATGATTCAAGTCGTCCCAGCCATAATTCCACACACAAAAGAGCAACTGGAAGAAGAGATAAGAAAAGTTGCAAAATTTGCTGAAACAATTCAGATAGATATTACTGATGGTATTTTTGTTCCTACAAAAACTTGGCCATATAATGGACGAGATGTGGATTTTTTCGAAAAATTAAAAAACGAAGAAGAGGGGTGGCCCAAGTGGGAAGACATTAACATAGAAGTCCACCTAATGATTAAAAATCCGGAAGAAGTTATTTTGGATTGGATAAAAACCGGAGCTGGAGCAATAATTGCTCACATAGAAGCCACAGACAACTTTCAAGAAGTCGTAGATTTGTGTCGAGAAAAACTTGTCTCAGTTGGTGTGGCTATAAAACCATCTACTGATATTTCACTTTTGGCACCTTTTGTTTCTCAAGTGGATTTTATTCAGTGTATGGGAAATGATTTGCTTGGAAAACATGGAGTTGTTTTGGATGAAAAGGCTGTTTTTCAAATAAAAGAATTGCACGCACTGTATCCGGAGAGTATAATTGCTATTGATATTGGTGTAAACAAATATACAGAGGAGGAATTAATTTCTGCTGGAGTCTCAAAAATTATTTCAGGCGGAGACATTTTAAATGCGGAAAATCCAGAAGAAGAATATAGAAGGCTGGAGTCGTTTGATTAATTCAGTTATGTTTTTCAGAGCAACCTTAAATAATTCCTGCGAATTATTTAAGGCCTCTCCTTACAGGAGCAGTATACCTTTCGCATTTTATGATAAAATGTTCAAGGTCTTGCGAAGTCATAACATGACTTCTCACCTCGGCCTGAATCTGTCAAGGCAGGATACCTTGACAGAACCATGCTTCAGGCACTGTGGGGTCTCTGAAAAATATAACTGAATTAATCTACAACAAATAAAATGCAAAACAACCTTACAGACGAAAAGATAAAATTTCTTGAAGAAAAAGCCAATGATATTAGAGTTTCTGTTATAGAAATGCTTGTTACGGCTGGTTCTGGACACTCCGCTGGCTCTCTAGGTATGGCAGATATTTTTACTGCCCTTTACTTTGTTATTTTAAGACACGACCCAAAGGTGCCTTCGTGGCCAGGGCGAGACAGGCTAGTTTTGTCTAATGGTCACATTGTTCCTGTTTTATACGCTAGTATGGCTCACTGTGGTTATTTTCCAGTCAAGGAACTTTTGACCTTACGTAAGTTTGGTTCTCGTCTGCAAGGTCATCCACATAGAGATTTCTTACCAATGATGGAGACTAGTTCTGGACCTCTTGGTTCTGGAATTTCTCAGGCCGTTGGTATGGCACTGGCCGATAGGATGGACAACGGCAAGTCTTCCGAAAAGTTTTTTTATTGTATCACTGGAGACGGGGAACTAGATGAGGGTCAAAACTGGGAAGCGATGATGCTGGCTGGCAAAGAGAAACTTGGGAATCTTATTGTTATCGTAGACAGAAATAATATTCAAATAGATGGATATACCGAGGATGTCATGCCACTAGAAAATCTTGCTCATAAATTTGAAAGTTTTAATTTTCATGTAGAGGAAATAGATGGTCATAATTTTGGAGAAATAATAGCCAGTGTTGGCAGGGCCCAGGCGGTTTTTGACGGGCCAAGCGTTATCATTGCTCACACCATCCCAGGAAAAGGAGTTGACTTTATGGAGCGCGATTTCAAGTGGCACGGTAACCCACCAGGAACAGAGATAGCGGGGGAGCCACCAAAAGAGGACCAGGCAAAAATTGCTCTGAAAGAATTGCATACATTGGGGGGACAGATAGAAAGTCAACACGAATAAAACTTGACGAGTTGTAGTGATTTCTGTAAGGTTTTTATTGGAGGGTCACAACCGATGCCACGATCGAAAAAAATGCCTGCACCAAGGAAACCAGAAGAGAAAAAGCGCTGGAAGGAGGGCGTAAGAAAGAGTCGATGGCGGTTTGTACTGTCAAACCGTCTCAAGAACGGAAACGAGAGTGGTGCTGTGACGGGAAAGTGACGGGGTGCGGTACGTGTGGACGGGCGAGGGGACTTCTCCTCGCCTGTTTTCTTTTGTATACTTAAACAATGATAAATATTTCTCAAAAATTAAATCCAAAATTATTTGATAAAGATGTAGAACAAATTCCTATTCGAAAAGGTTTTGGAGAAGGTTTTTTAGAAGCAGGAGAGAAAAATCCAAATATTGTTGGGCTCAGTGCTGATTTGGCCGAGTCCACCCAAATGCATTTGTTTAAAAATAAATTTCCAGAGAGATTCATTGAGGTTGGAATAGCTGAACAAAACCTGGCCTCAGTTGCTTCGGGGCTGTCGGCCATGGGCAAGATTCCATTTATAAGTAGCTTTTCTGCTTTTTCTCCTGGACGAAATTGGGAGCAAATTCGCACAACTATTTGTTACAACAATCGCTCCGTTGTCCTAGTCGGTTCTCATGCTGGTTTTTCTGATGGGGCGGATGGGGGAACGCATCAGTCTTTAGAGGACATTGCTCTGATGAGGGTTTTGCCAAGGATGACTGTGATTTCTCCGTGTGACAGTATAGAAGCCAAGAAAGCAACTCTAGCTGCAGCCGAATCTGGTAAGGTGGTTTATCTGCGTCTCTTACGTGAAAAAACTCCGGTTATGACTACAAAAGACAGCCCATTTGAAATAGGAAAGGCACAACTTTTTTATGGTGAAAAAGATGAAAAAGTGGATGTTGGTATTGTGGTCACTGGTTCACTTGTTTATAAGGCATTGAAAGTTGCCGAAGCTCTGAAAAAAGAAAAAATCTCAGCAAAAGTCCTAAGTGTTCCAACGATAAAACCAATCGATAATGAAGCAATAATAAATATTGCAAAAACATGTGGAGCAATTGTCACTGTGGAGGAGCATCAGATTGCTGGAGGCTTTGGTTCGGCTGTTGCAGAGGTAGTGGTACAAAACTTTTCTGTGCCAATGGAATTTATTGGTGTAAAAGACCAGTTTGGCCAGTCAGGTACTCCAAACGAACTTCTAGAATACTATGAAATAGGGGAGAGTCATATTCTTTTTACCTGTAAGGAAGTAATAGGTAGGAAAAACTGATAAAATCACTTCATCTGCGTTGTTGCTGTTCACATTTGCGCACTCACCGTACGTCTAGTACGGCTCATTTGCAAATGTTCCAGCGCCTAGCATCTAATGCAATTTAATCAGTTTTTATGTGCGATTCAATCTACTACGATATATCGTAGTAAATTAGTTTTAAAATCTAAAATCTTGTTGAACTAAAATTTTTTCAGAGCATTCGCAAGGAGCAAGCTGGTCTTGTCAATGACCCGAGCATAGCGAGGGCTCTTGACAAGTTGCGACTGAGGACCAGAACGAATCCGCCAGCTGGGGCGGATGAGTGTCTCTGAAAAGATTTTGGTGAGAAAAAGATTTTAGATTTTAACCGGTTTGAAGTTTTCTGGAGCTTTATTTAAAAATTCTTGGATTTTTTCTGGAGTGAGAAGTCCTTTTTGGGAACCGATTTGTTGTACGACTGATTGGGAATTAATTGGCGCCCAGAGCATTGCTTCCTCAAGGGTTTTTCCAAGAGCCAGACAGGAAACAATTGTTGATGAGTAAGAATCTCCAGCACCTGTTCTCTCTATTGGTGTGTGTGGATAGACGGGCATAAAATATTTATTACCACTTCTTGTATCAAAAAAATATGCACCCTCAAAACCGTCTGTAATAACCACTATTTTAGGGCCTAATAGGGCCACTTTATCAAGTAAGATTTTCAGGTCACGACTTTCTTCCCCTAGTATTTTTTGTGCCTCCTCCACATTACAGAAAAATATTTCCGTGTTTTTATAAACTCTTTCTAATGCTTTTGCTCCAACTTTTATTTGAAAAGTTCCGGGTTGGAAAGCTAATTTAATCTCGGGATTTTTTTCTACAAAATCAGCCAGTTCAAAATGAAAATCAAAAGAACTCTCTGCTAATGAACTAAAGTAAATCCATTTTGGTGGAACTATTCCTTCTAAACTATATTTAAAATCCTCATGTTTGACTAAAATTGTGCGGTCAATATCATACCAAAGAATATAATGGTAATTTGTATATTTACCCTCCACAATATTCACATATTTTGTATCAACATTATTTTTTTGGAGTTCCGCAATACAATCTTTTCCATTTTGGTCATTACCAACATATGTTAGTACTGACGAAGAAAGTCCAAGTCGTGAAGCACAGACAGCGGCATTGGGTCCATTGCCCGTAGCACTACATACTGTTACTGACTCATAAGGCACCTTGTCTCCAAAACCAAAACAAAGTTTGCAATGTTCGTGGTTGATATCACAATTTACATCGGCATCTTTTAGTTTTATAAAAGCGTCAATGGTCATATCCCCAATAGCCAAGATATCAATTTGTTTATTATTCATGAGTAATATTATAACACGAAGAATATCACAATTCACGACATTGTTAACATACGATATATCGTATGTTATTAAATTATTGTGGATAATATAATATTTGTTGTGTTATAATTTATACATGAAAACTTTACGTCAGTGTATTGCTGAGGCACAAAAGAACAAAGTTGCCGTTGGTCATTTTAATATTTCTAATACGGAAGGCTTGTGGGGAATATTTCAGGCAGCTAGGTTACTTAATGTTCCGGTCATTATTGGTGTAGCCGAAGGGGAGAGGGATTTTCTTGGAGTTAGACAGTCGGTTGCTCTCGTAAAAAGTCTACGAGACGAATTTGATTATCCTATTTATATAAACGCAGACCACACACATTCGTTTGACAGGGTAAAAGAAGCCATAGACGCGGGTTTTGATGCTGTAATTTATGATGGGGCGGATTTGTCGTTTGAGGAAAATGTAAAAATAGCCAAACAATGTGTTGACTACGCCAGAAGTGTGAATCCAGAAGTCTTGATAGAGGGTGAGCTTGGATTTATTGGTGTCTCCTCAAAAATTTTAGATGAAATACCAGAAGGTGTAGAGTTAGATGATAAATCATTAACTGACCCAGAGAAAGCAAAAGAATTTGTTGAAAAAACCGGGGTGGATATGCTTGCTCCAGCGGTTGGTAATTTTCACGGCATGCTTCGTGGTGGAGTTGACCCGAAATTAAACATTGAAAGAATAAAACAAATTTCAGAAACAATAAAAGTGCCTTTGGTATTACACGGCGGGTCTGGAAACTCTGAAGATGATTTCAAACAAGCCATAGCTAATGGTGTTTCTATTGTTCATATAAATACTGAAATACGTGTGGCGTATAAAAAAGGTTTGATGCTTGGTCTTTCCGAAAATCCCGACGAGGTCGCACCATACAAGTTTCTTAAATCAGCCGTTATGGCCGTCCGAGATGTGGTTGATAAAAAATTGAGGTTGTTTAATAATTTATAGATTCTAAAATTTCTTTCTTGTCTTGAGACTTGACATATGTAGGGATAGATGTATAATAGTAGATGGAAAGGACGGCAAACATGAGCAATCTAAAATATGCTCACTTGTGCTACGGTTTCCCGCTTCTCGATGAAGAAGGGGAACCACTCGTTATCAAAAGAGGGCGTGAATTCACGGAGGTAGAAGGGGTCAGTTTTGACTTTCATGATGTCGATGTTGAAACTTGCGTGGACATAGTCAGTGTCACCGAGTCACAGCATCAGGCGTCAAGCCGAGACAACCCCACCCCAATCGCCAGCCTTGAAGTTAAGCCAGAATGGCGAGCGGTGCTGGAGTCATTCTGCAGGTGCAACGACCTCAAGTTTGAGGAGCCCAGCTGGGTTCTTTCGGTTAGCTGGGACAAGTAGAGCACACCCCCGCCAGGGGCAGATTAATCTGCATCGGGCGGGTTTTTCTGTATCAAAATTTTCCTACCATTTTCTTATATCAGCTATAGCGTAAATGAGTCACAAAACAAAATGGTGAGAAAGAGATTTTGTGTTGAGGGGAAGCATGGCACCCTTGATTAATTTCAAAATATCAGATAAACTAGCCAAATGACAAATTTAGATGCACAGCTACGGGATAAGTCTCTCAACAATGATGAATTACGAAAGGCAGGTAAAATGCCAGCCGTTTTTTATGGCAAGAAAACAGAATCAACACCGATTACAATTGAAAGAAAAGATTTTATAAAAGTGTGGAGTGCGGTAGGTGAGTCTGGTGTGGTTACAATAAAAACTCCGAAAGAATCTATTGATGCACTTATTCATGCAGTAGACGTTGATCCAGTTTCTGATATTCCTCGTCATGCTGATTTTTACGTATTTGAGAAAGGAAAGAAAATCGAAGTTGATGTGCCGCTGGATTTCGTCGGGGTTTCTCCTGCTGTAAAAGATTTAGGTGGAAGTTTGGTTAAAACTTTACATGAGCTGAAAATTTCTGCAGACCCACAACATATTCCACACGATATTAAAGTAGATATCTCATCACTTGTTGATTTTTCAAGTCAGATTTTGGCAGAACAAATTATTTTACCAATTGGGGTAGAGTTGGTTGAGTTACCACACGAAGTTGTGGCTTCAGCTGCTGCTCCAAAAGAAGATGAACCTGAAGAAGTAGTTCCTGTTGATTTGTCGGCTATTGAAGTAGAAAAGAAAGGCAAGAAAGAAGAAGAAGCTCCAACAGAAACCACTCCAGAAGTTTAATTTTTCTTTCCTCCCCCCAACTTATCCCCATCTCCCATCTACTCTGTCTTTAGTTTTCAATATATAATTACTCTGTATGACCCGAATATCTATTCGAATAATCTTTGTTT
>JBAZZC010000012.1:0-8812 GCA_041658985.1 Minisyncoccota bacterium
TTTTTATGATCAAATGCATCAGAGAAAGCGGGTTTAAAAAAGTTTTGGAAGAATTCTTGGAACGTGGGGGAGTATATTGCGGTTCCAGTGCCGGTTCATATGTTGCTTGTCCGAGTATGGAAATGGCAACCTGGAAAAAACCGGCCAAATTCGACCGTCACGGCATTACTGACTTTGCCGGGATGAATTTGGTGCCTTTTCTGATCGTCGCGCACTGCACGCCGGAAATTATTGCCATGGTCAAACCGCAGATCGAAAAATCAAAATATGATGTAAAATTGTTAAATGACCAGCAGGCGATCCAGATTAAAGATGGCCGTATAGAATTTCTGGAGGATCTGAATATTCAATTCAAGAATTTCGGGGGATGATAGCAGCAACCATTGCGACCCCGAGTGAGCCGAGGGGGCGCGCGATCCCGTTATTTACACTATTATCAAATGAAAGAACAAAAACAAATTGAAATAGTATTAAGAGCAATTATTGTTATCAACAATAAACTCTTAATGTGTGTTTTGCATGATCAGCCGCCGGTGCATTTTTTGCCCGGTGGGCATTTGGAATTCGGGGAAACTTTGGAGGATGGTTTGAAAAGGGAAATAAAAGAAGAAATGGGAGTTGAAATAAAATCAATGGAATTTTTGAAGCAATTTGAGAATATTTATGAAATGCATGGAATAAAACACCACGAAATAAATCTGGTACATAAAGTTTCCTTAAATATTGAAAGAACGGAAGAAATTAAAGCACAGGAGGATCATATTTCATTTACCTGGGTTGGAATAGAAAAGATAAAGGATATTAAAATGCTGCCGCCGGTAATCCTCCGGTATCTGGTAGAATATTTTTCCGGTAAAGCTTCATAATGAAAAAACAGGTTGCTATTAATAATGAAGTGCTAACCTACACCGTGCGGAAGAGTCTGCGCGCGAGGAGAATGCGCCTCGCGGTGCACAGCGACGGCACAGTAGTCGTGACTATGCCGTTTCGGTTTACAAACCGTCTGGCCGATAAATTTGTACAGGAGAAACATGACTGGATTATTCGGAAGATTGCCTATTTTAAGCAGCGCAAAAAACCCGCATCACTGGTATATACCAAAAAAGATTATTTGAAATACCGGGAGGTTGCGAAGAATTTTGCACTGGAGCGAGTGGAGCATTTTAATGAAACATATAATTTCAAATACAACCGTGTCAGTATCCGCAACCAGAAAACAAGGTGGGGGAGCTGTTCCGGCAAGGGCAATCTGAATTTTAATTATAAAATCGTCCATTTGCCCCTGCGGATTGCTGATTATATTGTTGTGCATGAATTGTGCCATTTAAAGGAAATGAATCATTCCAAAAAGTTCTGGGATTTAGTAGGGATGTTTTTTCCGGACCACAAGGCAATCAGAAAAGAGCTGAAGAGGTTGAGTATAGATTTGAATTAGTGGTATTAATTTGATATAATCAACCTATAATTATTTATCGATAAATCAATGACCGAAGGGGAAATCAAATATCCAAATGCGCAGGAAGAAGGGGTAACTCCGGAAATAGATCAGGCTCGTAAGCTTGGTATTTTTACACCAATGTCGGAAGATATGACATGGTTAAGTTCAAAAGCAGAAAGTGAACTTAAAGCAAATAACGAACAGGTAGCTTCGGAGCAGGAGCAGCCAGATTATTTAATTGCAAAAGAAAAAGATGATGTTGGTAATTTACAGGATCCTCATGTGAGAGAAAATCTTGAATCAAAGTATGCCATTGATAGAGGGCTGGTGGAAGCTAGGAGGCTGCGTGAAGTAAATAATGCTATGGAAAAAGAAATCGCCGGCATGCTTCTGGGTCATGATATAGAACAGTTCCGCACACCAAACCAAGCGCAATTACTGGCCATCCGTGAAACACTTAATGTCGCTTATCAGCAAGATCCTCAGATTAATGATCGACCACAGGCAAAAGAACGTATCAGAGAAATTATTGCTTTAGAAAAACAGTTATCCGAATTGCTTGTAACTTTTGGACAAGAGGTACAGGATATTGCCAGCAGTCGGTAACTGATTTAGATGTGAGCTCATATTTAAATTAGATCCCCGGGTAATCCCGATGATGACAGTATTACAATTTGTCATTCCCGCGAAACTTGTCCTCGACCTGATCGGGGAGCGGGAATCTACACTTTTTATACCATCGTTTCGATTTTGGTCGAAGCAGGAGTGTTTATCTTTTTAATGTTAAGATAAAAAAATACCGCCGGGCTCTCGAGGGAGAGGGGCGGTTTTCGGTTGCCTACAGGGTAGGCGAAGGTGCTATTCCAAACGCTCTTGGAGCGGATCGAAGTCCGAGTAGAGCGTGAACAGAAGATCGATCATGCCGGCTCCGAATTCCTCGTCGGATGTGGCGCACTGTTCGATCATGAGCATGTTGGCGCTCACGATCATGTCGGTTGCATAGAACCCGGCGTCGAGCGGGGACTCAATCGAAACGCAGTTGCGGATCAGGTCTTCGTCCGAGGGTACAGGGCCCATCGTGTAGGCGTAGGGTTCATTACTCTCCGCCATGATTCGCTGGCGCTGCTTTGCGCTTTCCTGCGCGGCTTCGAGCCACTTCCCATTGGTCATCTCGTTGATGACCATGAACACCGTGTGGTGTGCTTCGTATTCTTCGAAGAGCCACAGGTCGGAGAGCGGCTCCGCGACGATTTCCCCGTCTTCATCGGTGCAGTCCCGGGCGTGGACGATTTCGTGTGCGAGACAGAGTCCGCGCACGAGCGGTCCGAACCCGCAGGTTGCCAGTATCACCGAGCGCGATTCGCAGAAGAACTCTGCGAAAATCGCATCCTCTTCCCGAAGAAGCGGAATCGGATTCGGATTCGCTACGATGAAGAAGTCGAGCGGACTGTCCAGCGGTTCCACCACCTCGAAGAGCCTGGAGTCGACGTACTTCGCACGCACGGCGTGCGCGTCGTAGAACTCGAGGAGTTCCTTGGCGGTTGCCGATAGCTCGGCGAGCGCTGCGAGATCATCCCGCGCCGTGTCGAGAATCTGGTTCTCGGCTTCGGTCAGCACGGGCAGGGCCAGTGCGGAGTAGGTGCTGTCTTCTTGGGACTGGGCGGGAACGCAATAAGCGAAGACACAGAACATGAGGGCCAGGAGCAGGTAGAGAGCGACCTTGTGCCGGGTACGCATGGGAGGTTCCATCCTTTCGGGTCTTCCTGTTTTCGGTTGCCGTGTGAAATTGCACCTGACTGCGAGTTTCGTTCAGAAACCTGTAAATCTCCTTTCAAGCAGGAATTCTGACTATCCTATATAACATTATATTTAAATTTTGTCCAGACCCGAAAGCCGTTATTGCAAAAATTCATATTGGAATTAGCATATTTAGCTTGCAAAAAATTCCGGTTATGTTAGGGTGGCGATAGTTGTAAGTTGCCCGAAGTCTTCAAACGAGGACGGATGCCATGAGCCATCGATTCACCCCAGCCCGCCTCAACGAGGTCCTGATTGCCGCCAACGCGTCGCGCCTATCGGATGCTGTCGAAGCGACCACGCTGTTGCGGGAATTCATGGACCGCGAGGATCTGATCGGCTCCGACGACACTGAGAGTCACGTGCATGTGCCGGACTATCTGATCGGCGTCGTCGAGTTCAACTGGAGCGGGCATTCCCAGCCCGCCCACTAGCCCTTTCCGCGGTTTTCCAAGACCGCGCCCGACTCTTTCCCAACCGGAAGAGTTTTTTATTTGATCAAGAGCCATATTAAATAATAAAAAAATCGAGGGTGAGTCCGGATGGGCTCACTCTCGGTTGAAGGAATGATCAAAATGATGAAGAGCAGAAGGTGTGGTGCAGCATGAACGCGCGGGATCGCGGATCGGGATCAGAGTTCGATGCGCTCAGTCGGAGCATCACCGCTCTGGTCGTCCGTGGCGGGGGCGGTCGCCTCCATGACCGGTTCGGTCTCGGCGCCAGCGACGGCCGGATCGTCGGCCGCGACAACGGCCGGGTCCACCTCGGGGGCGGCGTCGATGTCCGCAGCGGCGGCCACGACGGGGTCCTCCACGCTGGCGGCAGCGAGCGGGGTCGCGTCCGTCCCTTCCTCGAGATCCGCGGGCTGGGGATCGTCGACGGTCGCGGCGGCCAGATGTTCGGCGGGAGCATCGTCCGTCTCCGCGGCGGAAGCCTCGTCCTCGTCCTCGGGCGCATCCTCCCAGGGCGCATCCTCGGGGATCAGCATCGTGCCGATCATCATGTCGTCTTCGGTGAGGAGGTCGTAGAGATCGACCTCGGTCACCGTCGGCTTCCCCTCGTTGGACAGGCCGAGGATCACGATCAGGTGCTGGTTCTCGTCGTACTGGATTCCCCGCGCCTTGAGAGCCTCCAGGACGGGAGTGCCTTCCTCCCCTTCGAACAGCGGATGAAGGCGGAGACAGGGTTTCGTTCTCGACATAGCACACACTCCTTCTGCGGAATGGGACCATGATTTGCTGGCGGTTTATCCGTCAGCACGAACATGTCAGATGTTATCATGCCTCTTTACTCATGTCAAAATACTATATTCATCTGTTAGTTGGATGAGTTCTTTTATTGTATAAATAAAATTAAGTATTTATAGTTGACATTCTATAGTCATAGGTGTTAAATGGGCATGAAAACCAAAGCACAAAACTGTCGCTCTTTGAAAGGGGGTGACCAGGGTGAACATTATTCTCAAGATTGTGCTAGCCATTGTTTTTCTGCTGATGCTTCTCATATTGATTCTGAACGAAATTGGAAATCGTCAGAATCAGAGGAAGGCAGCGATTCTCGCAGAGATCGAGGAAAAGAGAAGGCAGGAAGAACAAGTAAGGCAGGAACAACGTCGTAGGGAACTTGCTGCTTTGGCAGCAAAGAAGGAAAAGGAAGAACAGGAGAAAGAAAAGCAGAGAAAAGATAGAGAACTCGAAAGACAATATACAATTATACGGCAGCAACGGAAAGAAGCTATGGAGCGTGGAGAAGTGTTTGAGGAAGAGAAAGAAGAGGATGAAACTTGTGGTTCTCCTTATTCATGTTCAAGAACTGTGTATACACGAGGGGCGTGGTGTTCGTATTGTGATGCACAGTGGCATAGCGAACATGATTTTGACGATGAAGACTAGTTCGTTCAAGACTCTACAGTTTAGAGTCTTTTTTATTGAATCTTGATCTATTTCACCCGTATAATAAATTGTGGTACGATTAATCTATGAATTTAGAAGAAAAACTGGAACTATATTTCTTTGATCCTACCAAAGGAGAAGAGGAGTATTTTAAGAGGTTTAAAGAGTGTGCAGACATTCAGATATCCTATGCGCCGCTGTATTTATTGCGTCGGCAGATTTTGCTGTTAACCGGCAAACTGATCACTTTTCCCAACCCGCCCATCCATCAGATTCCGTATTTTTCCGCTATTTTACTGGCGCACATTGCGGTAAAAAAAATGACCATGCTGTCGAGCGGTCAGGATTATGTTAAATATGGCGATTACATTTTGTTTTATGATAAGTACCTGGGCATGAAACCGCTGGATTACGTGGCGGCCAGACTCCTGCGCAACGGAATAGAACACAATAATTTCCAGTTGTATATGCGCCTGAAAGCGGACAGCGCACCGATGTTCCGGGAGTTTGCCCGATATTTTATCAACAATAAGCTAATGACCAGGCAGCAGCTGAAATCTGTCCGCAATTTTAATGTGACATTTGCAATGATCGAAACAGGCCATACTGGTGCGATTGTTTCTCCGCCGGAACTTTTGAAATTTGATCCGGAGCTGGGGATCGCACGGATCCAGTTCTATATTCAACCCTATTTGTTTTTGGAAGCATTTGAAAAGGGAGTGCAAAAAGTGGAAAAGGATATTCGCGCATCGAAAGAATTGAAAGAGAATTTTGACCGTGCTGTAATTGAAGCGAATTGGATGGATGTGCATCCGTAATTTGTAATCGGTAATTAGCAACTGGTAATTATTGTTTCGAATCTGTAATTAGTAATTTGTGATCAAAACATTTGCCGTAATTGGCGGGTGTTTTTGTTTTGGGAAAATAAAAAAACCGGGGAGGAGAGAACACTGCTTGCGCAATGTTTCTCCCGCCCCGGGGTGACCCCGCTGAGCGGGATCGAAGAACAACTAGTGCTGTTCGACCGGATTGTACGTGGTACTTTCCAGGCGAACGACGGGGATGTCAGAATAGGCTGCCGGGATTTCGTAGCATCCCATCAGCTTCTCCATTGAGATCCAGCCGGTACACAAGATGGACTTGCCGGCGTCGCCAGTCCAGATGAGACGAATCTCCTGGACATTCTCAATGTCTGCTTCGCCGAAATCGATCATGAGGTACGCCGGACGCTGCGGGTACAGATCGGGAACCTGCCAGAAGCGGTGGGACCCGTCGGTGTAGATGAACTCCATGATCGTGTCCTCATGCTGCAGGACATCGAACTTGAAGAGTCCCCACATCCGCTGCCAAGCAGGATGGCCGGTCGTCACGAACGCGCAGTCCGTGAGATCATTCGGCCCCACCTTGAAGTCGTTGATGTCGACTTCCCAACAGACGGTTTCCGGGTCCGAAGCGGATCGGACACGGTTGTAGGTTTCACCCTGCTGTACTTCGCCGGTGACGTTGTCCATCACCTCGACGTAGAACAGGTGATTACCCGCGTACAGCCCCGGATATTCGCAGACCGGCGTGGTCGCGAACGGGAATTGCTCGAGGTACCCCCACTTCACCGAGTTGTCACCGGAACCACCCTGGATGATGACCTGGAGGCTCGCGGTGACCGGCTCGATCTGGTCCTGCGGACTGCTGAAGACCTGAATGGTCATCGGCGGGTACAGGACGGCCTTCACACGGATGGCGACGTCGCCGTTCAGAACGAGGCCGGTGACGTTGTCCGTCACCTGCACGTAGAACACGTGTACGCCGGCCATCAGACCCATGACTTCAGCAGTCGGAGTGGTGCCGATGACGTTGCCGTCGTAGGTCCACCTGTAGCTGAAGTTGCCGGATCCGTTCGTCACGACCACCCAAACCTGGCCGGTGACCGGTTCGGTCAGGTCCTGCGGTCCGCCGTTCGGAGCAATCGTCATCGGAATGATGGGATCGTCCTCGCGGGGCAGGGCGGTAACCGACACGCTCGCCTGAGCCGTATGGCCTTCGGCATCCATGACGGTAATCGAGAAACAGCGGGTGCCGGCTTCGGAAAATCCGAGCCGGACGCTTTTCGTCGTGGCGACGACGTTGTTACCCTCGTGCCATGTGTAGGTGAAGGGGTAAACGCCGCCGATGACATCGACGTCCAGCGTGCTGTCGAATGCAACCCTGATTCCGCTTGTCGAAGCCGTGGGATTGATGGTCAGCGGAATCGGCTCGCCGGTGTCCACGCAGACCGTCACGTCCTGGAAGGTGGAACCGTTGCCGGTGCCATCGTCCAAGAAAACGGTGAAAGTGTGCGTGCCATCGGGCAGGTTGGGGTAGGCGGCGAACAGGCTCTGCGAGAACATGGTGCCCTCGTAGAACCAGCGGTAACGGTAGTTCCCGTCGCCGCCGGACCCGTGTGCTTCGAGATAGGCCTTGTCGCCGATCGCGAAGCCGAAGGCATCCAACGTCAGTGCGGGAAGTTCGCCAGAAGCGCCGGCACAGATGGTACGGTTGATGGTAACCTCGTTGCCGTCGGCATCGGTAATCGTACCAGCCACCGGGTAGTTTCCGGGCAGTTCAGCCAGGAACGTGATGGTCGGCTCGGTGTACACCGTGCCGTTGACGACGATGTCGAACGAGTAAGGCAGCTTGCCCCCCCAGCCAATGAGCGAGATCGACGCCTGGAAAGGCGCCGTCAGGCCGTTCGGCGTGACGATCATCATGCCTTGGAGCGGGCTGTCGGGTTCGACTGCCTGCTCGCTGGCCGTGATGGTCAGCTCGCGGGTGATCAGGGTGTCCGGATAGACGACCCTGAGTTCGAAGTCCCAGGAGCCGGGTTCGGGCGCCGTAAACACGGTGTCCGTACCGGTCGCGTAGAACTCGCCGTCCTTGTAGATTGTGGCACGGTCGGGCTTGCCGATCACGGTTCCCCACAACGTGGCGGTTTCCACGTAAGGGAGAAACAGGTTGAGCGGCGAAGCGTTGAACGTCGCGCTGTACTCGGGAAGGATGGGGACCTGCGGTGTCACCAGATCAGCCTCGCTCTCGCAACCTGCGAGCACGAGACCGAGGGCTATTACCGCAAGCAATGCGGTGATTCTCTTCATCTTGTCGACCTCCTACAGACCGAAGTTGTAGTTGATGCCGGCGGCGATGGAAGGCTCGACCGAGCGATCCGTGCCGAGGCGATCGAAGAACATGAGACCGGGCGTGATGTAGCCCAGGACGTGTCCCTTGGTGATCGCGAACCCTCCGTAAAGGCCGTAGCCGTTTTGGAGGTATTCGCCGAACGTCTCCACGCATTCGGAAGCGTAGAGGATTCTTGCGGTCAGACCGAACCACGGTTTGTTGCCGTAGAAATGCATCGCGTTCAGGCTGAACAGCTTCTGTTCGACGGTTTGCTCGGCTGAGCCGAAGTGCTCAGAACCGAAGCTACCGTAGCCGAGGGTACCGGAGATGAAGTTGCGCCCGCTCCGAATCCCGAAGGAAACAGACGGGACCAACGTAGGTTCACCACCTGATACGGCAGCCCATTCCGCTCCGAATCCGAGCATGTAACTCTTGTCGGACTTGGTCGGGCGAACACAGGGCGCCGGCCGTTCGATGATCCGTTCGGTGACGATGCGTTCGATCACGCGCTCCTGCGGTTTCGTGGCCAGCTTGT